>DATJFG010000191.1:0-15086 GCA_035495775.1 Verrucomicrobiia bacterium | reverse complement strand
CTATGCGTAGTCTCATTGGCCCCCTCCCGGCGAATTGTTGCGACGTTTATAAGTGAATCGAGACGCTAAATCAACAAAAAACCGTATTACGGCACCGTGTTATCGCCTATCGGTGCAACGCCATGAACGCGAAGACCTTCGCGGCTTCGAAGACATTCGCGACGGAGACCATATCGTGATCTGTATGTTGAAAGCGAATATCCCGCGATCCGTAATTGATGGCTTGAATTCCCTTGGCGTTAAGGAACCCGGTGTCGTTCGCCGCCGTCGAATAACTGTATTTCGCTTCGTGCCCGAGCATCACCTGGATCGCCTGCGTCAGCGCCAAGACGGAATCGGCGTCTTTCGCGACCTCGCTCGGATACATAAAATCCTTCCGCTCGATTTCCACGGTGAAGGGAGGGATTGCGCCGACGGCATGTTTCATTTGATCGATCGCCTGGTCGGGATCATCGCCGGGCAGCAAACGGCGGTCGAAGACCATCCTGCATTCGCTCTGGATGGTATGCGTCGCCCTGGGAAAGCTTTCGATCGCCGTAGGTGTGAGACTAACCTTCCCTAATTCAGGATGCGTTCGCTCCGCCGGATAGGGCATCAGCGGCCTAATATGCTCGAGGACCTTCGCAGCGCCTTCGATGGCGTTGATGCCGTCCCACGGTCGGCTGCTGTGGGCCTGTTTTCCACGCACGACAACCTGGATATCGACCCGCCCTTTGTTCCCGAGCTGGATTTCCGGCGGTCCGTCGACAATGGCCCAGTCAGTTTTGACCGTGCCTCCGGCTAGCACGTGCGCGAGCGAGTCATGGCGTCCCGTTTCGCCGGCAGTGCTGACGACGAAAAAAAGATCCGCGGGAATTTCGGCGCGGCTTGCGGCTAACAACTTGACCGCCGCCATCATCGCCGCGAGGCTTCCCTTTTGTTCGCACGCGCCGCGCCCCCAGACGCATTCGCCCGCGAGGCCGTACTCGCGGCCATCGACGAGCGCGCCCGAATAGGGGTCTTTCATCGTGCTCGGCGCGGCGGTCATCGCATATCCGACCAGCAACAGACGTTTTGCGTACTCGCGCCCTTTAAGCGAGACAAGGAGATTGCCCATCGAATCGATCGTCGGCCGAAGCCCCGATCGTTCGAGCTCCGGCTTGATGACGTCGCGAATGAGCGCCAGCACTTGCGGCTCGGATTCAAGGCGATCGGTCTGCGGGCTGGGAAATTGAACCAGCTTGATGAGCAGCCGCTTGACCTCGTCAAAATGAAGATTCTTCTCGATGAGCTTTTTTAAAATGCCTGCGTCCATGATTTCCGCCATTTCATATCAGAATTTTCGGATTATCCGAATGCGGCTTTAGAGATCGGCGCCTGCGCCCGTACGACCTAATCGGCGCGCGATGATGATTAAAATCAGGCAAATCACGCTCACGATAACGCCGAGCGAACACATCGGTCCGAGGTTGCCGTCCACGTAAAAGTGATACAAAAGCGGCCCGACCGGCTCGGCGCCCGGTGAGTAGAGGAAAATCGAGGTGCTGAACTCGCGGAGATAAATCGTCGCGAGGATGATCCAGCCGGCGATGAAGCCGGGGCGCAACAGCGGCAGCACGATGCGCCGAAATGTCGCCCAGAAACCGGCGCCGCAGGTCATCGACGCATCCGGTAAATCATCGTGCAATTGAACCACGGTGCTCGTCATCGTGCGCAGGCCATAGGGCAAGAACCGCGTGATATAGCCGATGAGGAGAATCCACAGCGTTCCGTAGATCGGCAACGGAATATAGACATAGGTCCAGAGAAGCCCGATGGCCAGCGCCGTGCCAGGAAACGCCCAGGGAATGAAAGTGAGCGCCTCGATCACCGACCGCCCCGCGCTTTTTGTCTTCGTGGTCATGTAAGCCGTCACCGAAGCAAGCAGCATGCAGAGTGTGGCACCGCCGATGGCGAGAATAAGGCTGTTTTGCAGCGCTCGGAAGGTGCGGGAATCGGTGAGATTGGACCGGTAGTGATCAAGTGTCAGCAGCTCCCACGTTTTCGCTCCGGGGACGTGAAGGTAGCTCACGAACGATACGAAGAGGAGCACGGCGAAAGGCAGGACGACGATCAACAACAAAATGAGCGCCGCGACCGCCGTCGCGGCGTAGCGCCATTTGCCGAGCTCGATGATCATCGGGCGGTAACCCCGGCCTGTGACGGTTACGTAACGCTCCGATCGCGACGTCAAACGGCGGTAGAGATAGACGAAGACCATGGAAATCAACAACAGAGACACGGCATAAGTCGCGGCGATGTTCTGATTCGGCGGAAACGCGCCGATCGCCTCGCGGTAGATTTTCGTCGTGAAGACCTCGATGCGCGCCGGGAGCGCGATGATCGCCGGAGTGTCGAAACTCTCGATCGCGCGCACGAAGTTGAGCGTCAGCGAGGCGAGCAGCGCCGGTAGTACGATCGGCAAGGTAATCCTACGCGCGATCTGAAGGTTGCTCGAGCCGGCGACCCGCGCGGATTCCTCGAGCGAAGGGTCCATCGAATGCAGCGATGCCGAGACGATTAAGAACGCGAGCGGGGTCGTGATGAGTCCCTCCACGAAGACCATGCCCCACAACGAATAGATATTGAGCGGCGCCTCCTCCAGGCCGAAGAGCTGCATCGCGAGACGGTTCAACAAGCCGGTCCGCGGGCTCAGCAGCGCCGCCCACGCGACCGCCAGCATGACCGGCGGAAAAATATTGGGAACGATGGCGGTCAACTGAAAAAGTTTTCTCAGCGGCGCGTTCGTACGCACTGTAATCCAGGCGATGACCGCCGCCAGCCCCGTTGCGAGGATCGACGAGCCGGTCGCGAAGATGAATGAATTGAGCAAGAGCTGATAGGTCACCGGATCGCTATACGCCCGAATATAATGGCGCAGCGTAAAGCTTCCCGGCACTCCGAGCGGCTTGCTCAGGAAGCTGCCGTAAAAAAGCATGAGTGTCGGCGAAAGGCTGAGATAGGCGATGATGACGCCGACGACGGCGAGCACCGCCGCCTGCGGGTCCCGACGCACGGCGCGCAGCGGCCGATCGAAAGCCCGGGTTAAAGCATCGGTACCGTTCATTGGCGCTTAAACGCCGGAGAACCGCATGTCGAGGCGGCGGCTCCGGCGTTCGCAAGAGAGGCGAAGTTGTCTATTGGCTGAAAAATATTTGCCGGAAGGTCGTGTTCATAAGCTTGTTGAATTCTTCCTCCGAGGGATTATCCATGAAGACCATGCCCGGCACGACCTTTTCGGCGTCCTTGATCGGCGGCACGATACCCGGCAGCATCGGAAATTCTCCCTCTTCCGCAGTGGCTTTCTGCCCGTCCGGCGAGCAGACGTAATCGATGTAGAGCTTGGCGGCGTTCGGCCGCGGCGTCTTCGCGCTGAGGCTCATGTAGTTGGGATCCGTGAGATATTTGTCCATCAACACGTAGCTTACCGGCCCCTTGTATTGCTTCACATATTTGATGTACGCGATGCCGACGAGCGCCTCGCCTTTGATAATCGTCGTCGTGACCGGCGCGAGCGACTCGACCAAAATCGGCTTCTGCTTCGCCAACGCCTTAACGTAATCGAGCCATTTATCGCCTTTGAACTTGCTCAGGTTCCACAGAAACTGCGCTGTCGTCGTGTGGCGCGTCGGGTCAGGCATGCTGATCTTCCCCGTCCATTTGGGGCTCAATAGATCGTCGAGCGTCTTCGGTGTCTCGTTCGGCTTTACCATGTCGGTATTGTAGAGAATGCTGATCGGTAGCGCGCGCCACGGCGTGATCATGCCGTCTTTTTCCTTGAACTGAGCAGGAAATTTATCAGAGGACGGCGGGATGAATTTCGCGAAGAGGCCCTCGTCGCGCATGATGAGTTGCACGCCGCGGTTTCCTTCGACGACATCGTAGCCGGGTTTTCCCGCGCGGAATTCGCTCAGCGCGCGCTCGGCGACTTGGGTGGAGGAACCGCGCCAGTAATCGACCTTGATGCCGTACTTCTTCTCGAAACCCTTGTTCACGCCGTCCATCGCCTGCGGCACCTGCGAGCCGTAGACGATGAGGTGTCCCTCTTTCTTCGCGGCTTCGACATTGACCGGCTGCGCCCAAGCGGACGCGTAGAATACGAGCGCGACAGCAGCAACGAGGAGACCTAATGCGAACCTTTCAAGACCTAGCTTCATCGAATCCTCCATTATTTTTCCCGACCTTCGTGACTTTATTATAGGCGTTTTGCCAGTTCAACCGCCCTTATTCTGGCTTCCGGCGTACCCATCGGTAAAAGGATCGGCAGGTCGAGTCCGGCGGCGACAAATGCCTCGAGCTGCCGGACGCATTCTTGGGGGGTGCCCGAAACCGAATGCGCTCGGACGACCTCGTCGCTGATAAACTTCTTCGCTCCTTCCCAATCGCGCCGCGCAACGGCCGTCGCGAGCCCTTCCTGATCGACCGTCCCGCCGCCTGCGCGGATGTTCTCGGCATGATGCTGGTTGCGAAAAATGTACGCGAGAAAGCTCTTGCTCGCGTCGATCGCCTCGCGTGCATCGTTTGATACGGACGTCGTGATGAAGCCTGCGACATTCGGCCGGTTGAGCGAAGCTTCGCGCCGCTCGGCGCCGCGGCGGATTTCCGCCGCGCAGCGGGAAATATACCCGGGCGCGCAGCCGGCCGACAGGAGCGCGCCGTCGGCGACCTGGCCCGCGAGCCGAAGCATCCCATCCTTCACGGCGGTCATGTAGATCGGCAACGGCGAGGATGGCACAAAAGCCATTTTCGCGCCGTTCACGCTGAGCGCCTCGCCGTGGAATTTCACGGTCTCGCCATTTAAAAATTGCCGCATAACCGTCATATACTCGCGCATCGTCTTCAACGGCAGCGTCACTTTCATGCCGGCCTCCGCCAGCGCCGCCGCGTTCCCGGTTCCCGCCGTCGCCCAGACGCGCCCGGGCGCGAACTCGTCCATTGTGGCAAGCGCCATCGCGGTGATGATCGGATGACGCGAATAGGGACTGAGTGGCGCGGGCACGACAATGATCCTTTCGGTCTTAGCGAGAAACGCCATCGAGGAAGTGAGCGAGTCACGAAAGCACAGATGGTCCGACATCCAAATCGAATGCATGCCGATCTTATCGGCCAGCTGCGCGAGCTCGATCATCTCGCCGATCGAGTAAAAACCGTCGAAGCACAAGCCGACTTGCATAATAATCTCCCTCAAAATCCTTCGCGAAGAACGGTTTTGAGATCGGACGCGGCGATGGCGTTCAACCCCATTTTATCGAGCGTCAGTCCCTCACGCCGATAATCGAGCGCATTCATCGCGGAGGCGATAGTAATCAATCCGTCGATGACGGGCGTTTCAACGCCAAGCGAACTGCCGAGCTCCGCCATGGGCACAAGGCCATACCCGACATCCTCGTGCAGATACCGATGGTCCAGCGACTTCGGCGCCTTGATGGTTCGATTGGGTGCGCTCTCGTGCATGGCTTCATAGATCGAGCCGCAAGCTCGAGCACCGTCGGAGGTGAGCCCGGCGCGGTGAAAAAGCTCGACGAAGGTGAGCCGCGGAAGCCCCAGCCGTTCGACGATCCTCAAGCGCTCGCGATCGACGCGTTCGATGACGCGCGCGACCGCAGGGTTAACGTCGCGGTAAAAATAAAATTCTTCGCCGGCCTCGATTCGACCGGCGTTCCCGATCATTCCCGCCGGATGCATGATCGCATTGATGTTGGACAAGCCGGTCTCCAGAACGTTTTCCGCCGGAACAATCATGGGGTAAATCGCCGAGATCGTCTGCGCGAGAGCCGCGGTTTCTTTGCCGGGAAAAGCCGCAAGGCGCAGATTGCACGTGCGCCGATAAATTTCAACTTTTGCCGGCGCGATCATCCTGCAGATATATGTCAGCGTCACGGTTTCGCAGATCTTCGCCTTCACGCCGTGGTTGCGGAGGACGGCGGCGACGTGAAGCGACCCGCCCGTGTGGCCGGGATTTAGAAAAAGGATCTGGCGCTCTTCGATGAGCGGCGCCAGCGCGGCGGCTAATCCCGCGTGCGCCACCGCCGGCGCCGTGATCATGACGACATCCCCGCCCGCAACGACTTCCTCGAGGCGGGTGCTCACCATGGAGATTTTCGCGAAACTCTTCTTCTCTCCTTCGATGAGCTCGACACCGCCTGTTGCCTTAATATCCGACAACGTTCTTTCGGAGCGCGAGTAAAGCCGAACGCTATAGCCGCGAAGCGTCAAATCCGCGGCGGCCGCCAGCCCTCCGTTGCCTGCGCCGAGAATCGATACGGTTTGAATGGTCATAGACGCGGATTTCGATTAGCCGTCCTCAGTCGATGCGGTAGTGCTTCAGCTTGCTTTGATCGACCTCGATGCCGAGTCCGGGTTTGTCGGAGACAAGGACGTGGCCGTCTTCGTATTCGAAAGGCTCAACGATCAAGTCGTCGCTGTAATAAATGCCGGCGATGCCCTTGGCTTTTCCCGCGGGCGTCGATACCGGGACGACGCAGGCAAGCGACGCGACGGCCGTGGAGGCGGCGAGATGGAGATTGGCGGCGTTGCCGACGCCCGTCTCCACGGAGCCGTTCACGTTGCAGCGAAGTCCCGCGGCCTCGGCGACGGCGGCGACGATCTTGGCCTTATAAAGACCCCCGGGTTTGGTCGTGTAAAGCGAAATGATGTCGGCAGCCTTTTTCTGCGCGAGCTCGCGCACATCCTGCGGCGTCCATGCGCTCTCATCCGCCATGATCGGCGTGTCGACACTCGCCGCGACTTCGGCCATCGCGTCGATTCCCTCCACCGGCTGCTCCATGAATTGGATGCGATGGTCCGCCATCGCGCGAATCGTCGCGATAGCGGTTTTCGGCGAGTCATAGCCCTGATTCGCATCGACGGTAATCTCGACGTCGGGCCCGATGGCCTCTCTGATGCGCCGCACCAGCTCGACGTCGCGCCGCGGCTGCTGTCCGCCCTTCAGCTTCACCGTCTTGATGCCTTCGGATTTCACCTGCAGCGCTTCTTCGACCGCCTTGTCTATCTCCATGAGACCGATGCTGTGCGCGACCGGTATCCGCCGGCGGTAACAGCCGCCGAGCAGCCGATAAGCCGGCACGCCGAGCGCTTTTCCGGCTAGATCGTAAAGCGCCATATCGACCGCCGCCTTGGCATACGGGTAGCCTTTGACGGCTTTGTCCATGATCCCGTGCAGCAAACCGATGGCGCATGGATCATGGCCGGCGATCGCCGGCGCGAGAATGTCGTTGACGATATGAACCGTGGTCTCGGGCGTCTCGCCGTAATACTTCATGTAATCGCCGCCCCAGTCTTTGAGCGCCGGCGATTCGCCGTACCCCGCGATCCCGTCGTCGGTCGAAATTTTTACGATCACATAGACGCCGATCGGCGTCGTGAGGCTCGACCACTGGTGCACTCTGCGCGTCGGCAGTCTGATCGGGATCGTTTCGACCGCGGTAATCTTCACGGCGCTAACCCACGCGCAGCAGCTCGTCGGTCCGGGTTTGATCCGACAGCAGCTCGCATCCGTTCCTCGTCACGACGAGCATGTCCTTATTTTGCATCCCGAATCGCCCGGGGATGTATACAAGCGGCTCGATGGCGACGACCATCCCCTCTTCGAGGATTTCATCGCCGTAGCGGCCGAGATAGGGCTCCTCATGCAGCGCGAGGCCGATGCCGTGGCCGACGAAGCTGATGGGCTCGAAGCCGAGCGCGTTGAAGCGTTCTAAAAAACTCCGGTAAACCTCCTTGCAGGAGGCCCCCGGCTTGATGTTATCCATCACCAGGTATTTGCACTCGATCAGATTTTTCCAGATCTCTTCCTGCTCGGGCGTCGCATGTCCGACGACGGCGGTGCGGCAGATCCCCGCGAGATAGCCGTTTTTCTGGCCGAAGATCTCCATGCGTATCAAGTCGCCGGACTTGAGCACGCGGTCGGTCGGACCGACATTGGGAAATTGGCTGCGCTCGCCGGAGGCGACGATCATGAGCTTGTAATTCTCCGCGCCCCCCGCGAACAGCCGCCCGAGCAGACCACCGGCCAGATCCATTTCCGTCATGCCGGCGCGCGCGGTCTTTAATGTCTCGCCGATGGCTCGATCCGTCGCACGGCTGAGATGGTGGAGCAATTCTATTTCCCTACGGCTCTTGACCTGTCTAAGCTTGGAGAAGATTTGATCCACCGCGAGGAGCTTCGCGCCCGGAAGGCGGCGCTGGAGCGTTAGAAAATCTTTGGCCGGCAGATACTCGAGTTCGATTCCGAGCGCCGCACGCTCGAGACCTAGATCGGTTAAAAGATGCGCCAGTTTATCCATCGGATCATCGACGAACTCGCGATAGACGCGCACGTCCTCGATCGCGGGATCGCTTCTGACCGTCGTCTCTTCCATGTCGATGACGAGCATCGCATTGCGCCCGTCGGCGGTAACGACGGCGATCGCGTGCCGCCAGCGCATCAGCGGCTGCGAGGGGACCGTGATGCCCGTCGTGTAGATGACGTTCTCGGGCGAGATCGCGATCAGCGCGTCCATTCCCGCGGCGCCGAGCGCGCGCCGTTGTCTTTCGACCGCTTCGCCGTTCATGCGTTCTATTTAACATGGACGGCGATTCGAATACCACGGGCCCAGTCTTGACAGGGACTTAGGGCAAGCTTAAGTAGACTGAGACTTTGCCGGCCGCTGAGGTTTTTTGCATCGAATGGCAAGCAGTGAATTAAACACAAACGAGTCCTCCGCGGCGAAACGCCGGGCGCGGACAAGAGCCGTCGTCTCGATCATCGGCGGCCTCATCCTCTGGGAGTTCCTCGCGCGGACCGTGCTCACGAACCGTCTTGTCATCGTGCCGCTCTCTACGGTCCTCGAGGCGCTTTGGGTGTCGGCGAGAACGGGCGAATTGTGGAAAAATCTTTCCGTCAGCCTGATCGAATTCGTGCTCGGCTTCGGACTCGCCGCCGTAGCGGGAATCTTTTTAGGCTTTGTCACCGGCACCAGCAGGGCCATGCGCGAGCATCTCGAGCCGCTGATATCGGCGCTTTACGCGACGCCGCTCGTCGCTTTAATACCCTTCTATATTCTTGTTTTCGGGATTCAGCTCGCGTCCAAGGTCGCGCTCGTTTTTACCATCGCCGTCTTCCCGATCCTTATCAACACCCAGGCGGGCCTTCTGGGGGTCGAGCGGAATCTGCTCGAGGTGGCGGCGTCGTTCCGGGCGAGCCGGCGGCAGGTTTTTTTCAAGGTACAGCTGCCGGCGGCGATCCCGTTCATCGTGAGCGGTTTGCGACTCGGAGTCGGACGCGCGCTCACCGGCGTCGTGGTCGGCGAGCTCTTTTTCGCCACGGCGGGCCTTGGTTTTATGATCTCGATCGCCGCGCAGGGATTCGATACGGCGAAGGTTTTGCTGGGGGTTCTGCTTTTCGCCTTGGCCGGTGTAGCGGCCATCGGAATATTGCAGGTTTTCGAAAAACGCATGGCGCCGTGGCGCACGACCTGAAAGATATCGCCGCACTAGACGTCTAATATTTCGCAGGCACAAGTGTCCTTAAAACGAAGGGGGAAACTATGACACGAACCGTCAAGCTCCTAACCGTCCTGTGTTTTCTCGCCGCCACCGTATTGGCCGCCTCGGCGCCCGCGCAGGAGCTAAAAAAGATCAAGCACGGCTATGTCGCCGAGCCGGGCTATTACTGGGATGTCTTTCAAGCCCAGGCGAACGGATTCTTCAAGAATGAGGGATTGGACGTCGATTCGACGCGCTTCGACGTTACCTCGCAGGCGGTCACCGCGCTCGTGACCGGCGCCATCAATATCGCGAGCCCGACGCCCGACGTCGCTATTTTGGCGACGATCAAGGGCCAAGGCGATGTGATTATTATCAGCAATGAGATCCGCCTGCCGACTTGGGACCTGATATCGCTGCCCGACATCAAGTCTTACGCCGATCTCAAGGGGAAAGTATTGGGAGTGTCGCAGCTGCAGTCCGCAAGCACGCTGAACCTGCGCCAGCTGCTCCGCAAGCATGGGCTGAAAGATGATGACTATAACATTTTACAGGTAGGCGGATCGGGTAAGCGCTACGCCGCGCTTCAGTCGAAGCAGATCGCCGCATGTCTCATTACCGAGCCGGTCAATTTCGAAGCCATGGATGCCGGCTTTAAAAAGCTCGGCGGGGTTTACGAGACTTCGATCGTGCCCAGCGCCGTCGTCACGGTCTCGCGCGCCTGGGCTCAGGCTAACGAGAAGACCGTCGTCGGCTTTCTCCGCGCGATATATCGCGCTCAAGACTGGATCAACAACACGAAGAACAAAAAAGGCGCCGTCGATCTGATGACGGAGCTCAGCAAGGCTCAGCGCAGCTCCGTCGAGAGGACCTACGACAAGTATGTTGGCGATTTAAAGGTTTACAATCGCGGCGGGATTACGGCCGACGTTATCCGCAAGACGCTCGAGGACATGGTCGACATCGACGCCATCTCGAAGCCGATACCCGACGCGAATAAGTTCATCGACCTGAGCTATCGGCAAAAGGCGCTGGCGAAATAATTCCGTTTGGGGAGTCCGGGCGAGGGACAAGATGCTCGAGGCGGCGGCAGCGACGACGGACGCAGCGGCGGATGACCGCGACGGTTTTTACATCTACAATCGCGCCCGCATCCGCGGCGCCGTCACTTTTATTTATCTGATCGTTCTCTGGGAGCTCGCGGCGCGCTACGTCATCCAGGACGAAAGGCTCCTTGCGCCTTTCGCCAAGGTCGTCGTTGCGCTCGTCAAACTCTTCCGCACCGGGGAAATCTGGAAGCACCTTTCCGTCAGCGGGTACGAATTCGCCGCCGGCTTCGGCTTGGCGGCGCTTGTCGGGATACCGATCGGTTTTCTCATGGGAACGGTGCGCGCAGCCCGCGAATATCTCGATCCCTGGATCGCGGGACTTTATTCCGCGCCGCTTGTCGCCCTGGCGCCCTTCTTCATCATGTTTTTCGGCGTCGGTCTGGCCGCCAAAATGGCCCTCGTGTTCAGCGTCTCGGTCTTCCCCATCATCGTCAACACCTTCGCGGGCGTTTATTCCGTCAACCCCGGGCTCATCGAGGTCGCCCGGTCATTCAACGCGAGCCGCGCGCAGGTGCTTTTCAAGGTCCTCGTCCCCTATTCGCTCTCTTACATCGTCACCGGCCTTCGGCTCGGCGTCGGGCGCGGGCTCACGGGCGTTGTGGTGGGCGAATTCTTTTTCGCCAACGCAGGCCTCGGTTTTCTCGTCGCGCTCGCGGGACAGACGTTTAACACGCCGCTCCTCTTCGCCGGCATACTCGTGTTCGCCGTCGGCGGCGTCCTGATTACCGGCGGTCTTAAACTGCTGGAGAGAAGACTAGCGCCGTGGCGCGAGCTGCAGGAAGATTAATCCGCAAAGCTCAGTCGGAGTGCGCGACGGATTCGAGCACGTCGGCCTCGATCAATTTCCATATCTGACCGACGTAAGCCAGGAACTCCGGCGTCCGTTTCACGTCCAGGCTGCGCGGACGCGGAATGTCGATTCTGATATCCGCCTTGATCGTCGCCGGACGCTGCGAGAAGACGATCACCCGATCGGCGAGATAAACCGCCTCGTCGATCTGATGCGTGATAAAGAGTACGGTCTTCTTGCGGCCCCACCAAAGCTTCAAGAGCTCGCGTTGCATCACTTCGCGCGTCTGAGCGTCGAGCGACGCAAACGGCTCGTCCATGAGAATGATGTCGGGATCGACCGCGAGCGCGCGCGCGAGATTGACGCGCTGGCGCATGCCGCCCGAGAGCTCGTGCGGGTAATGGGACTCGAAGCCGGTGAGCCCCACGAGCTGGATGAGCTCGCGCGCCTTGGCGTATCGATCGTCACGGTAGCTGCCTTTAATCTCGAGCCCGAGCACGACATTGTCGAGGACCGTACGCCATGGATAAAGCGAATCCGACTGGAAGACGAACGCGCGGTCAAAGCCCGGACCCGAGATCGCGCGGCCGTCGATGAAGATGTCCCCGGAGCTCGGCGGGATCAGGCCGTCGATGATCTTGATGAACGTCGTCTTGCCGCATCCGGAAGGGCCGACGATGCAAACGAACTCCTCCTGGCGGATCTCGAGATCGATGTCGCGGAAGACGTTTATTTCGGCGCGGCTCCGCCCGATATATGACTTCGATAATTTTCTAACAGAGACTTTGGGCTGGCTCATCCTGGCTCTCGTAAAGCATCTGGCCATAACTTATACGTGCTCGTCTGTCAATCAAAAGCCGCACACGCAATCCGGCGACATTGTCAGGTCAGCGGCCATTTGGTACTTTATGGGAACGAGCCGATGAACGCGCAGGAGAAACTCAAAAAAATCCGCGACGAGCTGCGGCAGATGTTCCTGGAGCGCGGCGAGCTGATCGACGGGGCGCTCTCGGCGCTCCTCTGCTCGCAGCACGTGCTCATCATCGGGCCGCCCGGCACGGCCAAGTCGATGCTCGCCGACGAGATCTGCCGGCGCATCGAGGGGGCGAGCTATTTCCAGTGGCTGCTCACGCGTTTCACCACGCCCGAGGAAGTCTTCGGCGCCGTGAGCCTGCGGGCGCTCGAGCAGGACGACTATCGTCGGGTCACTTCGCGGAAGCTGCCCGAGGCGCACATCGCCTTTCTCGACGAGATCTTCAAGGCTAACTCATCGATCCTCAACGCGATCCTGACGCTCATCAACGAGCGTCTTTTTCATAACGGGAAAGAGATCGTGCCGGTGCCGCTGCTAACGCTTTTCGGAGCGAGCAACGAGCTGCCCGAAGACGACGAGCTGCTGGCGCTTTACGATCGCTTCCTGCTGCGGTTCGTCGTCAACTACATCGCCGAGGATTTCCGCTTCCTGCGGATGCTCGAAGCCGGACCGCCGCCGGAGCGCACCTCGCTTTCGTTGGAAGAGCTTCGCCAGATGCAGGCCGAGGCAAAAGCGCTCCCGATCCCGAGCTACATTTACCGCGCCGTCGCCGACATCCGGCGCGAGCTCAAACGAAAGAACCTCGAGGCCTCTGACCGCCGCTACCGCCAATCGCTCCAGCTGCTGCAGGCGCACGCCTATCTCTCGGCACAGCAGGAAGTGAAGGAATCCGATCTTTATTTTCTCGAACATGTCCTCTGGCGCGACCCGCAGGAGCAAGGCGAGGTCCGCGCCACGATACGCGAGCTGCTGCTCGGCTACGAGGAAGAGATCAAGGAGCTGCTTTACGAGTCGCGCGAGGTCCGCGACTCCGCGCTCCGCCCGTGGGGCACGAGCGAGGAGCGCGCCCGCGCCCTCATCGAGGTGCATACGAAACTTAAAAACATCCTCGCGCGGGTCGAGCAGATCATGGACAAGGCGAATCAGATGGGCCGTCCGCTCGACCGCGCCACCGCGATCAAAGAGGAGATCGAGGGCATTCAAAAGGACATGCTGAAGGATTTCTGAGGATTGAGTGCTGAGGAGACAGAATCTCTAACTCAGCACTCAGCACCCGGAACCCAGCACTGCTTATGCCGCCCAAACGCAAAAAACCCGCTCCGCTGAAAAAGCGCGTCCTTCAGCCGCTGCCGCATAATTCCTGCTGGATCGAAAGCGACGCCTATGATCGCCGCGTCTTCGGGCGGCTGCTTGCCGAATCCCCCTCCCTTCGGGCGATCGCGGAGACGGGCGCGACCTTCCTGCCGCATTTCAATTCGCTGCTGCAGGACATTTTCTGCGTCCTGTTCAAAAACAACATCGTCCTCCGCGACGAGCGGGATGTCTTGCCGAGCGTGCGCTTCAATCGGTTCTTGTTGAACGCGCTGCGCCAGGGCGAGCTTTATCCGATTCTCCGCGAGATGACGACTCTCGATGACGCCAAGGCCGGTCTTTGCACGCTGCTTTTGGGCGAAAGTCTGATTGCGTTGCTCAAGGCCGAGAAGCTCTTGAGGCGCCGGGAGATGCTCGATCTCTGGGATATCGAGAAGCAGGAGAAGACTTTCAACGAGAAGCAGGACGAGTTCGCCGAAGCGGAAAAGCTGACCGAGGAGCAGGCCGGACAGGAGATCGCGAAGCTTCTCGAGCGCGCCAAGGAAAAGCTCGAGAGCGAAATGGACGCCGCCGAGGCGCTGCTCCGTCAAAAGGCGCAACGGCTTCAGGAAGAGCTCGGAGACAAAGAGGCGGAGGTGAGCCGCCGGTTTCAGTCCGAGGCGATCAAGGCGGCGGAGCGCCTCGAGGACGCCGCCGAGGAAGCGGAACAATGGGGCACGAGCCTCGGCTCGGGCCATCGCTCGCCTCCCGGAGAGAAGCTCGAATTAGGCAAACGGCTCGCGGGAAACGAGAAGCTTAAGAAGCTCAGCCGCATGATCGGCCGCATGAAATTCAACGCGCTCGCGCTGAGGAAAAAGATTTTCGAGCGCGCGAGCGAGGAGATCCTGGAAGTCGAGCTCGGCGACGCCGTGCATCGCCTGTTGCCGCCGGAACTCCTAAGCCTTTCCCATCCGATTTTACGCAAAGACTTCGCACGCCGCTTTCTCGACCAGGAGCTCTTGCAGTACTCGCTCCGCGGCGTCGAGGAAAAAGGCAAAGGGCCGATGGTCGTCTGCCTCGACGGCAGCTCCTCGATGGCCGGAGATAAAGAAATCTGGTCCAAGGCGGTCACTTTGACGCTGCTCGAAATCGCCCGGCGCCAGCGCCGGCTCTTCCGCTCGATCTGTTTCTCTTCCGACGATATGCCGCTTCAAGTGCTCGATCTCAACAGCGGGACGCGCTACGAAGCGGAGATGCTCAAGGTCATGGATCTGGCGGAGTATTTTCCCGGCGGCGGCACGGATTTTCAAAAGCCGCTGGACGCGGCGCTCGAGTGCCTCAAGCGGTCGAAATACAAGAAAGGCGATATCGTCTTTATCACCGACGGCGAGTGTCAGGTAACGTCGGAATGGGCGGAGAAGTTCCGGCAAGAAAAAGAGCGGCTGGGATTTTCTCTTTATTCGATCCTCATCGACGTCGGGCCGAGCTCGCTGGGAACTCTGAAAGAATTCAGCGACCGGATCACGACGATCAAGCAGCTGACGGGCGACGAAGCCAAAGATATCTTCGTGAAATTCTA
>DATJFG010000190.1:0-2349 GCA_035495775.1 Verrucomicrobiia bacterium | reverse complement strand
GGAGGGCGCGCGCCGCGGCGGGATGGCGCAGCGCGAAGAGGAGCGCGGTGCGGCAGCCGGAGGAGCTGCCGCCGACCACCGCGGGCAGCGCGCCCAACTGCGCGAGCAGCTCGTGGAGATCGTCGGCCCAGATCTCATATTCAGAGTCGTCGCCGTCGATCACGACGTCCGAGGCGCCGCAGTTCCGCCGGTCGAAGACGACGACACGGTGGCCGAGATCGGCCAGCGGCCGCGCCATGGACTCGATACCGCTGATATCGCGCCGGCCGCCGGGCGAGAGCGCGACCCAGGGGCCGCGCTCGCCGAAGATTTTATAGTTGATGTGGACGCCGCGCACGTTCGTTAAAGGCATGGCTCTCCTCCACGTATGGCGTTCGCGCTTCCGCACGGACCATACCGGCAAGCGCGCGGCGGTTCAACCGAGCCGCCGGCGCGCTATGGACATCTTTTCGCTATCGCGCTAGAGAGCTTGCTGGCAATCCGTCTCGTCGTCTTCAGGAGACGTCATGGGACTTTCGCGGAAATTTTGGCTGCTCGGAGGCGCTCTAGCGGTTTCCCATTCAGTTTTTTCCGCAGCGGTGTCGAGTGAGGAAAAGATCCGGCTCTCGCACAGCGCGCTCGAGGCCAACAACGCCGTCTGGTACATCGCGCAAGACTTGGGATTTTACAAGAAGAACGGCTTGGACGCCGAGCTGCTTTTCATCCCCAGCACTACCACCAGCGTCGTCAGCCTCGTTTCCGGCGACGTGCAGATCGCCAACGCTTCGGGTGGCGGCGTGGCGAGCGCCGTCGTCGCGGGTTCCGAGCTGGTTCTCGTCGCCTGCTATCAAAATTCCCTGCCTTACGAGCTCGTCGTGAGCGAGTCGGTGAAATCGCCGGAAGATCTCAAGGGCAAAACCATCGGCATCAGCCGGATCGGCAGCGCCTCTGACGTGGCGGCGCGCGTCCTGCTGAAGGGTCTGGGACTGGAGCCGGACAAGCAGGTGCTCATCATGCAGGTCGGCGGCCCGGCGGAGCGCGCGGCGGCGTTTCGCACCGGCAAGATCGCCGGCTTTCCGTCGCCGCCGGGAGTCATCCATCTCACCCACATGACTTTCAATATCCTCGTCAGCACCGCCGATTTCAAAACGCGTTTCGAGTTCCCCTATATCTGCGCCACGACGACGAAGGCTTATCTCGCGCGCCGGCGGGACACCGTCAAGAAAGTCGTGATGGCGCACATCGAAGCGATGCAATTTTTCAAGAGCCGGAAGGAAGAGGCGAAAAAGATCGTCTCCAAATACAGCCGGATCACCAACGGGGCCTATCTGGAGGACTCCTACAAGGCGGCGGCGAAGCTCTATGATCGAGTGCCGCTCGTGACGCGCGCCGGCATGGAGGCGCAGATCCAGGAGGCCGTCGCGCGGAAGCCCGGCGCGCGGCTGCGCTTCGAAGATATGGTCGACGACGGCATCGTGCGCGAGCTCGATCAGAGCGGTTTCATCGACAAGGTCTATACGCAGTAACGAAGGAGCACTCATGAAGCAGGGATTCAAAGTCTTCGACAGCGACCTCCACGTGATGGAGCCGCCCGATCTGTGGGAGCGCTACATCGCCCAGGAGTTCAAAGCGAGCGCGCCGCGGGGCCGCACCTCCGACAACGTGCGCGATCTGGGCGTGATCTTCCCCGACGGCGAGCCCGGCGGACGAAGGACGAGCGGCGTGCCGCATCGGGGTCAGAACTACGAGAAGAACCAGACGCTTTATCGCGAAGACGCGCGGCGCGGCTGGGGTCCGGAAGTCGAGCTCGACGCGATGGATAAGGAAGGCATCGACGTCGCGGTGCTGTTTCCGAGCCGCGGACTCAGCGTGCTGACTAATCCCGAGCGCGCGCCGCGCTTAGCTGCCGCGATCGCCAGGGCGTACAACGACTGGATGGCGGATTTCTGCAAGGAAGATCCGGCTCGGCTCATCGGCGCGGGGATGGTCTCGGTCTTCGACATCAAGGACGCCGTGGAGGAGAGCCGCCGGTGCGTTGAAGAACTCGGCTTCCGCGCCGTATTTCTCCGCTCGAATATCATCAACGGCAAAAACTGGCACGATCCGTATTACGAGCCGCTGTGGAGCGCGCTCGAAGCGCTCGGCATCCCGGTCGGCTTCCACGAGGCGACGGGATCGCGCGCGCGCCAGACCGGCGACTGGTTCGAGCCGAACTTCGGTATCCGGCGGGTCTACGCGCAGCCGTTCGAGCAGATGCTCGGCCTCGGGAGCTTCATCGGCGGCGGCATCCTCGCGCGCCACCCGAAGCTCAAGGTCGCGTTCCTCGAAGCGAACTGCTCCTGGGTGCCGTGGCTCCTGTGGCGCTTCGAC
>DATJFG010000189.1:0-23643 GCA_035495775.1 Verrucomicrobiia bacterium | reverse complement strand
ATCGGCATCCAGACCTGGTTCACGACGACGGCGGTTTGGGCGCGCGGCATTCTCGAGGACGAGTTCGGCGTCGATTTGAGCTCGATCACCTGGGTCGCCGACCGCTGGGAAGGGATCGGCGATTGGAAGGCGCCGGCGTGGCTGAAGCTCGAGATCGCGCCGAAGGGCGTCAAGCAGCACGAGCTGCTCGCCTCTGGGCAGGTCGACGCCGGCATCACGACCGGAACCTGGGCGCCGGACGAGCATCCCGACATCGATTTTCTTTTTCCCAACCATGCCGAGCTCGAGCGCGATTATTTCAGGCGCACCGGATTTTTTCCCATCATGCACACGCTGCTGGTTAAGAGCGACGTCTTGGAGAAAAATCCCTGGATCGCGATGAGCCTCTTCAACGCCTGGCAACAGTCCAAAGAGCGCTGCTATGATTGGCTCGAATGGCAGCGCGTGCACCAGACCTCTCTCTGGTACCGCGCCTTATGGGAAGAGGAGCGCGCCGCCGCCGGCCGCGATTTCTATCGCTGGGGATTCACTAAGACGCGCGCGGAGGTCGACCAGCTGCTCGATTACTGCCATCGCCACGGCATGACGCCGCGCCGATTCAAGCCCGAAGAGATGTTCCATCCGAGCACGCTCGATACATAAAGCGAGGCAAGACGATGAATCAAACGATCGGCAAACATTTTCCCGATTTCGATATGACGGCCGACGACGGCCAGAAGATCAAGCTGTCCGAGATTGCCGGCAAGTTCCCTCTCCTCCTCATTTTTTATCGCGGCTACTGGTGACCGAAATGCCAGGTGCAGTTGCGCCTGCTGACGGAATTTCAAAAAGAGCTGGCGGTCAACTACTGCAAGCTCGCCGTAGCGAACGTCGATCCGCCTGAGGTCAACGCCGCGTTCAAGGCCGGTCTCGGCGCCGACTTTCCGTTTTTGAGCGATCATGACCGCGCGGTCGTGCGGCAATTGGACATGACGGAAACATCGAAATCGCGCGGCGTAACCGCGATCCCATATAGCTTTTCGCTCATGCCCGACCTCACCGTGCATAATATTTATTGCGGCTACTGGTACGTCGGCCGCCCGACCGTCGAGGAGCTGCGCCGGGACCTGCGCGCGATGATGAAAAAATGCCGCTCGGATTTCGATCCGCAGGCCTGACATGATACGTCCGTTCTTCAACCCTTGATATTGTAGGGGAATTTCCCGAATACTTGTACGGTAATTTCCCGGGTTGACACCGCCGTATGCCGATTTACACTACCGGGGAGGCGTCGGACTGCGTTCGTCCCTGACCATGAATATTCTCGGCATCTCCGCCTATTATCACGACAGCGCCGCTTGCCTGGTGCAAGACGGCAGCATCGTTGCCGCGGCCCAGGAGGAGCGCTTCACGCGAAAGAAATTTGACGCGCGTTTTCCCGCTGAAGCGATCCGGTACTGCCTGCAAGCCGCCGGTCTGTCTCTGTCCGATGTTCAATACGTCGTTTTCTACGACAAGCCGCTCGTCAAATTCGAGCGTCTTTTGGAGACCTACGTCGCCTTTTCCCCCAAAGGCGTGAAGTCATTTCTCGCCGCGATGCCCGTGTGGCTGAAGGAAAAGCTGCTGCTGAAAAGCGTGCTGCAGAAGGAACTGGTTTCACTCGACGGCGTCAAGAAAAAGAAAGAACTGCCGCAGATTCTTTTCACCGAACACCACGAAGCGCACGCCGCATCGGCGTTTTATCCTTCACCGTTTAAATCCGCAGCGGTGCTCTGCATGGACGGCGTCGGCGAATGGGCGACAACCTCGGCTTGGATGGGCGACGGCAACAAACTGACGCCGCTATGGGAGATTCATTTTCCGCACTCGCTCGGCCTGCTCTACTCGGCGTTCACTTATTACACGGGCTTTAAGGTGAACTCGGGCGAATACAAAGTCATGGGCCTCGCGCCCTACGGCAAGCCGAAATACGTGCGGGCGATCTACGACCATCTCATCGATCTCAAACCGGACGGGACCTTCCGTCTGAAAATCGACTACTTCAATTACTGCACCGGTTTGACGATGACCAACGGCAAGTTCGACGAGCTGTTCGGCGGCCCGCCGCGCAAGCCGGAAACCTATCTCACACAGCGCGACATGGACCTGGCGCGGTCGGTCCAGGAGGTCACCGAAGAGGTCGTGATGCGGCTGGCGCGAACGCTCCATCACGATACGGGGGCGGAGAACCTCTGCCTCGCCGGCGGGGTAGCGCTCAACTGCGTCGCGAATGGACGAATCCTGCGCGAAGGGCCCTTCAAAGGTCTCTGGATCCAGCCCGCCGCCGGCGATGCCGGGGGCGCGATCGGCGCCGCGCTCGCGGCGTGGCACGAGTTCGAAGATAAGCCGCGCAGCGCCAACGGCGTATCGGATTCGATGCGCGGCGCTCTTCTCGGACCCGTGTATACGAACCGCGACATCGAGGCGTTCTTAAATCAAAAACAGGCACCCTATACGCGGCTGAACGACGAGATCCTTTTCGAGCGCCTCGCCGAGGAGCTCTCCACGGGAAAAATCGTCGGCTGGTTCCAGGGGCGGATGGAATTCGGCCCGCGCGCGCTCGGCTGCCGGACGATTTTAGGCGACGCCCGCAACCCGACGATGCAATCGGTGATGAACCTCAAGATCAAATACCGCGAATCCTTTCGACCCTTCGCCCCTTCCGTGATGCGCGAGCGCGTCTCGGATTATTTCGAGATGGACGCCGATAGCCCCTACATGCTGCTCGTCGCGCCGGTCCTCGGGAAACGCCGCATCGCTTTGACCGAGCAGCAGCGGTCGCTCTGGGGCATCGACCTTTTGAATGTCCCGCGCTCGGACATTCCGGCGGCGACGCACGTCGACTACTCCGCGCGGGTGCAAACGGTGCATAAAGAAACGAATCCGCGTTACTACAACCTGCTTAAGGTTTTCGAGGCAAAGACCGGTTGCGCAGTGCTCGTCAACACTTCTTTCAACGTCCGCAACGAGCCGATCGTCTGTTCGCCGGAAGACGCTTACCGCTGCTTCATGCGCTCGGCCATCGATATTCTAGTCCTCGAAAACTGTCTGCTGTACAAACACGAACAAAAACCCCTCGAAGGCGACAGCGACTGGCAGAAGGAATTCGAGCTCGATTGAGAGTGAGGATACGCGTGCAGGAGAAAATCACGAATAAACAGCTGCGCTCCTTCGGCCTCATGGTTGGGGGAATGTTCGGCCTCATCGCTCTGTGGCCGGTCCTCGTCCACAGTTCAGCGCCGCGCTGGTGGGCGCTCATCGCCGCCTTGTGTTTCGTCGTCCCCGGCCTTCTTTTTCCCGGCAGCCTGTTCTGGATTCACAAGGCATGGATGGCGTTCGGTCATACGATGGGATGGATCAATACGAGAATCCTCTTGGGCATCGTGTTCTACGCCGTCGTAACGCCCCTGGGAGCAGTCAGAGCATGGTTGGGCAAGGACCCGATGGGGCGCCGCCTCCAACCGGAGGCGGAGAGTTATCGCGTGCCGCGCAAGCCGCGTCCGGCATTGCATCTGAAACGGCAATTTTAACACCGGAGGGTTTAATGGCGGAACTTTTTTTCGAGCTTTGGGCTTTCATGAGGGAGCGGAAGAAATTCTGGCTCTTGCCGATCGTTGTCTGCCTCGTCCTGCTCGGCGGGTTAACGGTCTTGTCCAGCACCGCCGTGGCGCCGTTCATTTATACCTTGTTCTAGTGAGCAAATTCCGGCGGTCGGTAGAGCGAATTTTCCTGTCGGCCTACGCTTTGACGGGAGAATAAATTCACAGAACTTTTCTACCATGCGCACGCCGCGCTCCGCCTGGATATCGGAGGAGCGCGCCGGCGCTCCCGCGGATGCGACCAGCGTTGGAAGATCTCACTCACCCTAGGATCAAGACGAACCAACTCTATTCGACGGCGCTGGTAGCGGCGTGATGCGGTGAGCGTGCGCTAGCGCAATGCCGGCGATACGGTCCGCTGGCATTCCGTCTACGGACAGGGCTTAGAGGACCTGGCGGATGCGTGGCTGGCCGCCCTTCGGCTTTGAATCGAAGCTGGCAGTTCGGGGCGGCTGTGGTAAAATAGACCCCATGACACAGGATGAAATCAAATTGACCCTGGAAAAGGCGCTGCCGGACTCGACGGTGCGCGTGGACGACCTTACTGGCGGCGGGGACCATTTTCAGGTCTGGATCATCGCGCCGGCCTTCGCCGGGAAAACCCTTGTGGAACAACACCAAATGGTTTATGGAGTCCTGAAACACGCGCTCGGCAGCGAGCAAATCCACGCGCTGGCGCTTAAGACATACACTCCGGAGCAGTGGGAACGGATGGCTGCGAAGTCCTAGGACGATTAGGAGGCTTTATGGACGATACTCACAAGAAAATCGACGAAAAAGTGAAAAATAATAAGATCATGCTCTTCATGAAAGGCTCGCCGCAGGCGCCGATGTGCGGCTTCTCCGCGCACACGGTCGAGATTCTGCAATCGTACGGCTATCCCTTCGAGTCCGCCGACGTCCTCGCCGATCCGCTGGTTCGCGATGGCATCAAGCGGTACTCGAACTGGCCGACGATCCCGCAGGTCTTCATCGGCGGAAAGTTCGTCGGCGGCTGCGATATCCTGCATGAGCTGCACGAGCGCGGCGAACTCGAGCCGATGCTCAAGACGGCGTTCGAGAAGTAACGAGGCGGAGATGGCGGAAGCGGCCAAGTTTTATTACAAGGCGACCTGAACCACCTGCCGCAAAGCAAGAAGTTTCTTGCAAGCGAAAAAGATTCCGTTGGACGAGCGGGAATACGGCAAGAACCCGCTCTCGGAAAAAGAGCTGCGCGAGCTCGTCGGCGGCGAGCCGGTGGAAAATTTTTTGAATCCGCGGAACGCGCTTTACCGCGAGCGCAACATGAAGCAAAAGCCGCCGACCAGAGAAGAGGCGATCAAACTCATTTTGGGAGAGCCGAATCTCTTGCGGCGCCCCGTCATGGTCAAGGGAAACAAAAAACTCTGGGGCTTCAGCGAGGCTGAAGCCGTCAGGCTTCTCTAACCCGGAGGTGAAGGCATGGGTCGTCAGATCAGGCGCAATGAGCTCCACGCGCGGCGCGTCCGCCGCCGGCGTTTGAAGCAGTTGAGGGAGCACTACGCCAAGGCTAAAACCAGCGGCGAGAAGGACAGGATCCTGGAGAAGGCCGCGCGCGTCGCCCCCACGTTGTCCTCCGAGCAGTTTCTCGCGCCGATCAAGACCGATTGAGCCGCTTTCCACCCCCTTTCGCCTCTCCCCCGCCGCTTTTCGAGGCCTCCGGCCGCCCTCGTTCGACGCGTGCGAAAAATCCTCAAACATAGTATACTCCGGGCCGTAACCTCTCCATGAAGGCACGAAGAGTTGCGACCGGCGTCCCGGGGCTCGATCCGCTGATCGAAGGCGGATTTCCAGCCGGAAAAAGCTACCTTCTCACCGGCGCCGCCGGCACCGGCAAGAGCATCCTCTGCATGCAGTTTCTGCTGAAGGGGCTCGCCGACGGCGAGAAGGCCGTCTACGTCTCGGTCGATGAGAAGCCGCACGATATTCTCGAGCACGCCGCCTCGCTCGGCTGGGACGCCGGCAAGTATGTCAAAAACAAGCAGCTGCTGATCCTCGACGCCTCGGCCTACTTCATCGCGCGGGCCGGAGCGCGCGATAAAGACCTCGACGTGCAAAAGACCGCCGCCGATCTTTCGGGGTACGTCAAGAATATGGAGGCGACCCGCGTCATCATCGATCCCGCCGGACCGTTCGTCATGCAGGGCGACTCCACGACGCGCGCGCAGGAAAATATGCGCATGCTGGTCCACTCGCTGGAGGAGAACGCGAACTCGACGAACCTCCTCACCTCCTACGCGATCGCCGACGCGAGCAGCGCCGCGTCGGGAGTCGAGGAGTATCTCGTCGAAGGCGTGCTCGCGCTCTCGATCTCGCGCTCGCAGGAGCGGATCGTCCGCACGCTCGCGATCCGCAAGATGCGCGGCACCGCGATCGATCTCACGGAGTATCCGTTCACGATCAAGAAGCCCAAGGGCATCGTGCTGAGCCCGCTGCTCTAGCGTGACCGAGATGGCCGACGCGAAGAAAATTTTCATCGCCGACGACGATCGGTTCTTCCGCGAGCTCTATCAGATGGTGCTCGGCGAAGAAGGCTACGACGTCACCTTCGCGATCACCGGCAAAGAGGCCGTGGAGAAGTGCGCCGCGGCCAATCCCGATCTCGTCATTCTCGACGTGCTGATGCCGGAGCTGAACGGATACGAGGTCTGCAGCAAGCTCCGGGAGATGCCGGAGCTGGCGATGACGCCGATCCTCATGCTGACCGGCCTCTCCGCCGACGAAGACAAGATCAAAGGCTACCACGTCGGCGCCGACGATTTCTTGACCAAGCCCTTTTCGCCCAAAGTCTTCCGCGAGCGGGTGAAGAACATCCTCGAGCGCAGCATCGCGAGAAAAGTCGCGGCTCCGGCGCCCGCGACCGCGGCGGCGCCGGCCGCGCCTCTCCCCAGCGAGGCGCCCGCTCCGGCGGCCCAACCGTCGGAGGCGATCCGTGCGATGGAGCCCGGCGCCAACGTTTTTCACGAGCTCTTCGGCGGCCCGGTGCCGCACGGCGTGAACGTTTTAATGATCGGGCCGCTCGGCAGCGGCAAATCTTTTTTCTCGCGGTCGTTTTTAGCCGAAGGCCTGAAGGAAAACGAGAAGTGCATGTTCATTTGTCTCGACGAGAGCCCCGGACGCATCCGCCAGGCGCTCGGCGTCAAACACGGCCTCGACGCGCCCGCGTCGGAGATTCGCGGCGGCCTGCGGTTCATCGACGCCTTTTCATGGAGCGGCGGGCGCGTTCCCGCCGACGAGCCGTTCTGCGTCAAGGGCGCGCTCGATCTCTCGGAGCTTTCCGCGCTGATCAATGAGGCCGCCGAGGAGCTCGAGCAGACCGAGGCGGCCAAGCAAGGCGGCCGCCGCGTGCTGGACTCGCTGTCGAGCCTGTTTCTCAAGTTCGATCTTCCCTACATCCAGCGCTTCATCGCCTATCTCGCGCGCTCCGGCCAGTTCGCCGAGGTCACGACCTTTTTCGTTCTCGAACAGGGGACCTGCGATGAGCAGTCGCTCAACAACATCAAATATCTGATGGACGCCGTGGTCGAGTTCAAGCACGACAAGCAGCGCTATCTGGCCAAGATCCAATCGCTCAAATGGGCCCCGGCCGGGCCGGATTGGCTCGACCTCACGCAGCCCGCCGGCTAAACCCGATGCAATCCCCCATGAAACTTCTCGTCGTCGAAGGCATCAAGCGCACGCCGCGCCAATTCTGGGAAAATCTCGAAGCGAAGGGCTTCGTCGTCTCGCCGCTGCAAAATGCCTCGGAGTGTTCACCGATCCTGGCGGCGGAAAACGACTGCGCGGTGCTCGTCGACGTCGATTACACCAAGAGCGGCGTCGACGCGATCGGCGAGATCCGCAGCGCCGCGCCGAACGCCCTCATCCTCGCGCTCGGCTCGCAGGAAAAGCTCGTCGCGCTCGACAAGGCGCTCGAGTGCGGCGCGAGCGACTTCCTCATCAAACACCCCGATCTATCGCATCTGGAAGAAATTCCCTACGCGCTCGCCCGCGCCAAGGCGGCGTTCGCGCTTAAACGCGAGACCGAGGAGCTGAGAAAAAAATTCGGCGGCGGCAACGCGCTCTCGGACTATATTCTTCACATCACGCAGGACTTAAAAGGGCCGCTCGCCGCGATGATGGGCTACATCGAGATCGCCGGCGCGCTCATTCCCGAGGGCGCGCCGCCGAATCAGGCGCTGTCGCTCCAGCGCATCGAGGCCCTCGCGCGGCATCTGCTCGAGCTCATCACCAACCACACCAACGCCATCGAGATCGACACCGGCAAAGTCGAGATGCACAAGGTCGCGCAGCCCGTCAAGCAGGCGGTCGAGCTCGCGGTGCACGACCGCAAACCGACCGCCGGAGCGAAAAACATCGAGATCGTTCTCCAGTCGCCGGACAACCTGCCGCCGGTCGCGATCGATGTATTCCAGATCGAGCGCGCGGTCGGCAACATCATCACCAACGCGATCAGCTTATCCCCCGCCGGCAGCCAGGTCACCGTCACCGCGGAAGCGACCGAGGCCGAGGTGAAGGTGCGCGTCAAAGACAACGGCGCCGGGATCACCGAAGAGGAGCGGCCGAGTCTCTTCGACCGCACCAAGACGCTCAGGCGCCGCGGCGGCGACATCGATACCGTCGGGCTCTACGTCGCCGAGCGCGTCGTCGCTCTCCACGGCGGCCGCATCGACGTCGAGAGCGATCCGCTCGAAGGCAACGCCCTCACGGTCTGCCTGCCGCTCGCAAAATAATCGCGTCGCAAACCACGCCTGGACAACCCTATAGTCGGCCGCTAGACTCCCTGCGTGAGACCCCTGCTCGCGCTGCTCCTGCTCGCGCTCGCCGTCTCCCACTCGGCGCGCGCCGCGGAGATCCGCTTCGTCACATGGCGCGAGACGCAGGGATTCATGGAGCACCTCATCCGGGACTTCGAGGCGGAAAATCCCGATCTTAAAATCGTCCGCGACATCGGCCCGCACTCCTCCACCGAGTTTCACGACCTCGTCGCGCAAAAATTTAAAAATCACGACCGCGAGATGGACGTCTTTTTCATGGACGTCATCTGGCCGGCGGAGTTCGCCTCGGCGGGCTGGGCGCTGCCGCTCGACCGCTTCTTCCCGGCCGCCGAGCAAAAAGAATTTCTTCCCGCCGCGATCCGCGCGAACCGCTACAGCGGCGCGATCTACGGTGTGCCGCTCTTCGTCGATGCCGGACTGCTTTACTACCGGAGCGATCTCCTGCGGCGGTACGGATTGAAGCCGCCGCGAACATGGCCCGAGCTCGTCGAACAGGCGAAAACGATCATCGCGGGAGAAAAAACGCCCGGCCTCGTCGGCTTTTCCGGCCAGTTCAAGCAATACGAAGGGCTCGTCTGCAACATGATGGAATACATCTTGAGCAACAACGGCGCGCTGTGGGACGAAGCGCGGCTTGCCGGCTCGCTCTCCTCGGGCGCGGCCGAAGAGGCGGTGCGCTTTGTCCGCGACCGCATCGTCGGGGAGATCTCCCAGCGCGGCGTGCTCGCCTACCAGGAGCCCGAATCGCTCGCGCTCTTCACCGAGGGAAGGGCGGTCTTTCACCGCAACTGGCCCTACGCGTGGGAAGAAGCCAACGACGCGCAAAAATCGAAAGTCGCCGGCAAGGTCGGCATGACGCCGCTGCCGGCTTTTCTTGGCGGCAAGAGCGCCGGGGCGCTCGGCGGCTGGCAGCTCGGCATCAGCCGCTTTTCGCGCCGGCCCGAGCTCGCCTGGCGGTTTATCGCGTTCATGACGCGCGAAGAGACGCAGAAGCGGATCGCCCTGTGGACCGGACGCGGCGTCGCGCGCGAGAAGATCTACCGCGACGCGGAGGTGCTCGCAAAATATCCGCAGTTCCGGACGCAGTTCGAGATTTCGACCGCCGCCGTGCCGCGGCCGCCGACGCCGGTTTATGTGCCGCTGTCCAATATCATGCAGCGCTATTTCAGCGCGGCGGTGTCGGCCCGCGATTCGGATATCGATCGCCTCGCGCGCCATGCCGACCGCGACATGGATCGCGTGCTCGATCTCTTGCGCGGGAGGGCCGCGCGATGAAGCGCTCCGAGCGCGCGGCCCTCTGGTTCGTCCTGCCGAGCGTGTTCCTCGTCGGGCTTTTCTCGATTTATCCCATCCTGGAATCGGCGCGGCTCAGCTTTTACCGCATGATCCTCATGCTCCCGTGGCTCGGCGATAAATACGTCGGCCTCGAAAACTACCGCGATCTCGCCACCGACCCGGTCGCGCTCGATTCGCTCGCGGTGACGCTCGTCTTCGTGGGCGCGAGCGCAGCGCTCGAGGTGCTCGTCGGCCTCGGCATGGCGCTGCTCTTGAACGAGTCGTTTCGCTGCCGCGGCCTCGCGCGCGCCGCCGTCCTCGTCCCGTGGGCGATTCCGACCGTCGTCTCCTCGCAGATGTGGCGCTACATCTTCAACGACCGCTATGGCCTCTTCAACTTTCTTCTCTTCGGGCGGGCGACCGAGCGCTATCTCGCGCCGCTGGCGGACGCGCGGCTCGCGCCGGCGGCGATCATTTTCGCCGACGTGTGGAAGACGAGCTCGTTTGCGGCGCTGATCATCCTCGCCGGGCTGCAGACGATTCCCGACGAGCTCTACGAAGCCGCCGACGTCGACGGCGCCACCGCCTGGCAGAAATTCCGCCGCGTGACGCTGCCGCTCGTCAAGCCGGCGCTGCTGCTCGCGCTTTTGTTTCGGACCATCGACTCCTTCAAGGTCTTCGATCTCGTTTTCGTCATGACGCAGGGCGGCCCGGCGGATGCGACCAATGTGCTCCAGTTCTACGGCTACAAGAAAATTTTTGCCGAGGGGATGATCGGCTACGGCTCGGCGATCGCGGTGGGCGTTTTTTGTTTCTCGCTCGTTTTATCGTTCCTCTACATCCGTCTGATCGGCGCGAGCGTGCTCGAAAAGGGAGCGGCGCGGTGAGGCCGCTGCTGCGTTTTCTGGCGATCGCCGCCGTCGTCGTCTATAGCCTGCTCCCTTTCCTCTGGTTCGTGCTCGCCTCCTGGAAAAGCCCGGCGCAGCTGACGGCGATCCCGCCGGAAATCGTTCCCGCATTTCACTGGGGCTTTTACCGCTCGGCCGTCACGACCTACGGCCTTCTCGCCTACATCCGGAACAGCGCGATCGTCGCCGGCGCGACGACGGCGGTCAGCATCGCGATCGGCGCGCTCGCCGCCTATGCGCTGACGCGCTTTCGCTCCACATGGCTGCGCTTTTATCTCGTCGTCCTCCTCTGCGTGTCGATGTTCCCGCAGATCGCCGTCGCCGGCCCGGTCTGGCGCATCCTCGACGCGCTCGGGTGGCTCAACAGCTATCCGGGCATCGTTATCGCCTACATCTCCTTCTCGCTGCCGCTGGCGATCTGGATTCTCGCCACTTTCTTCAAAGAGCTCCCGTACGAGATCGAGGAGGCGGCGCTGATCGACGGCTGCACCCGGCCGCAGGCGCTCAAGAGGATCGTCCTGCCGCTCGCGGCGCCGGGAATCTTCACGGCGGCGATCCTGGTTTTCATCTACGCCTGGAACGAATTCTTTTTCGCCTTGATCATCCTCACCTCGCCCGCGCTCCAGACTCTGCCGGTCGGCATCGCGCTTTTCCCGGGCGAATACACGATGCCGTGGGGCGAGCTCGCCGCCGCCTCGACGATCGCGACGCTGCCGCTCATCGCGCTCACACTTTTCTTCCAGCGGCGGATCGTGCGCGGCCTCTCCGCCGGAGCGGTGAAGGGCTAGCATGGCTTCGCTCGCGGTCACAAACCTGTCGAAGAAGTTCGGCGCGGCGAAGATCATCGACGATCTCTCCTTCGATGTGCGCGACGGCGAATTCTGCGTCCTGCTCGGCCCTTCGGGCTGCGGCAAAACGACGCTGCTGCGCATCATCGCCGGATTGGAGGATAGCTCCGGCGGAAGCATCGCGATCGGCGACCGGCGCGTCGACCGCCTCGCGCCGCGCGAGCGCGACGTGGCATTCGTCTTCCAGACCTACGCGCTCTACCCGCATTTGAACGTCGCGGAGAACCTCGCCTTTTCGCTCGAGCTCCGCGGCGCGCCGCGCGAGGAGATCCGCCGGCGGGTCGATGAGACGGCAAAGATTCTGGGACTCGACGGTTTGCTGTCGCGCAAGCCGCGCGAGCTCTCCGGCGGCCAGCGCCAGAGAGTGGCCGTCGGGCGCGCGATCATCCGGCAGCCGAAGGTTTTCCTCTTCGACGAGCCGCTCTCGAACCTCGACGCCGCGCTGCGCGCCGAAATGCGCCTCGAGCTCGCGCGTCTTCACCGCCGGCTCGGCGCCACGATTCTTTACGTGACGCACGACCAGGCCGAGGCGATGACGCTGGCGGATAAAATCATCGTCCTCGATCAAGGGCGAATTCAGCAGATTGGCGCGCCGGCGGAAATTTACCACGCGCCGGCCAACGTTTTCGTGGCCGGTTTCGTCGGGAGCCCGCGGATGAATTTTATCGACGGGCGGATCGATCAGCGAGGCATTTTCACTGCCGAAGGCTGCCGCTTCGATGTCGGCGGGTTGACGGACGTTCAAGCCGGCGAATCCGTGACTTTGGGCGTTCGACCCGAGGATCTCGAGCTCGCGGGTGAGCGAGAGGCGGCAATCGAAGGTAAAGTCGACATCATCGAGGACCTGGGCTCCGATAAGTTCGTTCACCTAAAAAGCGCCGGCCGCGAGTGGGTCGCGCGCGTGGTGCCCGAAACGCGCGTTAATCCGGGAGATTTCATCCGCTTGACCGCCTCGCGCGGCAGAATTCATCTCTTCTCTGGAGGTCGACGCGCGACAAATCCATCCGCTTAACGTCGCTCCGGTATTGTTCCTAATTGACCGCAGTGGGGGCGGCGCTAAAAAGAAGAGAAGCAGCCATTCTGCTGCTATCAAAATCCACGAAAGGGGGTGAGCATATGAATTTAAAAGCATTGCTCGCCATCGCGTTTATCTTACCTCTATTGGGTCTCGCCGCGTGCAAGAACTCGGCGCGGGACACCAGTTCGGGGAGCAATCTCTCGAGGAATACGGGCCCCGGCGACATGACGACCGGCAAAACCGGAAGCGAATCGCCACCGCCGGGCGGAATGGCCAGCAACACGCCGCCGTCATCCGCACCCGCACCCAGTTCGCCGTCTTCAGCGCCGGATACTTCTGCTTCGAGCAGCAGTTCATCGCCGGGACAGGCCCCCAGCGGATCGCCGATGGATTCCGGGGCAGGCTCCGCAGCGGGGCGAAGCTCAGCGGGTGGTGAATCCGGCAGCTCCAGCGCCGCAGGTCAGCGCGGGTAGCGCACACTCGCTTCTGAACGCGCCCAACGGCGCGTTCTCTTGGGAAAAAAAACGGCCGCCGGCATATGCCGGCGGCCGTTTGTATTTATAGCTTTGGAACCAGGTTACCGGCGATAGGTATACCAATCGTTCCAGCTATAGTTTTCCGAGAAATCACGCCTGTCTTGTCTCAGCTCGGCCATATCGCGGTCGAGCTTCGCCTCGTCATCGCGAATACGCTGCTCGTCCAAGGCGATCTGTCTCCGACCCGCGCCGTTGCGCACGTGGGCGTTGAGGATTTCACGGTCACGCGCCAGCTGCTCGTTGTCACGATCAATGACTCTGCGGTCATGCCGCAACTCCTGGCGGGACGTGGAGAAATCGTCCGCGAAGGCCGGAGCCGCCGTGACGATCAACGAACCCGCCAGCATTCCACCCAACACCACATTTTTATACAGCGATAGCTTCATAAAAAAACCTCCTCCTGATTTTGCTAAGGCGGCGCTCGCCGCCTGCATAATAGGTTCAGCAACCACCATGCCAAAAAGCGCGCCGGGAACAGGGCGGTTTTATAGGCGCCCGAGAGCGGAACCGGGTGGAACATACCCGCATCGGAAGATTTTTCTCTGGAGTAAATCACCCAGGATTGTAAACTAAAGCAGCGAGGCCGCAGGCGTGTCGAGCAGCCACAGCAATCGGCCGTTCGCGGGGTGGACTTCGGCCGCCGGCAGCCGGGAATGGGAGCCGAGGATCTCTTTTACGACTTTCGCCTTCGACTGGCCGGAGACGAGAAAAAAAACGTTGGCGGCATGATTTAACACGGGCAGCGTCAACGTGATGCGGTGGCTCTTGAGCTTGTCGACGTAAGCCGCGACCGCGAGCCGCTTCTCTTCGCGGAGCGCGCCACCGCCCGGAAACAAGGACGCGGTGTGGCCTTCTTCCCCGACGCCGAGAAGAATGAGATCGAAGCGCGGCGACGCGCCGCCGGACAGCGCGAAAAAACGACGCAGTAAGTCTTCGTAGGCCGCGGCCGCTTTTTCGGGGCCGAGCTCGGTTTCGATGCGATGGATATTTCTTTCGGGAATCGGCACTTTCGAGAGCAGCGTCTCGTAGGCCGACCGGTAATTGCTGTCGGGGTGGTCGGCGGGCACCGCGCGCTCATCGCCCCAGAATAAATGGACGCCGTCCCAGGAAATACAGTCGCGGAAGCCGGGGCCCGCGAGCGTCGCGTAGAGCGAGCGCGGCGTGTTTCCGCCCGAAAGCGCGGCGGCGAATCGGCCCGAGCCGGCGATCGCGGCGCCGGCGATGCGCACCGATTCATCGGCGGCCTTGCGCGCGAGCTCATCGATGTCCGCGCAGACCAGCACCTCGGGCGCGCTCATGGTGCCGCTTCTTGCATGTAGTGCGCCCCATAGTACGCCGCGCCGCGGAGCGCCGCCTCGTCGTTTAAAACGATCTGCACCGGCACGCGCGCGAGCAGCTCGGCGTAGCGCCCCTTGTCGATGAAAGCGCGCATGAACGCCCCGTCGGCGAGCTTGTCGACGATCTTCGGCGCGATGCCGCCGCCGACGTAAACGCCGCCGAGCGCTTTCGCTCGCAGCGCGAGATTTCCCGCCTCCGCGCCGTAAGAGGAGACGAAAAGGTCCAAAGCCTCGACGCAGATCTCGGCCTCGCCGACGAGCCCCGCGTGCGAGATCGCCGCGGCCGGGTCGCCTTCGGCAAGGCGGTTTTTCAGCCACTGGGGCTCCGCGAAACGGCCGGAGTCTTTAAGAAAATTATAAATGTTGACGAGTCCGGGTCCCGAGACGACCCGCTCGTAGCTCACATGGCCGAAGCGCGCGGCGAGATGCGCGAGCATCTCGATCTCCAGCGCCGTCCGCGCCGCGTAATCCGCGTGGCCTCCCTCGGACGCCAGCACACGGTAGCGGCCGGCAACGGGATAAAGAATCGCTTCGCCGAGCCCCGTGCCGGCGGCGATGAAACCCATGTTGGCCTGCGGATCGAAGCTGCCGGCATTCAAGATCTTGAATTCCGACTTATCGAGTATCCCCGCGCCGTAACCCGCCGCTTCGAGATCGTTCAGCAGCGCGACGGTTTTGAGCCCGAGCGCGCGCGCGACGGCGCGGCCGTCGACGAACCAGGGGAGATTCGGCGTTTTCACCGTCTCCCCGACGACAGGGCCCGCAACGCCGAAAGAGGCCGCGGTGATCGGCGCCGCATTCTCGGCCGTGAAATCCTTCAGAACCGCTTCGAGGGAGGGATAATTTTTGCTGGGGTAGGTTTTTTTATTCCGCTCGACGAGCCGGCCGTTTTCGACAGAAAAAACCGCGATGTTGGTTTTCGTTCCGCCTATGTCGCCGGCTAAAATCATGCGCTGCGCGCAGTTCCGAGTTTCGAGTTTCGGGTCTTGGGTTCCCGCCTATCTTCAACTTGAAACTCGGAACTCGAAAGCCGAAACTTTTTTATAATATTCGCCAATGCCGTGCGTCTTTTTCGATCGAGTTGTCCGCCTCGCTCGGTCCCCAGCTGCCCGCCGGATAAATCGGTATGCCGACGCTGGGCGTTTTATGCCACTCATTCAGCAGCGGCGTGATCAACCCCCACGCGAGCTCGACCCAGTCCTGGCGCGTGAAGAGCGTCGAATCGCCGCGCAGACAATCGAGCAACAGCGTCTCGTAGGCGTCCGGCGGCGCGGAGCCGAAGGCGACTTCGTAGTCGAAGTCGAGGCTCAAAGAATTGACGCACACTTCCGGCCCGGGCGGCTTCACCTCGAACGTCAGCGACACCCCTTCGTCGGGCTGAATACGCATCACGAGGACGTTCGACCCGAGCCCGTCCATCGCGGCGCAGGCCTGGAAGAACGACAGCGGCGGCTTCTTGAAATGAATGGCGATCTCCGTCACGCGCTTGGCGAGCCGCTTCCCGGAGCGGACATAGAACGGCACGCCCTGCCAGCGCCAATTATCGATCCAGAGCTTGAGCGCGGCATAAGTCTCGGTGGTCGAGTTCGGATCGACCCCCTCTTCCTGTCGGTAGCCGGGCACCGGCTTGCCGTCGATCGCTCCGGGTCCGTACTGCGCGCGCTCCGCTGCATCGGCGTCGATCGGCCGGATCGCGTGCAGCACCTTCGCTTTCTCGTCGCGCACGGAATCGGCCCCGAAGACGGCGGGCGGCTCCATCGCGGTCATGCAGACGAGCTGCAAGAGGTGGTTCTGGAACATGTCGCGCAGCGCGCCGGCCCGCTCGTAGTAGCCGCCGCGCGTCTCGACGCCGACGGTCTCGGCCGCCGTGATCTGCACGTGGTCGACGTAGCGGCGGTTCCAGATCGGCTCGAAGACCGCGTTGCCGAAGCGGAAGACGAGGATGTTCTGCACGGTCTCTTTGCCGAGGTAATGGTCGATGCGGTAGATCTGCCGCTCGTCGAAGAACTCGTGCAGCTCGCGGTTCAATTGGCGGGCGGTTTCCAGATCCGTCCCGAACGGCTTCTCGATGACGAGCCGCGTCCAGCATTCCTTCGCGGTTTGGCGCCCGGCGAGGCCGGCGATGGCGATCTGCCGCGCGACCGGCGCGTACTGGTCGGGCGGGATCGCCAGATAAAGAACTCTCCGGCCGCCGGTTCCGTGCTCGTTCTCGAGCCTCCCGAGCGCGTCTTTCAAGCGCAGATAGCTGTCGGGCTCGCGGTGATTGGCGGGTGCGTAGTGGAGCAGATCGGCGAAGCCGGCCCATGCTCTCTCGTCGCGAATGCCGCCGCGCGCGAACTTCTCCACGGCCTCGCGCATCTGGCGCCGGAAATCTTCGTCTTTCAAAAACGAGCGCGCGCTGCCGACGATCAAAAGCCCTTCGGGCAGACGGCGATTCGAATAGAGATTGTAGAGCGCGGGAATGAGCTTGCGCTTGTTCAAATCTCCGGTCGCGCCGAAGATCACCAGCGCCGACCGCTCGATACCGGCGGGCCGGATCTCCTCCATGATCGCTTCCACGGTCAGTCCTTTTTAATCGCGTGGCCGCCGAACTCGTGCCGCATCATCGCGAGCAGCTTGTCGGCGAAGGAATCGGCGTCGCGCGAGCGGAGCCGCTCCATCAATGCGAGCGTGATGACCGGGGCGGCGAGATCGCGGTCGATCGCCTCGAACGCCGTCCAGCGGCCTTCGCCCGAATCTTCGACGTACGGCTTGATGCCGGCGAGCGCGGGATTGTCTTTGAGACCGTCGGCGATTAGATCGAGCAGCCACGAGCGCACGACACTGCCGTGGCGCCAGATCTCGGCGATCTTGGGGAGGTCGAGGTTAAATTCCTTCTTCCGCTGCATCAGCGCGAAGCCCTCGGCGTAGGCCTGCATCAGGCCGTACTCGATGCCGTTGTGAACCATTTTGACGAAATGGCCCGCGCCGCTCGGCCCGACGTGGCCCCAGCCGCGATCCGGCGCCGGCGCGAGCGTTTGAAAAATCGGCGTCAGGCGCTCGACCGCGGCGCGCTCGCCGCCGATCATGAGGCTGTAGCCTTCCTTGAGGCCCCAGATGCCGCCGCTCGTGCCCGAGTCGATGTAATCGACGCCGGCGGCCTTCAGCTCGTCGGCGCGCCTCATCGTATCTTTATAGTTGCTGTTGCCGCCGTCGATGACGGCGTCGCCGCGCTCGATCGATCCCTTGAGCGCCGCGATCGTGTCATCGACGGGCTTTCCCGACGGGACCATGAGCCAAACGGCGCGCGGCGGGCGGAGCGCGGCAACGAAGTCGGCGAGAGAATCGACGGCGACCGCGCCGCCGGCGGCGACGCGCTGGACCGCCTCGCGGCTGCGGTCGTAGGCTATAACGCGGTGGCCGCCGCGGACGAGCCGCTCGGTCATGTTGGCGCCCATGCGGCCGAGGCCGATCATGCCGAGTTCCATGCGATCTCCTTTTTACGCCCCGACGAGCTCGAGCAGCCGCTTGAGCCCGCTCTCCGGGTCGTTGCCCAAGTTGATTCTGAGCACGCGGCGCTTGCGCTGCTTGAGCGCGGTGAAATCGCCTAGGGACTGGGCGCGGATGAGCGCGCCGAACGTGTAGTCGGTCTCCGGCACCGAGAGATCTTCCGCCGGCTCATCGACGATCTGCAGCACGAGCGCCGAGTTCGGGCCGCCCTTGTGCAGCTGTCCCGTCGAATGGAGAAAACGCGGGCCGTAGCCCATCGTGGCGGCAAGCCGCAGCCGGTCGCGGAGCGACGTGGAGAGCGCCGTGAGCGCCGCGGTGTTGCGCCCGCTCGGGTTCAAATAGGCCTGGACGGAGAGATAATCGCGCTCTTTCTTTTTCCCCAGCCACGAGGAGATCGCCTCGCGGAGCGCCGGCGCGCTCGCGACCGAGACTTCGTCTTTGACGTTGCCGCTGTTTCCGCCGCCGTCGCGTTTGCCCATCGCCTGTTTCGCGAGATCCTTGGCGAGCTGGACGTCGGGCTGATTGAACGGATGAATGCCGAGCGCGGCGCCCGCCGCGGCGACCGCCGCCTCCCAGCGGAAGAACTCCTGGCCGATATCGATCTTCCGCGCGAGCTCGATGCGCGCGACCGGATGGCCCGCGAGCTCGAGCGCCTTCACTTTCGCGTCGAGCTCTTTATCGTCGCCCTCCAGGCGGAAATAAACGAAGAAGCGGTCGGCGCCGTATTTCTCGGGCGCGGCGATCGGCTCGGTGGCGACGGGAATGATGCCTTTGTTGTCCTTGCCGGTGCTCTCGGCGATCAGCTGCTCGGCCCAGGCGGGAAACGCGGCGAGCGACGGCGACGCGATGAAGGTGACTTTGTCGCGCTTGGCGAGCGTGAGCTCGGCGAGCGCCGCGCCGAGCGCGAGCGCGGGGTTGTCCGCGCCGTTGGCGGTGGCGCGCGCCATGCGCCGCGCGCTTTCGAGCACGGCGGCGATGTCGACGCCGACGAGCGCCGCCGGAACCAGTCCGAAGACCGTGAGCGCCGAGTAGCGGCCGCCGACGTCCGGCGTCGCGGCGAACACCGCGCGGAACTTTCTCTCGTGCGCGAGCTTTTCGAGCGGCGTGCCGGGATCGGTGATCGCGGCGAAATTCTCGCTCGGCGGGCCATTCGTCTCGCCGACCTTGCGCCAAAAGTAATAAAAGAGCGAATGGCTCTCGATCGTCGTGCCCGATTTGCTCGAGACTAAAAACAGCGTGCGCTTGACGTCGATGCGGCCTTCGACGGCGCGCACCGCCGCGGGATGCGTGCTGTCGAGGACGATCAATTCGGGACATCCGGTCGCGTTGCCGAACGTGCGCTGGAAAACTTCCGGCGCGAGGCTCGAGCCGCCCATGCCGAGCAACACGACGTGGCGAAAGCCGTCGGCCTTGACCTTCTCCGCGAAGGCGCGGATGTCGCGCACTTGATCGCTCATCGTGTCGGGGAGCTCGAGCCAGCCGAGTCGGTCGGCGAGCTCCGGGAGCTTTTCGGCGGACCAGAGCGTCGTGTCTTTTTTCCAAAGCCGCGCGGCGAAATTTTCCGCCTGCCACGATTTGATCCGCCGGTCGACGCGGCTTTGATATTTGCCCAGACGAAATTCCTGCCGGTCGAGGGCGGCGGCGCCTGGGCTCGCGCCGGCCGACGATGAGAGCGCGGCGCGCTTTTTTTCCAGCGCCGCCATGAGATCCTCGAACGACTTGATGAACGCCGCGACGCCGTCGTCCTGAAGCTTTTTCCCGACCGCCTCGAGATCGATGCCGAGCTTCGCGAGTTTATCGAGCGCGGCGAACGCCTCGTCGAGGTTTTCCTTCACCGTCGCGCCGCGCGCCTCGCCGTGATCGCGAAACGCGTCGATCGTCGCCGGCGGCACCGTATTGACCGTATCGGGGCCGATCAGATGCTCGACGTAGAGCACGTCGGAATACTCGGGATTCTTGGTCCCCGTGCTCGCCCACAGAGGCCGCTGCACGCGGCCGCCGCGGCTCTTGAGCGCGGCGAATCCCTCGCCCTTGAAAATCTCCTCGAAGCGTCGATAGACCGCCTTGGAGTTGGCGATGGCGATCTTGCCGCGGAGCGCGAGCGCCTCGGGCGTGCCGATTTTTTCGAGCTCCTTGTCCACCAGCGTGTCGACGCGGCTCACGAAAAACGACGCGACCGAATTGATCGGGCGCGGATTGGCCGCGCGCTCCAGGCCGCGCGCGTAGGCGCCGGCGACCGCCTCGTAGTGGCCCATCGAGAACATGAGCGTGATGTTGACGTTGACGCCCTCGGCGGTGAGCGCCTCGATCGCCGGAATCCCCGCCGGCGTCGCGGGAACCTTCACCATCAGATTGGGGCGGTTCACTTCCTTCTTCAGCCGCTTCGCCTCGGCGATGGTCGCTTCGGTGTCGTTGGCAAGCGTCGGCGAGACCTCGATGCTGACGAAGCCGTCGCCGCCGCCGGTCTCCTCGAAGACCGGCCGCAGGAGGTCCGCCGCCGAGCGGATGTCCTCGATTACGAGCCGCTCGCAGATTTTGCCGGTCTCGATCTTGGGATCGTCGGCGAGCGCCGCCTTGATCGTCTCGTCGTAAGTGTCGCCGTGCGCGATCGCCTTTTCGAAGATCGTCGGGTTGCTCGTCATGCCGCGGAGACCGTCCTCGTCGATCAGGCGCTTCAGCTCGCCGCTCTTGAAGAGGTTTCGGTGAATGTAGTCGAGCCAGACCGACTGTCCCTGGCGCAGCAGCTCTTTCATGCGGTTCATCGATTTCTCCTGAATTATATTATGAAGGTTTATCGCGGCCGGTGACAGACCCCTCGAGCCGCTTCACTTTCTCGAGCCGCCGGAGGTGGCGCTCGGCGCCGGAGAAGCGCGCGTGGAGAAACGCCGCGGCGAGCTCGGCGGCGAGCTCGGGGCCGATCACGCGCGCGCCGAGCACGAGCACGTTCATGTCGTCGTGCTCGACGCCCTGGTGCGCCGAGTAGGTGTCGTGGCAGAGGCCGGCGCGGATGCCGCGAATTTTATTGGCCGCGACGCTCGCGCCGACGCCGCTGCCGCAGATCAGGATACCGCGCTCGGCGCGTCCTTCGACGACCGCGCGGCCCACCGCCTCGGCGTAATCGGGATAATCGACCGGATCGGGGCTGTTCGTGCCGAGATCGATGACTTCATGGCCGAGCCCCTTGACGCAGGCGAGCAGCTCCTGCTTCAAGGAAAAACCCGCATGGTCCGCGCCGAAGGCGACCCGCATCGACACTCCAGATTTGAAGGTTATTTTAGCGCGAGAGCGCGCGCGACGACGTTGTCGACCGTGAAGCCCAGTTTTTCCATCACCACGTTGCCGGGCGCGGAGGCGCCGAAGCGCTCGATGCCGACGATGTCGCCGCCGTCGCCCACGTATCGATGCCAGCCTTGCGGCAGCCCCGCCTCGATCGCCAGGCGCCGCCGAACGGCAGGCGGCAGCACCGCGTCGCGATAATCCTTCGGCTGCGCGTCGAACAGCTCCCAGCTCGGCATCGAGACGACGCGCGCCGAAATATTTTTCTCCGCAAGCTTCGCCCGCGCCGCGACCGCGAGCCCGAGCTCCGATCCCGTCGCGATGAGAATCAGGTCCGGCTTGCCGCCGGGCGCGTCGGCGAGCACGTATGCGCCTTTTCTCACCCCCTCGGCGGAGGCGAACTCTTTTCGGTCGAGCGTCGGCACGTTCTGGCGCGACAGCGCGAGCGCGACCGGATGCGTGCGGCTCTCGACCGCGATCTTCCACGCGACCGCCGTCTCGTTGGCGTCGCCCGGGCGGAGCACGATCAGCCGCGGGATGGCGCGCAGCGCGGCCAGATGCTCGACCGGCTGGTGCGTCGGGCCGTCCTCGCCGACGCCGATGCTGTCGTGCGTAAAGACGTAGACGACTCCGAGCTCCATCAGCGCCGCGAGGCGGATCGACGGCCGCATATAATCGGCGAACATCAGAAACGTCGAAGCGAACGGGATGATGCCGCCGTGCGCCGCCAGGCCGTTCGTCGCCGCGCCCATCGCGTGCTCGCGCACGCCGTAATGAATGTTGCGCCCGGCATAGCCGAAGCCGCCGCCCGAGCCGCCCTGGCTCTTCGAGAAATCCTGCGCGGCGGGCTCGAAGTCGCCCATGTTTTTCAGGACCGTGTAAGTCGAAGGGTTCAAGTCGGCCGAGCCGCCGACGAGCGTCGGCAGCTTGGCGGCGAGCGCGTTCAAGACTTTCCCGGAAGCCGCGCGCGTCGCGACCCCTTTGGGATCGGCGGGAAACTCCGGCACCTCCGCGTCCCAGCCGGCGGGGAGCCTGCGCGCGAGCGCGCCTTCGATCTCCTTCGCGGCGTCGGCGAACTTTTGTTTATAGGCGGAGAACTTCTCCTGCCACTCGGCTTCGGTCTTCTGCCCTTTGCCGATCGCCTGGCGGAAGTGCGCGAGCGCCTCGTCGGGGATGAAAAACGCGGGCTCGGCGGGCCAGCCGAGCTTCTGCTTGGTCGCCTTGGTCTCTTCCGGGCCGAGCGGCGAGCCGTGCGCCTCGAAGCTGTCCTGCTTTCCCGGCGAGCCGAAGCCGATGTGCGTCCTCAAGATGACGAGCGACGGCCGCCCGCGCTCTTTCTGCGCCGCGGAGATCGCGCGCTCGATCGCTCCCAAGTCGTTGCCGTCGGCGACCGTCTGCGTGTGCCAGCCGTACGCGTCGAAGCGCTTGGCGGTGTCGTCGGAGAAGGTCAGATCGGTCGTCGCAGCGAGCGAGACGCGGTTGTCGTCGTAGAGATAGATCAATTTACCGAGCTTCAAATGGCCCGCGAGGCTCGCGGCTTCCGCCGCGACCCCTTCCATCAGATCGCCGTCGCTCACGATCGCGTAGGTGTAGTGATCGAAGATCTCAGCGCCCGGCTGGTTGTAGCGCGCCGCGAGATAGGCCTCGGCGATCGCCATGCCGACGCCGTTGCCGAAGCCCTGGCCGAGCGGCCCCGTCGTCACCTCCACGCCGGGCGTCAGCTCGCGCTCCGGATGGCCCGGCGTCAGGCTCCCCCACTGGCGGAAATTCTTCACCTGCTCGAGCGGCAGCTCGTAGCCGGTGAGATGGAGCATGCTGTAGAGCAGCATCGAGCCGTGGCCGGCGGAGAGGACGAAGCGGTCGCGGTCGGGCCATTGAGGATTTTTCGGATTATGCTTTAGAAAGCGCGTCCACAAAACATACGCCGCGGCCGCGAGCCCCATCGGCGCGCCGGGATGGCCGGACTTCGCCTTTTCCACCGCGTCGACCGACAGCATGCGGATCGTGTTGACGCACAATTCATCGAGCCGGCTCGTCTCGCTCAACGTTCCATCCTCCAATCCCATGCATATCAAAAGAGCGCCGATTAGCAAGTTAAAATGGCATTGACAACTCGTTCGGCGAGGGCCATAGCGGAACCGAGAGAACCAGATGCAGTTACGCGATCATCCGCTTATGACCTACCGCGGCGTGCACACCTGGCCGCCGATCTGGACCATGATCAGCGGTAAGGACAAGCAGCGTCCCAGGGGCGAAGCCGGGGTTTTGAAAGAGATTAAATTTACCTCGATCCCGCCGGGCGCAAACGGGGACAAGCGCAGCTATAACCGGATTTTTTTGTTCATCGACCACGACGGCCAGAGTTACATCGGCTGCCTCATGCTCGAAGACTACGCCTTCTGCCAGCAGCTCGCGCGCCTGTTCCGGCAGCAGTATGGGCGCCGCATCGAAGAGATCGGCGGGCTCGATCTCGAGGGCACGCTTTGACGGTAGACATTGTGTTCCGAAAGTGATGGAGTCTTGCCTTGAATTTAAGAGATCAT
>DATJFG010000188.1:0-8557 GCA_035495775.1 Verrucomicrobiia bacterium | reverse complement strand
AGCGAGCCGATCACTTCCGTCCCCGGCCCGAGCAGGTAGACGCCGGTCGAGTACTCGCGCACGAACATCATGAAGATCAGCAGCCAGCTGCCGATCAGCCCGAAGCGGATGAGCGGCAGCGTCACGTCGCGCGCGACCGCTGTCGGCCCCGCCCCGGTGACGCGCGCCGCATCTTCCAAATCCGCATCGGCGTCGAAGACGGTCTTGCCGCCGATCGTGATGCGGCCGCGGTCGGGCTTTTCCAATCCGGCGACCGAGCGCAGCAGAGTCGTCTTGCCGCTCCCCGAAGGCCCCAAAAGCGCGAGGATCTCGCCGCGCTCGAGGCTGAGCGAGACGCCGCGGAGAATCTCGTTACCGCCCAAACGCTTCGCGATATTTTCCGCCACCAGTTCAGGCATCGAGCCGCACCCCCAGTCGAAGCGCGGCGAGCAGCGCCGCGCCGACGATCAGCACCTCGACGACCGAGAGCGCTGAGATGAGATCGAGCGCGCCGGTGCCCCACAGCGCGACGATCAGCGAGCCGATCACTTCCGTCCCCGGCCCGAGCAGGTAGACGCCGGTCGAGTACTCGCGCACGAACATCATGAAGATGAGCAGCCAGCTGCCGATCAGGCCGAAGCGGATGAGCGGCAGCGTCACGTCGCGCGCGACGGTCGCCGGACCGGCGCCGGTGACGCGCGCCGCGTCCTCGAGATCGGGCATTACCTGCATCAGCGTGGCCGTGATGAGCTTGAGGCCGTAGGCGAGCCAGACGACGCTGTAGGCGAGCCAGAGGCTCACGAGCGTCGTGCGCAGCGGCGCGATCGGCTTGAAAAAGAGAAACAGCCAGAAAAACGCGAGGCCGACCACCAGGCCGGGAAGGGCGCGCGGCACGAGCGAGAGATAATCGAGCCATGCCGGCCAGAGGCCCTTCACGCGATGCGCGGTGAGCGCGATCAGCGCGTAGACCGCGACCGCGAGCGCGCCGCCGCCGGCGCCGATCCAGAGCGTGTTCGCGATGCCGCGCACGAGATTGGGATACTGCAGCAGCTCGCGGAAATGGTCCAGCGTGAGCGATTCGCTCAAGACCACGCCCTCGCCCCAGTTGCGCACGACCGAGCGCAGCGCGATGCCCGCGAGCGGCAGCACGACGACGGTCAAAAGCCACAGGACGACAATCGCCGTCATGGGCCAGCGGAGCCGGCCGAGCGGCAGCGGCCGGAACGCGCGCCCTTTGCCGCCGATCACCGCGTAGCGCGCCGCCGCGCCGATCATCCGCCGCTGGAAGTAAACCAGCGGGAAGGTGATTGCGACGATCGACACCGCGACCACCGCCATCAATTGATACGAGGGCACCCCGAGCAGGTTCGTGAGCTTATATAGATAGGTCGTGAGCACCAGCAGGCCGGCGGGGTCGCCGAGCACGAGCGGCAGGCCGAAGAGCTCGAAGCCCAGGAGAAACACCAGCGCGCCGCTGAAGAGGATCGCGGGCTTCACCAGCGGCAGGCTCACGCTGAAGGCGATCTTCCACGGCCCGGCGCCGGTGACGCGCGCCGCCTCTTCCACCGCGGGATCGAGACCGCGGAGCGCGGCCGAGACGTAAATGAAGACGTGCGGCACGTGCGTGAGGCCGGCGATGACGATTACGCCCGCGAGCGTGTAGAGGTTCCACGGCACGGTGCCGAAGAGCGATTTCGCCCACAGCGAAAAGAAGCCGACCGGCCCGACGGCGACGACGTAGCCGAACGCGACCACGACCGGCGAGAGGAACACCGGCACGAGCAGCCACGGCTCGAGCCATTTCTTTCCCGGGAGATCGGTGCGCGCGACGAGAAAGCCAAGCAGACTTCCGAGCGGCAGCGCGATCGCCGTCATGCCGAAGGAGACCATGAACGAGCTCAAGAACGCGCGGTGAAAGTCGGGGCTGGTGAGGATGTACTGGTACGCTTCGAGACCGAGCTGCGCGGATCGATCGAAGAAGGGCGCGCTCAAAAAACTCTGATAGACGAGCAGGCCCAGCGGCGCGAGCACCGCCACCGTGACCGCGAGACTCGCCGCGACGCGCGGTAATTTGAGCTTCACATCTCCTCGCTTCGCCCGAGTCTCACGAGCGCGCGATCCTCACCCCATCTCCATTGCAGTGAGATGGCGAGGGATAGGGTAAACGACCGATCCGCTGTCCTCGCTCTTCCGAAAACCCGAAACCTGAAACTCGAACGGTGTTTATCGCTTCAAGGCTTCCTGCCAGCGCTTGAGGAAATCGAGCCGCTTGGTCTTGTCGAGCGCGGTCAAGAGGTCAGGACCGACCTCGATCGGCTTCAAAGTCTTTCCCATCTCCTTGGTCAGGTTCGCCGCCGTCGCCTGCCCCTCGACGTCGTCCCGCAGCGCGTAGATGAGCGCTTTGTTCGCCATGATCGTCTGCGCGCGCTTGGAGAGAATGTAGTCGAGAAAGAGCTTGCCCGCGTTCGGGTGGCGCGCGCCCTTCGGGATGAAGGCGATACGCGAGAAGGTAAGGAGATAATCCTTCGGGAAGACGATGCCGATCGACGGGTCTTTCTGCTGGCGCAGTAGCCCGTACGAGCCGATGATGTTGTAGGCGATCGTGTGCTCGCCCGAGCTGACTTTTTCCAGCATCGCGCCGGTGCTCGTGTAGACCTTGACGTCGACGCTCCCCATCGCTTTGGCCAGGTCCCAGAAGCCCGGGAAGACTTTCAAGTCCTGAGTCATCATGAGAAAGCCGACGCCGCTTTTTTCTGGGTCGAAGGTCGCGAGCTTGCCTTTGAACACGGCGGCCTTTTCCTTCAAGAGACGCGCGAGGTCCGCGTGGCTCGACGGGACCGCGTCCTGCGGCAGCAGCCGCTTGTTGTAGGTCATCGTCACCGGCTCGAAAGTCGTGCCGAAGGCCTGGTTCTGCCATACCGCCCATTTGGGCAGGTGCTGCGTCTCGGGCGAATTGTAAGGCTGCGCGTTGCCCTGCTGCACGAGCTGGAGCTGGAGATCCATCGCCGAGCTCCAGAGAAAGTCCGCCGTGCCCGCGCCGGCGGCCGCCTCGGCGACGAAGCGGTTGTAAATCTCGGTCGTGTTGAGGTCGTTGTACTCGACCTGAATGCCGGGAAATTGGCTCTTGAAATCCGCGAGCAGGGGCTCGGCGCTGGAGGAATCGGTTGAGGAATAGACGACGAGCCGCCCTTCCTTCTGCGCCGCCGCCGGATCGGCCGCATAAGCTGCGCCGGAGAAGAGAAAAACGAAGGCCGCCAGAAGCAATAAGAATGGTTTCATAAGATCGCCCTCCCCGCGACGATGTTATCCTGCTTTCTTCACCGAGGGTCAAGGGAAGGGAAGAGATGATTTAAGCAAATGAAGACGGGTTTTTTAGCCAGCGAAGAGCTGCGGAGACGGAGAATCCCACATCGGAAATTTAAAGACTATTGCTCGGAGGCGCGGCTGATGAGGAACAGCCATGTGCCGATCTGCTCCGCCTGATGGATCGAGCCGTCGTGCAGGTTCTTGAGCTCGTATTGAATGGTAAACCAGCGTCCCTGATTGTCGCATGTCCCGTCGATCACTTCATAGCGCTCGAGCGAGTTCTCGACCGCCACGTCCTGCCCCAAGGCGAAATGAAAGGGATGGCGCTCGTTGCCGAGATCTTTCAGCTTGATGGTCATGGTGCGATGATACGCTGGCGCACCCCCACACGCAATGGGATAAAAAATTTTTCGCACTGAGAATGATTCCGCGCCGCTATTCGCAAGCCGGAGTGTCAGATGACTGAAGCTGATAGGTGAAAGTCGTGATGCCGTAGCCGTTCCACACGGCCACAGCTCGGTAAGCTTCATCGGGCTTGAGCTCCGGCGGCTGGTTATGCTTCGGCGTGCGCTGCTCGAACCCTTCGGGCACAACTCCATACCTTATTTCTTCCGCGCCATAATGCCGGTCGCTCGCCGCAACCTCCCAGAGTAAATCTTCCGCATGCCAAATTTCGAAACGGATGACGGGCGTGCGCCACTCGGCGCGGCCGCCGGCGACCAGCCACTTGTGCGTGCAGACGAAAAAGACGAATCGCGCCGGTCCGACGTTCTGCTCGACCGCGGTCTTGACCGGCAGCTGCCCAAGCCCGACCCAACAGCTACTTAAAACAGCGGCGACGAGGAGCAGCAGAAGAGATTTAAAAATGCGCTTCATTCAGTTGGCCGGGCGTTCGCCGCTGTCCCGCCAATCGGTGGCCTCTGCCTGGCGGCAGACTCGCCATGGGTCCGCGAGGGTTTCGAAGCAAGTATCCATAAGTTATCAACAGCTACAAATCGCCGCGCGAGCCGAAATCAAGCCCGCAATTTTCGCAATGCCACCTGGGCGGATCGTCGTCGATCACGCAGCCGCCGAAAACGACTTTGCGTCTCTTCGCGGCCTCCATCGCATTGTTCGCCGGCAGGCCCCAAACGATCGGGAGGACGTTGGTGGAATGGCAGGAAGGGCAGGCAGGAGGCATTTTTTTCTCGTGCTGTCTTTGAAAGCTAATTTCTGTTATTTTGTCGCGAAAGGCGCACATGATCAACATCGAGGAATTCAGGAAAATCGAGCTCCGCATCGGCGTGGTGAAAACCGCCGAGGCGCATCCGAAGGCGGACCGGCTGCTGGTGCTGAAGGTGGACTTGGGGACGGAGGAGCGCCAGATTGTGGCCGGCATCCGCGCGCATTACCAGCCGGAGGAGCTGGTCGGGAAGCAGGTAGTGATAGTCGCGAATCTGGAGCCCGCGGTGCTCCGCGGCATCGAGAGCCAGGGGATGCTGCTGGCGGCGAGCGACGGCGAGCGCATCATTGTGTTGTCGCCGGAGAAGGCGATCGGCGCTGGCGCGAAAGTTTCGTGAGCGCAACCCTTCGACAGGCTCAGGGCGAACGGTAAAAAATCGTAAGCGCTACCTCACCCCGTCCCTCTCCTTGGAAAGGAGAGGGTGAAAGAGCGCCGAGGCTTCTTTATTCCCTCCCCTTGCGAAGGGAGAGGGTAAGGGTGAGGGTAAATCGGGAATTGTTTCACTTTCACGTTTTTGCAATTGAGAGATGACCAGCCCGCCTAAAGGCCGCCCCACTTACTGCACGATCGATCTCGCCGCGCTGCGCTGGAACTTCACCCAAGTCCAAAGGCTCGTCGGCCCGCGCGTCAAAATCCTCTCCATAATCAAGGCGAACGCCTACGGCCACGGCGCGGTCGAGTGCGCCCGCGCGCTGATCGAAGCGGGCGGCGATGGTTTCGGGGTCGCGACGGTGGAGGAGGCGGTGGAGCTGCGCGAGGCGGGGATCCGCGCGCCGATCCTCGTGCTCACGGCGGTATGCCCCGAACAGCTGGATGAATTTTTGCGCTACGATCTGACGCCCGCCATCAGCGACGTCAAGACGCTCGGGGCGCTGGACAAATCGCTCTCCGGGAAGCGCGGCGCGGCGCTCGGCTTCCACCTCAAGGTCGATACCGGCATGGGGCGTCTGGGGCTGTTGCATTCGGAGATCGAGGGTTGGCTGCCGGAGATCGTCAATCTCAGGGGACTTCGCCTCGAAGGGCTTTTTTCCCAGCTCGCTCATGCCGAGAGCGCGGACGACGCGTTTACAAAGTTTCAGGTGGATCATTTCCAAGCTGTCGTCGAGCGGCTCCGCGCCGCGGGATTTACGCCGCCGCTGCTCCATCTCGCCAACAGCGCGGGCGTGATCGGCGTGTCCGGCGCGCACGGCACGCTCGTCCGCCCGGGCATTATGCTCTACGGCTGCTACCCGGCGCCGGAGTTGGCGCGGCGGGTCGAGCTCGAGCCCGTGCTCGCGTGGCATACGCGCATCATGCAGGTGAAAGAATTGCCCCCGGGCGCGAGCGTCGGCTACGGCCGGACCTTCACGGCGAAGAATAAAAGCCGCATCGCGGCGCTGCCTGTCGGCTACGCCGACGGCTATCACCGGCTCCTTTCGAACCGCGGCGCCGTGCTCGTCCGCGGAAAACGGGCGCCGATCGCCGGCAGAATCAGCATGGATTTGACTATGATCGACGTTACCGATATAGCGGGAGTATCCCAGGGAGACGAAGTCGTTCTCATCGGCCGCCAAGGCGAAGAAAAGATTTCCGCCGACGAGGTCGCCGGCTGGGCGGAAACCATCTCATACGAGGTCCTCACATCCGTAAGCGCGCGGGTTCCGCGCGTCCAGTTGAATTCTAAGCAGTCCAAGGAGGATTAGGCACCGTGGGCAAGATCGAGCGGGCGCTCATCAGCGTCTCGAATAAAGACGGGCTGGCTTCGTTCGCGCGGGCGCTCTCGGCGCTCGGCGTCGAGATTATTTCCACCGGCGGCACCGCGGCGCTGCTCCGGCAGGAAAAAATTCCGGTCAAGGACGTCTCGGAGATCACGGGATTTCCCGAGATGATGGACGGGCGCGTCAAGACGCTGCATCCGAAAGTCCACGGCGGGATCCTCTCGCTCCGCGACAACGCCGAGCACGTGGCGCAGATGAAGGCGCACGGTATCGGCGCGATCGATCTCGTCGTCGTCAACCTCTATCCGTTCGAGTCGACGGTCGCGCGCGGCGCGCCGTTCCACGACATCGTCGAGAACATCGACATCGGCGGCCCGTCGATGGTGCGCGCGGCGGCGAAGAACTTCGCCCACGTCGGCGTCGTGGTCGATCCGGCGGATTACGAAAAAATCATCAACGAGCTGCGCGAGACCGGCGCGCTCTCCGACGAGACGCGCTTTTCACTCGCGAAAAAAGCCTTCCGCCACACGGCGCACTACGACGGCGCGATCTCGAACTATCTGGACGCGCTCGACGCGGAAAAAAAGCCGGGGCGCTTCGGCTCGACGCTGAGCCTCCAGTTCGCGAAGATTCAGGACCTTCGCTACGGCGAGAACCCGCACCAGAGCGCGGCGTTCTATTCGAGCGGCGAGAATCGCGGGCCGTCGATCGCGCGCGCGAAACAGTTCCAGGGAAAAGAGCTCTCGTACAACAATATCCTCGACGCGGACGCGGCGCTGCGCGTGATCCTGGAATTCAAGGACACCGCGACGGTCGCGATCAAGCATAATAATCCCTGCGGCGTGGCGACCTCGAAGAAGTCGCTGGCCGATTCGTTCCGCAAGGCGCGCGCCTCCGATCCGGTGTCGATCTTCGGCGGCGTGATCGCCGTCAACCGCCCGGTCGACGAAGAGACCGCGCTGGAGATGAAGGAGATATTCTTGGAGATCGTGCTCGCGCCGTCGTTTACGCCCGAGGCGAAGGCGGTGCTCTCCTCGGCGAAGCGGCTCCTCAACATCCGCCTCCTCGAGCTCGAGATGAACGACGAAGAGCCCGGCGGCTTCGATCTTCGCCGCGTGCGCGGCGGCCTGCTCGTGCAGGATTGGGACCGCGGCACCGTCGACGTCCATGGTCTAAAAGTGGTCAGCCAACGGCAGCCGACCGAGGCCGAACTGCAGGCGATGGACTTCGGCTGGCGCGTCTGCCGGCACGTCAAATCGAACGCGATCGTCTTCACCTCCGCCGACCAGGTGCTGGGAGTCGGCGCCGGTCAGATGAGCCGCGTCGATTCGGTCAAGCTCGCCGTCATGCGCGCGGCGACGCACGGCCTCGATTTAAAAGGCTCGGTCGTCTCATCCGACGCCTTCTTTCCATTTCCCGACGGCGTCGAAGAGGCGGCGAAGGCCGGCGCCAAGGCGGTGATCCAGCCAGGCGGCTCGATCAAGGACAACGAAGTCGTCGCCGTCGCCGATCAGTACGGCATGGCGATGGTGCTGACCGGCATGCGCCATTTCCGGCACTGAGCGGATTGCAGCGAACGCGCCTTACAGCGGCTGAAGCGCCAGGATGTCGCGGTGGATATCGATCACGATGTCTCCTTGGAAAAAGAGCGTATACGGGCTGTAATCCCACGCCTCATCGACGCGGCTTTTTAGCTCCGGCCCGAATTGCTCGGCTTTTTTCGCTATTCCATCAGGACCGCGAATAATTTGATTGGGCTCGCCGAGCAACAGCAGGACTTCGGTCTTTGTCATCTCACGAAAGACTTCTAAATTTCGGAGATTGGATTTCTTGCCCTCGGTTAGACTAGGGTGCGCCGATATGTAACGCTCGACATTGCTCTTAAATTCCGCGTTCTTGGCGCGAGCCTCCTGTTGTGAAGGCTCGCGATTCCACTTAGCAAAATATCGAGACCTCCAGATATTTACCCCATCAGGGCCATAGGACCTTCGTTCGTGAACGTTGTGGTTGAAAAGGCAACTCGTTAGCGAGTAGATTACGATACACGCCGCTATTATATAGAAAACACGCATAACAGTACACGCGCCGCTATTGCCCCCGTTCTCGATTAAACTGGAAGACGGGATTAAATATAGCCGCGCCGCCGTAAGGGCCCCAGATCAGATCGCTGGCAGCGAATACAAACATCTGGGCGATATTTGCGTTCAATGCTGCAAAATGCAACGTGGTAACTCCCAATCCCACCTGCAACATGGTAGCCGACCGAGGCCGAACTGCAGGCGATGGACTTCGGCTGGCGCGTCTGCCGGCACGTCAAATCGAACGCGATCGTCTTCACCTCCGCCGACCAGGT
>DATJFG010000187.1:0-77816 GCA_035495775.1 Verrucomicrobiia bacterium | reverse complement strand
TAGTAATGCGACGAAAGGATGGCGACGTCGTTGGACAGCGCGTCGTGGTCCAGAACGCCGCGATTGGTGACGAAAGAGAGGAACCATTCTTCCTTGGTTCCCATGAGCCCCTTGAGCTCTTTCTCCGAAAACGACCGGTTCCCCTGAAAAGAGATCTTTTTCACCAGGAGCCGCCCTCCCTCGTCGATATCGACGGAGATGATGGCCTGATTGTTCTCGATTGCGGCGATATTGAAATCGATCTTCGCGTTGACGTACCCCTGCTCGCTGTAGAGCTTTTTGACTTTGTCCAGTCCTTCTTCGACCTTATCGCGATCGAGGATCGTACGCGGCGAAATTCCGAAAGCCGTCTCGATCTTCTCCTTCCCGACCTTGGAATTGCCGAGGAACTTAACTTCTTTGACGTAGGGCTTTTCTTTAATGGCGTAAGTGAGCACGGCGTCCGGTGAGAGGGCGGCCTGCACATCGTCGAAGAAACCCATGCGGTAGATGGCTTTGACGTCGCGCTCGACAACGTCAGAATCGAATACATCGCCGGCGCGCGCCTGGATATGCAGGCGGATGCCTTCCTCTTCGACGCGGATGTTACCCTTGATTTGGACGTCTTTGAGACGGGTTGGCTCTTGTGCGAAAAGCGGAGGAACGATGAGGAGGAAGCAGGAAAAAATGAGCGGGACGCGGATCGCTCGAATAAGTTGACGCACGTGTTGAGCCATAAGGCTGGATCTCCTTCCAAGGAGACTTGCCGAGTGGCCCTTTGTTTAACAAATCCGAGTACTTTTGTAAAGCAAAAAGATGGCCGTTAATTGAAGGGAAAAAGCCGCCCGTCGCGCAGCTCCATTTGCCTCCCTATCTTCTCCGCAAATGCCCGGTTATGGGTTGCGACAATAAGCGCCATTCCCGCCTCTTTGTTGAGGTTAAACAGGAGGTCCTGGATCCCCTCTCCCGTCTTGGCGTCGAGGTCGCCCGTGGGTTCGTCCGCCAGGATGATTTTGGGGGATAAAATGACCGAACGGGCGACGGCAACCCGCTGCTGTTCACCCCCGGAAAGCTTTCCCGGCCGGTGGTCAACGCGCTCCTTGAGGCCGACCTTTTCCAAAAGCTTGAGGGCGGCCACCTCAGCCCTGCCCCGATCCCAACCCTGAATCAGAGCTGGCAGCATGACATTTTCCAGAGCATTGAAATCAGGCAGGAGATAATGGAATTGAAAGACAAAGCCGACGTCGCGGTTACGGAACTCCGAAAGCGCGTCCTCGTCTCCGATCGGCATTTCCTTGCCGTGGTATAGAATCTCGCCGCTCGTTGGCTTGTCGAGCGTTCCAAGGATATGCAGCAGCGTGCTTTTGCCCACCCCCGATTCTCCAACGATCGCTATGCGCTCGCTTTCCGCGAGGTCGAGATCAATGCCCCGGAGCACGTGAATCTCCACCCCGGTATCGAGATAGGTCTTGTGCAGTTTGCGCACCTCGATCAGGCTACTCATAACGAATGATCTCGACCGGATCGAGCTTCGAGGCTTGCCGCGCTGGGTAGATGCTCGCCAAAAGACAGATCAAAAATGACGCGGCGGCGACGAGAATGAAGTTGCTGAGATACAGCCGCACCGGCACGGTATCCATAAGAAAAACATCAGGGAGCTTGATGAAGTGATACTCTTGGAGAAGAAGACAGAGACCGTAGCCTATCGCGATACCGAGAACGGTCCCCACGCCGCCGATCACACATCCTTTGATGAGAAATATATTGCGAATGCTTGCCCGCCGCGCGCCCATCGATTGCAGGATGGCTATGTCCCGGCGCTTTTCCATCACGACCATGACGAGGGTTGAGATGATGTTAAACGCGCCGACCAAGATCATGAGCAGCAGAACGAGGAAATAGACCGTTTTCTCCAGCCGCAAGGCGGAAAAAAGACTGGGCCAGCGTTTGGACCAGTCCTCGGCAAAATAGGGAATGCCGAGCCGCTGCTGGATTCTCCGCGCGATGTCTTCGGCTTGATAGACGTCCTTGACCCGCACCTCGATGCTCGTCGCCGCTTTGCCGAGATCGAAAAAGTTCTGCGCGTCGGGAAGATTCATGTACATGAGCGTCGCGTCATAGTCCTGCATGCCGGACTTGAAAACGGCCACGACGACGAAGCGGCGGATCTTGGGAATCATGCCCATGACGGTTGCCTGCGCCATTGGAGAGACCACTTGTACAACATCCCCGGTGCCGACGCGGAGCTGCTGGGCCAACCGTGCACCGAGGATCACACCCGGCAGCGATACCGGCCGCCCTTCGACCTCGACTTTATGTTCGCCTTTCAAATCTTGTAGCGTGCCGCCTTGTAGCGAGGACTGGATATCGAGGACGCGGTTCGCGCGGTCGGGATCGATGCCGCGGACGACTGTCCCGGATACGTGGCTGCCGGAAGTCAACATGGCTTGGCCGAGAACCGCCGGCGACGCGGCGACGACGCCGGGCTCGGCGGTGATCGATAAAGTCATCGCTTCATAGTTGTTCAGCGTCTCGCCCGCGCTCAACACCGAGATGTGAGAGTTGATGCCGAGCAGCCGGTCTCGCAGAGTCTCTTCGAAACCGGTCATCACCGACATCACGACAATAAGGGTCATAACGCCGATCATCACGCCCAGAATCGAAATCACGGTAATGAGCGAAATGAACGTCTCGCGCCGCCGCCCGCGGAGGTAGCGCAGGCCGATAAAAAGTTCGTAGTTCATGTTGATGTCAACGCTCCGGCCGGAGCAGGGGAAACAGGATCACGTCGCGGATCGAAGGCGAATCGGTAAACAGCATGATCAAACGGTCGATGCCGATCCCTTCCCCTCCCGCGGGCGGCATGCCGTATTCGAGCGCGCGCACGTAGTCGTCATCGACGGCGTGCGCCTCTTCGTCGCCCGCCTTGCGCGCGGCCGCCTGCTCGTCGAAGCGCTCGCGCTGATCGGCGGGATCGTTCAGCTCCGAGAAAGCATTCGCCAACTCGCGGCCGCCGATGTAAAGCTCGAAACGATCGACCAACGCCGGATGGTTTTCGTTCTTGCGCGCGAGCGGGGAAACTTCGAGCGGGTAATCCTTGATGAACGTCGGCTGAACGAGATTCGGCTCGACCAGTTTTTCAAAAACCTCGATCAAAAGCTTTCCGTGCGGCAATGCCGGCTCGATTTTGAGCCCTTTTGCGTCAGCGAGCGCTTGCAGAGCGCGGCTGTCGTCGATATCGCTGCGCGCTGCGCCAGTGAACTCGGCCACGGCGTCGGCCAACGGCAGTCTTCGCCACGGCGGTGTCAGATCGATTTCTTGCCCGCCTGAATTGATCTTGAGCCCGCCGCAGACGTCCTTCGCGATCGCAACGAACAACTCCTCGGTCAGCTTCATGAGGTCGTCGTAGGTAGCATAGGCCTGGTAAAATTCCAGCATCGTAAATTCCGGGTTGTGCCGTATGGATATTCCCTCATTGCGAAAATTCCGATTGAGCTCGAAGACGCGCTCCATGCCGCCCACGAGCAGGCGCTTTAAAAATAGTTCCGGCGCGACTCGAAGATAGAGCCCCATGTTAAGGGCATTGTGATGCGTGATGAAGGGCCGGGCCGCCGCACCGCCGGGAATCGACTGCATCATCGGAGTCTCGACCTCGAGGAAATCCCGCTCTTCGAAAAATTTCCGGATCAACCGGATAATGCGCGAGCGCTTCTCGAACAGCTCCTTCACGTCGCGATTCACCATGAGGTCCAGATAACGTTGGCGGTAGCGGGCCTCAATGTCGGCAAGGCCGTGCCATTTTTCCGGAAGCGGCCGGAGGCATTTGGCGAGAAGCTGGACGCTCTCGGCTTCGATCGTCAGCTCCTTGGTCTTGGTGCGAAACAGCCGACCGCGGACGCCGACGATGTCTCCAAGGTCGAGCTGCTCGAAGACTTTGTATGCATCTTCGCCGACGCGGTCGCGCCGGACATAGACCTGAATCCGGCCCTTGCGGTCTTGCAAATGAAAAAATGACGCCTTGCCGAACGAGCGAATCGCCATGATTCGCCCGGCAAGCGAAAAACCGCCGCCGGTTGCCGCCAGCTGATCGTCGGCGAGCGCGCCGAATTGCGCGGCGATGTCGGCGGAGAGATGTTCGGGCTGGAAATTGTTGGGGTAAAGCGGGACGCCTGCGTCCTTGAGCTTTGAGAGCTTCTGCCGCCGCACCTCCGTTTGTTCGGTTGTCTCGTCCATGTCTATTCGGCGCGCGTTCGCGGCGCGAAAAATATCTTCCTACCTTACTATCGGGAAGCGTCGAATTCAATTCGACGGGCGGCTAGAGGCCCATCATCGATTCGGGCCGAGGCCAAGGTTCTCGAAAATCGCCAGGACCGAGCGCGCCTTGTTGAGTGAATAGAAATGCAGGCCGGGCGCGCCGAAATCGAGCAGGTTGCGGCATTGTTCGGTGGCGTACTCGATGCCGAGCTTCACGGCTTCGTCGTCGTCGTTTTCCACCTTTGCGAGACGCTCGTGCAGCTTGGCCGGAATCTTTGCGCCGCAGAGATCGGTAAAGCGCCGCACCTGGGCCGCGGAGAGGATGGGCAGGAGGCCCGGAACGATCGGCACTGTAACACCGAGGCGTCTCAGATCTTCGACGAAACGGTAATAATGAGCGTTGTCGAAAAATAGCTGCGTGATAATCACGTCGGCGCCGGCTTCGACTTTCTCTTTGAGATGTTTGAGATCATCCTCGCGGCTTTCGGCTCGCGGATGGACCTCGGGGAACCCGGCAACGGCGATCGAGAAGCAGCCGTACGCCATCGCCTCGTGGACGAGCTCGATCGAGTGCGTGAACCCGTCGGGATGCGGCTTCCAGTCGGCCACGCCCTGCGGCGGATCGCCGCTTAACGCGATCAGATTCTCGATGTTTTTTTCTTTCAGCCGCTTGAGCACGGAGCGCACCTGCTCCTTCGACTGGCCGACCACCGTCAGATGGCACATCACTTCCTGACAGCATTCTTTATGAATGCGGTCAACGAGATCGACCGTGCGCTCGCGCGTGCTGCCCCCAGCCCCGTAAGTGACCGAGCAGAACGCCGGCTTCAAGCTTTGAAGCGCCGCGACTTCTTTGAACAGGCTCTCGTCGCCCTTTTCGGTTTTAGGAGGAAAGAATTCGATCGAAAACACTTTGCCCGGACGGGCATATATTTCGCGAAGCTTCACCGCGCCATTCTCACCGCAGCATCCGTTACGTTAACGTCCTTGGACGGATTTTTTGCCGGCTTGGATGGGATCGCAATCGGACCCGCTATTCGGCGTAATCAGGGCTCGCAGCTTTTCATTGTGCTCGATCCAAGCCGCGCGAACAGCCTCAGGTACGCGAAACTCATCGAGCGTATCGTTCAGGATCTTCATCCGTCGGGCGAACTGGCCGCCCATGATCGGGTGCTTGCCATGCGCCTGGTCGAGCGGGCGGCCGCGGTACTCGACCGGCCCACCGAGAAATTCCGCCGTCAGCTGGTACTCCAGCTCCTTGATCTTCCGACGATCCACATTGCGGAAGAAAAAACCGATCATCCGGTCATCGAAGACGCGGTCGATGAACACGTCGATTATTTCGCGCAGCTTTGCTGCGCCGCCGAGTTGTTCAAAAAGGCTTTCCGGCACCGCTAAATCCCCGGAATGACACGATACATGCAGGAGGCGGGGAATTCAATTCAGGGCTTTCGTGGATATACCGCGGACGATGAAAAATGCGGGATTTCGGAATTTTACGATTCGATAACGCGTTAGAATCGATCGGATGACGGCTGCTGCCGCGGGCGCCTTAATCTAGTAAATAATGTCGCCCAGCCGCTCCCATCTCACCCATCGATCGCCGCCGTCCCACGACCAGTAGATCAAAAACGCTTTTCCCTTGACGTCGTTTAAATCCACGTAGCCCCAGAACCGGCTGTCGTAACTCTTGTCGCGATTGTCGCCCATGACGAAAATGTGATTTTCCGGGACAGTCTTCGGTCCGTATTCATCTTTCATTTGGACGCCGCCGGGAAGATCATCTCCCTCGAAATAAGCATGCGGATCCTCAATCGGCTTGCCGTTGATGAATATCTTCTTGTTACGAATCTCCACCGTATCGCCAGCCACACCGATTACGCGCTTAATGAAGTCCTTGGTCCGATCCTCGGGAAATATAAAAACAACGACGTCGCCGCGCTTAGGCGTACCGAACTGCACGGCATAATGCCCCCAGCCGGGAATGCGCACGCCGTACGCTAACTTATTGACCAGGATATGGTCGCCGATCTGGAGCGTGGGAATCATCGAGCCGGAGGGGATCTTGAACGCCTGCACGATGAAAGTGCGGATGAACAGCGCCAGCAGCAGCGCCATGCCGATCGCTTCGACGTATTCGCGAAGCGTCGATTTAACTTTTTTGTTCTCTACGGCCATTTCCTGTGCCACGTGATTCAAAGTCCCCTTTCGAATTCCCGCCGGCGCGCAGGCGCGCCGAAATATTAGAATGACATGAAGCGCAGCGGATGACAAACCACAGCTTCGAGGTTTCGGGTGAGTTACTTTTCACCAGGCTTGAGCGCCGCGAGGAACGCCTCTTGTGGAATTTCTACCTGACCGACCTGCTTCATCCGCTTCTTGCCTTCCTTCTGCTTCTCTAACAACTTGCGCTTGCGAGTAATGTCGCCGCCGTAGCATTTCGCCGTCACATTTTTGCGAAGCGGTTTGACGCTCTCGCGAGCGATGATACGACTGCCGACCGCCGCTTGGATGACGACCTCAAAAAGCTGGCGAGGAATCACCTCGCGCAGCCGCTGAACGAGGTCGCGCCCCCGCGGGTATGCCTTGTCGCGATGGGTAATCATCGACATCGCATCCATCGGATCGCCGTTGATGCGAATATCGAGGCGAACGAGATCGCCGGGCCGATACCCCGCAAGCTCGTAATCCATGGACGCGTAGCCACGGCTCAGTGATTTGAGCCGATCGTAGAAATCGACGACGATCTCCGTCATCGGCAGCTCGTACGTGAGCATGACTCGATTCGGCCCCAGGTAGCGGATCTCTTTTTGGATGCCGCGCTTTTCCTCACAGAGACCCAAGACACCGCCCAAGTATTCTTGAGGCAGATGAATCATCGCGGTGATCACGGGCTCCTCGATCCGCTCGACTTCGGCTTCCGGCGGCAGTTTTACCGGATTGTCGATCATCAGCACTTCACCCGAGAGCTTAACGACGCGGTAGACGACCGTCGGCGCCGTGGTGATCAGCGTGACGCTGTACTCACGCTCGAGACGCTCGCGCACGATGTCTAAATGGAGGAGGCCGAGAAAGCCGCACCGGAAGCCAAAGCCCAGGGCCTGCGAAGTCTCCGGCTCGAACGTGAATGCCGAATCGTTCAGCCGTAGCTTTTCGAGCGCATCGCGGAGCGCCTGGTATTGGCCGGAGTCCGCCGGATACAAGCCGCTGAAGACCATCGGCTTCATCGGCTTGAATCCAGGCAGAGGTTCCGTGGCCGGCCGTGCCGCCTCGGTCACGGTATCACCGATGCTGGTGTCGCGGATTTCCTTGATACCCGCCATGAGAAACCCGACGTCGCCGGCCTTGAGCTCCGCGACCTCGACCGGCGCCGGCGCGAAGATGCCGAGCCGCGTGATTTCAAAACTCTTTCCCGTGGCCATCATGCGAATTGCCATTCCCTTGCGGGCGAGACCGTCCTTGACGCGCATGACAACGACCGCGCCATGATAGGGATCGAACCAGCTGTCAAAAATGAGCGCGCGAAGCGGCGCGTCGGAATCGCCCGTCGGAGCCGGAAAATGATGCACAATGCCTTCGAGGATCTCCCGGGTGCCGATCCCCTCCTTGGCGCTCGCGAGGATCGCCTGCGAAGCATCGATCCCGATCACGTCCTCGATCTCGTGCCGGACGCGCTCGGGATCGGCGCTCGGCAGATCGATCTTGTTGATGACCGGAAGCACTTCGAGATTATTATCGATGGCGGTCTGCACGTGCGCGACTGTCTGCGCTTCGACCCCCTGCACGGCATCGACGACGAGCAGTGCGCCTTCGCACGCGGCGAGGCTGCGCGACACCTCGTAGGTGAAGTCGACGTGGCCAGGGGTGTCGATTAAATTGAGCGTGTATTCGTTGCCGTCGGCGGCGCGGTAGCTCAAGCGCACCGGACTCGCCTTGATCGTGATGCCGCGCTCGCGCTCGAGTTCCATGCTGTCGAGAAATTGAGCGGTTTTCTCGCGCTCGCTGACGGCACCCGTGTATTCGAGGAGACGGTCTGCCAGTGTGGACTTGCCGTGGTCGATGTGGGCGATGATGGAAAAGTTCCGGACGCGCTCTGCGCTCATGAAGCTCTGGCTCTCCGGTAATACGCGATCGTCTCGCCGAGCCCCCGATCGAGCGTCGTCTTTGGCGTCCAGCCGAGAATTTTCTTTGCGCGCTCGGCGTCGAGACAGCTCCGGCGCTGCTCGCCTTCCTTGGCGGCGCCGTGAACGGCGGCGATTTTCGCCTTCAGCTGTTCGGCGAGTTTTTGGTAAAGGCTGTTGAGGTCGGTCTCGATTCCGGTGCCGATGTTAATGCCGCCGACGAACGAGTTCTCGAGCGCAAGCAGGTTCGCCGCCGCGACGTCGCCCACGTAGACGAAGTCGCGGGTCTGCTTTCCGTCGCCGTTGATCACCGGCGTCTGGCCCGACAGAAGCTGGTCGATGAAAATCGCGATCACGCCCGCTTCGCCCTTGAAGTTCTGCCGCGGTCCGTAAACGTTTGCGTAGCGGAGCGCGATATAGGAGATGCCGAAGGTCGTATGATAGTAAGCCAGATAATTCTCACCGGTGAGCTTGCTCACGCCATACGGGCTGGCCGGTCGCGTCGGATGATCCTCCGGCGCCGGATATTTTTCCTGCTCGCCGTACATCGCCCCGCCGGAAGAAGCGAAGATCACTTTTCTCAAGCCCGCCGCTCGACCCGCTTCCAGCAAATTTAAGAATCCGAGGATATTGGTCGTCGCGTCGAAGACAGGATCGGCAACCGAGCGGCGCACGTCCATCTGCGCCGCATGATGGTTCAGCACGTCGGGGCGAATCTCGCCGATGACGCCGGGGACTTTGGGATCGAGAATGTCCATGGAATAAAGCTTGGCCCCGGGATTCAGGTTGGCTTTCTGTCCTGACGAAAGATTGTCGATCACGAAGACCTCGTGGCCCTTGGCGATGTAAGAGTCGACGATGTGCGAGGCGATGAATCCGGCGCCGCCGGTGACCACAATTCTCATTTCAATCTCGAAGCCTTTCTCTAAAATATTCGATCGTTCTCTGGAGACCCTCATCGACGTCGATCTCGGGCTCCCAGCCGAGCAGTTCGCGCGCTTTGGTGATATCGGGCTGGCGCACCTGCGGATCGTCCTGCGGAAGCGGCTGATGGACGATCTCGCTTTTCGAGGCGGTGAGCGCGATGATTTTTTTTGCGAATTCGAGCACCGTCATCTCGTGCGGATTGCCGAGATTCACGGGTAGATGATGCTCGACTTCCAGCAGCCGTTGAAGACCGCGCACCAGATCATCGATGTAGCAGAAACTCCGCGTCTGCTCTCCTTTACCATACACGGTAATCGGTTCGTTTTTGAGCGCCTGGGTGATGAAATTGGGGACGACCCGTCCGTCGCGCATGCGCATTCGAGGACCGTAGGTATTAAAGATGCGAACGATCCGGGTGTCGAGGTTGTGAGCTCGGTGGTAAGCCATCGTCATCGCCTCGGCGAAGCGCTTCGCCTCGTCGTAGACGCCCCGCGGTCCGATCGGATTGACGTTTCCCCAGTAGTCCTCACGCTGCGGCTTCACTTGCGGGTCGCCGTAAACTTCCGAAGTCGAAGCAAGGAGAAAGACGGCTCCCTTGTCTTTCGCAAGCCCGAGGGCGTTATGCGTGCCGAGCGAGCCGACCTTCAGCGTTTGGATCGGCATGTCGAGATAATCGACGGGGCTCGCGGGCGATGCAAAATGAAGCACCATATCGAGCGGGCCGTCGATTTCGATATAGTTGCTGACGTTGTGGTCGATGAAGCGAAAGCGTGGGTTCGACGAATACGCGGCGATGTTTTGGCGCGTGCCTGTTGAGGTATTGTCGACACACACCACGTGATCGCCGCGCTTCAAAAAACTCTCGCAGAGGTGCGAGCCGATAAAGCCCGCTCCCCCCGTGATCAGAATCCTAGCCATCGCGGCGACCTATGGAAAAGTAAGTAAAACCGATCCTCCGCAGGTCTTCGGGATCGAAGATATTTCGCCCGTCGAAAATGACCGGCTGCTTCATCAGCTGTTTAATGTTCGCGAAGTTCGGGCGGCGAAACTCGTTCCATTCCGTCACGATCAGCAGGGCGTCGGCCCCTTTGAGCGCGTCGTAGTTGCGCCGGAAATAACCGATCCGGTCGCCGAAGATTTTCCTCGCCTCGTCCATCGCCTCGGGATCGTGGGCCTGAACGGTCGCGCCCGCTTTGAGCAGAGCATCGATGATGACGATCGCCGGCGCGTCGCGCATATCGTCTGTCCGCGGCTTGAACGAAAGTCCCCAGACGGCGAAAGTGCGGCCCTTCAAGTCATGTCCGAAATGGCGCGTGACTTTTTCGATGAGGAGTTTTTTCTGGCGTTCGTTGACCTTCTCGACGGCCCGCAGCAGCGGCAGCTCGAGGTCGGGCTCGCCCATGGCGATCGCCGCGCGCACGTCCTTGGGAAAGCAGGAGCCGCCGTACCCTACGCCGGGAAAGATAAAGTGTGGACCGATGCGGCGGTCCAGCCCGATGACGCGCCTGACCTCATTGATGTCCGCGCCCATTTTCTCGCACAGGTTCGAGACTTCGTTGATGAACGATATCTTCGCCGCCAGCATCGCGTTCGCCGCGTACTTGCTCATCTCGGCGCTCCGCGAATCCATCACGAGAATCGGATTGCCCGTGCGGACAAAAGGCTCGTAGAGCTCTTTCAGCTGTTCGATCGCCTGAGCGTCGTCGCTTCCAAGAACGACGCGGTCGGGCTTCATGAAGTCGTCCACGGCGGCGCCTTCCTTCAAAAATTCAGGATTGGAAACGACGGCGAACGGATGCTTTGCGAGCGGCGCCATGGCGGCCTTGATTTGCTCGGCCGTGCCGACCGGCGCCGTGCTTTTATTCACCACGACCTTTCGTCCATTCATCGCCTTAGCGATCGCCTGGGCGGTCGCGAGCACTTGGCTGATATCGGCGTGGCCGTTTTCGCTTTGTGGGGTTCCGACCGCGATGAAGACAATTTCTGCGTTGCGAACGGCGCCGGCGAGATCGGTCGAGAACGAAAGGCGCTGTTCCTCAAGATTTCGCTGGACCAATTCCTCGAGACCCGGCTCGTAGATCGGCACCTTCCCGGAGCTGAGCGCCGCAATTTTCTCCTTGACGACATCGACACAGACGACCTCATTGCCCGTCGCCGCGAAGCATGTCCCCGCGACAAGCCCCACATACCCCGTGCCGACGACGGCGAGATTCATGCCGCTTTCCTCCCGTCTAGAACTTCCTTGATGGTGTAGATCGGCTTATCCTGCGACTCGTGATAGGTTCTCGCGAGCATTTCGCCCAAAAGCCCCATCGTGATGAATTGGAACGCGATCATGATGAGGAGAATCGAAAGCAAGAGCAGCGGCCGGCCGCCCATTGGAACCTCGTAGATGAACTTTTCGAGCGTCAGGTAAACGGCGATGAGAAAACCGGTTCCGCCGCACATAAGGCCGACGACGCCGAAGACGTGAAGCGGCCGGGTGGCGTAGCTCAACAGGAACTTTACCGTCAAGAGATCGAGCATCACCCGAAATGTCCGCGCCATCCCATACTTCGATTGTCCCCAGCGGCGCGGCCGGTGGTGAACTTTCATCTCGATGATCTTCGCGCCGCGCTCGAAAGCGATCGCCGGGATGAAGCGGTGCATCTCGCCGTAGAGCTTCATCTCTTTGGCGATCTCGCGTTTGAGCGCCTTCAGCGTGCAGCCGTAATCGTGAAGCCGCACGCCGGTCATCCAGGAGATCAAGCTGTTCGCGGCGCGCGACGGCAGCCGACGCGTCCAGAACGGATCGCGGCGCGGCGAACGCCAGCCGCATACGAGATCATAGCCCTCTTTGATTTTTTCCAGCATCTCGGGGATGTCGCGCGGGTCGTTCTGTCCGTCTCCATCCATGGCGACGATGATCTCTCCTTCTGCGTGCGCGAAGCCCGCCGCCACGGCGGCGGTTTGACCGTAATTGCGCTTCAACCGCACAGCCTTTAAGCGCGGCTCTTTGCGGTGCAGGCTGAGAAGCATCGGATAAGTCCCGTCGATGCTGCCGTCGTCGACGACCACGATCTCATAGCTTTTATCGGTCGCGTCGAGCGTAGCGCGGAGCTCGTTCACGAGCGGCTCAATGCTCGCTTCTTCGTTGTACACCGGAATGACGACCGAAAGGTCCATGGCATTTCCGAGCTGTCGCATCGCCGCTCTCAAGTATGAAAATCAGTCAGCTCGACGAAACGGCGGTAGCGCTCCTCGATCTCCTTCATCGAGAGCGCGTTCAGGCGATTCAAGCCGAAATCTTCGACCGTGAACGAGGCGACGACGCTGCCGTAAACGATGGCGCGCCTCAATCCCCGGCCGCCGGCGTCGCCCGAGCGCGCCAGCTGCCCGAACAGGCCGCCCGCGAACGAATCGCCGGCGCCGGTCGGATCGAAGACTTCCTCCAATGGATAGGCGGGCACGGCAAAGATCGATGACTCCGAGAACTGGAGCACGCCGTATTCGCCGCGCTTGATGAGAACCGTCTTCGGCCCCATCTTCAGGATCGCCCGAGCGGCCCGGACGATGTTGCTCTCGCCGGACAACAGGCGGGCCTCCGAGTCGTTCACCACCAGCATCTCGATCTTCTCCAGCACCTTACGGAGCGGCCCGAGGCTGTTGTTGATCCAATGGTCCATCGTATCACAGGCGACCAGGCGAAGACACCGGAGCTGCCGCAGAACTTCGAGCTGCATATCGGGATCGATGTTGCCCAGAAATACGTATTCCGCGTCGCGGTAGGATTCCGGCAGATCGGGGACGAAGCCCGAAAGGACGTTCAGGTGCAGCTCGATCGTGTCGCGCACATTCAGGTCCTCATGATAGCGGCCGCGCCAATGAAAGGTGTCGCCGCTCTCGCGCTTGAGGCCTTGAAGATCGATGCCGCGGCGGCGGAAGAGATCGAGGTACTCTTCGGGAAAATCTCGGCCGATGACCCCGACGATCCGCACCGGCGCGAAGAAGCTCGCGCCCATGCCGAAATAGGCGGCCGAGCCCCCCAGTACGCGCTCGGCGGAGCCCGATGGAGTCTCGATGGAATCGAAAGCGACGGTGCCGACGACGAGAATGCTCATTTTAGGTACTTTCCCACGATCGGCTTCAGACCGCGGAGCGTCTTCGCAGGTATCTTTTTTCGGTCCGTGATGATCGCGTTTTTGAGTGCGCTGGCGCAGCCGCAGGATCGCTCGTTCGGCAAACGGGTCGCCACGCGGCGAATGATGCGCTGTGCAAGATCGACGTTCTGCTTCAACACCGCGAGGACCTGCTCGATCTCCACGTCTCCTGCGGCTTCGTTCCAGCAATCGTAGTCCGTCGCGAGGGCGATCGTCGCGAAGCAGATTTCCGCCTCGCGCGCGAGCTTCGCCTCCTGAAGGTTCGTCATGCCGATCACGTCGGCGCCCCAGCTTCGATACAGACGCGACTCGGCACGCGTCGAGAACTGCGGCCCCTCCATGCACAGATAGGTGCCGCGGTGATGGACGTTCGCGCGCTCCTCGCGCGCGGCGCGCGAAAGCGCCTCGGTCAATTCGGCACAGACCGGGTCGGCGAAGCTCACATGGGCGACAATGCCGTTGCCGAAAAAAGTGCTCGGTCTCCGGGTCGTCCGATCGATAAATTGGTCGGGGATGACGACGTGGCCCGGCGCGATCTCCTCTTGAAGACTGCCGACGGCGCTCACGGAGATGATCCGCTCCACGCCGAGCTTCTTCAAGCCGAAGATATTCGCGCGGAAATTAATCTCGGTGGGGAGTACGATATGGCCGCGGCCGTGCCGGGGGAGGAAAACGATATCGGTGCCGTCGAGAGTGCCGCGAAAAAAAACATCGGAGGGCCGGCCAAACGGCGTCGAGATGCGGACCTCGCGGACGCGCGCTAGGCCGGGCATCTGGTAGAGGCCGCTTCCGCCTATCACGCCGACGATCTTAGACCGCTCAGCCACCCGCGACCCTCAATGCATGGCGGAAGGAGCCGGGCCCGAAATCTCCCGCCGGCCCGGCACCGAGTCGCCGTTGAAGGCCATGAGCTGTCCGCATGCGGCGTGAATGTCGTCACCGCGGGGCCGCCGCACGTTGACTTGCAGGCCGTGCGCCGCGAGCTCGTTTTGAAAACGCTCGATCTCCTCTACGGTCGGTCGCTCGAATTCGCTTCCGGGATGCGGATTAAAGGGAATGAGATTGATTTTGGCGCGAATGCCCGCGAGCAGCCGCGCCAGGCGCCGGGCGTCCTCGGTCGAATGATTGACGCCGCGCAGCACGACGTACTCGAAAGTGATGCGTTTCCGTTTCGGAATCGGCAGCGCCCGGGCGCACGCGATCAGCTCGGCAAGCGGATATTTACGGTTCACGGGCATGAGCCGCGACCGCAGCGCGTCGGTCGTCGCGTGCAGCGAGATCGCGAGATTCACTTGAGTCTCGTCGATAAGTTTTTTGATCTGCGGCACGAGACCGACCGTCGAGAGCGTCACGCGTCGCGACGAGAAGCCGAGTCCCGTGTCGGCGTCGGTCATGACGCGGATCGCGTCGATCGTCTGCTGATAATTCGCGAGCGGTTCGCCCATGCCCATCAGCACGATGTGTGTAATCCGCTTCGACGGAGCCAATGTGCGCGACGCTTCGAGAATCTGATCGACGATCTCGCCGGCGGTGAGATTGCGCTTGAGGCCCAGAAGCGCCGTTGCGCAGAAGGCACAGCCCAAGCCGCAGCCTGCCTGGGTCGAGATACAAAGCGTCAGGCGCTTGGGCTCGGGGATCAGCACGCTTTCGATCTCATAGCGGTCGGGAAGCGCGAATAAAAACTTGACGGTGCCGTCGGCGGCATGGTCAGCGCGCACGACTTCGAGGCGGCTGATGACAAACGCCTCCTCCAAATCGCGGCGCAGCGCGGCCGAAAGGTTGGTCATCGTGGAGAATGAGAGCGCGCCTTTTTGAAATAGCCAGCGCCGGATTTGGTCGGCGCGGTAATGGGACTCCCCGCGCTCGGCGAGCCATTTTTGGAGATCATCGCGGCTCAAGTCTTTGATGTCGGCTTTCATGCGTCTTGCCAGCGCCGCGACGGGTTATTTTTAGATAGTGCTAGGCGCTGTGAATTTCTTCGGGCTTGAAAAAGAAGCTGATCTCAGCCGCCGCGGTCTCCGGCGCGTCCGAGCCGTGCACGGCGTTTTTTTCCACGTCCTTGCCCCATTCGCGCCGGATGGTCCCCGGCGCCGCCTTGGCGGGATCCGTCGCGCCCATAATCTCTCGATGCCTCATGATCGCGCCTTCGCCTTCGAGAACGGAGACGAGGATCGGGCCGGAAGACATGTACTCGCAGAGACCGGCGAAGAAAGGACGCTCTTTGTGCACGGCGTAAAACGCACGCGCGCGGTCGGGGGTGAGACGCGTCAGCTTGGTCGCCACGAGTTGCAACCCGCCGGCCTGGAATTTTTTCAAGATGTCGCCGATGAGCCCGCGCGCAACCGCGTCGGGCTTGATGATAGACAGCGTCCGTTCGACCATGTTTTCCTCAGCCCCTGAATACCTCGCGCATCGTCTGCCCGATCAGCGCCGGCGACGACGCCGTTCGGATGCCCGCCGCCCTCAGCGCGGCGACTTTTTCCTGCGCCGTGCCTTTCCCTCCCGAGATGATCGCGCCGGCGTGCCCCATGCGTTTTCCGGGCGGCGCAGTCTGCCCGACGATGAAGGCCGTCACCGGCTTGTTCATATTCGCCTTGACCCAGGCGGCGGCCTCTTCTTCATCGCTGCCGCCGATCTCACCGATCATCACGACGGCCTCAGTCGCCGGATCGTCGTTGAACAGCTTCAGCGTATCGATAAATCCGATGCCGTGCACCGGATCGCCGCCGATGCCCACACAGGTGGACTGTCCCAGCCCGACGCGCGTCAGCTGGTCCACGGCCTCATACGTGAGCGTCCCGCTTCGCGATACAACGCCGATCGGCCCCGGCTTGAAGATGTGGCCGGGCATGATGCCGATCTTGCATTCTCCCGGCGTGATCACACCGGGACAGTTAGGTCCCAGCAGGCGCGAGCGCCTCCCTTCAAGATACCGCTTGACCCGCACCATGTCCATGACCGGAACGCCTTCGGTGATGGAGATGATGAGACCGACATCGGCGTCGGCCGCCTCCATGATCGCGTCGGCGGTGAACGGCGGCGGGACATAAATCACGCTGGTGTTCGCGCCCGTTGCCGCGACCGCTTGCGCGACGGTGTCGAAGATCGGAATGCCGTCTAAATCCGTGCCGCCCTTGCCGGGTGTTACGCCGGCGACCATCTGCGTGCCGTATTCCTTGCACGCGCGCGTGTGAAATTGTCCGGTCGAGCCGGTGATGCCCTGGGTGATGACGCGAGTGGTTTTATCGATGAGGATTGACATGAGTTCGAGTCAAAATTTTATTGATTGATCGCCTTGACGATCTTCTCAGCCGCGTCGCCGATCGTATCAGCCGGCGTGATGGCGAGTCCGGAATCGGCGAGGATCTTTCGTCCCTGATCCACGTTCGTGCCCTGAAGCCGCACAACGAGCGGAACGGTGACACTGAGCTCGCGCGCCGCGTCGACGACGCCCTGCGCGATCACATCGCAGCGCATAATACCGCCGAAAATGTTCACCAGGACGCCTTTGACGCGTTTATCGGACAAGAGGATTTTAAACGCCTCGGTCACCCGCTCCTTCGTCGCGCCGCCGCCGACATCAAGGAAGTTTGCCGGCTCGCCGCCCGACAGCTTGATGATATCCATCGTCGCCATCGCCAAGCCCGCGCCGTTCACCATGCAGCCGATGTTGCCGTCGAGCGAAATATAGGAGAGGCCGAGCCGCGAGGCCTCGTATTCTTTCGGATCCTCCTCGCTCAGGTCGCGGAGCGCCTCGATCTCGGGTCGGCGGAACAACGCGTTGTTGTCGATGTTGATCTTGGCGTCGAGGGCGATCAGCCGGGCGTCCTGCGTGACGACGAGCGGGTTGATCTCGGCGAGCGAGCAGTCCTTTTCGACAAAGGCACGCGCGAGCGCTTGTAAGAGCGCCGTGAAGGGGCCCGCTTGCTTGTTCAGTCCGAGCGCGTAGGCGAGCCGCCGGCATTGAAACGGCAGCAGGCCGACAGCGGGATCGACCACTTCTTTTAAAATCTTCTCGGGGCTTTTCCGCGCCACCTCCTCGATCTCGACACCGCCTTCGGAAGACGCGATAACCGTGACTCGTCCCGCGGCGCGATCGAGAACCATTCCCAAATAAAGCTCACGCGCGATTGGCAGCCCCTCTTCGATCAAGAGCCGCCGCACTTGACGACCCTGCGGCCCCGTCTGATGGGTGATGAGAATCTTTCCCAGCAGCTCGCGCGCCGCCTTCTCCGCCTCCTCGGCGCTTTTAACGAGCTTGACCCCGCCGGCCTTGCCCCTGCCGCCTGCATGAATCTGCGCCTTGACCACGCACGTGCCGCCGAGCTCGCGCGCGACGGCAGCCGCCTCTTCCGGGGTGGATGCTACGCGCCCGCGGGGCACGGAGACGCCGAAGGGCTTCAAAAGCTCCTTGGCCTGATACTCGTGGATGTTCATGCGGAAGAGAGAACTATGGATGTCGAGTACTGAATTTGAATATCAATTCAAAATTCAGGACTCAAGATTACGCTTTGGCGACCCGGTCCATCGCCGCGACCAGCTCTTTGACGTGCGAGAGCGACTCGTCGAAGAGCTTCTTTTCGCGCGCGGAGAGCTCGACCTCGATGATTTTTTCGATGCCGCCGGCGCCGATCATGACGGGCACGCCGAAGTAGTAGCCGTTGACGCCGTATTCCCCTTCGAGGTACGCGGCGCAGGGAAGGATCTCTTTTTTATCCATCAGATAGGACTGCGCCATGCGCACCGCAGCCGAGGCGGGTGAATAAAAGGCCGAGCCGGTCTTTAAGAGCGCGACGATTTCGCCGCCGGCGTTTCGTACCCGCTTTTCGATCTCGTCGAGGCGCGCGGACGGGATGAACTTCTCGACCGGAACGCCGGAGACGAGGCAGCCGCTCCGCACCGGCACCATGTCGTCTCCATGTCCGCCGAGGACCATGGCGGAGACGCTTGCAACCGAGACTTTAAGCTCCTGCGCGATGAAGGTGCGGTAGCGCGAGGAATCCAGAATTCCGGACTGGCCGACGACGCGGTTTTTTGGAAAGCCCGTTTTCTGCCTGACGAGCCCGACCATCGCGTCGAGCGGATTGGTGATGACGATGACGAAAGCATTGGGCGCATATTTTTTGATGCCGTCGCAGACCTGGCCGAGAATCTTGGCGTTCGTCGCAAGCAGATCATCGCGGCTCATGCCGGGCTTGCGCGCGATCCCCGCCGTGACGATGCACACGTCGGCGCCTTCGATATCCTCGTACTTCGTCGTCCCGATGATCTGGGCGTCGAAATTCTCGATCGGCGCGGACTGCAAGAGATCGAGGGCCTTTCCCTGCGGCAGGCCGTCGATCACGTCGTAAAGCACCACGTCCCCCAAGCCTTTGAGGGCGCAGAGATGCGCCATCGTCCCGCCGATATTGCCCGCGCCGATCAGCGCGATCTTATTTCTGGCCATCTTTAACCTCGAATGAGCTTTTCGATAGACGCCGGTTACATGTTCTTGATGATCTCGTCCCCAAAGCCGGAACAGCTGACGAGCTTCGCTCCCGGCATCAACCGCTCGAAATCGTAGGTCACGGTCTTGTTGGCAATCGCCCCCTCGAGACCCTTGACGATCAAATCGGCGGCCTCGCCCCAGCCCATGAAGCGAAACATCATCTCGCCGGAGAGAATGACAGACCCGGGATTGACCTTGTCGAGGTCGGCGTATTTGGGCGCCGTGCCGTGCGTCGCCTCAAAGATGGCGTGACCGGTATCGTAGTTGATGTTGGCACCCGGCGCGATGCCGATGCCGCCGACCTGCGCCGCGAGTGCGTCGGAGAGATAATCGCCATTCAAATTGAGCGTTGCGATAACGTCGTAGTCGCGCGGGCGAATCAAGACGAACTGGAGGCTCACGTCGGCGATCGAATCCTTAAGCAGCAGCTTGGTCTTCCATTTTCCGTCGCCGTGGGTCGGCCAGAGCTTCAGCGCCTCTTCGACTTCCTTCTTGATGTCGCTCTGCTGGGCGGGCGACATCATGTCATAGCCAGGATCGATGAGCTTCGCGTTCTCCTCGACGCTGACGTTCGACTTGTGCTCTTTGTTGCCTAAAATCCAGGTCTCGCGCTCCGTGACAACGTCATTGCGGAATTCGCGCTTGCCGAGAGCATAGCCCCATTCCTTGAAGGCGCCCTCGGTGTATTTCATGATGTTGCCCTTGTGCACAAAGTTGATGCTCTTGCGTCCATTCGCGAGGCACCATTTGATCGCCGCGCGCACGAGCCGTTCGGTGCCCTCGATGGACACCGGCTTGATCGCGATGCCGGCGGTCTCGGGGAAGCGGATTTTGCCGAACTCCTTCGGGAAGTTTTCCTTGACCAGCGCCTTGAACTTGCGGTTCTCCTCGGTCCCCTGAGCGAACTCGATGCCGGTGTAAATGTCCTCGGTGTTTTCGCGGAAAACGACCATGTCGACATATTCCGGATGCTTCACCGGAGAAGGCACGCCTTTATAGTAGCGCACCGGACGGAGACAAACGTAAAGATCAAGCAGGATGCGCAGCGTCACGTTGAGCGAGCGAAAACCGCCGCCGATGGGTGTAGTGAGTGGCCCTTTGATCCCGACGAGAAATTCGGTGAACGCCTGCACGGTTTCGTCGGGCAACCAGCTCTTGAACTCCTTGAAGGATTTCTCGCCCGCGTAAACCTCCATCCAATGAATCTTGCGCTTGCCCTTGTAGGCCTTCTCGACAGCCGCGTCGAAGACACGCACCGAGGCACGCCAGATGTCGCGGCCCGTGCCGTCGCCTTCGATGAACGGAATAATCGGATTTTCGGGGACGTTCAGCTTCTTGTTCGCTGACATGGTGATTTTCGCCCCGTCCTTCGGAACTTTGATATGTTGATATTGTGCCATGGGGTCTCCTGCTATAGGGTTGTGTAGTAAGAGAAACCTAAGGGCATATCCCTTGAACCCTTAGGCTGCTTTGAAGTTCAATAAGATTTGAGCTGCATTCCCCTCTTATATGATCGGCGAAAAAGAGTCAAGATGCGGCGCCCGCGCGCCGGCCTTGAATCTCTTGTCGCTCACGACTATATTCTGGCTTCGCCTGCTCTCCGGAGAAAATTTTGCATCTCGAAGTTCGCCACCTATCCAAAAGCTACGGCTTCGCCTGGGCGCTTAAAGACATCGACCTTCAGCTTCGCTCCGGCGAATGCGTCGCGCTTCTCGGCCCCAACGGCGCGGGAAAAACCACGCTGATCAAAGCGCTGGCGGGAATTATCCGGCCGACAGCGGGAGAAATGCTCGTCGACGGCGTCAAATGGGCGGGGCAGTCCGCGCGGCGCGGCCCTCGCATCGGGCTCCTCGCGCCGGGAGATCATCTTTACGAAAAATTAACCGCGCAAGAAAATTTGCGGCTGTTTCTGGCTCTCTACGGCATGGAGAAACGCGGCGCGATCGGCGACGCGCTCGGCGACGTGGGGCTGAAAGACTGGGCGGGTGAATACGTCGGCTCGTTTTCGAGCGGAATGAAATGCCGCCTATCGATCGCCAAATGGCGGCTGCTCGAACCGGAGTTCTTGCTCGTCGACGAGCCCTACGGCGTGCTCGACGGCAGCGGCGTTGATTTATTGGAAAATTATCTGACGCAGGTCTGCCTCAACGGCGGCCTGGTCGTCATGGCGACGCATCATGTCGCGCGCGCCGCGGCGCTCTGCTCGCGCGCCGTGATCTTGAAACGCGGACGCGTCTGCTTCGATGAAGCCAAACGCGCCTCATGGGACAGTTTCTTTTCGGCCGTCGGCGATTTTCTTCCGCGCGGAGAAGCATGGCTTTCCTAAAACAAACCGCCTGGCTGCTGCGCAAGGACCTCCTGCTCGAGCTCCGGCGGCGCGAGAGCCTGCTCGCGATGTTTTTTTTCGGCATCCTGCTGCTTTTCATTTTCAATTTCGCGCTCGATATCGAGCGCACCAAGGCAACCGAGATGGCTCCGGGTCTTCTCTGGCTCGCCGTCGTCTTTTGCGGCACGCTCGGACTGATGCAACTCTTTCAGCCGGAGCGCGAAAACCGCTGCCTCGAGGCGCTCCTCATCTCGCCGATCGACCGAGCGACCATTTTTTTGTCGAAGGCGGGCTTCAACCTCCTGTTGATGGCGTTGGTCGAGATCGTGGTGTTTCCGCTCTATTGGGTGCTGTTCAGCGTTCCAGTGTGGGACCGATTGCCGTTCGTTTTTCTTTATGGCTTATTGGGCACGGTGGGCTTTTGCGTTGTCGGGACTCTTTTCTCCGCATTGACGCTGACTGCCAGAGGACGAGAGATCCTCCTGCCTCTCCTGATCTTACCGCTTCTCATCCCCATCGTGCTGGCGACGATCCGCGGAATGGATGCGATACTGCGCAACGCGGAATTAGCTGAATCACTACCTTGGCTTAACATGCTGATCGCCTTCGATGTGATTTTTCTCACCGCCGGTATTCTCGTCTTCGAATGGGTCGTCGAATCGTAGCAAAAGTTTCCCGCTTTTAGGAAATATTTCATCGTTTTCTTATTTCCGCGATTTTTTTCTGTAATTTTTACGCGAATCGCCATATGGTTCGTTGGTAGAAAGCTTTCGCGAGGTTGGTATGCGGCTTGCGTTGATGCTCGCTCATCGGATTTTGACATACTTTGACATACAAGGAGCCGTCTGATCTTGTTTGCGTCTTCGACGTAGATTTGATTTGATACTTTCTCAACGATGCCAGTAAAGAATACGAAACGCAGACGCGGCGGCATTTTAGGCCTGCTGGCGCTAGCGTTTATAGTTGTGGGACTTTATTACGGCCTCGTAAAAGCACCGCCGGACGCAAATCAAGGCGACGTCCAGCGGATCATGTATCTGCACATACCGAGCATCCTGACCGCCTATCTTTCCTTTTTCATCGTTTTCGTCGGCAGTTGCATGTATCTGTGGAAACGCGAGCGGCGGGACGACATCCTCGCGCGCTCGGCCGCGGAGATCGGCGTCCTATTTACGGCGCTCACGATCGTCGAGGGATCGATCTGGGGGCGGCCGACCTGGGGCGTGTGGTGGACATGGGATGCGCGTCTCACGCTCACAGCCGTGCTGCTGATGATTTTTGCCGGCTATCTGATGCTCAGATCGCTGATCGAAGACGAGGAGCGCGGCGCCGTCGCGGGGGCGATTCTCGGCATCATCGGCTTTCTCGACATCCCGCTGATCCACATGTCGGTCTACTGGTGGCGCACCTTACATCAACCGCCGTCGATTCTCCGGCCGGACAAAGCTCCCTGGGAGAATATTCATCCGGCGATGCTGATCGCGCTCACGGTGAATTTCATCGCCTTTCTGCTGTTTTACTTTTATCTGCTTTCGCTGCGTATCCACGTCGGCGAAAGCGAGGCGAAGGTCCAGCAAGGAATGCTGGAAGGGGCCGCTTGACGATGGATGGTTGGGGATATGTTCTGCTGGCTTACGGAGTCGTATGGACGGCCCTCGTGATCTACTGGCTTATTCTACGCAGGAGGATGAGCCGGGCGCAGGCCAAGCTTTCGGAAATGGAATCCTACGAACGAACGGATCCACATGCATAAAAAAAGATTTCTTATTGGCGGCATCGTTATCCTGGGGGCTCTCTTCTATCTGATTTATGGCGGCATGCGTCAGGCGATGGTTTATTTCGTGACTCCGACCGAACTGAAGGCGCAGGAGCGTGGCGCCGACGGCAAATCGCTGCGCGTCGGCGGCATGGTCGTCAAAGGCTCGCTGCACCGAAACAGCGACGGTCTCACCTACCGATTCCAACTGACCGACGGAAACGCCGTGATCCCGATCTATTTTCACGGCGTCCCCCCCGACCTTTTCGGCGATGGGAAGGGAGCGGTCGTCGAAGGGAAAATCGGCGGCGACGGCGTCTTCATGGCCAACACGATCATGGCCAAGCACGCCGAGGAATACAGCCCGGCCGAGCACCAGAAACCGAATGCTCCGAATAGCTTTATCCCCGCGCCGGAGGAGAAGAAGTCATGACCGCTTTCGTGGGCCACACCGCCGTCCTCCTCGCCTTTGCGTTGGCGCTCTGGGGCATCGCCGCACCGATACTGCTCAATCGCACCGGCAAGGCCACATTCTTATCCAGCGCGCGCATCGCCATCCTGGGCCAGTTCGTGCTCGTCACGGTCGCCGCCCTGGCGTTAATTATCGGTTTGGTGACGACCGATTTCTCGATCCAGTACGTCGCGATGAACACGACGCGTGCGACGCCGATCTATTATCGGATCACCGGCCTGTGGGGCGCGCTCGAAGGCTCTTTGATGCTCTGGGAGTGGCTCCTCATCATCTTCTCAGGACTGGTCGCGTGGATTTATAAAGACCGCCACGCAGAGACGATGCCCTGGGTCTTGATGATCTTCTCCATCGTCTCGGCTTTCTTTCTCGGCGTCTTGGCGTTCGCTTCCAATCCGTTCGAGACGGTTTCGCCTGTCCCGCTCGATGGTCGCGGCTTAAATCCTCTTCTCGAAGACGCGAACATGATGAGCCATCCGCCCCTGCTCTATACCGGATTTGTCGGTCTGACTGTCCCCTACGCCTTCGCGATGGCGGCGCTGATCGTCGGCAAGATCAACGAAGAATGGATCGTGACGACGCGGCGCTGGACGATTACCGCCTGGTTCTTTCTCACGATGGGCAACTTGGTCGGCGCGTGGTGGTCCTATCATGTGCTCGGTTGGGGCGGCTACTGGGCGTGGGATCCGGTCGAGAACGCGGCCTTCATGCCTTGGCTGCCGGCGACTGCGTTTCTGCATTCCGTCCAGGTTCAGGAGCGCCGGCGTATGCTGAAGGTGTGGAATCTCTCGCTGATTATCGTCGCGTTCAGCCTGACGATCTTCGGCACGTTTTTAACCCGCTCTGGAGTTCTCTCGTCGATCCACGCCTTTTCGAACGGTCCCGTGGGGACGATCTTTCTCGCATTTTTAGCGGTCATTTTAATCTCTTCCTTCGGGCTATTGGCCTACCGCTCGGATCTTTTGAAGGGGCAGCCGCAGCTCGATTCGATGGTGAGCCGCGAATCGACCTTTCTGCTCAACAATGTGCTTCTCGTCTCCGCGCTGTTTACGATCTTTTTAGGCACAATCTTTCCGCTCATCGCCGAGGCCGTGACAGGAAAGCCGGTGAGCGTCGGAGCGCCTTATTTCAATTCCGCGACCGTACCGATTTTTTTGGCGCTCGTCTTTCTCATGGCCGTGGGTCCGATGATCGCGTGGCGCCGCGCCTCGTGGGACAACTTAAAGCGGAATTTCCTCTGGCCGGCGGTCGCCTCGTTGGCCGCGGCGATGATTGTTTTTGTTCTCGTGGTGCGCGACTTTCTCCCGCTGCTCGGCGTGACTGTTTGCGCGTTTGTCGCGGCGACCATTATTTACGACACGGCGCTGGCCGTGCGCGCGCGGCGGCGGCTCGCAGGTGAAGGCATGTTTCGCGCGCTCACAATGCTCGCCCGCCGCAATCAGCGGCGCTACGGGGGGCTGGTCGTCCATCTCGGCATCGTTTTGATCGCGTTGGGCATCGCCGGCTCGATGAGCTACAGCGTGGAACGCCAAGCGACGCTCGGACGCGGTGAGACGCTCGAGGTCGCCGATTATAAAATCCGCCTCGAGGGACTTCGGTCGATCGAGCAGCCGACGCATTACCGCGTCGAAGGAGTCTTTGAAGTCACGCGCGGCGGCCGCTCGATCGGCCAGCTAGCGCCCGCGCTCAAGTTTTTTCCCAACCAGCAATCTCCGGTCGGCCGGGCTGTCCATCGCAGCACCTTCACCGAAGACTTGTACTTGATCCTTTCGGGCTTTAGCGAGCTCGACAAAAACCGCGCGACGCTTAAGGTGCTCGTCCGGCCGCTGGTCGTCTGGATCTGGCTCGGCGGAGCGGTTATTGTCCTCGGAACGCTCATCGCGGTATGGCCAGCGAGAAGGTTTTCAGAAGTCGGCGTTGAGCAGGCGGTGCGTTCGGAGCTGATCGCCGAGAGTTGAGATCTTTTTGATGCCGCTGCGCCGCCTCATTATCACATTGGCCCTGATCGTACCGTTTGTCGCGCTGCTCGCCTACGGCTTCTTCCGCGATCCGCGCTACATCCCTTCGCCGCTCGTCGGTCGACAAGCTCCGGATTTCACGCTGACGCTTTTCACCGGGGAGAAAGTGAAGCTTTCCGATCTCCGCGGCAAGGTGGTGTTTATCAACTTCTGGGCCTCGTGGTGTCCTCCGTGCATCGCCGAGGCCAAGGAACTCGAGGCAACCTGGCAGAACATGCGACAAGGAGACGTCGTCTTCCTCGGTATTGAGATTCAGGACACGGAGACAAACGGACGCGCGTTCGTCAATCAATTCGGCGTGACCTATCCGAACGGCGCCGATTCGACCGGGCGCATCGCCATCGATTTCGGCGTCTGGGGAATTCCAGAGACTTTCTTCGTCGATCCCGACGGCCGGATCGTCTACAAGCACGTCGGCGAAATCCACGGGCCGATCGTCACGGCCAAGGCCGCGGAGGCGCGCCAGCGGATCATAACGAGCAAAGAAGGCAAAGGCGACTACACGTCAATACGTTAGCGAGGAGTGATCAGTGAGCAGTGTTAAACTCAAAAAAATAGGCGTTCGATTCCTCCTGACGCTTCTCACTTTACAATTACTCACTTACTCCCTTCCGGCGGCGCAGCCGCCGGATATCGAAGAGCAGACGCGCGCGATCGCCGCCGAGCTCCGCTGCCCCGTGTGTCAGAATCTCTCCGTCGCCGATTCGCCTTCGGAGCTGGCGCAGGAGATGCGCGCATTGGTTAAAGAACAGCTCGAGCAAGGGAAAAGCCCGGAGGAGATCAGAAAATTCTTTGTCTCCAAGTATGGAGACTGGGTGCTGCTCGCACCGCCGGCGAAAGGCTTCGGCCTCGTCCTCTGGGTTTTACCCGCCGCCGGCGCAGTATTGGGTCTCCTGCTCGTCGTCTTCGTGACGCGCCGCTGGGTCAGACGAAATAAGACCGACGGCACGGCCGCAACCTCGTCTTTGTCGGCGCAGGCGAACGTTTCGCCGGATAGCGACAATCGTGAGTTTTTACAAGGCGAGCGCGAACGCATCGAAACCGAGGAGAAAGAAATCGAGTTCGATTTTCAGTCCGGTAAGCTTTCCGACGCCGATTATGCTGCTATGCGCCGCCGTCTGGCGGGGGAAGCGGCCGCGGTCGGACAAAAACTCATGGCTCTGCCTCAGCCGTTAGCAGTTCACGCGTCGCCGCGAAGAAGCACAACTGAGAAAAAGCCTCACATGCCGGCAGACCGACGCGGGTTAAAGGGCTGGCAGCTCGTAACCGGCGCTGTCTTTCTGCTGCTGCTCGGTTTATCGCTTGGCGCCCTGCTCATGCAGGCGACACGGCAGCGAAGTTCGGCCCAGGATACGATCACCGGCGGGTTCCTAACAGGAACCTCTTCGGGAAGCCCGGACGCACTGATGGCGCAGGGGCGCGCGTCGTTCGAAAAACGGGATTGGCCCCAAGCGATCGACGCCTTCAAGAAAGTCCTCGCTATCGACGCGAATCATCCGGAAGCCAACGCCTATATGGGCCTGATGCTCGCGCAGGCGGGCCATACGGACGGGGCCATCACGGCTTTCGACCGCGCGCTCGCCGCGGACCCGAATGCGCCTGTCGCACTGTGGGGCAAGGGCATGCTGCTCGCGCAAAACGGAACGGATGCGGCGGAAGCGCGCCGACTGCTGGAAAAAGTTTCGAGTATGATGCCGCCGGGTCAGGAGAAGACCGAAGTCGAAAACAAGATCGCCGAACTCGACAAGCCCGGCACCGTAAAAAATACCGCCGCTCCCACCAAACAGTCTCCGGCCCCGGCGCAAACCGCCGCTCCGGCGAAACAGCGTCCCCCCGCGGAGGCGCAAGCGGCCGGAGGCGCGATTCAAGGGGTTATTGATGTCGACCCGAAATCGAAGCCGGCCGTCGATCAGAAGGCGGTACTATTCATCATCGCAAAATCGACGAGCGGCGCGGGCCCCCCACTGGCCGTGAAAAAAATCGGCCATCCGAAATTTCCTATGAGCTATTCGATCGGTCCGGAGGATGTCATGATGCCGGGCTCGCTTTTCTCGGGCAAGCTCTTCATTTCCGCACGGCTCGCCAAGGACGGGAACATCGGAAACAAAGAGCCGGGGAATATGGCGGGAGAATATAAGAAGAACCCAGTCGACGTCGGTGCGAAAAGAATCGATTTTCAGCTCGAGCCGCTTAAGTAAACCACAGCGCCGGCACTCTCGAATAGGGAAACTGCCGCCGGATAAACGCGTGTTTAACTTGCCAGCTTTACCGAATTAATCACGACCGGCTCGACCGGTACGTCCTGGTGCAAACCTCGATTACCCGTGCGTACTTTTTCGATCTTGTGCACGACGTCCATTCCATCGCTGATGCGGCCGAAGACCGCGTAGCCGTATCCATCGGGGCTGTTGTTCTTGTGGTCGAGAAATTCATTATCGGTCACGTTGATAAAGAATTGGCAGGTCGCGCTGTCGACGACGTTGGTCCGAGCCATAGCCAATGTGCCGGTCAGATTCTTTAAGCCGTTTCCGGCCTCGTTCTTGATCGGCGCCTTGGCCTTTTTCTGCTTCATGTCTTTATCGAAGCCGCCGCCCTGGATCATGAAACGCGGGATGACTCGGTGAAAGATGAGGCCGTCGAAGAAGCCTTCCTTGACGTAACTCAAGAAGTTCTCCGCGCTGATCGGCGCCTTGTCGACGAAAATCTCAGCGGAAAAGTCGCCCGCGTTTGTCGAGAAGCTCACGACCGGGTTGGTGGTTTCCATGTTCGTACTCCTGTTGTGTGATCTTTTTCATGGTATACGCTTTCAGCGTGCTACGAAAGCGCCGCCTCAATCTTTCTGCGGGCGGCCACGTTGCGCGCGCCGGGCTTCGCCCGTCTCGTAGTGCTCGCCGCGCAGCGCACGCTCGGCGTCGGCCTGGTCTTCCTCGCTCCAGCTGCCGAGGTTATAGCCGAACCACGGCTTCTTGAGCTCGAGCGGCGGAAGTTCAAGCTCGCGCCAGATCGCCTGCGCCTTTTCCATGAACTCGCGCCGCGGCAAAGACACCGGCGGATACTCCCACTTCCGGGTCGCGTCGATCAAGATTGCCGAGCCTCTCTGCGCCTCGGCGTCTTGGCGCGAAGAAGGCGGCGCCAGAGAAAAGTCGAGCGCCGTCGAGACTTTGATGTCGCGAATCCGAATATCGCGATGCGGCTGCATGCGATAGGCCATCGCCCATTGCACCGCCTCGGCGTCGCGCGCGTCGATATCTTCATCCACGGCGATCAAAATCTTCGGCGCGGCGCGCGGCATGTCGGCGACGATGTTGAGCACCGCCAGCGGATCGCCGACCGCCTCGCGATTCATCCGAATGATGCCGACGCCGTGGCTTCCGGCCGCGTCGGGAAGCGCCACTTCGAGGATGCCTTTTATTTTCTTATCGACAGTGAGGATCTTATAGATAAGCCCTTCGAGCCCGACACCGCGCAGGATGCTCGACTCGCTGGGCGGGAACTGGCTCAAGAACGCCTGAAAGATCGCATCGCGGCGCCGCGTGATCGCCGTCACGTTCATGAATTTGTCCAGCGCCCGGTGCGCCATGTAGCCGGTGAACTCCCCGAAGGGGCCTTCGGGCTCGACCTCGTCGGTGGGAATAATTCCTTCGATGACGATCTCGCTTCGCGCCGGAACCAGTAGATCGACCGTCTTGCAGCGGACGAGCTCGAGCGGCTCGCCGGCGATCGCGCCGGCGATGGCATATTCCGCGCCCGGCGGCATGCGCGCGGTCGAGCAGTAAGAGAGATTCGGCGTGCAGCCGACGACGACGGCCGCTTCGAGCGGCATCTTGCGCGCGCGCGCCTTGTTCCAGTGCTGGCTGACATCCTGGTAGGCGAAGGCGAACAGGCCGAGGCGGCTCGGGCTCTTCACCTGCGCGCGATAGGTGCCGAAGTTGTAATCGCCCGTCTCAGGGTCTTTGGTGACCCAATGCCCGGAGCTGAAAAACGGGCCGCTGTCGAAGCCCGGCGTCGAGATCGGCACCGGCAGCATGCCGAGGCCGCCGGCGTTTTCCAACTCCGCACCTGTGAAGGCGATCTCCTGGCATGGAGCCGAGGAGACGATCCGCGGCTCGACCGGCCGCGTCTGCGCCGCAGCCCATTTCGCAGGAATTTCTTGCGACGACTCGACGCCCATGCCGAGCGCGTACACGGCACGACTCGGCGCCATGACGGCGAGCGCGACGGGAATGTCGTAGGATTTTCCGCGCACGTCGACGATATTGTCAAAGAACCAGCCCTTGCGCTCCCGCTCCGGCAGCCCGCGAAATTGCAAACGCACCAGCGGGTGCATCTCGGTGTCTTTGTTGATGCGCCGAGAAACGCGATTGAGGTATCCCTTCTCTTCGAGCATGTGCAGCCACTCGTGCAGATCGCGGTAGTACGACATCACTCCCTCCGTTCTATCGTTGAGGACGCTACACCTGCGGGATTTTTCGGTCAAGCAGCGCGTTGACAGAAGCACCGCGTGAGGTTAGAAGCTTGTGAGTCTCTCGACGGGAGAATGCATGAAAACGATCGCTTTTTCCGCCTTGCTTCTTTTAACTGTGACCTGCGTGACGGCGCGCGGCGAAATTGTCACCCTCGGCATCTCCACCGTCGGCCTCTACGAGCTGCCGACGGAGATCGCCAAACGCAAAGGCTTCTACCAGGAAGAGGGTCTGGAGGTGCGGAAGATCGCTGTCCGCACCGGCATCCAGGTCGCGGCGCTGCTCGCGGGCGAGCTCGATTACTCGACCGTTTCCGGAATCGTCTCCAGTGCGAGCATTCAAGGGTTGCCGCTCAAGACCGTGATGGGATGGCTCGACAAGCCGCTGCACATGTTGATCGCGCGGCCCGGCATAAAAACTCTTGCCGACTTGAAGGGCAAGCGCATCGCCGTGAGCGGCTTGAATTCGGTGCCGCACCTCGCCGTACGCGAAGCGTTGATCCAGGCGGGCATGAATGCCGACAAAGATGTCACGTTCCTGGCCCTCGGGGGCTCCAGCGAGCGCGTCAGCGCACTCGCGGTCGGCAGCGCCGACGCGTCGCCGGTCGATCTCGCCTACATTCAAAAAACCGAGCAAATGGGTTTCGTCGATTTGCTCTATCTCGGCGATGCCGTCAATATCCGCCTCGGCGGTCTCGGCGTGGCGCAGGATAAAATCCAGAAAAATCCCGAGCAGATCACGCGCATGATCCGCGCAACGTTGAAGGGCGTACGTTTCATGCGACCGAATAAACCAGAGACGCTCGCGATCATGCGCGATTATCTGAAGATCAGCGGCGACTCGGTGGAGAAGATCTACCAGTACGCGCTGCGCTCGCTGAACGAGGATGGTTTGGTCGCTAAAAAGACCGTCGATACGGAAATCCGCATCGCCCGCGAGCAGTTCAAGATCAAAGACGACATTCCCGAGTCGAAGATCTTCGACTGGCGATTTATGAAAGAGATTCAAGCGAAGAAGTAACCCGCAACCTTGACAAGCGCCGCTGCGAGTTCATATAGAGAAAGCAGTTTATTCTTTCCGACCGTTTTTCGGAGGTGAATTATGGCGAGCAATGGGCAGATCGAAGGCATTCTCATTCCAATGCCGACGGCTTTCAAAGAAGACGGCGCGGTCGATGAAGCTGGAACCGACGCACTGACCGATTTTTACGTCAATGCGGGTGTCCAAGGCTTCTTCGCTCTCGGTACGCACGGGCAAGGCATGGTAATGGAGATCGACGAGCGCAAGCGCGTCGCCGAGCGACTCGTGCGCCGCGTTGCCGGGAAAGTCCCGATCGTGCTCCACATAGGCACGGCGAATACTTACTCTTCGATCGACCTCGCGCGCCACGCGGTCGGTCTCGGCGTCGATGCGATCGCGGTCGTGCCTCCTTACTATTATCCGCATAACGACGCTGAGGTTTATCTTCATTACAAAGCCATCGCCAAATCGGTGCCGGGCACGCCGATGTTCATCTACGACAACACCGAGACGACGCACGTCCATATCACGCCGCCGAAGGTGCTGAAGGTGATCGAAGCGATCGCGCCCAATCCGCTCGCGGGCATCAAAGTTTCGTTCCTCCCCTTCGACCAATTGCTCGGCTACGCCTTCAAGCTGCCGAAGTCGGTCGGCATCTTCCCCGGCTCGATCTTCTCGCTCTACGGCGCCTACTCGCTCGGCGTGCGCGGCGCGATCCATCCGCCGTCGACGCCCTTCCCCGAGCTCTGTGTCAAGATGTTTCTCGGCTTGAAGCACGGCAAGCTCGAGGAAGCGCACAAAGCGCACGATCAACTCGCGGCGATCATGAACGTCGTCGGGCGCTATCTGCCGGAGCACGGCCGAGTCGTTTTCGGCGAGATCATGCGCATGCGCGGGCTGCCAGTGCCGCGGTTCCCGCGCTGGGAATGCGCGCCGTTCACCGACAAGGAGCGCCAGGAGTTGCGCCAAGGGCTGATTGAGACCGGTGTGTCGCTGCCGCTTGGATAACGGCGAAGATCGAAGCATGAGCGCGAACGGCGGCCTTGACTGGGGCAGAAAGATGAGCGCCGATGAAGCGACGGCGTTCACCGACGACATCGTCAAGAAAATGTACGCCCGCTGGCAGAAGAAAATCTTCCAGGGTGATTTCATGCGCGATTTGACCGCCGGGAGGCTGCCGCTCGAGACAATCAAACTTTTTTGGACGCACTGGTATAGCTATCCGGTCGAGATCAACAATTTTCATCTGATCATTTATCAGCGCCACATGGGATTTTTCAGCCGCCACCCGGAGCTGCTCGGCCCGTTCGTCGGGAAGATCAGCGACGAGCTCGTGAATCCGAAAATCCCCGGCCACATCCAAGTCCTGATCGAGCAGGGTAAAACCTTCGGCGTGACCCGCGAGGAGATGGTCAATTGTGAGGTCTTCGCCGAATGCCGTGCGCTGACGGAATTCGCGCGCGGGCTGGTCTATGAAGGCGCCTTGATCGAATGGTGGGCGCGCTCGCTCAACGAGGAGATGTTCGGCCACTGGGCGCGTGAGTGGCGCCGGGCGCTGCTCGAAAAATATAAATTCAAAGACGCCGACCTGCATTACTTCCAGGTGCATGAAGAGGCCGACCTCGAGGAGCACGAGGAAGGACTCATGGCGCACGGCCAAGTGACGCGCTTGATCTTCCAGACCCTGCTGCAAGACGGGCTCGTCTGGACGCGCCCCGGCTGGTCACCGCAATATTGCTGCCTCACCAACGCCGATTACGTCGCGCTGTTCCACGACGGTATTTACACGCACGCCAAAGAAGCGGGGCACTTTTAATTTTTGGTCGAAAAACGCGATGCCGTTCAACGATCTCCGCGAATTTATCGATGCCGCGCGCAAGCTCGGCGACGTGGAAGATATCCACGGCGCCGATTGGGATCTCGAGATCGGCGCGCTGACTGAGCTCTTCGCCAACCGCGAGAGCCATCCCCTTCTCCTCTTCGACAAGATACCCGGCCACCCGCCGTCGTACCGCGTAGCATCGAATCTCGTGAATCATCCGCGGCGCATCGCGCTCGCTTCGGGCATGCCGCCGGATTTGCCGAGGACCGAGATGGTGCTCCGCTGGCGAAAGTCGCTGCAAAATTTAAAGCCGATTCCTCCGCGCACCGTCGCCGAGGGGCCGGTGCTGGAGAACACGAAAAGCGGTGCGAACATCGACATGACTGTTTTTCCCGCGCCGCGCTGGCATGAGCTCGACGGCGGGCGCTATCTCGGCACCGCCTGCTGTGTCATCACGACCGATCCCGATGATCCTTGGGTGAACGTCGGCATCTACCGCGTCCAGGTGCATGACCGCGACCGCCTCGGCCTCTACATTTCCCCCGGCCACCACGCGCGAATCATGCGCGAGAAATATTGGGCGCTGGGGAAATCGTGCCCCGTGGCGATCACTTTCGGACAGGAGCCGCTCACCTGGCTCGCGGCCGGTCAATCGGTGCCCTACGGCGTCTCGGAGTTCGACTACGCGGGCGCGCTCCGCGGCGCGCCGGTCGACATCATTAAGGGCGAGCGAACCGGTTTGCCGATTCCCGCCGCGGCGGAAATCGCTATCGAAGGCGAGGTGCCGCCGCCGTCCGAGGAGAGCCGCGTCGAGGGGCCGTTCGGCGAATGGCCCGGATACTATGCGCATGGCGCACGGACAGAGCCGGTGATCCGCGTCAAAGCCCTCTATTATCGAAATGACCCGATTATCGCCGGCGCGCCACCGATCAAGCCGCCGTCGCTCACATTCGGCATACCCATCGGCGCGGCGGCCATCTGGAATTATTTGGAGAAGGCCGACGTGCCGGATATCCGCGGCGTCTGGTCTTTCGTCGGCGGCTCGGCGCCGGGAGGCGGGGCACCGTTCATCGTCGTATCGCTCAAGCAGCGCTACCATGGCCATGCGCAGCAGGCCGCGATGGCCGCGCTCGCATGTCGCGCTGGAAACTATCACGGCCGTTTCGTCGTGGTGGTTGACGAGGATATAGATCCGACCGACATGGGCGAGGTGCTGTGGGCGGTTTCCACACGGTGCGATCCCAAAACCGCGATCACGGTCATCGACAACTGTTGGTCCACTTCGCTCGATCCGACGCTCACCCCCGACAAGCGCGATGCCGGCGACACGACCAACAGCCGTGCGATCCTAAATGCCTGCCGTCCCTATGCCTGGAAAGACCGTTACCCGCCGGTCAACGCCCTCTCGCCCGAGCTCAAGCGAAAATACAGCGAGAAATGGAAAGACATCCTTAAGTAGGGACCGGAGTACGGCCGCTCAAATTCCCCTACGTTTTCATGGCCGAAATTAATTAACGTATTGACTATCAATACAAAAAGTAATTATATAAATCATGCATTCTCCAAGGAGGTTCGATGCCTTTTTCAGATTTGCGTGATTATTTGGCTCGCCTCGCGTACGAGGGGGAAATACAAAGGGTCAACGATGAGGTGCAGCCGGTTTTCGAGGTCGCCGCCGTCATGCGGCGCTCGTACGAACTCCGCGCGCCGGCGCCCTTTTTTACGAACGTTCGCGGTTTTCCCGAATGGCGGCTTTTTGGCGCGCCGATCGGCTTGAGCCGGCGCAGAAATGCTCCCTTTCTTCGCTTCGCGGTCGGGATGGATATGCCTCCGGAGTCGACCCCTGCGCAAATAGTCGAGGAGTATCTCTGCCGCATAGCAAACCCGATCCGACCTGTGCTGGTGAAAAGCGGACCTTGCAAGGAGAACATACTGCTCGGCGCCGACATCGATCTTCAGAGTATCCCAGCGCCGGTGTTCCACCGCGACGACGGCGGTCCTTATATCGGCACGTGGCACGCGAACATCGGCAAAGATCCCGATACCGATACGCGCCGGTGGGGTCTCGACCGTTTGATGATCCATGGCAGGAAGACGATGGGCGGGCTGCTGCTACCGGAGCAAAAATTCGCCGAGCAATACTACGCGAAGTATGAGGCGCGCGGCCGCTCGATGGAGTTCGCCGTCGCGATCGGCACCGAGCCGGTCACGCCGTGGGTCGCCGCGACACGACTGCCGCCCGATATGAACGAGGCGGAGATCGTCGGCGCGATCCGCAGAGCGCCGCTGGAGCTCGTCAAGTGTGAGACGGTCGATCTCGAGGTGCCGGCGACCGCGGAGATCGTGATCGAAGGATTCATTCCGCCTTACGAAAGGCAGAAAGAAGGCCCCTTCGGCGGCGACGTCAGTTTTACCGCCGCCGCGCGCGCCCCGCGTCCTGTCTATCATGTCACCGCCATCACGCATCGCGACAAGCCGATCCTGCCGGTTGCACTGGATGATCTCGCGATCGCTCTCTCCATCACCAGGGCGGCGGAGATTCTCACCGACACGCGCCGCCGCGGCTTTCCCGCGCGTTCGGTTTTCTGCCCGCCCGAAGCGTCAATTTCTCATTGGGACGGAGAAACCTGCATGCGGGACTGGCCGAAGGACGATCCGTTGCAATCGGCCTGGTCGGCCGAGATTCAAAAGATCGTCCGTGATTGGCGCGGCCACGCCTATCGCGATGAAGCCTAAGAAATGAGGCGCGGCCGCAGCGTCGATCGGCTCACGTATCGCGCGATCGAAGTCCTGTTTCTTGTTTACAATTTCCTTGTTCGCTCTTTACCGGCCGATGTTTTCCGCCGCATCGCAGCGCCGACGCTTCGGCTGATCGTGCGCGTCATCATCCCGCGCCGTCAAATCGTGAAGAACTTGACTGCGGCCTTCGGTCGCTCGTATTCCGCCGCGACGAAGGCCGGGCTTGCACGCGGCGTTCAGGAGAATTTCACCCGCGCGCTGATCGATTGTTTTCTCCAGCTCGCCGATCCGGAGCGCGCGCGCCGGAAGGTAACCATCGAAGGCCTCGAGAATCTCAGAGCCGCGTGCGCCAAAGGCAAGGGCGTAATTGCTCTCGGCGCGCACATCGGCAACTTCGTGCTGGTAGGAACCCGCCTCGGCATGGAGGGGTTCCGCGTCTCTACGCTCTTCCGCATGCCGGCGGACGAGCGCCTGACCGCGATTATCGAACGTCAGCTTCCGTTTTTCTACCAGCACGTCATTTCTTCGCGCCCGCGAGGTTCGGCGGTTCTTCGCATCGTTCGGTCGCTGAAAAGGGGCGAGATCGTCTTCATCCTCGGAGATAACCTTAAAAAGGGCAAAGTCGAGACCTCCCTATTCGGCCAGCGCGTTCACACGCCGCGCGGGCCGGTGAGCCTCGCGCTCCGAACCCGCGCAGCCCTCGTGCCGATGTATCTGGTACGGAATTATAATGGCAAACTCCGTCTCATCATCGAGCCCGAGTTGCTTTTAATCAGGGGCGGAAGCGTGTATGAGGATGTAAGCGGCAACACGCGCCGGATCGTCGGTTATCTCGAAGCGCTAATCGGCCGCTATCCCGATCAATGGAATTGGCTGACCGTGCGCATGAGGAAGCTACCTCGCGCAGCGGTGGCTAATAAGGAAGCGCGCAGCATTTTCAATGAATAGCTTGGAAAAAGAGATCAAAGATATTGTTTTACAAGCGATTTATCTCGAGCCTTCGACGTTCAACCGCGTTCAACCGGGCGTCCTGACGAAGGATGGCGGCCGCGTTTTCGTCAGCCAGTTCTCTCATTTCACGCGTAATTTTCCGTGCTGGCTCGCGGCCGTGGCATCCAATTGTCCCGTGTCGGAAGCGCGGAAGTTTCTCGTCGCCAATATGTACGAGGAAGAGCTCGGACCCGATGGACAGGGATCGCATTACGATTTGTTATTGCGGCAGGGCGAAGCCTTGGGGCTGACGCGTGAACAGATCGAAAGGACTTCCCCGCTGGCGTCGACCGCCGTCGCGATCGATGCCCTCGACAGCATCTGCCGCTCGCGTTCCTGGGTCGAGGGGCTCGCCGCAACGACCGGCCTTGAGTGTATAAATCACCCGGCGCTCCGCGCCGAGGCGGGCGTCATCATCATCAACGACGTCCGCGCCTGGCGGCACCTCGGATTGAATCAGCAGCAGCTGCGATCGCGCACGATCCACATGGAAGAGGACGAGAAGCACGTCGAAACGGGGCTCAAGATTATTTCGGAGCAGGCGGTGACGGAAGAATCGGCCACGAAAGCGGTCGCAGCCGCACGCGAAGCGCTGCTCGCTTTTCGCTTGTTGATGGAAGGAATCGGTCGCGCCGCTCTCGGCGAATAGCCGGGCAAGCGCGTCAGTGCGTCGGCGAAACCGCTCTATTATTATCTTACCGCCGGCATCTCGTTTGCGATGCCGCGCTTTTTGATCTCCGCCTCGAAAATCCGCCGAATCTCGGGATCCTCATCCTCATACTCGATCAGCGTGCCGCCTTCCTTGACGCTGATAAAAACACCGCCGTCGCGCTTTTGCGCCGCGACGTAAAACCCCATCTTGTGCCGTTTGCTGCCGTAACGTAGCGCAAGCTGCCGGGCCGGCGCCGTGCCGAGGTTGAAATGCTGATGGAACCAGCCGCTCGGCGGGCCGAATGCGGTGCCGGGCTTCCAGTCGACGCGGACGACCTGATCACCGTGGCCTGAAGCGTAGGGATGGATGCCGAGCTCGTTCGGCCACATGATCGTGTAACCTTCCGATCTCAAAATTAACAGCACCGCTCCTGAGCCGTGGTAGTGCGCCTTGTGGTACATGCCTACCGGCCATTCGACGAGATGCCCGACGAGCGAATTTCCAGCGATCTCGAAGCCCGTGAAGCTGCCGCCCTTGCCCTTGTACTCGTGCGCGTCGATTGCGGCGGTCGACACATCGGCGATGAAGTTCGTGTCCCAATAATTACCCCGGCCGACCACGTACCGCTTGTTCGAGGCTTCGAAATAGTTCTCCTCGCCGTTGTACCGGTCGGTGAACTGATAGTCGCAGTTGAAGATGAAGTCATTGTTGTGGAACATGTCCATGATCATCGGCGCATTCGTGACGGCGGCCAGGCGCGCCGGCTGCGTCCCGCCGTTGATCAGGCGGTATGATGCGTTGAGGGGCGTCGCGAAGAGGCTGCCTGCGCCCCACTCGAAGAAGCGCTTCGGCTGCCCCTTCTGCCAGACTTCGGTCGAGCCCAAGCCGCTGATGACATAAAAAACTTTTTCATAGAGATGCCGCTCCGGCTCGAGCGCCTGCCGCGCCGGGATCTCGACGACCTCCATGCCGGTAGCGCCCTCCATGCCGCGGAGCTGCACGAACGCGCCGCGGCCGCCTTTGCGCGCCCAGTCACTGACGGGAATGTCGGTGACATCGACGCCGTAGCCTTCGACCACGGGCACGCCCTGTTCTCTGATCCAGCGCTCGTAAAACGGCGCGAGGTTGTCGAGGTCTGTCATGCGGTCCTGCCTTTCATTGACCAGACTTATAAAGACGCGGCTGTGCTGTCAAGCGCAGGAGTTGATACGCGGCTGTGCGGAACGGCTGCGAAGCAGATCAGGGATACATATACTCGATCGGCGGCGATTCAAATTCGCTTTCGACTCCGGTGACGCCCGGGACGCGCTCGGCGATACGGATGATTTCCTGCTCGAGGTCGAGATTTGCGAGAATCCCTGAGAGACGGACGCGGCCGTGCTCCACATTGACGTTGATCGTCAGGTTGCGCGTTTTGGGTGAGAGGATGAGCGCTGCCTGAACTCGCGCGGCGGTCGTCAGGTCCTGGAACGCCCGCTCGGATTCGACGGTCGGTTGGTACTCCGGGCGCCGCGACCCTTCGACAATGAGATGCGCCGCGCTTTCGATCGCCATATGCCCGACGTTGATGACAAGATCGTAGCGGCTGGGATCGCGCCAATCGCCGCCGAACAGCGCCTGGAGCCTGCGCGTGCGCGCCTTATCGACCTGCTCGATGTAATGGAGCGCCGCAGTTTCGCTCATACCTTCGCGCGCGCGCACCTGGTCTATGCGATAGCTCATCGGCGCGGTGAGATAGACTCGCAGGACATGACCAATGCCGGGAAAGAGATCCTGTCCCGCGTGGCCGTGATAGACGAGCTTGCCGCCCTGGGCGACCTCGCACATCGCCGCCTGCAGGACGATGCGGTAGAGTCGTAGCCCCTCTTGCCAGCGCTCCCACCAATGCGGCGCCGTATCGAGTATCTCGGTAAACTTCGCCTCGGGAATACCGTACTGGTTGCTCGCCTGCATCAGCACTTCGCGGCTGACACAGCGGTAGCCCAATTGCGCCGCCACCCGCTCCGCCAGCTCCGGGCCGCCGCTGAAAGCCCCCCGGGTGATCGTGATAATCGACATAGGTCACCTCCTGATCGCAGGATGCGAACCCGACTGAATCCGGCATACCCTTTAGCATGTAGCCGCGGAAGGGTTCAAGCCGGCCAAGAACCGCTCCCGCCGATCTTGACAGGGGGCGCGATTCGATGCACTAAGGCGGTGTGAATCGACTCGCCTGGTGCCTCGCGCTCGTTGTGCTCGTTCCGGGGCCGGCGTTTTCCGAGAGCAAGATCCTGGTGTCGGCCCCGTCGAAATCGCTCACGTGGTTTCCCGCCGCGCTCGCCAAGGAAAAAGGCTTCTATCGCGATGAGGGACTCGATGTCGACTTCGTCGTCATGAACCCGCGGCTGGCGCTTCAGGCGGTGATCTCCGGCGATGCCGCCTATACGACGGCGCTCGGCTCGACGATCCGCGCCGCGGTGCGCGGCCTGCCGCTCCGGATCGTGCTCACGATCTGCGAGAAGCCACACTTCGCGCTGATCGCGAAGCCGGGTATATCCGCCGTCGAGCAGCTCCGCGGCAAGATCGTCGGCATCTCGTCTTTCGGCGCGAGCAGCGATACGATGGCGCGCGCCGCGCTTGCGAAATACAAGCTGTCGGCCGACAAGGACGTGAAGATTCTCGCCGTCGGCGGCGGCCTTAACCGTCTCGCCGCGCTCAAATCGGGCGCCATCGACGCCACTCTGATCGAAGCGCCGTACAACATCATGCTCGAGCAGGAAGGCTTTCCGCGTTTGCTCTTCGTCGGCGACGTCGTGCCATCGCCAATCGCCGGCTTCGGCACGGCGATAGAACATATGCAAAAGCAGTCGGGCGAGGTGCGACGCATGGTCCGCTCGGCCTTGCGCGCGATTCAATATGCCAAGGCGAACCGTCGCGAGAGCGTTCAGGCGATCGCGAGATGGACGGGAATGGATCTGAAGCTGGCGGAGGGGAGCTATGAAATGGCGGCGCCCACGTGGACGGCAAGCGGCATGCCGGGCGCCGACGCGCTGCGTGCGGCAATGGAAGAAGTCCAGCGGGAACTGAAGCTTGACCGTGCTCCGGAGCCTTCGCAGGCGTTCGACTGGACTTTCTTGAAATCTTAATCAGAGCTCATCATGGATCGTCTCCGCTTCTCTCTTCTGCTGCCCGCGGCTTTTGTGGTGTCGACGCTCACATCCGCCGCATTCGCACAGACGCCGGAAAAGATCAAGATCGTATACGCCAGCCGCGGCCTTCCGTTCCTTAGCGCGTTTGTCGCCAAGCAGATGAACTTCTACTCGAAGCAGGGGCTGGATGTCGATCTCGTCCAGGTTGCGCCGCGGCTCGCCATCACCGCGCTGGCGACGAACCAGATCGATTATTCAATGAACATCGGCTCGACGCTGCGCGCAGCGATGCGCGGACTCCCCGTCCGCGCGGTCGCGTCCAGCACCGTGGCGCCGTTCTTCGCTCTCGTGGCGAAGGAAAACAGCGTGCAGGAATTAAAAGGTAAAGTTGTCGGCGTGACGGATCCCGGCGGGACGAACTACCAGGTAACTAAACTCATACTGGCGCACTACGGCCTCACGCCGCTGAAGGACGTACAGCTCCTCACCATCGGCGAAGAGAAGCTCATCCTCGATGCGCTTCTTTCGGGACGGATCGCAGCGGCGGCGATCTCGCCGCCGTGGCCATTCGAGGCCGAGCGGCATGGATTCAAGATTCTCGTCAAGGCCTCCGACGTCGCGCAATTCCCGTTCGTCGGACCGACGGCGCATCTCGATAAGATTAAAAATCAGCGGGAGCAGGTCAAAAAAGTCATCCGCGCCGAAATCGAGGCGCTTCGTTTTATCCGTGAACGCCGGCGCGAGACCATCGATCTCATCGCGCGGCTATTCCAAATGCCTAAAGATATCGCCGAGAAATCCTACGATTTCACGGCGTCCTTCTTCAGCAAAGACGCGCGCATCCAGCCCGAGGCGGTGAAGAGACTGATCGCGCTCGAAAAGGAAGCCGGCAACATCAAAGATGATGTCGAGGTCTCGCAGGTCGCCGATCTGTCGCTGGCCGACGAAGCGCTAAAGTCTATGAAGTAACATTCGGGCCTGCGAAAAAAGAAGGCCCTCGTTTTGCGAGGGCCTTCCACCGAACCAGTCTTTATCTATTTCGTTTTTTCAGTGGAGCGCAAGACTGTGGTAATACCCTGCGCTCACGTCGATGACGCCGCCTTCGTTGGGCACTTTTGTCGGCGTCGGCCCCCCGTTGCTGTTCGACCCCAATTGCCCTTCGGAATTATTACCAAAAGCGTAGACCTCGCCGACATTCGACAGCGCAACGCTATGCAGGTCTCCCGCCGAGACCGCTGTAAAAACGATCGGGCCGACCTTTTTCGGGAACACCGCCTTGACTGGAAAGACATTGGTAGAGCCAGCGGGAGAGCCGAGCTCGCCATTGCTACCGTAGCCCCAGCCGTAGATGTTGCCATCTCCGATGGCGAGGCTGTGCCAAAAACCCGCCGCGATAGCGGTGACATTGACCGGCGCTGTCCTCTTTGCGACGGCAAAGACAACTTTCACCGGCACCGCGCTGTCGGTGATCGTGCCATTACCGAGCTGACCGAACGTGTTGTTGCCCCAGGCATAGACGCCGTCGTTCGTGATCGCGAGACTGTGAAACCCACCCCCGGAAACGGCGCTCACCGATGTCACCGCCGGCGGCAGAGCAACCTTCACCGGCGCGTTGCGCTGGGTGCGCGTGCCGTCGCCGAGCTGCGCGCCGCCGTTGCTGCCCCAGGCGTAAACTCCATCGTCGGTGACTGCGAGGCTATGGTAGGACCCGGCTGCGACCGAAAAAATCGCCGTGACGGATGATGGAAAGAAAATCTTCACCGGATCAGGCTTCGAAATGGTGGTGCCGTCACCTAATTGCCCGGAACTATTACCGCCCCATACATAGACGCCGTCGTCCGTGAGCGCCAGGCTGTGACCGGCGCCTGCGGCGATGTCGCTTACCGCCGTCACGGCCGCCGGAAACACTATTTTCGTCGGCGTGAGCACTTCACCGCCCCATGTGTATACGCCCTCGGTGGTAATGGCGAGATTGTGAAAGGAGCCCGCCGTTATCGTCAAGGCGCTCACGCCGTCAGGCAAGCCTACGGTGACAGGTTTTGAGGATGACGTTGTCGTGCCGTCGCCCAGGCAGCCGAGTCCGTTATAACCCCACGCGGTCACCGTGCCTGGCGTGACGCTGGCCGCCAATGACATCAACGGTACCAGCAGTAGAGACACTGCGACGGCCACGCCCAAATATGTTTTCCATCTACGAAATGTGAACATTTCGTCTCCTTTCCTTCGCGCAAATGGCTATACGCATCCGCGCGTTTGCAGAGCGAACTTCGACAGTCGCACTATCGCTCGGCGGAGGAAAAGGCGCTACGTCGGTATTGGCCTTTTCTCAGCGAATATTGGTGTGGAAAGGGAGAGAGAAATCAGCCGGCCGCTCGACGGCGCAGCGCGGCACGGTAAGCCGTAGGCGAGCGACCCTCGTAGCGGCGAAAGGCCCGGTTGAACTGAGAGATGGAGTTAAATCCTGCGCGATCCGACACTGCTGTTACGGCCAGGCGCGGATCGTCGAGCTCCTTTTTTGCGTTTTCGATGCGCAGGCGCGAGAGATATTCGGTGAAAGTCATTCCCGTCGACTTTTTAAACGTTTTGCAGAAATAATACTTGCTCAAATGGGCGCGTGCCGCCACATCGCGCAGCGTGACACGGTCGCCGGCGCGCTCGCGCGCGAATGTCTTTGCTCTTGTAATGGCCTCTGGCTCTTCTCGATGCTTCGCCAGCAACAACCGGTTGGCGGACTCCGCGAGCTGGTTAGCGAAAACCGTGAGCAGACGCACCGCGCCGCCGAATTCTTTCGGCGAGACGACGGGAGTTTGAAAATACGCCCGCTTCGCCAGCCGCAGCTCTGTATTCATCCCCCAATGGCGCAGCTGACGACCAAGCCGCTCGAATTGGCGCGTCCCCGGCTTTTGACAGAAAACCTGGCCGCCGAAAAGGGTGGCGACGTGCTTCCCAGCGATGACGACGGGGACCGCGACATCCACCATACCGGCGAAGCAGCATACCTTTTGCGGTGCGAGTTTGCGCTCGAACCGCTGCTCTAATTTTTTTCGGACCTCGATACAGACGCCGCAGCCGGCGGCGCTGGTCGCCATCAAGGCGCAGAAGGTGTTGCTCGCATCGGTGATATATCGAGTCGCGGCGTTCTTCGGCACGAGCTTGAGCGACAGTCGCGTCGCATCGCGAAACGCACGCTTAAAGTCGCGCAGCAGCCGTGAGCTGGCCAAGACGTCGTAAAGCAGTCCGTTCATGCTTCGCTTGAGCGTAGCACATACGGGATAGGATTAGGGGTGTAGCAATGAGGCTCCCCCTTTGGGGGGTCAAAAGGTATCCCGCGCTATTTCAATCTTCCCATTCGGGGTCGGGGACGAGGATGTGCGGGAAAACCATGAGCATTTCGAGCGACTGACTGAATCCGTCGAGTCCGGGAAAGAGCGTGGCGCGGTTTAAATTCATTCGCTGAAGACGCTGCATGATGTTCTTTCTGAGCCGCGGGTCATTTTTGATGATGAACTTTATCAGATTGCCGGAAAAATCCTTCTTGCCGTTCTTGTCATCTGCGAGCGCCTCCAGGTTGCCTTCGAACGAGGATGAGATATCGCCGGGACAGAGAAAGAGCCCCTGCTGCAGCACCAGCCGCTCGTTCAGTCGATAGGGATTGATCGGGAAGACGAACCGCTTTCCGGACTGAAAGGCCGCGCGGAACGTCTCGCGCCGAGTCACGTTCGGGTCATTCCCGCCGTATTCGCTGTCGATGAGCTGCGAGACATCGTTGAGCTTGGCCTTTACCCGCTGGCGGATCCAGCGGGAATCGAGCGCCCATACGACGCATTCTTTTTCGGACTCCTCGACCGCAAAATAGACAGCCACCCAAAAAGAATAGGTCCAATCGAGCAGGCGCGTCGGCGCGCCGTAGTGCTGCATCAGCGCGAGCCATTCCATGATGTTCTCGTCGCCGGGAACTGCCATCGTGTAATGATGACACTGGCGCTTGAAGCGCCTAAGCAGCCCGCCCTCGATAGCAGAAACGCTGTGCGTCTTGTCGGCGGCGTCGAGGCCCTCCTTCAAAGTCGGGTGCAACAGCGCGCGCTTGGATTCTTTATCGAGCGGCTTATTGACGTCGAGTCCGAACTTGAAGATGGCGCGCTGCAGCTTGGTTTCGAAATCCCAGGAGCTGTTTTTGTAGCCCCGGAAGATCCACTGCTTGTTCCCGTTCCGGTCCGTTCTGGGCTCGAGCAGCTCCTTAAAACAGCGGTCGAGGTCGTCGAGCGACTCGATGCGGTCTTCGATAAAGATGTGTCGCTTGCTGTCCATGAATATCTCGAGCAGGTAGATTCTCCACCTAACAGTCCCGCCCGTCAACTGTCGGATCTTCGGCTGTTTTTAGGTCACCTGCTGCGTTATAAATTTTCTATGCCGTTATCCGATTGGCTGAGCGCGTTGGGGCTGGCAATAAATTTCGCCGGCGCCTATTTCCTTCTCGCGGCTACGCGGATCTCCGAAGAGGCCCATACCTGGCCACCTTCGCTGCAATGGCTCGGCAAAGTCTTCGAGGTGAATGCGCCGCGCCCCTCTCTATGGGGTCTGGCATGCCTGTTAATCGGATTCTTTTTGCAATTTCTCGGCGTGCTGATGCGGTGATCTATATAGTCCGACGGCCTTCTTGAGCGCCGAGATTTCCTGCGGCAGCAGCGGACGGTATTCTCCGGGCGCAAGCGAGCCCAGCCGCAGCGGTCCCATGCGTAGGCGGATGAGCTTCTCGACGAAAAACCCCAGCGCCTCGAACATGCGTCTCACCTCGCGGTAGCGGCCTTCGTGGATTTCGACCTCGAGCCATGCCTTCTTGTTCAGCATCTCTACGACTTTGACCTTCGCGGGCGCGGTCCAGCCGTCTTCGAGCCGAATGCCTTTTCTCAGCCGCTCGAGTTCTTCTTCCGAAGGACGGCCGCTGATCTTCACGCGATAAATCTTTCTCACCTCGTAGCGTGGATGCATGAGTTTTTGCGCCAGCTCGCCATCGTTGGTTAGAAGCAGAAGTCCGGAGGAGTTAAAATCGAGCCTGCCGACGGGAAAAAGGCGTCCCTTCGCGCCCAGCCCTTCCAGCCATTGGCTGAGGTCCGGCCGGCCCTGCGGGTCGCGCAACGACGTGATCATCCCAGGCGGTTTGTGAAACATGACGTAGCGGAGCGTCGGACGGGCGATGAGCTTTCCGTCGACCTTGATCTTGTCTTTTGCCGAGTCGGCTTGCGTGCCGAGCTTTGTAACGACGGCGCCGTTAACCGTCACGCGCCCTTGCTGGATCCATCTTTCCGCTTCGCGGCGCGAAGCAACGCCGGCTCGGGCGAGAATTTTCTGCAGGCGCTCCATAAACTGTTGGGAAGTGAACCGTGAGGAATGAGCAGTCCCTCAAGATTACTCTTGAGTATTTATTTTATCGCTATTTTCCTCGCTATCCACTGGCTCATTGTTCGCCGGCGGGGCTTCATCTTCGGGAGGTTCGGGCAGAGTCATTTCTTCCATTTCCTTCAACGTTGGGAGTTGACTCAAATCCTTCAGATTGAATAGCTGCAAAAACTCGGGCGTTGTGCCGTACAGAAACGGCCGTCCCGGTACGTCTTTCCGGGCGACGATGCGGATCAGTCGGCGGTCCAACAGCGTCGCCACGACGCCGTCGACGTCCACGCCGCGAATCGCCTCGATCTCAGCCCGCGTCATCGGCTGCTTGTAAGCGATGATCGCGAGCGTTTCCAGCGTCGCGCGGCCCATGCGCGCCGGCCGGTCGCGGTAGAGCTTTTTCACCCAATCGGCGTTCTCCCGCGCCGTCCTCAACTGAAATCCGCCAGCGACCTCCGACAGCCGAAAACCGCGCCCACCGGCGTCGTATTCAGCCTGCATGTCGGCGAGGACCGCGGCGATCTCTTTTCGCTCAGCGCCTTCCAGGACATCGGCGAAGCGGGCCAGCGTCACGGGCTCCTCAGAGGCGAAGAGCAGACTTTCCAATATCGACTTGAGTTGATCATGCTCCATTATTTTCATCCTCGATCATGACGCCGGCGATTTTTTCCTGCACCTCTTCGAGCGGCGCCGCCGGAGCGATGACGATCGGGCCGGCCGCTTCTTCCTGCGAAATCTTGACTGCGCGAATTTTGACCAGTTCGAGCATGGCGAGAAACGTAACGATCACCTCGAGCCGCGATACCGCCGCGGCGAAAAGCTCCTGGAAAACGACCTGGCCCCGACGATGGAGATCCTGCAAAAGCAGGCTCATCTTTTCCCTGACCGAAACCGTATCGAGGACGACCCGATGCGCCGAATCTTTCGGCAGCCGTTCGATGACCGCGCGCAGCGCCGAGATAAGATCGAACAGAGAGACGCTTTCGAAACCAATCGTCTCGGCCTTTTCCGGAGGCTCCGGCGAACGGGCGAAAACGTCGCGCCTTAAAATATCGCGCCGTTCGAGTTCGCCCGCGGCTTCCTTGAACCTCTGATATTCCAACAGTCGCCGCATCAGTTCGTCGCGCGGATCGCCGCCCTCCTCCTCGTCGCCGGCGTCACTCTCGTCGGGAGGCAGGAGCATGCGCGATTTGATGTGCACCAGCGTCGCCGCCATGACGAGGAATTCGCCCGCCACGTCGAGGTCGAGGCCCTCCATCAATTCCAGCATGGCGAGATACTGCTCGGTGATGACGGCGATCGGAATGTCGGTGATGCTGACCTCGTTTTTTTTGATGAGATGGAGCAGGAGGTCGAGCGGGCCTTCGAAAATCTCGAGTTGAAACTTGTTCATAGGCCCACCGCTTTCCGGACTTCACTCATCGTCTCGTCCGCGCGAACCGCCGCCGCGCGATTGCCTTCTTCGAGCACCTCCTCGGCGTAAGCCGGACGGCTCTCGAACGCAGCGCGCCGCTCCTGGATCGGCGCGAGGTCGGCGATGACGTGCTTGATCATGACCTTTTTGCATTCGAGGCAGCCGATTCCCGCGGTGCGGCAGCCTTTCGTCACGTAGTCGATCTCATCGGGCGTGCAGTAAATCCTGTGCAGGTTGAACGTCGGACATTTTTCCGGCTCCCCCGGGTCCTTTCGCGTGGCCCGCGCCGGATCGGTCATCATGCGGGAGAGCTTCTGATCGATCTCTTTCGGCGTATCGGTGAGAAAGACGGCGTTGTTATAGCTCTTGCTCATCTTGCGCCCGTCGAGGCCGGGCACTTTTGCAATTTCGGTGAGCAAAACTCCCGGCTCGGGAAAGATGGCGCCATAGAACTGGTTGAAGCGCCGTACGATCTCGCGAGTGAGCTCGACATGAGGCGCCTGATCGACTCCCACGGGAACCTTGTTCGCTTTGTACATGACAATATCGGCCGCCTGGAGCACCGGGTAGCCCAAGAAACCATAGGTCGAGAGGTCCTTGCCCTCGACCTCGCGCATCTGTTCTTTGTACGTCGGGTTGCGCTCGAGCCAAGGGAGCGGCGTGATCATGGACAGGAGCAGGTGCAGCTCGGCATGCTGCTTGATCGCCGATTGGCGGAAGATGACCGAACGCTTCGGATCGAGACCGACGGCGAGCCAGTCGGCGACCATCTCGATGCCGCTCTGCCGCACTTCTTGCGGCGCGGCATAGTCGGTCGTCAGCGCATGCCAGTCGGCGACGAAAAAATAACAGCGATAGTCCTTCTGAAGCCGCACCCAGTTCTTGAGCGCGCCATGGAGATGGCCCAGATGAAGGCGGCCTGTCGGCCGCATGCCGCTGACGATCGTATCCATCGCGTTAGATGAGCAAGAGCGCGCCGAGCATCCCCAACACTAAACGGCGGATCGGTCCAAGGATAAAATCGATTTTATTGGTCATCAGCAATAAAATAATAATCAGGAAACCGAACGGTTCTATGCGCGCGACCGTTGTGGACAGTCGTCTCGGTAAGAGTCCCACAAGCACCCTGCCGCCGTCGAGCGGCGGAATGGGGAAAAGATTAAACGTCGCGAGCATGACGTTGATCTCGACGCTCACCTGAGCCATGAGCAAAATCGGCATCATCGTCGGCGAAGCGTCCGTCTGTGAACCGTTGGCGAATTTTAGGGCGTAAAGACTCGCCAACGCGAGCAAGATATTGGTCAACGGACCCGCGAGCGCAACCCAAATCATATCCGTCTTGGGATTGCGCAGATTATTGAAATTCACCGGCACCGGCTTGGCGTAGCCGAAGAGAAAACGCGCGCCGCTGATATACAACAGTGCAGGGAGAATGATGGTTCCGAAAAGATCGATGTGAGAGATCGGGTTGAGCGTCAGCCGTCCCATACGCGCAGCCGTCGGATCCCCGAGTTTATTCGCCACCCAGCCGTGCGCAACTTCATGAAAAATGACCCCGAACAAGACCGGCACGGCCAATATCGCGATTTCCCGAATCGTATCTTCCATGCAGGGATAATCCGAAAATACGGCACGGCGGGGGAAAACACAAGGAAAAATTCATTATTTTCGCGTACTTTTACCGGTGGCGCGCTCGCGAGGATGGTACTTCTGATGCGCCCGCTTTAAGTGATCGCGGGCGACGTGCGTGTAGATTTCCGTCGTCGAAATATCGGCATGGCCTAGCATCGACTGCACCGAGCGAAGGTCGGCGCCGTTCTCCAACAGGTGCGTTGCAAAGGAATGCCGCAGCGTGTGGGGCGTGACCCGTTTTTCGATTCCCGCCGCAAGCCGGTGTTGTCTCAAGGCTTTCCAAAACCCCTGCCGGGTCATCGCTTTGCCCGAGCGCGTGACGAATAGATCGGAGGTTTGCCGGTCGCGGGACAATGTCCGCCTGACCTCGTTCAAATACCGTATCAACGCTTGGTGCGCCTTTCTCCCGAACGGAACCTGCCGCACTTTCGAGCCCTTGCCCTTCACGATCAGGTAATTGCCGTCAAGATTGATGTGATGGGTTTGCAGGGAAATGAGTTCGGATACGCGCAGCCCCGAGGCGTAGAGCAGTTCGAGCATCGCGCGATCGCGCAAACCGAGGCTGGTCGCGGGATCCGGCTGGGCAAGGAGCTTGGCGATTTCATCGCCGCTCAGAACGTGGGGCAGCTTGCGCGGCCTGGTCCGCTCGGTCATTTGCGGCAATGGATTCCCGCGCACCAACTGCTCTTTTTCCAGAAAACGATAGAGCTGTCGCATCGCGACCACCGCGCGCGCGATCGAGCGCGCCGCGAGTTTGCGGTTGCGCAGAGCGCCGATAAAGAGCCGCAGGTCGATTTCGCGCGCAGCGCCCCACTCCGCTACGCCACGGGCCTGCAGAAAGCGAGCGAGGCGGTTGAGATCGCGGCTGTAGGCCTCGACGGTATTTTTGGCCAGACCCTTCTCGACGGCCAGCGTCTCGAGGAAAAAATCAATTTGTGGGCTGAGCGAGTCTTTCATTGTCACCTACCAAGGCGCGATAGAGCTCGCTACGGATGGCCTCGAGCCGCGATGCGTCGCCAACTTTTCTTCCGTGCTCGTCGGCGACGTAAAAGATGTCGGCGACCTGATCGATGTTCGTCGAGATCTTGGCGACGTGAATGGAGAGACCCAGCTGATGCAGCGTATGCGTGATCGTAAACAGCACGCCGATGCGGTCCTGCGTATAGACCTCGACGATCGTGAAGTCATCCGAAACGTCATTGTCGATTTGGATCGCGGTCGGCACTTGGGGGGCACGGCGCTTGAATAGCGATGGCCGGTCCGACTGATCGACGAGCCGGGCGACATCGATCTCCCCGGCGAGCACTTTTTCGAGCAGCGCCTGCACGCGAGTCCACTTCTCCGGCTTCATCACCGCTTCGGCCATGTTCATGTGCGAGATGCGGAACACGTCGAGGATGAGGCCGTCCTTACGCGTAATGATCCGCGCGCTCAGGATATCGAGGTTCATCGCGGCGAATACGCCCGCGATGCTGGCGAAGAGCCCCGGGCGGTCGGTCGTGCAGACGGTAATTTCGCTGAACTCTTTTTCAGGCAGATGGCGAACGGAGGAAACGTAGAGCTGTCCTTTGATTCTTTCGATGAGATCGAAATGCCCGGGCGCCTCGTCCTCGGGAGTGGTTAAAAAGTAGCGATCCGGCATCGCGTCGATGAAGGCCCGCACCCGATCACGCGGGTACTGGCTCGCCAGACGATTCTCTATACGAGACTGGATGCGCCTCAGCCGCGAAAGACGATCCTCGCCCGGCAAGCCTTTCTCGATCTCTTCGAGAATGTGCAACGAGCCCAAATACAGCTGCTCCAGCAGCGACGCTTTCCAATGGTTCCAGACCTGCGGCCCGACCGATTTCATGTCGGCGTAGGTGAGGAGGTAGAGCATTTTTAAGTTGCTCACGTTACCCATTGCCTTTGCGAAATCGACGACGAGCTTGTCGTCCTCGATATCACGGCGGAACGCGGTATGAGCGAGCAAAAGGTGGTGGAGGACGAGAAATTCGAGCTGCTGGGTGTCGTCGAAGTTGAGACCGAGACGACCGGCGATGACGCGCGTAATGTCGCGCCCCTTTTCCGAGTGTCCCCCGCCGAGTCCTTTACCGATGTCGTGAAACATGAGGCCGAGATAGAGGATGTCGATCTTCTCGATGTCCCGGGCCATTTGCGTGAGCAGCGGGAGCTCAGAGCGAAACTCTCCGGATTTCAGGCGCTCCAATTCTCTCACGAGACGGAGCGAATGCTGATCGACGGTATAGATGTGGTAGAGGTCGTGAAGCGCCATGCACAGCAGCCGGCCAAACTCCGGAATGTAGGCCCCCAATACGCCGGTGCGGTGCATTTCCATGAGCGTCTCGTAAACGCGCTCCTTGTAGCGAAGGATATCCAGAAACACCGCTGCGACGGCCGGATCGCTCCGGAATGAGTCGTCGATGCGGTCGAGCTGCTGCCGAATGAGCTCGCGCGTTTCGTGGCTGACCTCGACTTTGTTCTTTTGCGCGTCGGAAAAAATGCCGATGAGCGCCTCCGACTTGGCGCGGAAGGCGGCCGGGTCGATGATCCACAGCATGCCGCGGGATATGCGCACGCCGGGCCGAATTTCTTTTCCCGCAGCACCCGCGACGAGTCCGCGCCAGCTCCACTGCGCCGGCTCGCCAGGATCGGTGAGACGGTGGATGATCAAAGTCGAAACGCGGCTGATCTCCGCGGCTTCGAGATAATACCAGCGCATGAACGTTTCGACGCCTTTCACCGGCCCCTCGTCGGTGAATCCGAGCGCCCGCGCGACGATTTCCTGCTCTTCGAAAGTCAACTGATCCTGATGCTTCTTCGAATGGAAGTGGAGCTCGTTTCTGACGCGCCAGAGAAAATCCTGCGCTGATTTGAGCGCCGCCGCATCCGTCTCGGTGATGACGCCTTCGCGGGCGAGGTCGTCGATGGTCAGGATGTCGCGCTTCATTTTTGCGATCCAGAGCGCGGTATGGATATCTCTCAGTCCGCCCTCGCTCTCCTTGACGTCGGGCTCGAGCACGTAAACCGATCCGCCGTAGCGCTCGTGTCGCTCCTCGCTTTCGGCGAGTTTTTCGCGAATGAAGCGGTCGTCATTCTTTTTTGTCAGATAATCCCTGACCGCCTGGTCGAACTCCCCGTAAAGCGCCTGATCGCCGGAAAGATAGCGGGCATCGAGCAAAGACGTGCGAATCTTCATGTCCTGGCTCGCCATGCGCATCGAATCCGCGACATTGCGCGTGGCGTGTCCGACGGTGAGGCCGGCGTCCCAAAGCGTATAAAGAACTTTTTCCGTTACCGCTTCGACATAGGGGGAAACCTTCCAGTGGTAAAGAAAGAGAAGATCGATGTCGGACTGCGGATTCAATTCGCCGCGGCCGTAGCCGCCCTGCGCCGCGAGCACGCAGCGCGGGTCGAGGCTCGGATAACGCTGAATATAGTCTTCGCTCGCCGCTTGATAAACGCGGATGATCAGACGGTCGATGAGAGTCGTGTAGGCGGCGACGATCTCGCGGCCGCTCGCGCCGGCGCGATGCCGCTCGAGCAGAACGCGTCTCGCGCGCTCGACATAGGAGCGCGCACCGGAATCCTCCCACGCGTCGTCGAGCAGAAACTCAGAAATCTCATTCGTCGTCATCGCTGGCTAGAGACTTTTCACGACCTGCGCGTTGTCCTGATATTTTTTAATGCCTTCAAAAAGCGCGTCGGCGAGCGTCTGTTGGTAATCCTCCCCCGCGAGCGCCCGGGCCTCGACGTTGTTGGTAATAAAAAACATCTCGACCAGAACGCTCGGCATGCGCGCGCCGACAAGCACATAGAACTGCGCCTTTTTGACGCCGAGGTCCCTCAGTTCACCATAGCGCCGGCCCATCTGCGATACAACGGAACTTTGCAGCCGATGGGCCAGCGTGATGGAGTCCTCGAGCTTCAAGTTCTGCACCATGTCGCTCAAGATGAATTGCAGATCGGAAATCCTATCCCGCGCGATGCCGTTTTCGCGCGCCGCCATTCGGAGCGCGGCCTCGTCGGTCGTATTATCGAGATAGTACGTTTCGACGCCGCGCGCCTCGCTATTGGGGCTCGCGTTCACATGGAGCGAGATAAAAAGATCGGCGCCTTGTTTATTGGCCATCGCCGTCCGCTCTTCGAGTGAAACGAATCGATCGTCGTCCCGCGTCAGAATTGCCTCGATACCCATCTCCGTCTTCAGCCGCGCCGCAAGCTTGCGGGCGACGGCGAGCGCGATGTCTTTCTCCGCCAGGCCGGCGATGCCAACGGCGCCCGGATCTCTGCCGCCGTGCCCCGGGTCGATGACGATCTTGCGGAGGCCGGGCGGCGCCGGCTTCGCTAATTTAGGTTGCGGCGGATCGTTTCTCTTCTCACTTAAAACGATGGCCTGCGGCGTCTCTTTCTCCGCTCGTTTGGCCACAGCGGTGACAGGACGGCTCTGCTCTTTTTTGTCGCCGTCGAGCTTGGCTTCCAGGGCGGCCAGCCGCGCCCGGGATTTGCGGCCCCAGTCGCTCTGCGGATATTTGGCGCCGACGAGCGCGTAGTGGTGGCGCGCTGCGTTTGCCTCGCCCTTACCCTCTTCGAGCGCAAGCGCCAGACGATAGCCGCTCTCCGCGGCATACGCACTTTTTGGGTACTTCGACACAAGCAGACGGAAATCGGTTATGCTCCGCTCGAGCGCACGCTGGTCTTTCGCCGATCGATAAACCTCATTGTAAATAACGCCCGCGTGATAATAGGCGGCATCGGCATACGCGCTCTTGGGATAATCCTGCGGCAGCTTCTCGAAGCGTGCGCCGACTTTCTCGAGGCGGATGCGAGCCTGCGGCGTCACTCTGCTCTTAATGATGGCGTCGTACTCTTTTTTGGCGGAGAGGTAGAGTTCGCGATCCTGGGAGACAGCGGCCGAGCCTGAATCCGCGACGATCAGAGCGAGTACCAATGCGAACGCGAACGTAACGAATACTTTCGCTCGCATCAGTCGTTCTCCTTTTTCACGCGCTCGACGAAAGAATTCAGCAGATTTAGAGCGTCGATCGGCGTCAGCGTCGCGACCTCGATATCTTTAAGATCCGAGCGGAGCTTGTCCTCGCCGACGAACAGCGGCATCTGCGCCGCCTCGTCCTTGCGCGCGCCGCGCGCGAGACGCGGCCGGCCGCGCTCGTCGAGCTCGCCGCCTTCAAGATTTTTGAGTATTTCCTTGGCGCGCTCGATGACGCTGGCCGGCAGGCCGGCGAGCTTCGCGACATGAATGCCGTAGCTCCGGCTCGCGGCGCCTTCGACCAGGCTCCTGAGGAAGATCACTTCCCCCTTCCATTCCTTCACGGCGAAGTTGAAGTTCTTGACGCGATCGTTGGTGAGCGCGAGGTCTGTGAGCTCGTGGTAATGCGTCGCGAAGAGCGTCCGCGGCCGGTGCGGCGAATCGTGCAGCGACTCGGCAACCGACCATGCGATCGAGATGCCGTCGAAGGTGCTGGTGCCGCGGCCGACCTCATCGAGCAAAATCAAGCTCCTCGCCGTCGCGTGGCGGAGAATGTGCGCCGTCTCGCGCATCTCGACCATGAAGGTCGACTCGCCGCGCGCGAGATAATCCGCCGCGCCGATGCGCGTGAAGATTCGGTCGACCAGCCCGATGCGCGCCTCCGCCGCGGGAACAAAACCGCCCATCTGCGCGAGCACGACGATGAGCGCCACCTGGCGCATATACGTCGACTTCCCCGCCATGTTCGGCCCCGTGAGGACGACGATCTGCCGCGAATCGGGATCGAGCCGGCAGTCGTTCGGAACGAACGCGGCGCGTCCGATCACCGCCTCGACGACGGAATGGCGCCCCTCACGGATAAAAATCTCCCGCCCGCCGTCGAGCTTGGGGCGGACGAAATGCTCCGAATGAGCGGCCTCGGCGAGGGAGAGGAGCGCGTCGAGATCGGCGAGCGTATCGGCGGTCCGCTTCATCGGGAGATACTCGGCGGCGATTCTCTCGCGGACCTGCGCGAACAGCGACAGCTCGAGTTTTTGAATCTCCTCTTCCGAGTTGAGAATCTTCGCCTCGTATTCCTTGAGCTCGGAGGTGATATAGCGCTCGCCGTTCGCGAGCGTCTGCTTGCGAATATAGTCCGGCGGCACCGCCGCCAGATTGGCGCGCGTCACCTCGATGTAATATCCGAACACGCGGTTATAGCGGACCTTGAGCGACTGAACGCCGGTGCGCTTTTTCTCCGCGGCCTCGAAGCGCGCGACCCATTGCTTCGCGTCCTTACGGATCGAGCGCAGCTCGTCCAATTCCACGTTGAATCCCGGCCGGATCGTCTCGCCGTCTTTAACCGCAGCGGGCGGATCGTCGACGATCGCCTGCTCGATGAGTCCGACGACGTGCGGGAGATCGGTCATCGACTCGGCTATCGAAGCGAAAATGCCCGCCGTACGCTCCCCGAGCGCCGTCTTGATCGGCTGGACGGCGCGAAGCGTCTCTTTCACCGCGACCAGATCACGCGGCTGCGCGCTGCCGGCGACGACCCTGCCGCCGAGGCGCTCCAGATCTTGAACGCGGCGAAGCAGCTCTTTGAGCTCCTGGCGGCCGCGATAGTTTTCCACCAGCTCTTCGACGCCCTCCTGCCGCGCGCGAATCGCCCGCTCGTCCAGCAGCGGGTAAAGAAGCCATTGGCGCAGCCGCCGAGCGCCCATGGCCGTATCGGTCCGGTCGATGACGCCGAAAAGAGAGTTCTTCTTATTGCCCTGGAAATCCGCCGTAAGCTCGAGGTTCCGCCGCGTCGTCTCGTCGAGCATGAGATACTGCGAGCTGGAATAGGAGCGCAGGTCTCGGAGCGCCTTTACGACCTTGGGTGAATTATCGTCCAGATAAGCGACGATCGCGGCCGCCGCGCGAATCCCCTGCTCCCACTCCGGATCGCGCGGCGCCGACCAGAGATCGAGCGCCTTCAAGCGCTCCATCGCCGAGGCGGCAAAGCACGGCGCGCCGGCGGGACTGAGATGCACACCGGGAAAGTCTCTGGCGAAATCCGCGGCGAGAGCCTCTTCGCTATTGTCATGAATCAGCTCGCGCGGCTGGACCCGGCCGAGCTCATCCTTCAGAGCCGCGTAATCGGCGGCGATGGTGAAGCGGAACTCTCCGGTCGTCACGTCGGTCAGCGCGAGGCCAAAGCCGTTCTTGCCGCGCGCCACCGCGGCGAGAAAGCTGTTGTCGCGCGCCTCGAGCGCATCGCTGTCGGTGACCGTCCCGGGCGTAACGACGCGCACCACCTCGCGCTGGACTATCCCCTTGGCCTCTTTCGGATCTTCCACCTGCTCGCAGATCGCGACCTTGTAGCCGGCATCGAGGAGCTTGCCCACATAGGGGGTCATCGAATGATAAGGCACGCCGCAGAGCGGCACCGCCCCCTCCTCGCTGCGGCTCCGCGATGTAAGCGCGATGTCGAGGATCTTCGACGCCTTTTCCGCATCGTCGAAAAACATCTCGTAGAAATCGCCGAGACGGAAAAAGAGGATCGCGTCGCGATACCTCTCCTTGATCTCGAGGTACTGCCGGATCATCGGGGTGAGCTTTGCGGGTTCCATTTTTTACGCCGCGCTTTTCTTCCCTTCGGTTCGCCTTGCCGGCGGAATATCGCGCCCGGCGAGACGGCGCACCTCGCCGTCGAGCTCATGGACGAGGTTCCCGATGCCGAGTGAGAAGACGAACTGCCGGTCCATCGCTTCGAGAATCTTCTGGCGGTCGCTCGTTAGGACGAAAAGCTTCTCTCCGTCGGTCAGATAACGCAGCGACTGAAGGGCTTGTTTGTGTCCGGGAAAAGACACTTTGAGATGACGGAGGCAGCGGCGAATCTTGCCCAAGCTCAAGCCGTGATCGCCGAGGTCCTTCACCACCTTGAGCTGGACGAGATCAGAGAACGAATAGAGCCGCTTGGTGCCGCGGCCGCCCGCCGTTTTGACCGACGGACGAATAAAACCGCGCTCGTCCCAATACTGAATCTGCCGGAGACTCACCCCGACGATTCGGCTCACCGTTTTGCTGTCGAACGTATCCATCCCACCTCCGCAAATGAAAACACGAATGTTTTCAGCGCAGGATAAGAGGGATGGAGGAGATTGTCAAGGAAGTTTACTGCGGCGAGTGTGTGGAGCTACTCTTCGGATGACCCGGATCGACCCACGTGACTTCTTCGGGCTTCTCCACCGAGTCGATCTGCAAATTGACGACCACCGGCTCCTGATCGCTGCGCACGACGACGCACAGAAGCGGCTCGTTTTCCAAGGCATTGATCTCCTGGTGCGGCACGTAGGGCGGAACGAAGATAAAATCGCCGGGACCGGCGTCGGCGGCGTATTCCAGCTTCTCGCCCCAGCGCATCCGCGCTTTGCCGCTGATCACGTAGATGATGCTTTCCAGTTCGCCGTGGTGATGCGGCGCGGTCTTGGCGTTGGGATGGATCTCGACGCTGCCCGCCCAGAGCTTGTTCGCGCCGGCGATGGCGTGGTTGATCGCCGCCGCGCGGGTCATGCCGGGCGTCTGCGGCGTGTTGGAATCGAACTGGTTCGAGTGAACGATGTGGACGCCGTGGTTACGCCAGTCCTGTTTATTCGCAGTCATGGACCTCTCCCGGTTTTGCGCCGGCGTCATGCGTGGAGATTTAGACTCTTTTTCGGCGCCGCGAGACGTAGTCGACCAGGAGATATTCGCCCAGGCGCTCGGGCCGGGTATAAAACGCGCGGCCGTGGTTAATGCGCGTGAGCGCGTCGACGAATTCCTTGAGGACGGGGCTGTCGTCCAGCATGAAGGTATTGATCGTGATACCGCGGCGGGTGACGCGCTCGGCCTCGCGGAGCGTCTCTTCCGCGGCACGCTGGCTGATGCCGCCGAAGCTGAGCGGCCACTCGCAATAGAGACGCCCCTGACGGCAATACGCCGTCGGCTGGCCGTCGGTGATGATGATCATCTGCTGGTTCTGACTCGGTTTGCGGTCGAGCATCTCCGAGGCGAGATGAAGGCCGTCCTGCAGGTTGGTGAACGGGTCGCCCATATTCCAGGTCGCCTCGGGCAGATCCTTGGCCTTGAGCTCGACGGCGCGGGTGAAGAACCCGACGATGCCGAAATAATCGCGGGGATGCATCGCGCGCATGAGGCTGTCCATCGCCAGCGCGACTTTTTTCGCGGCGGCGAAGCGGCCGTCCCAGCTCATCGACCAGCTCATGTCGAGCAGCAGAACGGTGGCGGCGCGCGTCGAATGCTCCGACTCGTAGACCATGAAATCTTCCGGTCTGAGCCGGATCGGGAGGCGGCCTTCGGCGAGGAGGGCGTTCTTCAAGGTGTGGATGATATTAATGTGAAGCGCGTCCCCCTGAGCGTAAGGGCGGCTTTGCTCGGTCAGGAGCTCCTGCGAGCCGCGCTTGCGGATCGCGTGGCGGCCGAGCGCGTCGCGCCGCAGCTGCTCGAAGATGTCGCGGAGGGCGAGCTGGCCGATGCGGCGCACGCCCCTCGGCGTCAATTCGAAATGATCGCCGCGCGCAACGACGTAGCCGTCGTCTTCGAGCATCGATTCGAGCCGCGAGACGCCTTCGAAGTCCTTCAGCGCCTGCTCGCCCAAAAGCTTTTGCAGAAGCTCGAGATCGATCTGATCCGGGCGCATGCTGGAGAGCTGCCCCTCGAGGCGGCGCAGCTCCTCGAGGCGATCGATCAAATCCTGCGCTTCCTTTAAATCGAGCGGTGTCTGCCCGCGAAAGAGATTCCCCTCGCGACGAACGGAATTCTCCAGCCGCCGGATCTGCTCGAGCATCGAGAGAAGGTCCTGAAACTTGTCGCTGGCCTGCTGGTTTTCAAAATCATAATCGGCGAGCCGCTCGACCGCGTCGCTGGTTTTTCCGGGCAGGCGGTCGAGAAACTTCTTTTTGTCTTCGATCTCGGGGTCGGTCTCGTCGGCCTGATCGAGCGTCTGGCGCTCTTCGCTCAAGATCGATTCGAGCTGCTGTTTGACCCCGTCCTGAGCCGTTTGAAGGCGGTACTGTTCGTAGAGCCGGCGCATCTCGCGCGCGACTTGGGAGAGCAGGTCCTCCATCCCGGGAACGCGGCTCTCCCCCTGTTTGAGACCGCGCTGCATCAGGCGGCGCATCGCCTGCTGCAGATCGCCGGTGTCGTTCATATAGTCGTTCAGCTGGTCGAAGACGCTGTCGGTCTCGACCGCATCGGCGCCGGCGCGGTCCCATCGGCTATATCGGATTTTGCGCATGGATTAGGCAGGCGGCATCAGGCCGTCGGCAAAAATCTCCTTTCCGAAAACCATTGCCCGGCGCCTCATGCGGTTGCCTCATTTATTTCCCGTAGGTGATTCTTCCGCCCTCGATCTCTTTGTTGAGCTTCTGATGGAGATGAAGGCCTTCGAGAATAAATTCGGTGGCGGAGGCCATGAGCGCCGGCGACTCCATCGGCCCGAGCGTGCGCAGCGCCTCCTTGAGGCCGGGAATCTCTTTGATGCCTTCGAGGTAGTCTTGCGACGGCATGACGTCGGAGACTTCGACGCCCCAGCCCGAGTTGAAATAATCGACGACCTTCTGCAGCGAACTCACCGTGAAGTATTGATCGAAGACCTTGAGAATCGCGCGGTTCGCGAGCTTCTCGACGAGATCGTCCTCTTTTTTATCCTCGCCGACATACTCCATCTCGATCTTGCCGCTCGTCGAAGCGAGAACGGCGTGAAAATCGCTGACGCGCGGCACGACCTCGGTCTCCTTCAGCCGAAGCGCGCGCTTCTCGGCATTGCTGATGAGGCTTTCGTAGTTGTTGATCGTGACGCGGACACTGACGCCGGAGGACTGATTGATCTCGTTCGATTTCCGCGCCTCGAACGTCATGTGGCCGAGGATCTCCTTGATGAACTGCGGCACGCTGACCGAATGGCTCCGCTCGTTCATCGGCGCCGACTCCTGCTCCATGATCGCCATCTCGTCCTGGATGCTTTGCGGATAGTGCGTGCGAATCTGAACGTCGAAGCGGTCTTTGAGCGGCGTGATGATCCGCCCGCGGCTCGTATAGTCCTCGGGGTTCGCGCTCGCGACGATGACGACGTCGAGCGGCATGCGGATTTTGTATCCCTTGATCTGAACGTCCTTCTCTTCCATCAAGTTGAACAGACCGACTTGGACCTTTTCGGTCAAGTCGGGCAGCTCGTTGATGGCGAAGATGCCGCGGTTGGTGCGCGGGATGAGGCCGTAGTGAATCGTCTCTTCGTCGGCGAGATAGCGGCCTTCGGCGACCTTGATTGGGTCGATCTCGCCGATGAGATCGGCGATGGAGACGTCCGGCGTTGCGAGCTTCTCGCCGTAGCGATGATCCCGGCCGATCCATTCGATCGGCAGCGCGTCGCCTTGTTCCGCCAGGCGCCGCTTGCAGGCCCGGCAGATCGGCTCGAAGGGGTTGTCGTTGATTTCGCAGCCCTGGACGATCGGGATACGTTCGTCGAGCAGAGAGACCAGTCCGCGGATAATGCGCGACTTCGCCTGCCCGCGCTCGCCGAGAAAAACCATATGGTGGCCTGAGAGAATCGCATTCTCAATGTCTGGAATGACGGTCTCGTCGTAGCCCAAAATCCCCGGCAGGATGCGTTTGCTGGTCTGTAGGCAATGGACGAGGTTTTTCCGCATCTCCTGACGCACCGTCAGGACTTGATGGCCGCTCTTCTTAAGTTCCGCTAAAGTTTTTGGCTCGTTCACGCTAGTGCCTCCCTCCAGCTAGTAACATAAAGCATGCAGGCGCAAGACGGAAGAAGTGGAATAACGAATTCTAGCCTTACGCCGTAACCCTCTTTCGCCTTTGCCAAAGCGGCGTGTCTAAGCACCGTGCTCATGGTCCGACGCAGCCGCATCGCGGAACATCGGGCTTAGCCGGTCATAGTTATCGAGAAGATGCTGCGGGATGACGCGCGTCTCTCCCAGCACGGGCATGAAATTCGTGTCGCCGTCCCATCGCGGCACGATATGCCAATGCAGGTGATCCTCGACGCCCGCTCCGGCGGTGCGTCCCAAATTCATCCCGACATTGAATCCGCCGGGGCGGAATGCGCGCGTAAGGATATCCACCGACAGCTTGAGCGTATCGCAGACGTCGCGATATTCCGCTTGCGGCAGGGCCACAAAATGGTGTTCGTGCCGCTTCGGAGCGATCAGAAGATGACCGTTGTTGTACGGATATTTATTCAGCATGACCACGGAATGGACGGTCTGGGTCAGGACCAATGCGGCGCGAGGGTCTGTTTCCTTGGGTTTGTCGCAAAAGATGCACCCCGGCGCCTTCTCCTCCTCGATGTAAGCCATGCGCCAGGGAGCCCAGAGCGGCTTCATTCGGTGCCCTCGGGGACCGGCTTGCCGTCGACGCGCAGGCGCAACTCTTTTCCGACCTTGAAGAAAGGCACCCGCTTCGCGGCGACCGACACGATCTCGCCGCTTTTCGGATTGCGGCCTTCGCGCGCGCGCCGATGCTTGACGACGAAGCTGCCGAAGCCGCGGATCTCGATGCGCTCGCCCTGACCCATCGCGTCGACCATGGCGTCGAAGATCGCGTTGACGATGACTTCGGAGTCGCGGTGCGATAGATGAGGGAAGCGTTTGTTGATCTCGTCGATCAGGTCGCGCTTGGTCATAAAGGTCCTCCGGCGAACGGCGTCTTCGAATGTTGGAGCCCGAGATTCTCGATCAAATGCGCTTCACGGCAGCAAAGCGGCCGACCACTCGTACCGCAGGCCCAGGCTGTCGTGCCGCGTCCAGCCGCGCAGCCAGGTCGCGGAGAACATCCGCTCGAACCAGCCTTTCTGTTCGCTTCGTGAGTACACGACCTGCGGCTTCCCTTTGATGCCGACGCGCTTGGCGGCGAGCTCGACGGCGTCTTCCATATTACCCAAAACGTCGACCAATCCCAAATCTTTCGCCTGCTCGCCGGAGTAGACCCGGCCATCGGCCAGCTCCCGCACCTTGTCCTCCGGGAGCCGCCGCCCCTTCGCGACGGCGCCGACGAATTGGCCGTGGACGTTGTTGACGAGACCTTGCAGGATCGCTCTTCCCTCCGGCGTCAGAGGCTTTAGCGGCGAGCCGATATCTTTGTTCGCGCCGCTCTTCACGCTGTAGCCCTGCACGCCGATCTTCTTGAGCAGCTCCTCGACGTTGCCGAGCTCCATGATGACGCCGATCGATCCCGTGAGCGTTCCGGGATTGGCGACGATCTGGTCGCAGGCGCTGCCGATGTAATATCCGCCGGAGGCGGCCATGCCGCCGAACGAGGCGATCACGGGTTTTTTCTTCTTGAGTTTCTCGATCTCCTCGTAGATCTCCTGCGTCGGAGCGACGGCGCCGCCGGGGGAATCGACCCGCAGGACGATCGCCTTGACGCCGCTCGTCTCGCCGAACTGCTTCAGCGTCTCGATGATATCGTGCGAGTCGTTGATGGTCCCTTCGACCTCCACGACGCCGACGCTGTCGCCGCCGAGGGCGGTCAAAACGCCGGCCTCGCCGCCGGTGAGATAGGCATAGAAAAACACCGCCACGAAAAAGATCAGGACCAGGACGAAGAGAATGCCCAGCCCTTTCAGCAGCGAACGCCCGCGCGCCATCGGCCGTTCAATCCGCTACTGCGGATTGCCCCCTTTGCCTTTTTCCGCCGGCCGCGGCTCCTCGTCGCGGTCGAGCCGCAGCTCTTCGTTGAGAATCGCCTCGAAAGAGAACCGGCCGCCTTCTTTCTCGCGCTTGAGATAATTTTCCATCTCCTGGCGCTCTTCGGTTTTCTTGAGCGCGCGGATGCTGAGCCCGAGCTTGCGCTCGTGCGGATCGACATTGATCACTTCCGCTTCGACGGTGTCGCCCGGTTTGAAAAGACTCGACGGCTTATCGATTCGTTCCGTGCTGAGCTGCGAAACGTGAATCAAGCCCTCGACGCCCTCTTCCAGGCGCACGAAGACGCCGAACTCCGGCACGCTCGCGACTTCGCCTTTGACTTTGGAGCCAATGGGATACTTCTGGGCGATCAACTGCCACGGATCCATCGAAAGCTGCTTGACCCCGAGCGAGAAGCGCTCGTTCTGCACGTCGATGCCGAGCACCCTCGCCTCGACCACGTCGCCCTTTTTATAGAGCTCGGAGGGATGCTTGACCTTTTTTGTCCAATGCAGATCCGAAACGTGGACGAGGCCGTCGATGCCCTCCTCGACGCCGACGAAAATGCCGAAGTCGGTAACGCTGCGGATCGGGCCCTTGATGACGCTGCCGACGGGATATTTCTCCTTCGCCTGCTCCCACGGATTCGGCATGACCTGCTTGAGGCCCAAAGAGATGCGGCGATGATTCGGATCGACGTTCAGCACGACGACCTCGACGGTCTCGCCGACCTGCACGACCTTCGAGGGGTGCGCAACCTTTTTTGTCCAGGACATTTCGGAGATGTGGATCAGACCCTCGACCCCTTTTTCCAGCTCGACGAAGGCGCCGTAATCGACGAGACTCACGACTTTGCCTTGAAGCCTCGTGCCGCCCGTGTACTTCTCGGCGACGGTGTTCCACGGATCGGGCATGATCTGTTTCATCCCGAGTGAAATCCGCTCGCGCTCCGCGTCGAACTTGAGCACGACGACCTTGATGCGGTCGCCGACATTGACCATTTCCGACGGATGGCCGATTCGCCCCCACGACATATCGCTGATGTGGAGAATCCCGTCGATGCCGCCGAGATCGACGAAGGCGCCATAGCTCGTGATGTTCTTGACGGTGCCTTCGAGGATCACGCCCTCCTCGAGCACCTTAAGAATTTCTTTTTTGAGGCTGTCGCGCTCCTTTTCGAGCAGAGCGCGGCGCGAGACCACGACGTTGCCGCGGGCGCGATTGAATTTGAGCACTGCGAATTTATCGCGCTGGCCGAGAAAACGGTCGAGATTGCGGGTCGGCCGGATATCGACGTGCGATCCGGGCAGAAACGCCGGCACCCCGAGGTCGACCTTGAAGCCGCCGCGGACCTTGGCGACGATGACGCCCTCGACTCCCGTGCCGTCGTGGGCGGCTTTTTCGATGTCCTCCCAGACCTTCATGTTTTCCGCCCGCTGGCGCGAGAGCACGATGCCGCCGCCTTCGCCTTCGGATGAATCGAAATAGACGTCGATCTCGTCCCCGACCTTCACCTGCGGGTTGCCGTCTCGATCGAGAAATTCGTGCAGAGGGATTTGCCCCTCGGACTTGTAGCCCACGTCGACCATGACGTGCGAGGGGGTTATTCCGACGACTCTTCCCTTGACGACTCCGCCAGGCTTCACCGTGCGGAGACTCTCCTCGAAGAGCGTCTTGAAATCGTCGCCGGTAGTTGGGTTGTTGGGTTGATTTTCCGCCATTAGCTTAGTTTCCTTCCTTCTCTAAATAAATTTTTTGATCTCTTTCATGATGGTCTCCACAACTTGATCGATGCTCATCCCGGTCGAGTCGAGCGCGACGGCGTCCTCGGCTTGGCGCAGCGGCGCCATCTCGCGGCCCTGATCGCGATCGTCCCGCTGTCTCATCTCTCCTAAGGTCTCCTCAAGCGTCACCTCTTTTCCCTGTCCTTTGAGCTCGGCGAACCTTCGCCTGCCGCGCTCTTCCGGACGGGCGGTGAGAAAGATCTTCACCTCCGCGTCGGGAAAGACGACGGTGCCGATATCGCGGCCCTCGGCGACGATGCCGCCGCGCGCGCCAAAAGCGCGCTGCAGCTCGACCATTCGCTCTCGCACCGGCCTGAGCGCCGAGATCTTCGAAGCCCACTGGCTCATCTCCGGCGCGCGGATCTCCGTGGTAACGTCGCGGCCGTCGAGGAGGACCTTCTGCCGTCCATCCTTCTCCAGTAGCTCGACGCTGGTCCCGGCGAGCGTCGACCGGAGATCGCTCTCGCTCTCCAGGTCGATGCCGTCGCGCCGCGCCTTCAGCGCGAACGCCCGATACATCGCGCCGGTATCCATATACGTGTAACCGAGCTCTTTTGCCAACCGCTTTGCGACCGTGCTCTTGCCCGCGCCCGCCGGTCCGTCGATAGCGACGATGATCTTCTTCACCTTACGCGCCGGCGATCCTTTCCAGGCAATCGAAAAATCCTGGAAACGAAATATCCGCGCACGCCGTATCGTCGATCTCGACGCCGCCGTCCGACGAGAGCCCGGCGACCGCGAGCGCCATCGCGACCCGATGATCGCCCGCGCTCTGAACCGCCGCGGCCGAAAATCGATCTCGCCCTTCGATGATCATGCCGTCGTCGCGCTCTTCGACATTGACGCCGAGCCGCCGAAGCATCTCGGTCATGACCGAAATCCGGTCCGACTCCTTATACCTCAACTCCTTCGCGCCGGAAATAGCCGTTACGCCTTCGGCCAAAGCCGCAGCGACGGCGAGAATCGGGTACTCGTCGATCGTCCGCGCCACCACTTCCGGGCCGATGTCGATGCCTTTAAGCTTGGAGCCGCGAACTCTGATGTCGGCAACGGGCTCTCCCGCGGCCGTCCTTGGATTCGCCAAGTCGATCGCCACGCCCATGCGCCTCAGCACATCGATCACGCCGCTGCGTGTCGGATTGCAGCCGACCTCGCGAACCACAATATCCGAGCCAGGGATCATGGCCGCTGCCGCCATGAAGAAGGCCGCGGATGAAAGATCGCCGGGAACCCGGATATCGAGCGGAGACAGTTTGTGGCCGCCTTCGACAGACACTGACCTATCCTGCGCCTCGAGCTTTGCGCCGAGCGCGCGGGCCATAATTTCCGTATGGTCGCGCGACTGCTGCGGCTCTTCGACCGTCGTAATACCGTCGGCCTGGAGCCCGGCTAAGAGGATCGCCGACTTGACCTGGGCGCTGGCGACGGGCGTTGCATAACGAATCCCCTTGAGCTGAGCGCCGTGAATCTCGAGCGGCGCCCGGCCGTCGCGGCCTTCGATACGCGCCCCCATTTGTTCCAGCGGCTCCACGACGCGCCGCATCGGCCGGCGCCTCAGCGAAGCGTCGCCGTCGAGCGTCGAGACAAAAGAGCGCCCGGCGAGTATACCCGAGAGAAGCCGCATCGTCGTCCCGGAATTGCCGCAATCAATGATCTTTTTAGGCGCGCGAAGCCCTGCCCAGCCCTTTCCTTCGACCGACAGCAGGCGATCATCGCCGGAGATTTCCACGCCGAGCGTCCTGAAAGCCTCGATGGTACTGTGATTGTCCTCGCCTCCAGAAAGATTGGCGATCCGGCTCGAGCCCTGGGCGATCGCGGCGAAGATAACCGCCCGATGGCCGATCGATTTATCCCCCGGTACGCTGATCTCACCTCGCAGCGGGTGCTTGACGGGCTCGATTCTCCGCGAGCCGATTGGTGTCGGTGCGCTTAGGATAACCGCCTCCTCGCCTCGTTGGCGAGCGCAAACTCGCGCTCGATCTCGGCTCCCTTGCCTTCATCGATAAGCCGCTTGAGCTTTTCGAGCTCTTTAATGTAATCCGCCAACCCCGCGCTCACCGCTTCGCGGTTGAGCAGACAGATGTCACGCCAGAGCTCCGGCCGGCTCGATGCGATGCGGGTGAAATCCTTAAAGCCGCCGCCGCAGTATTCGATGACTTCGGTCGAATCGACGCGCGCGTGGTTCATGAGATTGACGAGCCCGTAGACCAGCACGTGCGGGAGGTGGCTCACGAGGCCGAGAATTTTATCGTGCACGTCGGCGTCGATTGTTTCGACTTTCGCCCCTACCCTTTTCCACAGCGTGCCGACATTCTCCAAAGCGGCCGGATCGGTTTTCTTCGTCGGTGTAAGTATGCAGCGCTGGCCGATGAACAGATCGGCGCGCGCGGGCTCCGCGCCCCACTGCTCTCCGCCGGCGATCGGATGCGCGCCGACAAACGGCATCGTGCTGGGCAAAAGCTTTTCCATGTCGCGGACGATCTCCGCCTTCACGCTGCCGACGTCGCTGACGATGCAGCCCGGCCGCATGAACGGCAGGAATTGTTTCGTGAGGGGCACGATGGCGGCGACCGGCGTGCCCAAGAGCAAAAAGTCCGTCCCCGGAGGAATTTCTTCGGGCTTGTGAAAATAGCTGTCGATGATTCCTCTATCGAGCGCGAAGCGCAGATTCTCCTCGCTCCGGCCGTAGCCGACGATCGCGTCGACCAAGCCGCGCTCACGCGCCGCGAGCGCCAGCGAAGCGCCAATGAGCCCGACGCCCGCGATGACCATTTTCTTAAACAGCGGCGCCATTAAACTTCTCTCCCGACCGCGGCGGCGACCTTCCTCAGATCTTCCATCAGCGCGGCGAACTTTTTCGGTTTGAGGGACTGCGGCCCGTCGCTGAGCGCAACTTCGGGGTTGGAATGGACCTCGATCAATAGCCCGTCCGCGCCCGCGGCGATACCGGCGAGCGCCATCGGCGCGACGAGGTCCCAGCGACCGGTGCCGTGGCTCGGATCGATGAAAACCGGAAGATGGGACAACTGCTTCAGCACCGGGACGGCGCTCAAATCCAAGGTGTTGCGCGTCTCGGTCTCGTAGGTGCGGATGCCGCGCTCGCAGAGAATGATCTTGCGATTGCCTTCGGCGGCGATGTATTCGGCGGAAAGGAGGAATTCCTGGATCGTGGCACTGAGACCGCGCTTGAGCATCACAGGCATCTTGAGCTTGCCGACTTCGGTCAAGAGCTTGAAGTTCTGCATGTTACGCGCGCCGATCTGGAGCACGTCGCTGTAGCGCGCCACGAGGTCGAGATCGCGCGGATCGAGCACTTCGGTGATGATCGGCATCCCGGTCACCTTGCGCGCATGCGCGAGATAATCGAGCCCCTCCTCGCCGAGCCCCTGAAAGCTGTAGGGCGAAGTGCGCGGCTTGAACGCGCCGCCGCGGAGGAACGTGGCGCCGGCCTGCTTCGCCGGCAGCGCCGATTCCAGCACCTGGTCGCGCGATTCGACTGAGCACGGCCCGGCCATGACATGGATTTTTTTTCCACCGATCTCGTGGCCGTTGACCTGGATAATCGTATTGTGCTTCTGGAACTCGCGGCTGACGAGCTTGTAAGGCTTCAGGATTGGCAGGACCTTCTCGACGCCGGGAAACGATTCGAGGCTCTGGTCCGCCAAGAGGCGCTCGTCGCCGATCGCGCCGACGATCGTCCGCTCCTTGCCTTCGGAAATGTGCGCGCGGAGCCCAAAGCTCTCGATCCGCTCGATGACTTTCTGCACCTCTTCCGGCTTTAAACCTGGTTTTAAGACAACGATCATCCTGAATCCTTACGCGCGACCGGCGATTATACCTTTCAACTCATCTATAAATCTAGCATTTTCCTTGGCCGTCCCGACGGTGACGCGGATGTATTCGGGCAGCTCGTAGGCCCCCATCGGGCGGACGATCACGCCGCGCCGAAGGAGTTTTTGAAAAACTGCCGCGCCGTCGCCAACGCGGAGCAAAATGAAATTTGCCTGGCTCGGCACGTGCTCCAATTCCAGCTTTCCGACCTCGCGGGTGAGATATGCCATTCCCGCGCGGTTCGTTTCGAGACTGCGTTTGACGTGGTCCGTATCGTCCAACGCGGCGAGCGCGCCCCACTGCGCGGCGGCGTTGACGTTGAACGGCTGGCGCACGCGGTGCATCCAGCTGACGATGTCCTTCGGGCCAACGGCATAGCCGATCCGCAAGCCCGCGAGCCCGTAAAGCTTCGAGAAGGTCCTGAAGGTCAAAATCATCCTGCCGTCGCTCTGATATTCGATGGAATTGGGATAGTCGGGATCGGTAACGTATTCGAAGTACGCTTCGTCGACGACGATGAGGGTCTCGGGACCAACCCGGGTAAGAAACTTTTCCCATGCCTTTTTGCCGAAAGCCGTGCCCGTTGGATTGTTCGGGTTGGCCAGGAAAACGATCCGCGTCTTCGCCGTCGTCGCGTCGGCCATCGCCTCCAGATCGTGGGTTAGATTTTTCATCGGCACGATCTTCGACACGCCTCCCGCAGCCTTGACAACGAGGTGATAGATCGCGAAGGCGTGGCGGGCCATGACCGCCTCGTCGTCCGGACGCATGAACGTCCTGACGGCGAACTCGATCAGTTCGTTTGAGCCGTTGCCGAAGATGATACGGTCCTCGGCGATGCCGAGCTTCGCCGCAAGACCGCGCCGGAGCTGATAACAGTCGCCGTCGGGATAGAGATGTAGCGCATTTAAACGGTCGACGATCGCCTTCACCGCCTTGGGCGAAGGCCCCAGCGGGTTCTCATTTGAGGCGATCTTAATCGGGTCCTCGATGCCGTATTCCCGCTCGACCTCTTCGATCGGCTTTCCCGGCTCATACGGAATGAGCGAGCGAATATATTCAGGTACGCGCTCCAAGATGCTCATACGGCCGCCGGGTAAGAGCCCAGAATTTTGATGAACAGACAAACCTTCTCCAATTTCTTCACGGCTCGTTGGATCCTCGGCTCCTCTATGTGCCCTTCGAGATCGAGAAAAAAAAGATACTCCCAGGGCTTTTCTTTCAGCGGCCGCGATTCGATCTTGCTGAGATTGATTCGATTCTTTGCGAAAGGATCGAGCATGCGATGGAGCACGCCGACTTCGTCCTTGACCGAGAAAACGATGGAAGTCTTGTCGTCTCCGCTCGGCTTCGGCGACCGTCCGCCGATCACGAGAAAGCGCGTGATATTGTTCGCCTGGTCTTCGATATTCCGCGCGACGACCTCCAAGCCGTAAAGCTCTTTCGCGAGCCCGCTCGCGATCGCCGCCAGCGCCGGATCTTTAGCGGCCATTTGCGCCGCCTGGGCGGTGCTCGCGGCTTCGCTCACGCGGGCGCCCGGCTGATGGGTCGTCAGCCAGCGCCGGCACTGCGCGAGCGCCTGCGGATGGGAGACGATCTCGCGGATGTCTTCGGCCTTGCCCGAGCGCGAGAGCAGACAATGGTGGACGTCCAAAACGATCTCGGCGCAGATCTTCACATCGGCCTCGACGAGCATGTCGAGCGTATGGGTGACGACGCCTTCGGTCGAGTTCTCGATCGGCACCACACCGTAATCCGCCCTTCCCTGCTTCACCTCCTGAAAGACATCGGGAATGCTCGGCATCGGCCCGTAATTAGTCGAGGAGCCGAAACGATCCCGCGCCGCCATATGCGTATAGGTCGCCTCGGGGCCGAAATAGGCGACCGTCAGCGGCGCCTCCAGCGAACGGGAGGCGGAAAGAATCTCGCGGTAAATGGAATGAATCGAGTTTTCAGGCAGCGGTCCGCCGTTCAGATCGGAGATGCGCTTGAAGATCTGTTTTTCACGGGCCGGGACGTAGACTTCCTGCCCGTCCAAGCTCTTGGTATGACCGATTTGTTTGGCGAGAGATGCCCGCTCGTTCAGCAGCTCAACTAGCTTTGCATCGACGTGATCGATCTTTTTCCTGAGCGCATCCAGCGACTCTTTACGGCTCAATAGAGAACCTCATCCGGAACCTTAATGGGAAGTGTTCTAACTTAGCCTAAAGAAAAAGAAATTGCAAATTTAACTTGCCTTGACCGGGCGGGGCGCTGCGGCTAAAACTGCCGCATGCCGCATGAGATCGTGATTCCGCCGGGTGAAGCGCCCAAGCGGCTCGAAAATTTCCTCAAGAAGAACTTTAACATCGGTTATGTAAGAAAGCTCTTTCGCAAAAACGGCGTACGCCTAAACGGCAACCGCGCCGCGCCGGAAGATACCGCGCGTCCGGGGGATCGCATTCAACTCTATATCCCGTACGAGAAATCAAAGGCTCAAAGACCGTCCGACGCCGAGAGATTCTTCGAAATCGTTTTCGAGGACAGCGACCTGCTGGTCTTGAACAAGCCGGCCGGTATCGCGGTGCATGAAGGCAAAGGCATCTTGAAGCGCGACACGGTTCTGGGACAGCTCGAAGCGGCATACCGGGCGCGAAACATCACGCCGCGGCTCGTTCATCGAATCGATCAAGACACCTCGGGTCTGTTGGTTGTGGCCAAAAACGGCCCCATGTCCGAGCGTCTCGAAAAGATCTTTGAGACGCGGGCCGTGGAGAAGGATTATCTCGCGCTTGTCGCCGGAAGACTGCGAGCAAAAAGAGGCACGATCGACACCCCGCTAGCCGGCCGCGAAGGGCGGCTCGTCGGGGCCGTGACGCATTACAAAATCGTAAGAGAATTCGGCGACACTACGCTCGTGGACATAGAAATCGAGACCGGCCGCATGCATCAGATCCGGCTTCATTTCGCCGGCATCGACCATCCGATTGTCATGGACGACGTGCACGGAGATTTTGGTTTCAACAAGGAATTCCGAAAGAAGTTCGGCTTAAAGCGCCAATTTCTCCACGCCGCAGCGATCGGCTTTGAGTACAAAGGAAAGAAGCGGAAATGGACGGCGGAGCTGCCGCAGGATCTGACGCAAACTATCGAACGATTGGAAAAGAACTGAGTCTACTCCCCCGCCGCCAGCGTCTTCACAAGTTTGTATAAATATTCCAGGCCGTCGTAGAACGACTTCACCGCGAGGCGCTCGTCGATGCCGTGCGCGCGATTCTCGTTGGGCTCGCCGGCAAGACCGGAATGGCCGTAAACGGCAATGCCGGCGTTGCGGAGAAAGCGCGCGTCGGTCGTGCCGGCCGACATGGAGGGAACGATGGCCGCGCCGGGCCAGAACTCGGACGTGAGCTTCTCGATGACGCGAAGCAGGTCGGGCCTCAGCGGCGACGGCGGGCTCAGCGTCGGCGTGCCCACCTGCGTGACGGTGATTTTATCGTTGCCGATGATCTCGACGAGCCGCTGCTGCACTTCGGCGACGGGCTCGCCTGGAAGCACGCGGCAATTGACGATCGCGTGCGCCGTCTGCGGCACCGCGTTCACCGCCTGGCCGGCCTCGAGTTTCGTTGCCACGCAGGTCGTCCTTAGCTGCGCGTTGTACGAAGGGCGCGTTGAGAGGCGGGATGCGGCGGAGGTGTCCATCGGATCGCGCGCGATTGTGCGCATGTCCTCGGCGTCTTGCCCGCTGTCGAGTGCTGCCATCTTTTCGAAGTAAGCCCGCGTTGTCTGGGTCAGCTTGACGGGAAAGGCATGCTTCGAGATACGCCCCAAGGCATCGGCAAGAAGATAGATCGAGGATTCCCTCCCTGGAACAGCGCTGTGGCCGCCGGGATATTTAGCTTCCAGACGGTAGGTGACGGAGATTTTTTCGCTCGCCTGCACGCGGTTCGCGAGCGCTTTGCCGTTCTTGAGCGTGACACCGCCGCCTTCGTTCAGCGCGTATTCGGCCTCGATCAAATCGCGATGGTTCTTGAGCAGCCAGCTCACGCCGTTGGTGGGCACATCGTCCAATTCCTCATCCGCCGTGAGCGCGACGATGATATCCCGATCGGGAACGAGCTTTTCCTCTTTATAGCGTATGAGATTAGCGATGAAGATCGCCGCCATCGCCTTGTCGTCTGAAGAGCCGCGCGCGTAAAAGTAGCCGTCCTTTTCCGTCAGCTTGAACGGATCGACCGACCACTCCTCGCGTCTGACCTCGACCACATCGATATGGGCGAGCAGGAGGATTGGTCGGCGCAGGCCGCTACCGCGGAGCCGCGCGATGAGATTGCCTTTGCGCGGGTCCGGGCCGAGCACCTGCACATCGGCGGCGGGAAAACCCGCGTCGCGGAGGCGTTTCGCCATCGCCTCGGCCGCGACGGTCGTGCTGCCGCTCGAGTCGGTGGTGTTGATCTCGATCAGCTCTTTATAGATCTCGCGCGCGAACTGCTGCTGCGAAGCCGGCGGCTGGCCGTAAGCGGTCGCGGCGAACAAGACAACGACGATAGCGATCAGCGAGCGGCGCACGGCGTTACGAGATATTAAACAGCGCCTTGGCGGTCGTGCCTAGGATCGCGGTTCTCTCCGCGGCCGAGCACGGGGCTTCGCGGACCACGTCGAGCGCCTCGAGAATATTCGCCGCGCTCTTGCACTCGAGCGGATAGTCGGTGCCGAACATAATACGATCAGGCGACGTTATCTGAAACGCCGCCTGGAGCGCCGGCCGCCATGCGCCGGTTCCGGCGGTGTCGAAATAGAGCGCGCGGAAAAGCTTATCGAAGCGCTCGGCGAGGCCGAAGCGCTTCTGCTCCGATTGCGTTTTCAGATAGCCCTTCAGCTCCGCCGGAACGCTCGCATCTTCAGGCTCGAAAAATGCCATCATGCGCCCCTTGAGCGACGACGCGCCGCCGCCGAGATGAGGCATGACGAAGCGGAGCCCCGGAAAGCGCGGCAGGACGCTCGCCATCACGCGCACGATCGCCTGCGTCGTCTCGAACGGCCGAAAAACGCAGCGGTCTAGGTTGTACGTCGTCTCCGAGCCGCTCGGCTTCGACTGCGGGTGAATGACGATCGGCAGGTTCTCGCGCTGGATGCGCTCATAGAGCGGATTCATCACGGAGTTATCGAGCTGCACGTCGAGATGGCAGGCGAGCAGCGCGACCGCCCGGAGACCCAGTTCTTCGACGCCGCGGCGGAGCTCGCGCTCCGCGACCGCCGCCTCGTGGATCGGCAGATGAACGGCGCCCAGAAAACGATCGGGATGCTTGCGCTGGACTTCCGCGATGCCGTCGTTCAGCATGCGCGCAACGTCCGCGCCCATCACCTGAACCTGATCGGTCAGCACCGCCCTGGCGATGCCCGCTTCGTTCATGACTTTGAGATGGGCCTCGAGGTCCTTGCGCGAAGGGTTGAGCGTGAGGCTGATCTCGTTGGTCACGATGCGCCGTCCGCCGGCTTGTGCGGCGAGGCGGTCGAACAGAGCCGGCGGCATGAAGTGATGATGCACATCGACGACGAATTCGTTTGCATTCATTTACTTTGGTTTCCTTCCGGCGATGTAGTCATGCGCGAATTTTTTGAGTCCGTCGCTGCTCAAACCGATTTTGACGGCCTCTTCGTACGCCTTCTCCTCCGGCCAGCCGTGCTCGACCGTTCTATAGATCATCATGAACGCGCCGACTCGATTCGCGCTCGCGCAGTGGATCAGCATCGGGTGATTCGGCGTATCCTTCACAATGCGAATGAATTGATCCGCCTGCTCGGGGCGCGGCGCGGTGGAGATGACTGGGATGCTGAAGTAGCGCATGCCGGCCCCGGTTACCAGCTTCCGTTCCATTTCAAGGTCGGCACCCTCTTCGGCCGTGCGCAGGTTAAGAACAGAATGAAAGCCGTTCGCCGCGAGCTTGCTGTATGCCGTCGCCGAAGGCTGCGCCCCAGTGGCGAAATCCTCGTTAATGCAGAGGATGCGCGGGACATCGTCTTTCAGCGATTGTTGAATCTTATCGAGCCGCGCGCGCTCCGCGGAAGAAGGAACATTCTGCGCGATGATCCTATTGGAAGATACGAAAAGGAGAATGGCGGCGATCAGGATACAAAGCTTACCCATGAGCCGCTCTCCGACTTTTGACGAAATTGACCATCTTTAAGCTCATCACGACCTCGCGCTTTTGATTCAGCACCTCGACGAAAGAGCGGATGATGCCCCGGTCGGGCCTGGACTGCGACGGCCGCGCTTCCACCACCGTTACCCGTATCGAGAGCTCGTCGCCGGGATAGACCGGCTTCTCCCAGCGGAGCTCGTCGCATCCCGGCGAGCCCAGGTTCGCAACGTGCGAAAGATAGTTGTCTGTGTAGAGTCGCATCATGAGGCCGGCGGTGTGCCAGCCGCTCGCGATCAGCCCGCCGTAAATGCTCTTCTTCGCCGCTTCAGGATCGATGTGATAACTGAGCGGCACGAAGCGCCTGCCGAAGCTCACGACCTCGTCCGGCTCGACGGCGATCGCGCCGAACTCGTGCACCGATCCGCTGACGTAATCCTCGAAGTAGCGGTTATCGACTGTCGATGTGAAGCCGCTCATGTATCCTCGCGAAGATATTCGTACGCCGTCGGTGAGTCAAGCGAGGGAAAACGGAGGGCGTCTTGACTCGCACTATCGACTCGGCCTATTTGTAATTCGACACGAATTTTCGAGAGGGCGGTCCAGACCGCCGGAGGATTACCATGCGCGACGGATTTAAAGTCATCGATGCCGACCGGCATGTGTTGGAGCCGTCGGATCTTTATCAAAAGTATCTTCCGGAAAGATTTAAGAACCGCGTGCGGCTCGCCGGACCGAACCAGACGGTGCGCGAGGTCGACGGCAAGCCGGTGTCGGATTCGGCGCAGCGTCCGGGCCGGATCATGGAAGATTACGGCTACATATTTTCATCGTCGAAGCGCTGGCGCGAATGCTTTGCCGACGCGTACGAGCATAAGTTCGATGCCGCGTCGAATGTTCGCGATATGGACCGCGAGGGCATCGACGTGAGCGTGCTCTTCCCGACGATCGGTCTCTACATCATGTGGCGCGACGACATCGATCCGGAGCTCAGCGCCGCGATCTGCCGCGCGTACAATACCTGGCTCGCCGAATACTGCGACTACGACCGCAAGCGGCTCTACGGCGTCATGTTGATTCCACTGCAGGACCCGGCGCGTGCCGTGGCCGAGCTCAAATATGCGCGGGAAAAATTGGGGCTGGTCGGAATTTTTTGGCGGCCGAACAAGTTCTGCGGCCGCACGTTCGCGAGTCCCGATTACTATCCGATCTACGAGACCGCGTCCGATCTCGGCGTCACGATCTGCGTGCACGAAGGCGCGCGCACGATCCTGCCGCAGGCGGGCTCGGACCGCTACAGCGAGTTCGGCCGGCACGTCGCCTGCCACCCGCTCGAGCAGATGCTCGCCTGTCTCAATTTCTGCGGCGACGGCGTACTGGAAAAATTCCCAAAGCTCAAGGTCGCCCATCTCGAGTCGGGCTGCGGGTGGGTGCCGTTCTGGCTCGAAAGGATGGACGAGCACTGGGAGCACGAATCTCACGGGTCCGCGCGGACGGTGAAGGAAAAGCCGAGCTTTTATTTCAAGCGCCAATGCTGGACGAGCTGCGAGGCGGGCGAAGAGCTCGCGCCGGTGTATGTCGAGCACGTGGGCGATGAGCGGCTCGTAGTCGCCACGGACTACCCGCACAGCGACGCGATCGATAAATTCCCCGATCGTACCGTCGGCGACATGAGCGGCAACGGCAAGCTCTCCAAAGGAGCGCGGCAAAAGATTCTGTGGGATAATCCCGTGCGGCTGTTTGGATTGGGGGCTTAGGACGATGGCGAAGTATCGCGTTAAGTATTTCGGCAGCAACGAGGTACCGGTGGCGCTCATCAAGCCGATCCTCGACGAGATCGACGCCGAGATGATCATCGCCAACCCGCGCAGCGAAGCCGAGGTCGCCGAGTCCGGCAGGGACGCCGACGGCATCATCATGCACGGATCGGTGCCCTTCACGCGCGAGATCATCTCTCAGCTCAAGCGCTGCAAAGTCGTCTGCCGCACCGGCGTCGGCGTTGACCGCATGGACCTTCAAGCGGCGGCGGAGTTCGGCATCAAAGTCTGCAATGCGGCGGGCTGCAATTCCATCGAGGTCTCCGAGCAGGCGATCGGCCTTTTGATCGCGGTCTCGCGCAAGCTCGTGCGCATGAATCAGTACGTGCGCGAGGGCCGCTGGCGACGCCACACCGCGGAGCTGCATTCCTACCGCGGCCCGGTTTCGCGCATCATGGGAAAGACGCTCGGCATCGTCGGCCTGGGCCATGTCGGCCGCCAGGTCGCGCCGCGCGCCCAGGGGCTCAAATTAAACGTGCAGGCGGTCGATCCCTATCTGGACCCGAAGATCGCCCGCGAGCTCAACGTCAAGCTCGTCTCGTTCGACGAGTTGGTGCGGACGTCCGACTTCATCAGCGTGCACGCGCCGCTCACGCGTCAAACACGGAAAATGTTCGGCGCGGCAGAGTTCGCGGCAATGAAGCAGACGGCTTATCTCATCAACTGCGCGCGCGGCGGACTGGTCGATACCGAGGCGCTGTACGACGCGCTGGTCGCCGGAAAAATCGCCGGCGCCGCGCTCGACGTCACCGACCCCGAGCCGCTTCCTCCCGATCACAAGATTCTCACGCTCCCAAACGTCATCGTCACCTGCCACACCGCGGCGAACTCGAACGAATCCTACGTCGACTGCCAGACGCACGCCGCCCGCGAGGTCGCGCGCGTGCTTTCGGGCCTTCCGCCGACCACCGAGGTCAAGGACCCGTGGCTCCTGGCTGAGGCTCTGGACGCGGGATTCGGCGGCGTCTGACGGTCTTCATGAAACCAAGGAGACGTTTTCCGACGATCAATTTCGCCTGCGCGCTGGTTATCGCCACACTCGGCGCCGCGCACGCGGCGGAAACCCCACCACCCAAAACCCCCATCGACGGCATCGAGGACAACAGCTTCCTCATCGAGGAGGCATATAACCAGGACCCCGGGGTCGTGCAGCACATCTTCACGGCGATCTATTCGCACGATCCGAACAATCGCGGCTGGACCTTCAACTTCACACAGGAATGGCCGCTTTACGGCCTCGAACACCAGATATCCTACAGCATCCCATCTTTTCTCCTGCGCTCCGACGGCGATCGAATCCACGGCATCGGCGACATTCTCATTAATTACCGCTATCAGGCGCTGGAAGAGAGCGCACGCCTGCCGGCGTTCGCGCCACGCTTCAGCTTGATCCTGCCCACCGGCAACCGGCGGCACGGTACCGGCAACGGCGTCGTCGGATACCAATGGCAGTTGCCGTTCAGCAAGAAATTCCCGCCGCGCTTCGCGGCCCACGCGGACCTGGGTCTGACTTATTTACCGGGCGTGCGCGCACCGCTCGACAGCGGCGGATTATCGTCGAAACACTCGCTCGTCTCGTATAATCTGGGCGCGAGCGGAATTTTCGCGATTACGTCGCGAGTTCACGCGATGCTGGAATGTGTGGGGAACTTCGAAGGAAATCTAAATGGACGCGGTCGGCCCAAGAGCGATTTTATCTCGATGATCTCGCCCGGCCTCCGCGCCTCCGTTGTAGATGAAGACGAATTGCAGATCGTGAGCGGCGTCGGTCTGCCGATCGGGGTCAGCAAGGCGGCCGACAACTTCGGCGTTATCCTATACCTCTCGGTCGAACACAAGCTGTTCTGAGCGAAAAAAAGGCAAAAGGAGGTGAGTCTCCTTTTG
>DATJFG010000186.1:0-91164 GCA_035495775.1 Verrucomicrobiia bacterium | reverse complement strand
AATTTTCAGGCAATCACCTGATGGCGCGCAGCACGACGGTTTATTACCGTCGGCTTGCTTAAGAGCCTCACAATGCTGGAGGACGGATATGAAAAAAGAGATCTTGGTCGAGGACCATCCCCCGCGCGAAGTTGAAATGCTCACGCTGGTCGTCCTACCATTGGCCGTCGCAGTTCTTGCCGGCGTCACGTTGACTATCTTTCTTTGGTGATTGTGCCGAGCTCGCAGAGCTACACATCACAAAGAGGTAAGAAGTCCCATAGAAGTCTCTCTGGGCAGGAGAAGGTTTCGATAATTTCAGCTTTTCATCTCTTTAACAACCAGTAGGGATTTCCCCTAATCGCTTCAGGAATTTTCTACAGACATCTACATGATTCTCCCTCTTACCGTAACTGCACCTCGCATCTATACTGCAATCATTCGGCGGCGGCCTGAAATGCAAAAAGATTTATGATTCGCGAGAGTTCAAAGCCAGGAGGTCCGTCATGCTAAAGCAAGTGGAATTGCAAGGTAAGCGATTCGAGTTCTGCTCGATAGATGGCGGCCGCACATGGTCTAGCGACCCGCGGGCTCTCGTCGCTTACAAGCGACGGCGCGAGCGGGCTGGGGCGGACCTCAAAAAGAGTTTCGAGCAGATTGTCGACGATGTCGCGGAGCCCGAGCCGGATTCGATTTGCGAAGTCAATCTGCAAGGCGGTTCGATCAAGTAAGCCGCCGGCGATTATCCGGCGCGATGAAAGCGCCATTGTGAACGCGACCCGTGCTCAGCGCGGGCAGTTGGGGGAGCTCACCTCGAGGGAGGCGGGCCAAAAGTAAAAGGAACGTCGGACATATCGGTTACTCCCATTAAGGGGTTGAAAACCGAAGGGGGCGAAGCCTTGTCACTGGATATGAAATCTGATGCCGAGCAACTACTCTGGCTAGTCGATGAAGAAGAGGACCGAGCAGCGCATGGGGATCCTAAATGGCACGCTCTGTGGACGCGTAGCCATTGTGAACAGCTTGTTCACGATCAATTAGCAGCGAAGCATTTCGAGGCCTTCTTACCCAAAATCAATATCTGGTCGCGGCGTGGTGGACTACGCTGCTTGACCCAAATTCCACTGTTCCCGGGTTATCTTTTTATTCATCATGCTATCGATAAGCAAAGCTACAATGAGATATGTAAGACGCGCGGACTCGTGCGCATACTCGGAGAGCGATGGGACCGACTTGCATCGATTCCAGAAAAAGAGATCGAAAGCATTAAAAGGGTTCTCGACAGTAGTTTACAAGCCATGCCGCACGCCTACGTGCGGGAAGGCCAGAGAGTTCGCATCAGTCGCGGACCGTTAAAGGACATCGAAGGGATGCTGCTGAGAATCAAACCTGAAAAAGGTCTTTTCGTCGTTTCCGTCGATCTGCTGCAGCGCAGCGTCGCCGTCGAAATCGATTGCACTCTGGTGGTCGCGGCGTAAGCGGGGCGGATGATTGAGAGCCAATATGGATAACGAGATCGAAACCAAAGGCGTCGGTCCGGAGTGGCTATGGGCGGTTTGGAAGCGGCGGAAATGGCTGGCGGTGTCGGCCTTCGCTGTTTGCTTCGCCTTATTGATAGGAATCGTCGTTTTTTTGCCGAACATCTATACCTCGACAGCCACGGTCTTAGTCGACCAAGACCAATTTGCCTCGCTCCTCCGACCTGCATCGGGCGACGCCGAAACACGGCAGCAAACCGTCGAGATGCGGCTCCAGACCATCAACCAACAGGTACTCAGCCGAACGCGGCTGGAGGAGGTCATCGGACGGTTGAATCTCTATCCGGAGCTTCGCAATCGCGTTCCCATCGAAGATTTGGTGAACCGACTCCGCCGTGATATTCGCCTCGAGCTTAAAAATATCGAACAGGAGCCCGGGCATAGATCGACGATCTCGTTCAACGTCAGCTATCGCGCGCGGGATCCACGCACCGCCGCACTCGTTGCCAATGCGGTAGCATCATTTTTCGTCGATCAAAACTGGAAGACTCGCGGCCAACAAGCGACAGAAACGGCGGCATTTTTCAAAGCTCAACTCGACGATATGAAAAAGCAACTCGAAGAAAAAGAAAGACGAGTTGCGAGTCTCGGCCGTCTCGGCCCGGCCGGAGCCGGGGAATATCTGGTTCCTTACGAACGGTTAGGCGATCAGTTGAGACTCAACATGGATAGGATCGCGCGGTTGAGCGACCGCCGAGAAGCGATCACGAAGCAGCTCTCGGAACTGGATCCGGGAGGCGATCCGCGGGCAAAGGTCGAATATCTCGCTAAGCTCCGTCGTGATCTCAACGAGATGCGCACCCGGCTGACGCCTGAACACCCCGATGTCATCCGGGCGCAAGCGGAAATCGCCGCCATCGAGAGCGGCGCGTCGGATGCCAAGTTCAACGTGCAAGCCAAAACGGAGGGTGGAGGGGATCCCGCCGTTCAGAGACTCCGCAACGAGCTTCGAGAAGTCGATACCGAGCTACAGAATGTCAAGCGCGAGGGGTCGCGGTTACAGGGAAACATCGGGGAGTACCAAAGAAAACTCGAGGCCGCGCGGAGTGCAGAGAGCCGCTCGCCCGACGCGCTGCGCGACTATGAGACCACGAAGGAACTTTATGTCGGCCTTTTGAAGAAATACGCCGACGCGCAGCAAGCGGAAAGCCTCGAGCAAAATCAGAGAGGCGATCGGTTCCGTATGCTCGATTCCGCTTTGCCTCCGCGGTATCCCTCGGCCCCGAACCGTTTCCTGCTGAAAGTCTTGAGCTTCCTGCTCTCCCTGGGATTTGCCGCCGGGGTCGTCCTTCTTGCCGAGCGCCTCGACACTTCCTTTCATTCTGTCGAGAGCCTGCGAAACTTTACTCGTGTTCCCGTCGTCGCCAGCATCCGTCGCATCGAGACCAACATCGACCGCAGAAGAATGCGCCGTACGATGGGACTCAAGATCGTCGCGGCAACAGCTGTTTTAGCCCTCGTCGTCGCTTTCTCTTACTATTTCGCTCGCAACAACGAGGGCATCGTCTACATGCTAAGCCGCGCTCCGCGCTCAGCGGAGTCGGCGGCGCAGTAACGAGTCGGATATGTATTTAAATTTCTACGGCCTCGAGAAAAAGCCCTTCAATCCGACACCGGATCCGAAGTTTCTCTATCTCACCCCCAGTCATCGCGAGGCGCTGGCTCAGATCCTATACGGCGTCCAGGAGGGCAAGGGCTTCATCGTCTTGACCGGCGAGGTCGGCACCGGCAAGACAACATTGATCCAGACCCTGCTGAGACGGCTGGATGAGAAAACAGAGGTCGCTTACATCTTCAATTCAAAACTCCCCTTCGATGCTCTTGTCGAATACATGCTGCGGGATTTTGGCATTACGGAAAACCTGACGACGGTTTCCCAGCGACTGTTCGCGCTCAATAATTTTCTGATCGAACGCCGGCGCTTGGGGCAGAATACCGTCCTTATCATCGATGAGGCTCAGAATCTCGATCCTCCGGCTCTGGAGCAAGTCCGATTGCTCTCCAACTTCGAGACGGCGACGGAAAAGCTACTCCAGATCTTCTTGGCGGGCCAGCCGGAGCTTCAATCGAAACTCGACTTGCCCGAGCTCCGGCAGTTAAAGCAGCGTATCTCGCTTCGATGCGTGATTCGCCCTCTCACTGCTGAAGAAACCCGCGACTACATCCAGCACCGGCTGCGCATCGCCGGCGGTCGCCGCAGCGATATTTTCACCGACAAAGCGGTCGATCGCATAACACGTTACGCCGGTGGCATTCCGCGCTTGGTTAACATCGTATGCGACCATGCTCTTCTTTTCGGCTACGCCGAACAGAGACGGCGTATTGATGAAGATACGATCCAGCAAGTCATCGCCTACATCGAACAGGGCGAACGTCCGGAGCATCAAGCGAAACCGAAGTGGAATCGCAGTAATCGAAGCGGCTGGTCGATGGTTAAAGGCCCGTTTCACTGGATTTCCGGCGCTCTCGCCACACTGCTTTTATTGGTTTTCATCTTTCTCGCTCTGCGATTTAACGCGATGGAAGATTTCTCGACTCAAGTGGAGAGCTATATTGTGGAGGTATTACGCTCCGTCTTCAGTTTATTTGCGATGTTCGTTTAGCCAAGGAACTTTTGCGAGACTCAGGATGAGGAGACCATGAGCAAATTCTTCGAAGCGCTGGAACAAGCTGAACAGGAGCGCCTCCAGCGGGAACGAGTTCAAAATGAGCGCAACGGGGAAATGCGGCCCCCCGTTGATGTCGCGCCGGCGGCGACGCCCGCGGCTCCGCAAGTGCGGCCCGAGACCGCCAAGCCGCAGCCGCGGCAGACCCCGCAACGTCCGCAATGGAGTTCTGAGCATATTCCTGATGACGAGACTCTCGAAGACCATTTAGTCAGTTTGCTAACTCCAACTTCCGCGGAAGCCGAGGAATACCGCACACTCTGCTGTGCTGTGGAACAAGCGCACAACGACGTTAATGTACGCGTCGTGGCCGTGACCAGTCCGGGCGCTGGTGAAGGAAAAACTTTAACCGCGATCAACATGGCGGCGACGCTCGCACAAACGCCGGAAACAAAGGTATTGTTGGTCGACGCGGACCTGCGACAACCGTCGATTGGGGACCGCCTCGGCATCGACGATTTCGAAGCACCTGGATTGATTGAAGCCATCCAGGATCCGTCGCTGACGCTTAAAACCGTCGCGCGGAGGCTTCCGACGTTTAACATATCGGCGGTGACCGCCGGGCAGAGTTTGGAGTCGCCTTACGAGATGCTTAAATCGCCGCGCATGGAATTGCTCATGAACGAAGCGCGGGCAGATTACGATTACATTGTGGTCGATACGCCGCCGGTCATCCCGGTACCGGACTGCCGGGTTATTGCTCGGTGGGTCGAGGGTTTTATCATCATCGTAGCCGCACACCAGACTCCGCGAAAGCTTCTGGAAGAAACTTTAAACGTCTTCGAGCCCGGGAAAGTATTGGGACTCGTCTTCAATCGCGACGATCGGCCGCTTGCGGACTATTACGGCTATGCTTACGCGTACGGTTATGGACAGAAAAGGCGCAAGAATTGGAATGAACGCCTAGCCAGGAAATTGGCACCGTCGCGAAGCCCTTTTTCGGCTGGTTAAGAGGCCATGATGGCTGCCACCCTGCTCTTCATCGAAGTCGGGTCAATCTTCGGCGCAGTTTATGTGCTGCTCGCCGGCTGGATGCACTGGCTGTTGAAGGACTGGACGATGATCAGCACTGCCAGTCAACAGGCGCTCGGCTTCTCGCTCTGCTGCTCGATCGCCTTTTATTATAACGGGCTTTATAACCTACGCAGCGTCCGTAGCGTGAGCGAACTGTCACAACGTCTGATTCGCTCGATTCCTTTGGCGCTGTTGCTGCTGGCATTACTCTATGCCGTTTTTCCACAAAGCAAGATCAAGCCTGCACTTTTGATCTTGAGCGTTCTTGCGGTCAGCGGTCTGTTAATTCTTTTCCGAGCGATATTTTACGAAATGATGCAGCATCGCCCGTTTACCAAACGTGTCCTGATCCTCGGTACCGGGCCGCTCGCGCAGAAACTCGTCCGCGAGATCGAGCTCGAGCCGTCTTGTCGTTATCAAATCGCAGGCATTATCGACGATTCGGTCAACTCGGCCGAGGTCGCGTTGGACGAGCCGCTCAGAGGCGTCCTTGAGGGCATCGGATACCCTTACATTGGGCCTCTTCGTCATTTGCGAAGGATCATTGAACGAATTCGGCCCGACCGCATCATAGTAGCGCAGCCCGAAGGGCTGGAGCGTTGTCCCGTGCGACACATCCTGCTCGAATACCGACCTCAGGGCATCGTCATCGAAGACGGCGTCGAAGTTTACGAGCGGTTGACAGGAAAGGTCGCCATCGAGTGGTTAAAACCCGAGACCCTGCTGTTCTCAAAGGATTTCCGGCGATCCCGCTTCGACGAAGGATTGGCGCGTGTAACAAGCCTCATCTCGGCCATTTTTGGTCTCGTCATCTTCGCGCCGTTTTTCGCGCTGATTGCGATCGTTATCAAATTGGACTCCGCCGGCCCCGTTCTCTTCGTCCAGGAAAGAATCGGCCGCAGCGGAAAACCGTTCAAGCTTCTCAAATTTCGTACGATGCGCCCAGCCCAAGAAAAAACTTCCGAATGGGCGCAGGACAATCTCGAGCGTATCACGCGAGTCGGACGATGGTTGCGAAAATTTCGATTGGACGAGTTGCCGCAGTTCGTGAACGTCTTCAAAGGCGACATGAACCTCGTCGGTCCGCGTCCGCATCCCGCCTCGAACTTTGCCTTGTTCGTTCTTGTCTCGCGCAATGCGCCCGAATGCGGGCAGCCGATCCCTTATTATGCATTGCGTTCGATGGTGCGTCCGGGAATCACGGGCTGGGCACAGATCCGCTATCGTTATGCCAATGGCCTCGACGAGGAGATCGAGAAGATGCGCTACGATCTCTACTACATTAAACACATGTCGTTCTGGTTTGATCTCTCTATACTTTGCGAGACAGTCAAAGTCGTTCTGTTCGGCCAGGAGTCGCGCGACAACGCGTCCGCAGAAGTCACAGCAACCGAGCCCAGCGAGGAATTCGGCAGCGCCGCCTAATTCCGGCGTCTTCAATGGCGCCGAAGTGTTCCGCATTGTTTTCTTATCCTGTACTTCCGCTTCAGCTTTTCTCCACTAACAGCGGACTAAATAATCATGCATTCGAATCCATCGGTTGAATGGTGGCGTCCGGCGGCATACGCCAAGGCCGAGACTAGACCGGCCACACGCGACCGTTCGTCGGTCACCGGGAATCCCTTTTCCTTCTGGACATTGATGGTGTTTACGTTTTTTATGATTCTGGCGCCGCAGACTCTTTTCCCGGCGCTAGAATCACTGCATTTACCTCTCCTCACCGCGGCTATCGCCATAACCGCTTTTCTTTGGGATGCCGTAACCCATCGCGGGACGCTCGGTGTCGCGACGCGCGAGATCGGGGTAGCTGCGGCTCTGGCCGCGTGGGCTGTTGCAACGATTCCGCTCTCATACGATCCCGGAAATAGCCTTGGAGCATTCTTGAATTACTACAGTAAGGCGCTGGTGATCTTCTGGCTGGTCGCAAACGTTGTCGATTCCGCTAAAAAGTTCCGCCAGGCGTTTTTGCTGTTGACCCTGATGGCTATCCCGCTCGCAATAACGGGAGTTCAGAACTATCTTTCGGGGGTTTACCTTGCCGGCAGTGATATGCAACGCATTCAGGGCTACGACGCGCCCTTGACCGGCAATCCAAACGATCTAGCGCTGATGTTGAACATTGTTCTTCCTCTGAGCGTCGCGCTTTTGATGACAACACGAAACTTGGCGGCGCGGATCGTGTTGCCGATCGGCATTCTAGTCTCGGCTGTAGCTATTATTGTCACATTCTCGCGCGGCGGATTTATCACACTGGTGAGTTTGCTGTTGTTGTATCTCTGGAGGTTTCGACGGCGCCGTGGGCGGCTGTGGATTTGGGGTCTTATTCCATTTCTGCTCGTATGTATTCCGCTGATCGGCCCCACCTATTTAGAGCGATTGTCCACCATCAGTAATATGGAGGCCGACAAAACGGGGTCAGCCCAAGAACGGTGGAGCGACATGGTTGCCGCAGCAACTTTCATAGAAAAACATCCTCTCGTCGGTGCCGGACTTGGCCAGAGCGCGCTTGCAACGCGAGAAGAGCGGGGACCAGATGGCGGCTTAGTGCACAATGTGTATCTTCAATACGCAGCCGAGCTAGGGCTTCCGGGCCTGCTGCTATTTCTCATACTGTTCATCCAATGCCTGAAATCCACCGCCAGCGTTCAGCGCCGCGCGCGCCAGAAAAACGATCGGCACCTCTTTTACATCGGAGAAGCCGTTCAGCTCAGTCTCATCGCATTCGCGATTTCAGCCATGTTTCACCCCGTGGCGTACCACATTCATTTCTACTACATAGCGGGCTTCGCCGTCGCCGCGAGAAAAATTTGAGAGCAACAGGACATATTATGAAAGAAACCAGAATCAAGCTTTTTAAATTCGTCACGACATTCGATATCGGCGGCACCGAGCGACATGTCGTCAACTTGGTGCGAAGACTCGATCCGGAGCTGTTCGACATCGCCATGGGTTGCCTACACAAACAGGGACCATTTTTGAAAGATATCGAGCGACTGCAGATCCCCGTCGAGGAATACAGCATCGGAAGTTTTCGCAGCCGCAAGGCCCTACAAGAGCAATTGCGCTGCGCGCGCGCCATCCGATCACGCCGGTTCGACATCGTACACACTTACGGTTTCTATTCTAATGTCTTCGGAATTCCGGCGGCCAAATTGGGGGGCGCAACCCACGTGATCGCTTCAATTCGCGATACCCTGGAGTTCCCTCCACTCCAGAGCGCCGTCCACAAATTCGTGTGCCGGATGGCAGAGTATATTTTGGTGAACGCCGATATCATTCGGCGGCGTCTCATAGCCGAAGGCTACAACGGCGAAAAGATCCGCGTAATCAAGAATGGCATCGACCTCTCCCGTTTCCGGCCTAAAGATGAAAGCGGCAAGCTGCGCCAGGAGCTGGGTCTTTACCCTACGGCGCCCGTCGTCGTCGTTCTGGCTCGCCTGAGTAAAATCAAAGGCATCGAATATTTTCTCGAAGCCGCCGCCGCCGTGGCGAAGCGCTTTGAGGAAGCGCGTTTCCTGATTGTCGGCGACCTGAAAGACGATCCAGCGTACAAGGCAACGCTCAAGCGGCAGGCGATCCGCCTCGGTCTCGGCCGCCGAGTGATCTTTACCGGCTTTAGACTCGACATTCCGGAAATCCTATCGGAGGCGACGATTTCGGTGCTGCCGTGTCATACCGGCGAAGGATTATCCAATTCCATTTTGGAATCTATGGGAGCCGGCCTGCCCGTAGTTGCGACCACAGTCGGGGGCAATCCAGAACTCGTGGAGGACGGGAAAACTGGCATCCTGGTCCCGCCACGCGATTCAGGCGCATTGGCGGGGGCCATTTCGCTTCTCCTCGCCGATTCCGCCAAGGCGCGGCGCTTCGGCGCCGCGGGCAAAGAGCGCGCGGCCAAGGAGTTTTCATTGGAGCGTATGGCGCGAACGATGGGAAATTTTTATCTGCAGCTTATGAATCGAGAAATCTGCGAGCCGGTCTCTACGGTTGAAACCGAGCGCAGATATGCCGAAGCGGCGCTCCATCAGAGCGGCGGCAATTATCCGAAAATTGATCTGCCGCCCGTGAGTTAGGCGAGGCATCTAGGTCTTCTCTGTTTTTTCAGCTTTGATGTTCTTTTTCCCCGACGCGTACAAATTCATCTCCTGAGTTGACTTAGGAGGAACGATGGATCAACCAACTGCTATCAATAACGGCGCTCAAGGGCCGTTCGAAACCATCCGCCGCGCGCAACCGCCGCGTGTGGAAATCTTTTCGACTTCTCCCGAGTCGAGCCGCGTCCCGCCGGAGCTTTATCGCCAGCGCTTGATGGACGTGGCGCGTTGGAGCGAGGACGCTGGCTGCCAGGGAATTCTTGTCTATTCCGATAATTCGCTTGTCGATCCTTGGCTGCTTTCGCATTTGATTATTCAGAACACCACGGCCCTATGCCCGCTCATCGCCGTTCAGCCGATTTACATGCACCCGTATACCGTGGCGAAAATGGTCGCCACGTTCGCGCAACTCTACCACCGCCGAGTCTATCTCAACATGATCGCCGGCGGCTTCAAAAATGACCTTCTCGCGTTAAACGACACTACGCCGCACGACGAACGATACGAGCGACTCGTTGAATATACGATGATCATCAAGCGTCTTTTGGCGGCGCCGGCGCCGGTGACGTTCGAAGGGAAATTCTATCGCACCGACAAGCTGAAATTGACTCCGCCGCTTTCGGGAGACCTCTTTCCCGGAATTTTCATTTCCGGCTCTTCCGACGCCGGAATGGCGGCGGCGCGGTCAATCGCCGCAACTGCGATTAAGTACCCGCGCCCGCCGGGCGAAGAGGAGTCGGTCTTGGATTGTGGCATTGACTGCGGCGTTCGCGTCGGAATCATCGCGCGCGAGCGGGAAGCCGAGGCATGGGAGGCCGCTTACCGCGAATTCCCCGAGGATCGTAAAGGGCAGCTTACCCGTGAATTGGCCAGTAAGGTATCCGACTCCTTGTGGCATAAACAGCTCGCTCAACTGGACCAAGCTTCCGAGCGCAGCCCTTACTGGCTCGTCCCATTTCAAAATTACAAGACCATGTGTCCATATCTCGTCGGCAGCTACGGCGCCGTCGCCGGCGAACTCGCGCGCTACCTTCGCTCCGGCTACACAACATTTATCTTAGACATTCCTCGGAGCATCGAGGATCTTCAGCATAGTCGTATTGCCTTCGACCGGGCCATCGAGGCGACTTGGTGATAGCGCGCTTGCAAGATTGGCCGGCGCTCCACGCTGACAAAGCGCCTGAAAGCACCGCTCTCGTCATGGGACGAGAGAGGCTGACGTACGGCGAGGTCGAGCGGCTGTCCAATCAACTGGCGCGGACCCTGAAGGACGGGGGCTGTCGCCGTAAGGACCGTGTTGGTCTTTTAGCGCCGAAATCTCCTACAGCAATCGTCGCCATCCTGGGAATACTGAAAGCCGATTGCATCTTTGTGCCTCTCGATCCTCAAAGCCCGGCCGCGAGGCAGCGCAAGGCGATCGAGAGCGCCGAGTGTAGATGGATTTTAGCCAACGGCGGAGTCGCGACGCTCTTAGATCAAATCCTCGAAGCCGGCCCATTCTCTTTCCCGCTCTCCATCGGCTGGCTCGGTGCGCAGAAAATCAACGGAGCGTCGTTCTCCGCGGTGTTCTCTTATGTCGACATCGCTGCCTATTCCGCAGGCCCGCTTCAATACGAGAACCGGGGCACCGATCCGGCCCACATCCTATTCACCTCCGGCTCCACGGGAATACCCAAAGGAGTTGTGATCACCCATGCAAACGTGATCCATTTCATCGAATGGGCGCGAAGCTATTTTAACATCACAACGCAAAGCCGGAATTCCTGTCATTCGCCGCTGCACTTCGATCTTTCAACGTTTGACATTTATGGAGCGCTCTCCGCGGGGGCGGAGCTGCATCTCGTCCCGCCTGAGGCGAATCTCCTGCCACACAAATTGGTCGAATTCATCCGCCGCTCGGGGCTCACGCAGTGGTTCTCCGTCCCTTCGATCCTCAACTATTTAGCCAAGTTCGACGCTGTCGAAGCGAATGATTTTCCGGAGTTGCGAGAGCTGTTGTGGTGCGGCGAAGTGTTTCCGACACCCGCGCTGATTTACTGGATGCAGCGGCTGCCGCACGTTCGCTTCACCAACCTTTATGGTCCGACCGAGGCGACGATCGCCAGCAGCTACTATACCATCCCGCATTGCCCAGAGGATGAAAGGACGCCGATTCCAATAGGCACGGCCTGTCCAGGAGAAGAATTGCTGGTGTTGGACGACCGCCTCCAGCGAATGGCCGTTGGAGAAGTCGGCGACTTGTACATCCGGGGGGTCGGCTTGAGCCCGGGGTACTGGAGAGATCCTGAGAAAACGCGCGCGGCCTTTCTGCCAAATCCCTACGGCGATGATGCGTCAGATCGCATTTATAAAACCGGCGATTTGGCCTGGACCGCAGAAGACGGTCTCGTCTACTACGTCGGGCGCGCCGATTTTCAGATCAAGAGCCGGGGCTACCGCATCGAACTCGGCGAGATTGAGTCCGCGCTTAATTCGATTGCCGGCTTGAGGGAATGCGCGGTTGTGGCCGTATCGCTTGGCGGATTCGAAGGATCGCGAATCTGCTGCGCTTACGCCCCGCTGCCGGGTCGTGACGTGACCCCGATCGGTCTTCGCCAAGAACTCGCTCGGCTCCTGCCGGCGTACATGCTGCCGGCTGAGTGGCTTGCAATGGACACTCTTCCAAAGAACGCAAACGGAAAGATCGATCGCCCGAAACTGGTGGAGGAATTCAAAAACCATGAAATCCCTGCCGCTTGAAAGTGAAACGGACGCGCCGCCCGCGGCTACGATCCCGCTTCGCGATCGAATTGCCGGAATTTTTTCCGAAAAGCTCCACATCGAGGTTGCTTCGGCGGAAACCGATTTGATGCAGACCGGACTGCTCGACTCGCTTGCACTGGTCGAGCTTCTATTCCACCTCGAACAGGAGCTCGGAATCAAAATTTCTCTGGAGACCATCGAACTCGAAAATTTTCGCTCAATCGCGCGGATCGCCGCCTTCATCGCTGCTCACGACGGCGCGAGCCGCAACGGTTTCAACGGACCGGCTTAGATCGTATGGGATCGGTACGCCCCTTCAAAGAGGACGACATTCCGGAGGTCGCGGAACTGCACCGGAAGGTTTTTCACACCGGCGATTCGCTTTCGCTCGAGCTCCAACGCGACTACCAGTCTTATTTTACACGAATTTTTTTACGCCATCCTTGGCGCGAGCAAGGCATCGCTTCCCTCGTCTACGAAGACGATGAGGGCGGTATCGCCGGATTTCTCGGCGTGGTGCCTCGGCTGATGTCGTTCAACGGCCGCCCTATCCGCGCCGCCGTCAGCTCTCAGTTCATCGTCGACCCGAACCGCCGGTCTACTCTCGCAGCGATCAAGCTGCTCAAGGCGTTCATCTCGGGGCCACAGGATTTATCAATCGCCGACGAGGCGAACGATGCATCCCGCAAGCTTCTCGAGAGCCTGGGCGGCAGCGCCGCGCTCTTATACAGTCTTTACTGGTTTCGTCTTCTGCAGCCGACGCAATTCCTCTTGTCGCGCGTGAGCCATCCCGTCCCGCGCGCGTTCTCGCATCTTCTCGCGCCGGTTGGCCGTCTCATTGACGCGGTGAGCGTAAGATTGCCTCAAAGTCCAGTGCGCCGCTCCGAGCCGTCCGTCATCGGAGAAGATCTTTCGGCCGCCGATCTGCTGGCGTGCCTCGCGCAACTCTCCGGCCGCTGCGCGCTACGCCCAGAATATAACGAGCGGTCGCTTGAATGGTTGCTCACGGCGCTGGCGCGCGATCGCGGTTACGGAGAGTTACAGAAAGTCGCGGTGCGAAAACACGGAGGGAATATCCTCGGCTGGTATATCTACGTGGTCGCGCCCAATGGTCTCGGCGAAATATTGCAAATCGGCGCCGAACTCAACTCGATCAAAATGATCCTCGATCACCTCTTCGATCATGCGGTACGGCACGGCGCTTTCGCGCTGTCGGGCAGATACGAGCCGCAATTCGTCCAGCAGCTACACGAGAAGCATTCGATGTTCCACCACCGTGGCCATTGGGTCCTCATCCATTCCAATGATCCCAAGACGCTGAACGCGATCCATCGTGGAAACGCTTTTCTAAGCCGCCTGGAGGGCGAGTGGATCATGCGTTTTCGTCTCGCGAGCGACGGCTACTGGTCTCCTCGCCAGCGTCTTCGTATCTCGTATCAGGAAGTCCCGCCGGTGCCGCTCGATGTCGCGCGTTCGGCACCTTAGCACGTCTGGCATGAGTCTTACGAAGGAGAACGCGGGATGAATATTATCGGAATCAGCGGATTGGAAAACTCGATCCCGTTTAAGAAAAAGCACTGGCCGGGCCTGAACGACCGTGAATACCGCATGTCCCAAGGCCACGATTCGGCAGCCGCCTTGATCATCGACGGTACCGTTGTCGCAGCTGCGGCGGAAGAACGCTTTAATCGAAAGAAGCACTGCGGAGACTTTCCGCAGCAGGCGATCGAATATTGTCTCCGCGAAGCCGGAGTCCCTCTCTCGGAGATCGATAAGATCGCCCATGGATTCGACTATTCGCCCTATGCGGCGGCTTTCTCGATCGATCCTGTCGGCGCCGCATGTTACCGCGAGGTCTATTCCAAGGAAGCGCTGTTAACTTCCGTTCGCCGTTACCTTCCCGATTATCCCCTCGAGCGTGTGCAGCCTGTGGGCCATCATCTCGCGCACGCGGCCAGCGCGTATCTCACCTCCGGCTGGGATGAGTGCTTGACGGTTGTCATCGACGGTATGGGCGAGGTGCACAGCGCGTCGGTCTACCGCGCCCGTGGGGGACGACTTGAACGCGTCCATCAGATTTCCGCCGCCAATTCGATCGGGATTCTCTACTCACTCATCACTTTTCATCTTGGATTCGACTTCAACGCCGATGAATACAAGATCATGGGACTCGCCCCTTATGGGGACCCGGATCGGTTTCGCCAGTTTTTCGATCAAAACGTCTTATTGGGCGAGGACGGATCGATCCAGATTCCAATGCTGAAGCTCAACCGCACCCGTGATGAGCGTGAGAACCACCTCCGCACGCGAGAGTATTTAAGCCGCCATTTGATTGCGGAGCGCGACCCCGAAGCCGAGATTACCGACGACTACCGCGATATCGCCGCGGCGCTCCAATCATGTCTCGACCGGACGATGCTTCATCTCTGCGGCTATTTTGGTCAAAAGACCGGACTACGCCGGCTTGCGCTTGCAGGCGGAGTGGCGCTCAACTGCACCGCCAATGGCAAACTCCTGTCCTCCGGTTTGTTCGACGAGATCTATGTGCAACCGGCAGCCGGAGACGACGGGTCGGCACTGGGAGCCGCGCTTTACCGTGCCGCGCTGGCCGGAGAAATCGTCAACGAACGGCTGCCGACCCCTTTTTATGGCCCGGCGCATTCTCAGATTGAAATTGACGACGCCTTGGCGGCATTCGAGCATCGGATCGAGACCGTACGCTGCGCCACCTTGGATGAAGCCTGCGAACAGGCCGCGCACTTGATCGCCGATGGACACGTCGTCGCCTGGTATCGGGGGCGCATGGAATTCGGGCCTCGAGCCTTGGGACATCGCAGCATTCTGGCCGATCCGGGCCATCCTGAAATGCGCGACCGGATTAACGCGATGGTAAAAATGCGCGAGGCGTTCCGGCCCTTCGCGCCGGCGGTGACGGTCGAACAAGCGCATCAGTGGTTCGAGGTAGCGCCAATGACCGAGCTGCCTTACATGATCATGACTGTCGATGTGCGGGAGCCCCACCGAGCCCAGCTGCCGGCCGTCACACACGTGAACGGCTCTGCCCGACTGCAAACCGTTTCAGGGACGGATAATGCGGAGTTTCACGCCCTGCTTACGGCTGTCGGCAAGACAACGGGGCGCGAGATGGTCCTCAATACGAGCTTCAACGTCAAAGGGCAACCGATCGTCAACACACCGCGTGAGGCGGTGGAGACGTTCCTCGGCACAGGTATAGAGTTTCTCTTTCTGGAAAATACGCTGGTGCGGCGTCGGCCGGTGGACTGATCCTGATGGAATCAAACGAAATATTCCATGTGCCGGCCGATCGCCGGTCCGCTGAATCAGCGGCCCTCCCTGCCGCCGGCGAGCCTAAGATCAAAGCCGAAGTCGTAACCGACGAGGCGCGATTCCTCGAGCTCGCCACGGTCTGGAATTGCCTCGTGGAGGAGGCGAACATCGAGCACCCCTTCTCGAGCCATGAATGGGTTCGGAGCTGGTGGCAGTGCTTTGGCGCAGGAAAAAGATTGCATATCCTCGTGATTAAGGCCGGCGACAGACCGATCGCGATTGCTCCGTTAATGCTGAGCGTCGGAAGAATGTACGGCCTGAAAGTACGTAAGATCGGCTTTATGGCGAATGTCCACACGCCTCGGTTCGATCTCATCATCGCCGATCGGCGAAGAGAAGTTTACCGGATTATTTGGGAACACCTTTTAAAGTGCGCCGATCTCTGGGACGTCGTCGAACTAATGCAGGTGATCTTCGATTCCCCGACACTGAAGGAATTGACGCGCCTCGCCGCCAAGGACAACTTTCTCACGGGCATATGGCACTCCGAAGATTGCCCCTATGTCGAGTTTGCTCAAGGCTGGAGAACGCTGCTGAGGAGCCTCAGCCATAATCATCGCTCGCAGATGGGCAAGCGCTTGCGGCGTCTCCGCCGCATCGGTGTGGTGCGGCTCGAAGTCATAGCGAAACCCGACAACCTGCAGCAGGTTCTCGAGGAAGGCCTCAGCATCGAGGCGGCCGCATGGAAAGCGAAGGCCGGGACGGCAATTGTGTGCCGCCCCGAGCTCGTCTGTTTTTACCGGCAGGTTGCCGACGAAACAGAGCGTCTTGGCACTTTGCGGCTGGTGTTTCTAAAAGTTGGCGCAACGCGGATCGCCTTTGCTTACGCTCTGTTTCACAAAAACAAAATCTATGTTTTGAAAGCCGGCTATCGTCCTGAGTACGCTGCATACTCCCCCTATCTGCTGCTGTGTCATCTGCTGTTTCAAGAAGCGTGTGAACGGGGTGTGGCGGAATACGAGTTCCTGGGCGGCAGCGACGCTTGGAAGCTGCGCTGGGCGGACAAGACTAAGTCGCAATACTGGGTTTACATTATGCAGCGAAAGCTCCGCACCTCCATCATCCATGCGGTGAAATTCGGCGCCCTGCCGTCGCTTCGCCGGCGGCGGCTCTATTCACTGCTGCGCTACGGAAAAGCGACTATCGCCTTGGGCCTGTTGTGGGCGATCGAACAAGCCATCGTGTGAAGTTGCTTATGGTCGTAAAAATCGAAACTGCCGAAGACTTCGAGCAACTTCGCGGCGCATGGCGCGACCTGCTCGATGCGAGTTCAGCGAATTGTTTCTTTTTGACGTGGGAATGGCTCTTCACGTGGTGGAAGCATCTGTCCGGACAAAGAAAGCTTTTCATCCTGACGCTTCACTCAGGCGGAAAGATGATCGCTTTGGCACCGTTCGCCGCCAAACCCGAGCGCTTCGGCATTCCACCGACCCTCGAGTTTTTAGGATCGGGCGCTGCCGGCTCGGACTACCTAGATCTCATCGTCCGAAACGGCAGCGAAAGAGAGGCTATAGATGAGTTGGCCGAGTACCTGGCGGAGCGGAAACTGCTGCTCGACTTAGGACAACTTCGAAGCTCCGCCCTAGCCCGGCGACTCGCCCGAACCCTCGGAGAGCGAAGCGGGTATCGCTCCTGGGAAGTCCCAACCGACATCTGTCCGTACATCGAGTTGACCGGTGCTACCTGGGATTCTTATCTCGCGAGTCTCGGTGCTTCGCACCGTGCGAACTTCCAAAGACGGCTTAAGCAACTCCGCCGTGATTTTACGTTCCGCTTCGAGTCAGCCGCAACCGAAGAACAACGCCGCGACTTTCTCGCCGCGCTGATTGATCTGCATCGGCGCCGCTGGCGCGACAAAGGACGCTCCGAGGCTTTTTCGACACCCGATATGGTCTCGTTCCATGATGAACTTTCGCAGCGCGCGTTAGAACGCGGCTGGCTCAGGCTTTTCATCCTTTCGCTCGACGACCTGCCGGCCGCAGCGCTCTACGGATTTCACCACCATGGGCGGTTTTATTTTTTTCAATCCGGCCTCGATCCAGATTATGCCCGCTATAGCACGGGACTTGTGGCCATGGGCCTTACCATTCGATTCGCGCTCGAAGAGGGAGCGCAGGAGTACGACCTTCTCCACGGAAGCGAGACTTATAAATTTCTTTGGGCGCGCTCAACGCGCGAGATCCACAAATTGGAAGTCTATCCTCCCAGTGCGGCCGGCTTTCTCTATGGGCATATCTCCCAAGCCGGCCGCGTTGCGAGGAGACTCGGCTGGACCATTCTTCCGAAACCGCTCGCGGAGAAAATCGCGACGGCGAGAAGAACCGCGCAACTGAAAGGATACTATGCTGCGCAATCTCGTTAAGACAGGCGCCGCCTCGGCGCTCCATTGGACCGGCGTGACACGTTGGATCAGAAAGGATGCGCCGCTGGTGTTGAGCTACCACAGAGTCGTCGACGATTTCTCGCTGCATTCGCAGGATTCGATACCGGCAATGCTCATCAGTGTCGCGATGTTGGAGCGACAGCTGGACTGGATCGGCTCCCGCTATAGGTTTGTCTCACTCGACGAGTTGGCGACATCGCTACAGGGGAAAAAGAGCTTTCCGAAGCCGCTTGCTGCCGTCACGTTCGACGACGGCTATCAGGATGTGTATGACCACGCTTGGCCACTGCTCAAGCGCAAAGGCATTCCGGCCGCGCTGTTTGTAGTCACCGACGTCATCGGCACGTCCAAGTTGCAATATCACGACAAGCTTTATCTACTGTTGGTCATGGCGTTCGCTTCGAAAGTTCCGTCGCCCCGCGAACTACTCGCATCCTTGCTTGCTCTCGATATACCGCCGTTGGATCCGCAAAATTTCGGCAACGGCGTCGTGGATTATTCAAAAGCCGTGAACTCCCTACTCGGGGTTTTGCCACAATGCGAGATCGAAAGGTTAATCGGCCTTTTGGAAAAACAAACCGGATTGGTGCCGGGTCCTCGGGAAGCGCAGCACGCCTTAACTTGGGAAATGGTGAAGAAGATGCACCAAAGCGGCGTGGTCGTCGGTTCCCATACGCGGACGCACGCCGTGCTTCCCAACGAGAGCCAGGAAAAAATCCGTGATGAGATCGAGGGATCGCGCCGGGAGCTCGAACAACGGCTGGGAGCGAGAATCCTTCATTTCGCCTATCCCGATGGCAGATTCAACGATTCGACAGTCAAAGCGCTCGCCAGCTCGGGCTATCGCTTCGCCTACACAACCGGCCCAATCCGCCGTTCCGATTGTCCGCTTCTGACGATACCGCGAAGAGTCCTTTGGGAAAAATCCTGCGTCGATCCCGTCGGCCGATTCTCGCCGGCTCTGCTGGATTGCCTTGTCAGCGGCTTGTTCGACTTCGGCTTAAATTGCAACGGCGGTTACATCGCGCATTCTCTGCGTGGGAGCTATGAAGTCAACGTTTAAACCCGCGCTGCTATTGATGGCGGGAAGAATGGTGGCGTTCGCCACGACGTTCTTCATTCCGGTCGTGCTGGTCCGAGTATTCGATCAAACGATATTCGGCACCTATAAGCAAGTCTTTCTGATTTTCGCCACTCTATTTAACCTTTTACAGTTCGGCATGGCAGAAAGCCTTTACTATTTTCTGCCTCTAACGCCACAGAAAGCCGGCCATTACGCGGCGAACTCGCTGATCATATTGGCAACGGCAGGCATCGCCGGCCTAGGGCTGCTTTGCTGGTATTCGAGCGAGGTCGCCGGATTGCTCGGAAACCCTCGGCTCACAGCTTATATCCCCTATGTCGGCATCTATCTGTTACTTTCAGTCGCTTCGGCCGTGTTGGAAATTGTCATGACCGCACGCAAGCGCTTCATGGCGACGGCTTTGGCTTATGCAGTTTCCGAGATGCTGCGCGGTGCAGCTTTTATCATCCCCGCCCTTCTGTTTGGTGAACTCCGTTGGCTGCTTTTCGGTGCTATTCTTTTCGCCGCCCTTAGGCTTGCGGCTACTCTTGTATATCTCTTCCGTGAGTTTAAGGGCGAAATTTTTCCGGAGATTACTACCCTCAAAGATCAACTTAGTTATGCGCTGCCGCTCGCTGGCTCGAGCCTTTTGGCGGACTGGAGCGGACAATTTCACCAATATGCTGTTTCCCATTATTTCGACGCCGCGACCTTCGCCGTCTACGCCGTGGGCTGTCTTAATATCCCGCTGGTCGAACTCGTCCACAGTCCAGTCAGTAACGTGATGATGGTCAGAATGGCCGAAGAGCTCAGAGACGGTCAGAGCAACGCCGTTCTCGGCGTTTGGAACGACACCACCCGCAAACTCGCACTGGTTTTTTTTCCAATGCTTGGATTGATCCTCGTTACGGCACACGAATTAATCGTTTTTCTATTTACCGAAAGTTATGTGGGAAGCATACCGATTTTCATGATCTGGTCCACGACCGTGTTGCTTCCCGTACTGCAAACCGACAGCGTGCTGCGGGTTTATGCCGAGACCGGCTTTCTACTGTTCGTCTATGCACTGAAACTCGCGCTAACCGTCGCCCTCATTTATTGGTTCATTTCGTTTTTTAACGTGTGGGGCGCCGCCATGGTGACGGTTTTGGCGTCCTTCTTGGCAAAGATCCTTTCTTTAGCCAGATTCAAACGGCTAGCGCACATCGGTTTGGCCAATCTTTTGCCATGGAAAGATCTGACATTGAATCTCATCGTGACAGTGGCTGCTGGAACCGCCACCATGCTGCTGAAGTCGCATCTCGAGACCCCCGTTTTGCTGACGCTTGTGCTTTCAGGCATGTCTTTCGGCATAATCTATGTCGCATTAGGTTTTATTTTTGGGCTTGTGACCGCTGAGGAACGTCAAGTGCTTTGGCGTTCATTGCAGCGGTTTCCGACAAGGATGACCAAAGTCGGGCACCAGATCAAAGAGCTATAACTAAACGTCCAGAGAGGATCGTTCGATGTGCGGCATTGTAGGAATCATGAGCCTCGGCGACCACCCCGTCGCGCGACAGGAGATCGGTCATATGTGTGATGCGATCGTCCACCGCGGCCCAGATGACGAAGGCTCATATATAGCCGTCGGGATCGGCCTCGGGATGCGCCGCTTGAGCATCATCGATCTAGCGACGGGACATCAGCCGGTCCGAAACGAAGACGGCTCGGTCTGGGTCGTCTTCAATGGTGAGATCTACAACTTCAAGGAGTTGAGGGACGATCTCGAGCACCGCGGCCACTCGTTCTACACCTCGACGGATACGGAAGTCATCGCGCATCTCTATGAAGAATCCGGCCCGCGCTGCGTGGAAAAAATGCGCGGCATGTTCACCTTCGCCGTATGGGACGAGACTCGGAAAACTCTACTGTTGGCGCGCGACCGTTTGGGCGTCAAGCCCCTCTATTATACCGAAGCCGGAGGACGGCTGGCGTTCGCTTCGGAGCTAAAATCTCTCTTACGGTTGCCCGAGGTTGAAAGACGGATCAACTGGGCGAGCTTCGATTACCTTTTGAGCTCGCAGTATACACCCGCCACCGAAAGCCTGATCGAGGGAGTGCATAAACTCGAGGCCGGTCATATTTTGATCGCCGGACCCGGCCGCCGTCCCACCGTCCAGCGCTATTGGGACGTCTGCTTCGAACCCGATTACAATCATGACGAAGAATACTTCGTCGAGCGCCTGCGCGAGCTTTTGCTCGAATCGGTACGATTGAGGCTCGTGAGCGACGTGCCCCTCGGAGCATTTTTAAGCGGTGGGATCGATTCGAGCTCGGTCGTCGCAATGATGACGCGCCTTGCGTCGGCGCCGGTGAAGACCTTTTCCATCGGCTTCAAAGAAGTCCGCTATAACGAGCTCGCGCACGCCCGGATCGTCGCGGAGCGCTTCGGCACCGAACACCACGAGCTCGTCCTTGAACCTGATGCATTGGCGTTGATGGACGAACTCGCGTGGTATCTCGACGAGCCGCTCGGCGATCCCTCGTGCATTCCCACGTATATGGTCTCGCGGCTCGCCGCCGACCACGTTAAAGTCGTGCTTTCGGGGGACGGTGGCGACGAGATATTCGCCGGATATGAAAAATATCTCGTTGAAGAACGAGAGCGGCGACATTACATCCCCGCGCCGGCAAGAAAAGCTCTGGCCTGGACCGCCTCGCTCATGCCGCTGGGGATGAAGGGGCGGAATCTCATCTATCACTACTCGCTTGACGGTCACGCGCGCTATCTGGATTCGCTGGTGTTATTTCCGAACGAGGACAAGCAGGCACTTCTGCGTCGTGAAATTCGGGAGATCCTCACCCTCGGATGCCAAAATAACGGATATGGTGCCTTTGCTGACAAGGGCCATTGGCTCTCGTCCGTCCAATATCTCGATATCCACAGCTATCTGCCGCTCGATATCCTGACCAAAGTCGATCGGATGAGCATGGCTTGCTCGATCGAGGCGCGTGAGCCGCTGCTCGATCATAAGCTGGTCGAATTCGCCGCCACGATTCCTCCCGAGTTGAAGCTCCGACAGGGTGATACTAAATATATTTTCAAGCGTGCGCTGCGCGGCATTCTGCCGGACACCATCATTAATCGTCCGAAACAAGGATTCGCCGTTCCGCTGGAGGACTGGTTCCGCGGGAACCTCGCGAGCTTTGTGCGCGATCTATTGCTCTCAAGCCGGAGCAGTCAACGCGGCATCTTTGAACCCTCCTATATCGAAAAACTGCTGCGCATTCACGAGCAGGGCCGCCGGCGTGACATCGAGCTTTGGACGCTCATCTCCTTCGAGCTCTGGTGCCGGACATTTCTCGATCGGGCGGCGCGCTGGCCGGACAGCGATGTACGAACGGCGCCGCTTCGCGCCGCCTCGTGAAGGTGTCATTACCCTCGACCCGCGGGAGCGGAAATCGATCATGAGAAAATTTTGCCAAAACAGCTTTCGAGCCATGCAGTTGTCTGCTGTGACCGTGCTTGCGACACTCCTCATATGGAACACGTCGTCGCGTGGCCAGTCATTTCCTGGAGGTTTTATCGAAAAGGCGGGGAGCCATGCCGTTCGCCCACGCCTCACCGCTTCTCAAATCCAGTCCTTCGTTCCACCGCGGCGCGGCAAATTCAAGTTTCCTTCCCCGTATAATACCGAAGGCATTCGCATCACGGTGCCTGAAGATTGCGGCGGCAAGGATTGCGTGACGTACGTCGGCTACTCTTATTGGATGAACATGAACAATCATGTGGGCAGCGATACCATGCTCATCTTCTTGAGCCTCAACCGCAGCCTAGGAGGAACGGGACCGACGCTGTTCACTTACAATAAAGTCACCGACGAGGTGAAAAATTTAGGCCCGATATTCGATCCGACGAGCTCGTTCAGTTGGTATCCAGGGGCCGACTGGTACTTCAGTGCCACGCAGCCGACAAAACTTTACGTTAACGACAGCGGCCCGACATTCTATCGCTACGATGTTGTGGTTAAAAAGTTTGAGATAGTCTTCGACGTTCGCGCTCGCTTCGGATCCGATAAGGGAGTCACCCAAAATCATTCAAGCGCTGATGATCGGGTGCATTCCGGCACGTTACTCTGCAAAAAGGCCGGCTGTAGTGACGGCACTCACGTCGCAACGAAAGAAAAGGAGATGATGGGATGTCTCGTTTATCATCAGCCCTCCAACAGCTTCTCCTATTTTCCGCGAAAAGGAAAATATGACGAGTGTAATCTGGACCGGGGCGGACGATGGCTGTTGATCATTGACGGCGACCCGGTCGACGGTCTGGGCAACCGCATTATCGATTTACAAAATAACACAGAGACCGTTCTTCCGGGACAAACGGCCGGGCGGCTCGGCCATTTAGATATGGGCGACGGCTACGCTGTAGGCGCGAATGGGCATCATCGCCTGCCGAACACCACGGCGGTGATCAAATTCCCCCCAGCAAATACTAAGTGGCCTGGGACAGTTGTGCACTACAACAGCGACTGGGATACGGCAGTCGCCAATCACGTGAGCCACCAGAACCGGCGAGCAGGAGTGCCGGCCGAAGAGCAATATGCCTGCGGCAGCAATTTAGATCACGGCAGACAGGAAAACGAGATCGTCTGTTTTCGTCTCGATACATCTCACAACACTCTTGTAGTTGCTCCGGTGATGACGAACCCCGATGCGCCCGGTCCATGCGACGACTATTGCAAAGCGCCGAAAGGTAATCTCGACGTCACCGGCCGATATTTCATCTGGACGAGCAATTTGGGCGGCAGCCGGATGGATGCATTCATAGTCAAGGTCCCGGCGCAACTTCTCTATTCGCAAGATCGTTCCGCCGCAAATAAGGCGGCGCGATAAGCTACGTCAGGAGGCGATGATGGTACGCGCAAGCGACGCTCTATGGAAGGAAGGCGGCGGGTATTATTCGGAGACTGAAGATCAGCTGAGGGCCTCTCCCATCTTGCCCAATTCCAAACGGCTGTGCGACCGACGGATTATGAGGTTGTTTGACACCTATGTGAATTGGGCCGAAAGACCCACAATCCTGGAAATAGGATGCGGCCGTTCTCCATGGCTCGCTTATCTCGCGCGCCGGCAAAACTGCACGGTCATCGGTATTGATGTTGAGCCGTTTGCGGCGCGCCTCGCACAGGCGAATCTGACGGGCGCAGGCGCGAACGGAGAGGTCCTTTGCCGCGACGCTTTCGATTTACAAGAAAACCAAGATCTTTTTCGCCGGTTCGATTTTATCTATTCGTGGGGTGTCATGGAACATTTCGACGACGCCGAACGTCGCGCGGCGATCTTGGCGAATTATTTGCGCCCTGGCGGACGTATTCTTACTCTCGTGCCGAATTTGCAAGGCCTTAACTCGCTCATGCAACGTTTTGCCGATCGGGAGAGGTATGACATGCATGTCATCTACAACACAGACAAGCTCAGGCATATTCACGAGATCGCGGGCTTTAAGACGATCGCCTCCGGCTACGTGGGTTTTTGCGACGGCTATTTATCCGCCTCTCAGCCCCATACGCCTCCACTGCGTCGGCGCATCCATGATCGGCTGTGTTGGATCTTAGGCATGAGCTCCGAAGCGTGGAATCGCACTTTGGGAAAGGCATTCGCGCCGGAAATGCGATGGCTCGCCCCGCATGTATTTTATATCGGGGAGCGTCTTCAGCCGGTTAACTCCGCGAAGTAACTCGCGCGTTCAAACGCGCTCGGCCCTACGCTCATTGGCCATTAACTCGATTCAACCGCTCGAGAGCGCGGGTTCGGAAAACAGCAATTCAACGCTGGATTCCGCCGACCGCTTCCGTATCGCCGTCGTCGCCGGCAGCCTCGATATCGTCGGGGGTCAAGAAGTCCAGGCGCGGCTTTTGTGCGAACGGCTTCGCGGCGAGGGATGCCGGGTTGATTTCATCGCGATCAACCCGGCATTCCCACGAGGGCTCAAGTGGCTCAGACGTGCGCGTTATTTAAGAACCATTGCCAACGAAGCGCTCTACGTTCCGAGCCTTTATAGGCTGCAGCACGTCGACGTGGTGCATGTGTTCTCGGCTTCGTATTGGTCTTTTCTCCTCGCTCCAGTCCCGGCAATTCTAGCCGCGAAAAAGTTCGGCAAACGCGTGATTCTCAATTACCACAGCGGCGAAGCCGCGGATCACCTGGAGCGCTGGGGATCGTTCGTTCATCCGTGGCTGAAGCTCGTGGACGAGCTCGTCGTCCCCTCCGAATATCTGAGAAAAGTCTTCGCGCATCACGGATACCAGGCACGCGTTATCCCGAACGTCGTCGATCTCTCGCACTTTCATTTTCGCGAGCGCACGCCACTCCACCCCAGGCTCGTCTCGACGCGCAATCTCGAACCGATCTACCGGGTGGACAATACGATCAGAGCCTTTGCGCTGCTCAAACCGCGCTACCCCGACATGACTTTGACGATCGCCGGATCAGGCAGCGAAGCGGAGCGGCTGCGGCGGCTGGCAGCGCCATTTACTGACGAGAGCATTCGCTTCCTCGGGAGAGTCGAACCTTCTCGCATTTCCGCGGTTTACGATGAAGCGGATATTTTCGTCAACTCTTCAATCGTCGACAACCAGCCTTTGTCAGTTCTCGAGGCCGCCGCGACCGGAACACCCATCGTCAGCACCGCAACGGGTGGTATCACCGACATGGTGCGCAACGGCGAGACGGGATGCATCATTTCACCCGACGATCCGCAAGCGATGGCCGATGCCGTGGAGCACTTGCTGAAAGAGCCCGAGCGGGCCGCAACCATGGCGCGCGAAGCGAGAAAGGAATTGGAAAAGCACGTGTGGCGCAATGTCCGTTCCCAATGGCTGGCGGTATACCAGCCGAACCTTGCCTGACGAGATTCAGGAGGGCGAAATGCGGATGCGGATCGCAGCGGAGGAGCTAAAATTCCAAGCCGAGCGGGCGGAGCAAAATGGTTTTTTTAATTTGTCCGGCCACCTCGAGCGGCTGTTCGTCTCGAGGCGTTTCGCCCCTGGAAAGCCGAATTGGTCGAGCGCGGAGTCGTAGTGATTTCCACAAAACTTGAGCGCCTGAGGACCATGAGTCTGACCGAAATCGCCTGTCGCGGCCGGCAGGAAGCGAGCAAGTGGCTCGAGCGCGTCGGCGCGAATGGCAGCGCCCATAGCGAACCGCAAGACATCTTAAACAAACTGCTGACGCGCGAGGCGCTCCCGAAACTCCCGGGCGGAGATTCCGATTTCGGCGCCATCGCGAAGCGGTTGTGGAAGCGGTTTCAAGAGACGGCAGCGAGCCGCTTTTTCGAAGGCGCGACGGAACATGGCGCGGCGACAGTTTTACACGGCGAGATGCCGGAGACGGCGGCGCGGATCATCGGCGCCGCCGAGCGGATTTTGGCCGGCCGCTTCGATCTACTCGGGTACGAGAAACTTTTTTTCGGCGATCCCATCGACTGGCGGCTTGATCCCGTAACGGGACGGCGAAGTATTCTCGCGCATTGGAGCCGCATCGATCCGCTCGATGCCGCAGCGGTCGGGGACAGTAAGATCGTCTGGGAGCTTAGCCGTCATCAGTGGATGATGTATCTTGGCATCGCCTACCGACTCACTGGCGAGGAGAAGTACGCGCGCTGTGCCGCCGAATATTTCCGGCAATGGGTCCGCGCCAACCCGCCCGGCCTCGGCATTCACTGGACAAGCAGTCTCGAGACGGCGCTGCGCATCGTGTCGTGGTCGTGGGCGCTGTTTCTATTCCGCGGATCCGAGGCGCTCGCTCCCGAGCTTTTTCTCCGAATGCTTGAATGCGTTTCGCACCATGCAGTGCGCGTCGAGAAATACCTCTCCTATTATTTCGCGCCGAATACCCACCTCACGGGAGAAGCCCTGGGACTCTTCTATGCAGGGGTGCTGTTTGCCGACCTCCAAGGCGCGCGGCGCTGGCGAGAGCTCGGCGCGCGCATCTTGATCGACGAGTGCGGCCGGCAGATTCTATCCGACGGCGTTTACTTCGAGCAGTCCATTTGTTATCAGCGCTACACCGCGGAAATCTATCTCCACTTTCTCATTCTGGCGAAGCGCAACGAGATCGCTTTGCCGCAGTCCGTGGGGCACCGTATCGAGCGGCTGATCGACGCCCTCGTTACCCTCAGGCGTCCGGACGGCTCGCTCCCTGATATCGGCGATGCCGACGGCGGTTGCCTGCTGCCATTCGATAGGCGGAATGGCAACGACGCGCGCGGCGTGTTTGCCGTAGCCGCGGCCTTCTTCAACCGGCCGGATTACGCCTGGGCGGCTGAAGGGCCGGCATCGGAAAGCCTCTGGCTTCTCGGAGCGGCACGGCACAAAGACTGTCGGCGCATTGCACCGACACCGCCGGCGGGTCGCTCATGCTCCATTTCAGACGGCTATGTTGTTATGCGGAGCGGCTGGGCGCGTGATGCGCACCAGCTAATCTTCGATACGGGGCCGCTCAGCTCGCCCAAGAGCGGCCACGGCCATGCCGATCTTCTCAGCATTCAATGCTCGGTTTTCGGCGAGCCGTACCTCGTCGACGCGGGAACCTATTGTTATACGTCTGAGCCCGCCTGGCGCGACTTTTTCCGCGGCAGCCTCGCCCATAGCACCGTCGCCGTCGATGGCGAGAGCCAAGCGCTCTCCTCCGGACCCTTCAAATGGAAAGACCATCCCGGCGCGCGGCTCCGACGGTGGTTATCGGCCGACGATTACGATTTCGCCGATGCCGAACATTACGCGTATACGCGTCTCTTGGATCCGGTGGTGCACCGGCGGCGCATCGTTTTCGTCAAGCAGAGCTATTGGATCGTCGTCGACGATCTTCTGGGCTCGGCCGAGCACCGCGTGGATATTCGCTTTCAATTCGCTCCGTTCCCAGTCGACATCGAAGATGGCCGTTGGGTGAGAGCGCGCGGCCATCAGGGTCATGCTTTGCTGCTCCGACACTTTGCGAACGTGCCTTATCGTTTAGAGCTTGTGAGAGGAGGCGTCGCGCCGATACAAGGCTGGCACTCTCCTGAGTATGGGCGGCGGGTCCCCGCGCCGGTCCTGATCTGTTCGATGCATACAAGGCTACCATCCAGAGTCATGACCGTCGTCATTCCCTTTGCAGATGCCTCGGCCCAGCCTCCCGATATTTTGCCTATCTTGAGCGATCCCATTGGTCCTTCGGGCCTAAGTTTTATTCGCAACGGAGAAACCGTAATGATCCACGAGAACGAAGTCGCCATTCGAAGGACAGACTCGATGAATTGATCGCGATCCGCATCGGTTGCGCCGCCGCCGCGCTTCAATAAGTGCGACCGGCAAACGCGCCCGGTCGAGCCCCAAAATCTTCTCAGTCATCACAAGAATCCGCATGGAAATCTCACGCACACTCGCCTACTCGGCCTCGATCTCCTGCGCCGCACGCCTCTCTGGGGCGCTTCGTTTTTATCTGCCCGCCATTATCTGCTATGTCGGCGCAACTTATTTCACCGATGCGTTTTTCATGGGCGATACGGTGCATTACTCGAACTTGATCATCAATGCGATGGCGCCGAACTTTGGCCATCTTCTCTGGCTCCTCTCAGGTTCTCTCATTTGGCATGTCATCGATAGTGTGACGAAGGGTCTCAATGACCGCGGCACATTAATTGCCGCGCTCATCGCGATCAATTGGGTTTCCGGCCTCATCTGCGTTGTTGTGCTTTACGATTTATCTTTGCGACTCAGCCAGCAAGTTTGGGTTGGATTTTTAGTCACAACTATTTTTGTATTCTCACAGACTTTTCTCAACTTCGTCCACACTGGGTGCTCCTATATTCCTGGCTTGGCCTTTTTTCTGGCTGGCCTGTGGCTCGTGTTCCGTCAGGAAGCAACGGGAGTTTACAACTTCGCTTGCGCGATCGGTTCAGGGATCGCCTTTACTATCTCTATAGGCTTATGGTTCCCCTACGTCCTGGCCGTGCCCGGAGCCTTGGGCTCAACGCTTTTACTTTTCGGTTGGCACGCACGGCGTTTGAGGTGGGTGCTATGCGCATTTCTCGTCTGGGCAATCACGGCGGCTGTATTTTATAGTTTTGCCGCGATGGCGCAAGGTATTTACGATCCTTACGGATTTATCGTCTGGATGTCGGAATCGAGTCATGGGATCACGAGCGGCGGTTTCGCTCGTATGGTTTTCGGGTTTCCGCGCTCATTTATCAACATGGCCAACGACGGAGTGCTTTACAAACGCTTTCTGCTTCATGACGCTTACAACCCCGTCTCCTTATTTGATCTGATGCGGGTGAGTCTAGGAAAATTCCTGCTTTTTTACTTACTATTGATGCTCTCGCTAGGCGCCTTGGTCCGTTCGCGCCAAGGCCGGCGTTTTTTCGCGTTCCTTGTAGTCAGTGGATTCCCTGTCATCGTCTTCGCATGGTTCTGGCAAGGCGGGGACATGGAGCGCTATTTGCCGTTGTATCCGGCTCTGTTTCTTTCTTTTACCTGTCTACTTTCTGAAACGGCGCGGAGAGTCAGGGTTCGTCACACGGTTGCAGTACTCGCGCTCCTTCTGATCTTTGTCAACGGCACGGCGTTGAGCAAAGCCGCTGCGGAAAGCCGCCAAACGGCTGCGATCTTACGTCTCGGCGAAATCCAGCTCATCTGGAAACCTCACAGCCGGATCGCAACGGTGCTCACACTCGACGATTTAAATGCATTTTACTGGAACTATCCTTTCAACCCAATCAATCTCACGGGAATTTTATCGCAACCTCGCGGCGAAGTTCCGATCGTTTTCGACATCCTCAACAGAAACGGCCCCGATGCGCCGCGTTGGCGCGAGATGTTTGCCGCACAGACGATCGCCGTTTGGCGCCGCGGGGGCGATATGTGGGTGTCGAAAGAAGCGTTTTCTCCCCGCCCGAGCTTCGATTTCGGCTGGGTGGAGGGAGACGACCCGAGGGTATCATGGCACGATGTCCACCAATTTTTTTTGACACTCGAAACCGGACAGTCGGTTGGCGGCGAAAATGGCTTTTTTTTACTGCCGCCCACACAACACAACCGAGAACGGCTGGCGGCATTTTCTTTCAAGGAAGGCTGATCTGTGCTTTTCGACACACCAGTATATTTCGCCTTTCTTTGCATCGTCGTGCTACTTTATTGGTCGCTCACGCACCGCCGCCAAAACATTCTGCTGCTTGCCGCGAGCTATGCCTTTTACGGCTGGTGGGACGCGCGGTTTTTGACCCTGATCGCCGTCTCGACCACAGTCGATTATTATTGCGCTCGTGCCATCCATGATTCGGACGACGCGCGCCGACGGCGCCTACTGCTCGCGTTCTCCATTACGGTTAATCTCACGTTCCTCGGCGTCTTCAAATACTTCAACTTCTTTGCCGATTCCCTTTCGGCCGCCCTGCAGGGGCTCGGCTTCAATGACGTGCCGATGGTGGCCCTTAGAATCCTTCTTCCGCCGGGGATCTCGTTTTATACTTTCCAGGAGATTGCGTATATCGTTGACGTTTACCATGGCCGGCTGAAGCCGTCGGAGTCCTTACTCGATTATGCGTTGTTCATCAGCCTCTTCCCCCATCTCGTGGCCGGTCCGATCCAGCGGCCGTCTCACCTGCTGCCTCAGGTCCACGCACCGCGGATTTTCCGGCCTGATGCTTTCTTCGACGGCATCGTGCTCATCTTGTCGGGCCTTTTTCGCAAATGCGTCGTGGCGGACAACTGCGCGCTGATCGCCAACGCCGCCTTCGGCGGACAGCTCGGTCCGCCCAGCCTCGCCGTCATCACGCTCGGCACGTACGCGTTCGCGTGGCAGATCTACGGGGACTTTAGTGGATATTCAGATATCGCGCGCGGCAGCGCGCAGCTGCTGGGCTTCCACTTCATGGTGAACTTCCGCCAACCTTACCTGGCGACGAGCCTCAAGGACTTCTGGCGCCGGTGGCATGTAAGCCTCAGCACGTGGCTTCGAGATTATTTGTATATCCCGCTCGGCGGCAGTCGCGACGGCGAGTTAAAGACCCAGCGCAACCTGCTCGCGACCATGTTGCTCGGCGGACTGTGGCACGGAGCCAACTGGACATTCGTCGTCTGGGGCGCTTTGCACGGCTTTGCGCTGAGTGCCGGACGCGCGTTGGGTATCGATGACTTCGACGCGAAAGAAAAGGTATCGGCGTTGCAGGTTTGGGCGCAACGCATCGTGACGTTCCATCTGGTCTGCCTTACCTGGGTCTTCTTCAGAGCGGCGAGCATCGGCGAGGCGCTGCACTTTCTCTCGGGCCTCAAAACGCTCGCCTGGAGGTCGGAATTCCTGACGGCTTTTTCGTTGCTGGCGTTTTTCACGATTCCGCTATTTCTCATCGATCTATTTCTCGAACATCGGCGTGAAGAATATCCTTTGGCAGTCGCCTTAGAGCCCTATCGTGTGGCCGTCGCGTTTGGATTCCTTGCCGCCGTGACACTTTTATCCGCAAATCAGATCAACGCCTTCATCTATTTTCAGTTCTAATCGTCGGCTGATCATCTGAAGGAGGAGCGTCCATGGGGTCACCGGCTCCCGATTCCAGCCAAGTCGAATCACTCGAACGCGTCGAGGCGATCGCGCCCGCTATACCGGCCGCGGGATCTCCGTTTTGGATTTCGGTGTTGCTGTTGGTGATCTTTTCTTTTCTCATCATGGTCGAATTCGTGAGCAGCTATGGGTTCCATCGCGTGAGCAAAGTCCAGCGCCGCATCCGAGAAGAATATCTGTCGGTCCTGCGCATGCGCCAGACCCATGACCGTGGGCGTACACAGGTGTTGCTCGCAGGCAATTCATTGCTCCTTGCGGCCGTCGATCTGCCGCTCCTGAAAGAAATACTGCCCACCGATATCGAGGTAAAACGGTTCGCCGTGGAACAAACTACCTATTTCGATTGGCTCTACGGATTGCGGCGAATCTTCCATGACGGCGCGCATCCCGACGTCTTGGTGCTGGCCTTGACGGTCCGCCAGCTCGCGATGTCGGAAGTCCTCGGAGAATATTTCGCGTATAATTTGATGAGCGCCGGTGATCTAGCAGCCGTAGCACGCGACCTCGAACTCGATCGGACGTCCACGAGCAATCTGCTATTCGGCCATGTCAGCGCGTTCTACGCCGGCCGCGCCGACATTAGAAAATGGCTCCTGGCAAAAATCTTTCCCGGCGTCCACGACCTTATGGATCTTATGACCCAGACAGCGCCCAAGCCGTTGGGCGAAGTAGACCTTCAATCCCTGATGCCGCGACTTGCGGCACTCAAGCGCACCGCGGCCGAATACGATGTCCGGTTGATTTTCCTTGCACCGCCGCTCACGCATGAAGCGTATGTGGACGTCCTCACGGCCGCTGGCGCAGCCGCGGGCGTCCCCGTCATCATCGCGCTGCCGCCGGAAAGCATCGGGCGCAAAGATTTCGGGCCCGACGGCTTTCATATGAACGATTCCGGCGCCACACGTTATACCAATGCCCTCGCGCCGCGGCTCCAAGCATCGGTCGAAAGTCTTTACGCAACCCGCATTATGGCGAATTAGGAGGTAGCGGTCGATGTGCGGTATCGTTGGCATTATCAAATTAAATCCGCAAAGTCAGGTGGACGAGCCCCGGCTCAAACGCATGCGTGACGTCCTGCGTCACCGCGGCCCGGACGGCGCCGGCCTGTGGGTCGACGGGCGTGTAGGACTCGGCCATCGACGGTTGTCGATCGTCGATGTCGCAGGCGGCCATCAGCCGATGACGAACGAAGACGGATCGGTTTGGATCACCTATAATGGCGAAATTTACAACCATGCCGCTCTGCGGCCCGATCTCGAAGCGCGCGGCCATCGCTACGCCAGCCGGAGCGACACCGAAACCATCATTCACCTTTACGAAGAAGAAGGTGATCGCTGCGTGGAGCTGCTCGAAGGGATGTTCGCCTTCGCCCTATGGGACAAAAACCGCGGCCGGCTTCTTCTCGCGCGCGATCGCCTCGGCATCAAGCCGCTCTATTATGCGATCACAAAAGACGAGATCGTCTTCGCCTCGGAGATAAAAGCAATTTTAACCGGCGGTTCCGTCCAGCCTTCGTTTAACGAAGCGATCCTACCGGAATTTCTCGCGACACGGTTCGTCGCAGGTGAGGACACCTTTTTTGACGGTATCAAGAAGCTTCTCCCCGGTCGCACGCTATCTTGGTCCCTCGAGCATGGCATCCGCCAGCGGCGATATTGGGAGCTGCCGTTGGCCGACAATAGCAACTCGGCCTCCCTCGAAGCGGGCGCCGTGGAGGTGCGCCAGCACCTCTCCTCGGTGGTACGGAGCCATCTCATGAGTGATGTGCCGCTGGGATTGTTTCTCTCCGGCGGCCTCGATTCCAGCGCGTTGGCGGCGCTCATGGCTCCTTTGGTGAAGGAGCGAATCCGTTCGTTTTCCGTCGGCTTCGCCGAAGCGGAAGCGAACGAGCTCAATTACGCGCGTCTGGTTGCAAGCGCCGTCCATGCGGAACACCGCGAGATCGTGGTTTCTCCTCAGCAATTTTTCGGCGCGCTGCCAAACCTCATCTGGCACGAGGACGAGCCGATCGCCTTTACTTCGAGCATCCCGCTGAACTTCGTATCTCAACTGGCGCGCGACCACGTTAAGGTCGTATTGACCGGTGAAGGCTCTGACGAGCTGTTTTTGGGCTATCCGTGGTATCGCGCGACAGCGTGGAATGAGCGAATGGGCTCTCTGTATTTTCCAGTAGTCCCGGAAACGCTACGCGTCAAAGCGAAAGAGCTGACACGGCGCTTACCGCGGCGGCTTAGGCGGTATGCGGAAAGAAGCTTCCTTGCGCTCGACCCCGGTGCTCGAGGTCTTTATTACGAGAACTTCGCGGTCTTTCCAGACCGTCTTCGCGCCGGACTGCTGGCCGACCGCGATCTCGTACGGACCGACGCGTACGCAGAATGCCTCCGCTGCTACGACGAGATCGACGGCGACACTCTCGAGCGGATGAGTCGAGCGGACCTGCAAACGTATCTTGTCGAGCTGCTCATGAAGCAAGACCAGATGAGTATGGCGGCCTCCATCGAAAGCCGCGTTCCTTTTCTCGATCACAAATTCGTCGAGCATATCGTGCGCTTACCGAGTCGTTTCAAAGTCCGAGGCTTGACGACTAAGGCCGTGCTGCGCGAAGCGGTGAAGGATATCGTACCGAAGGAGATCCTCACCCGCAGCAAGATGGGTTTTCCTGTCCCGATGGGAAAGTGGCTGCGCGGACCGTTCTGGCCGATCGTCGAGGAATTCGTTTTGGGCTCCCGTACCATCGAGCGGCGGCTATTCCAGCGCGCGGCGGTCCAACGGCTCGCCGAGGAGCATCGCAGCGGCGCACGGGAGCACGGAGACCGGCTCTGGCTTTTGATCAACCTCGAGATGTGGCAGCGCATTTTCCTGGATGGCGAAGACCGCAGCGTCGTTCTCCGGGCGGCATGATCATGCGAATACTCTGGCTCAACGTCGGCGGCCTTTGGCCGCTCAATACCGGCGGAAGGCAGCGAAGTTTTCATATCATTTCCGAACTGGCGCGGCAGCACCGGATGACCGTACTGACGACGCACGGCGTCGGCGACGATGCCGCCGGCCTCGCCGCTAATCTGCCCGGCTGCGAGGTGGTTTCGGTGCCTTACTCGCTGCCCAAGCGCGATAGCCGAGCGTTCGTGCTGGCGCTATTGCGCTCATGGGTATCTCCACTGCCGGTAACGCTCTGGAAATGGCGCATCCCGGCGCTCCAACGGGAAGTCCTTCAGCGCCTTACGCCCGAGAAAACCGATCTTTGCGTGGTCGATTTCCTTTACGCAATCCCAAACCTGCCTCGCGAAGTGCGCGTACCGACGGTACTGTTCGAGCACAACGCCGAGTATCTTATTTGGAAACGGCTCTACGACGCTGAAACGCGCCCGCTGCGCCGCGCTCTGCTGGCGATCGAATGGAAAAAGCTCCGACGAGCCGAAGCGAACGCGTGCACGCGCGCGCAGCTGACCCTCGCCGTTTCGGAGAACGACCGGGCCGTGTTAGCGGCGGCGGCCCCTCGGGCGAAAGTGCGTGCGATCCCCACGGGGGTCGATACGTCCTACTTTCACCCGAACGGCACACGTCAGTCGGCGGCAAAGCTTGTCTTTACCGGCTCGATGGATTGGTATCCTAACGAAGAAGGCATTCTTTATTTCATAGAGTCGATCCTGCCGCTGATTCGCCAAGAAATTCCCGAAGCGACGCTCACAGTGGTCGGCCGAAATCCCACGCCGCGGCTCCGCGCCGCGGCGGGCGCGGCGGTGCGCGTGACCGGGACGGTGGAGGACGTGAGACCGTACGTCGGCGAGGCCGCGGTTTACGTCGTTCCGCTCCGAATCGGCGGCGGGACGCGGATCAAGATTTTCGAGGCGCTGTCGATGGGCAAAGCGGTCGTCTCGACCCGGATCGGCGCGGAGGGGCTGCCGCTGGTCTCGGGAGAGCATTTCCTTGCCGCGGACGATCCGGAGGATTTCGCGCGCGCGGTGATCGAATTGCTTCGCGACCCCACGCGGCGCGGCAAGCTGGAACACGGCGGCAGAAAACTCGTCGAAGAGCGATATTCGTGGAAACAGGTGGCGGCGGAATTCGAAATGCATTTAAAGGAGGCCATTCACTATGCGAGTTAGCGTCTTTGGACTAGGATACGTCGGGTGTGTGACAGCGGCATGTCTGGCCAAAACAGGCCATCAGGTAATCGGCGTCGACATCACTCCGGAGAAGGTCGTCATGGTCAACGACGCGGTCCCACCGGTCGTCGAACCGGGCCTCGGCGACGTTTTGGCGGAGGTGGTCTGGGACAAGCGGCTGCGCGCGATCGCCTCCACGGAAAACGCCGTTAAAGAGACCGAACTCGCGCTGATCTGCGTAGGAACACCGAGTCGATCGAATGGTCGGCTCGACATCGCCGCGATCGAGCGAGTCGCTCGCGAGATCGGCGCGGCGCTCGCGACGCGCTCGGCCCCCTTCACCGTCGTGCTCCGCAGCACGGTGCTGCCGGGAACGACCGAGCAGATCTTCATTCCCGCCCTGACCGCCGGCGCCGGCCGGCCGTTGGACGCTTCTCTCCGCGTTGCCGTCAATCCAGAGTTCATGCGGGAAGGCAGCGCGCTCAAAGACTTCGCTCAGCCCCCGTTCACGTTGGTGGGTACCGAAGATGCCTCGACGGCGGCCTTGCTACGTTCGTTGTATACCGGCGTTCAGTCATCCTTCGTCCAGACCACGATTAAAACGGCGGAGATGCTCAAATACGTCTCGAACACATTTCACGCACTGAAAATCACCTTCGCTAACGAGATCGGCGATATCTGCGGCGCATTCGGCGTCGATCCGCAGGAGCTCATGCGCATTTTTATGTCGGATAAAAAGCTCAACATTTCCGAAATGTACCTGCGACCGGGATTCGCGTTCGGCGGCTCGTGCCTGCCGAAGGACCTTCGCGCTCTCATTTACGCGGCGCGCTCGGCCGATCTCGCCGTCCCGCTGCTCACTTCGATCCTGCCGTCCAACGAAGGGCAGGTCCGCCAGCAGGTGGAAGCGATTCTAAAGACTCGCAAACGCAAAGTCGGCATTGTCGGGCTTTCCTTCAAGCCGTTGACAGATGATTTGAGAGAAAGCCCCATGGTCACGTTGGCCGAGACGCTCATCGGTAAAGGCTGCGACGTGCGCATTCTAGACCGCAACGTCTCCTTGGCCCGCCTGATGGGGGCGAACCGCCGATACATCGAGGAGGAGATTCCGCACATCTCGTCTCTGATGTGCGAGACGGTCGAAGAGCTGCTGGCGCACGCCGAGGTATTAGTCATCGGCAACGCCGACACCGAGGCCGCCGCTGCGCTTGCCGCCGCGGACGCGAATCACATCGTCATCGACCTCACGAGAGGTATCGTTCAAAAAAGTAAAATCGAGAAAAGCGTCGAAAGCGCCGCTTAATGGCGTGATTTATCCGAGAGAAAAACGTGAAACAGCTGCAAACGATGGATACTGAGATTCGACATTATGCGAGTCGCGAAGCATTGCGCGATCTAGCGCCCAAGCTGCGGGCGGCAGGGCTCCCAAGCGCAACCATTCCAGGGATGGATGCTGAATTCCTCGCGGAAGATTTTGAAGGCGAGCATTCGGGCGCGGTCGTAGCCTACGACGATGGAGTACCGTTCGCCTACCTGACGTATGCGTTTTCCTGGAAGCAGTTCCGACCGGCCGTCGGCCCGTTATCTTTGGGGCGTCTGCCGGTCAGGCAACTCAGGATCTTCGGCCTCGTCGGCGTCAGGACAATTCCCGATAACCTTCTCGATCGCTTTTTCGAGCTGTTGCTCAATCAGCGCGGATGGCATATCGGAAATATCCTCGAGGTTTCGCCAGATGATCCGCTCGTGAGACGCCTTGGGAGCGCGCAAAAGAGGCCGCGCTATCGGATGATCCGCAAGGACGTGCCGACGGTTCAAGTAAAGCTCGATGATACCTTCGAAAGCTATCTCAAAAAACGCTTTACAAAGAAGGCCCGCTACAATTTAAGACGCGAGGTTCGGCTCCTTGATGAGGCGGTTGCGGGAGACGTCGAGATAAAGATCTATCATTCGCCCGCGGACGTGGAACAGTTCATGCGCGACGCGGGAAGCATCGCCCGGCTGACGTACCAGTGGAAGATAGGCATGAATGCTCTTCGCGTCACCCCGCAGGCCGTAAAGAAGACCTCTTATCTCGCCGCCGTTGGCAGGTGGCGCAGCTATATCCTCTATATTCGCGGCGTACCCGCGGCGTACTGTTACGCGACCATTCGCCACGGCGAGTTATCTTACGATGTCGTCGGCTACGATCCCCAATTCGCCAAACTCAATCCCGGCAAGGTTCTTTTGTTTAAAATTTTAGAAGAACTCCACCAAAGCCGCATCGTCGACGCGCTCGATTTCGGCCGAGGTTTGGCCGATTACAAGTTACTGTTCGCAAACGGCACGCGACCAGTAGTGGATTTAAGTTTGTTTCCGTATAACACCTACTCGCAATTTCTCTGGCTGTTGGCCGGAGCCACCGAAGTGGGGTATCACTGCTTGCATCCCCTATTCCGCCACTGGATGCCTTGGATTAAAAGAATAGTCCAGCGAACGCTCGGCGTGATGTTCCCGACCTTCATCGATGAGACGGAAATTTTTTTTCAATTGATCATTCTTAATTGATGCGGCCAACGTCCCTGGTCGCACCTTTACTCTGAAAATAAGGAACAAATGAGCACCGAGCAGGTTTTTTACTGGCTCACCTTACTATCCTTCGCGCTCTTGTTTTACACCTACGTCGGCTATCCCGCGATGCTTTGGTTTTTTAGCCGGCTCGTATCGAAGCCGGATAAATCGAACGATGAGCCCGCGGAATGGCCTGACGTAAGCATCCTCGTGTCCGCCTATAATGAGGAGCAGGCGATCGCCGAGCGCATCGAAAATCTGCTCAAAATCGACTATCCACCAGAGCGGGTCGAGATTCTCATCGGATCGGATGGATCTACCGACCGCACGGAAGAAATCGTAAAATCCTATGCGCGCGTCCGCCTGCTGGCGTTTCCTGAAAGGAGAGGCAAGGCGAGCGTGCTCAACGATCTTATGGCCGAGGCGCGGAGCGCCATCGTCGTCCTCACCGACGCCAATACATACTTTCGCCTCGACGCAGTGCGGCAACTCGTCAGAGCTCTCGGCCAGCATCCGCACGGCTCGGTCGTCGTTGGATGTCTGGAGCTTAGGTCACCGTTCGAAAAAGGCAATCTGGACGGCGCCTACTGGCGTTACGAGACATGGATCAAAACGCTCGAATCGCAATTCGGCAGCCTCCTCGGAGCCAACGGGGCGATCTACGCGTTCCGGCGCGAACGGTATCAGCGACTGTCTCGCGAAGCGATCGTCGACGATTTCCTGATTCCGATGCTCATGCGGCTCCGCTTCGGCGACCGTATTTTTTTTGTGCCCGAAGCGCGCGCCTGTGAGCGGTCTCCCGAGCAGGTGCGCGATGAATTCCGTCGGCGCGTGCGCATCGGCGCGGGTGATTTTCAAGCTCTGAAATGGACGTGGAGACTGCTGCTGCCGTGGAAAGGAATGATCGCGCTGGCGTATTTCTCACATAAAGCGCTTCGATGGCTCGGGCCGTGGCTCATGCTGGCGGGTCTGATCGGAAATTTGGCGTTGCTTGACGATCCGTTTTTTCGTTGGCTCTTGGCCGCGCAGTTGGCCTTTTATGCCCTGGCCTTGGGCAGCGCACTGCTTCGCCCGCTCCCGGCGGTCGGCCGGCTAGCGACCGCCGCGCGCTATTTCGTCGTGCTCAATGCGGGGCTCTTTTGCGGACTGCTGCGGCTTATCGCCGGCGCGGCGCGGCCGACGTGGGCGGCCGCGCCGCGCAAGGCGCTGGATGCGGAAGGCGGGTAACCTACGGCGAGGTGGAGATGACCGCGTTGGCGATCGTGGCCCCGGCGCTCCAGAGCGACGTGTCTACAAGCAATGGGTAAACAGGCGCTTTCGTGCTCGTATAAAACAAGACGCCATTTTTATAATACTTTACGACGCCTGATACGACGGCAATCCGGAAAACATCGCCGGGCACATAGGACGTCGCGGTTTGGTAATTCCCGTTCTCCCGCACCTCTAGATTAGAGGGGTATGAAACGTGCCACATTTGCAGCCCAAAAGCGATCTCACCGCGCGTTACTCCGGGATTACCGTTGCTGAGCCCGATGGTGCGGTTGGTATTGCTCTCAGACGCCGTGAATTCGACATAGCCGTCGCCAGAAAGGATTTGCTGCTGAGAAGCGGCGCCCGCGTCTTCGCAGCCATCGCAGCCACCAGTTTTCTGCAACGAGTTGCCGCTGGCGGTAGTATTGATGAGGCTCGTCCAGACAACATTCTGCACCGACGCGGGCGTTGTGAAGGTGGAATCACCGGAAACGGCGAGATTTCCCGAGGTATCGGTCGATTTCACTCGATAATGATAAACGGTGTTTGCCGTCAGCGCGGAGAGCGCCTCCGAATGGGCTGTTGTCATTCCGGCGTCGAGTGGCGTCGAGGCGCCGTAGGCGGACGTAATACCGTACTCGACCTGGGAGTTCGAGGTTTTGTCGGTCTTCCAACCGATGACAGCGCCCGAAGAACCCATCGGCGAGGCCGACACGCTCGAAATCACGGGCGCCGCGGCATTGTTGACCGTCACTGCGACGGCTGTGGAAGTGGCCGAATTGCCAGCGGCATCGCGCGCGACCGCGGTGAGGACATGCGAACTGTTTGCAGCCGTCGTCGTGTCCCAAAACACCGAATATGGAGCCGCCGTGTCTTCGCTCCCGAGGTTGACCCCATCGAGCTTGAATTGCACGCCGACCACGCCGACATTGTCCGCCGCGTTCGCTGTGACAGTTATCGTGGCCGAGACGGTTGTCCCGGCAGCGGGCGACGAAATGGATACCGTCGGCGCCGTGGTGTCGGCGGTCACTGTGCCGACGATAACAGTGACGGGCGCCGATGTCGTTCGGTTGCCTGCTTGGTCGCGCGCAACCGCGGTTAATGTATGGTATCCCTGCGCCGCAGTGGATGTGTTCCAAATGGTGGTATAAGGAGCCGTGGTATCTTCGGCCCCGAGGTTCTTGCCGTCCAATTGGAATTGCACGCCGACGATACCCACATTGTCAGAGGCCGTCGCGGCGACCTTTATCTTTCCCTTCACATGCGCGCCTGCCGCCGGTGCAGTGATGGCGACTGTCGGAGATATCGTATCGCCCGCCGCTGAAGTTGTGAAAGAAAAATCCGCAGACGTCGCGAGATTACCCGCCGCATCGCGCGACTTGACGCGATAGTGATAGACCGTGCCTGCGGCTAGGCTGCTGAGCGACTGCGAATGCGACGTGACCATTGTCGAATTGACTGCGGTGGAGCTCCCGTACGCGGTCGTCGTGCCGTATTCCACCTGTGAGTCGCTCGCCTCGTTCGTCACCCATGAGACACTCGCTGAGGACGAAGTGACCGATGGCGCGGAGACCCCGCTGATGACCGGCGGCGTAGTATCGGTAGGCGCTGGGGTCGTGAAAGAAAAATCCGCAGACGTCGCAAGATTTCCCGCTGCATCGCGCGACTTCACACGATAATGATAAACCGTGCTCCCCACAAGACCCGCAAGCGACTGAGTATGCGAGGTTACCATTGTCGAGTTGACGGAGCTCGAGCTGCCGTAAGCCGTAGTCGTGCCGTATTCCACCTGTGAATCACTGGATTCGTTCGTTCCCCACGTGACGGTGGCGGATGAGGAGGCGACGACGGGGGCGGATACACCGCTGATCGTCGGAGGCGTGGTATCGGACGTGGAGGTGGTCGTTGTGGTAGTTGCACCCGTTAGCAATTGGGAGGGCACCTTGACGATAAACGCGTCGAGACGGTTGCCGTACATATTGCTGGTCCAGATAAAGTATTGCCCTGTGATATCGAGGTTGCCCTTCGGATATTTGGCATAGCTGTCGCCGCCGCCCGGGGCATTGATGTCGGTCATCACCGGCGCGACAAACAATGCGTCATAGCTCGTGTCAAGCCGAAAGCAGGCGATCTCGTTCTCACGCGAAGGATTGTCGTCTAAGTTGCTGCCGCAGGCATACTGCTGGTCCGGCGCCACGCCTGGCTTGCGGTTCTGATGGCTCACATGATTCACGATGCTCGTATACCAGTCGACATTGTAGAAGATTGTCGGCCCGACGGGATAAGTCGTGGTTGCGAGGGGAAATTTATAGAGAAGCGAGGCCTGGGGTAGCGGCACAGACCCGCTGTCGCCGACGGTATATCCGTAACCCATATCCAAATGACCGAGCCGGCCGTTCTGGTTAAGGATTACCGTCTCGGTATTCGTCTGCAAGTCGATAACGTGATTATCCAAGTCAGGACCGCCCTCAAGTATGATGAGCCATCGCCCAGACGCGTCTAGATTGCATTCGTCATAATTTCCAACTTTCGGGAAATACTGAAAGTTTCCGGTATCCTCGTGATAAACCCCGCAGCCGAGCATCGTGAAGTTCGAGTCCTGCACAGTGAACGAGTGCACCTTGTCGTCGTCGCTGGAATGATATTGGGTGATGTTGCGATTCGAGCCGAAGATATCCGGCCGCGAGGCGATGTCGAAAATCTGCTGGAACGTGTGCGTCACGACATCGTAGCGAAAGAGCGTGGAGTCGCCCCAGTAATTCACGTAGAGCTTGGTCGGCTGAGTGACGCTGAAGTAAAAGCCGTTGGCCGCCGACCAGCTCCATTTCGTCGATGGATCGAACAGCGGTCCGACTTTGGTCACAGCGTCAGTAATTTTGTTATAGGTAAACAGCGTCGGCCCCTCCGCACCACCGCGGCTCCGATTAAGACCCAACACGATGTACATCGTGTCGCTGTTCTGATGGTTGTTCATGTTCTTCCAATAGGAATATCCGACGTAGTCCACGCAGTCGGCGCCGCCGCAATCCGTCGGTATGGTGATGCGGACACCCTCGGTGTTGTAAGGGGCCGGGAAGGTGAACTTTCCCCGTCCCGCGGGCAGAAAGCTTTGGATCTGAGACTGCGTCAATCTCGGTCGATTCGGCGTGTCGTAGCTTTTAGTAATAAATCCGCCGGGAAACTGCGCGGATGCCGGCAGCGCAAAGAGCGCACTGACGGCAAGAGTACTGAATGAGATAAGGGTTCGAATGTTTAACTTCATGGATTCTAGCCACTCCTCTGCACCATGAATGTCGGCCAAATAAGCCGCAGAATGCACTTAATAAGCCGCGGGGAAACACATAATTCGTTGAGGGAAAGGCATCAGAAAAACCGCCGCTGATGCACGGCATGACGCGCTGGCGCGGATGTCGAGGGATTGGGCCTCGACATCCGCATGTCCTTGGATTTAAGGAGGAACTGCGAAGTTTAGGGTGTCTTAGAAATTACGGCATTTGTGAGAGTCGCGCCGGCAGTCCAGAGCGATGTATCCGCAAGCAGAGGGAAACTTGGCTTCTTGCTGCTCGTGTAGAAAACGACGCCATTTTTCGAATACTTGACGATGCCCTGATCGACGGCGACGCGGAAGACGTCGCCGGGCGTATAACCCACCGTTCCAGCGCGGTAAATGTCATTTTCATAGATTTCGACAACGCCGCCGTTGACATTCCATAGCATTATGGCGAAATCGATATCCTGCCGGATCGTACCCGTATTCCCACGGCTTAGACCAATGGCGCGCTGCGTCGTCGTTTCAGATGCGGTGAATTCGACATAACCGTTACCTGTGAATTGCTGCGAGGACACGGCGGCGGCGTCTTCGCAGCCATCGCAACCGCTGGTTTTTTGGATTGAGTTTCCCGTGACGGTCACATTGATAGCATTGCTCCATACGACGTTCTGCGTGAACAGACCCGTGGAGCTGGCCTTGCCGGAAGTGACGCTGACGATAACTGGCGCCGAAACGCTGGTATTGCCTGCCGAGTCACGCGCGATTGCGGTAACAACGTGAAATCCGGGAACCGCAGCCGCCGCATTCCACGTTACGGTAAAACGGCCGGAACGACGCTCCGGTCCGACATTTCGGCCGTCCACTTGGAATTGCAGTCGCATAACGCCGCTGACGGATGCCTTGGCCGAAAGTTTTACTTTCCCCTTGACCGCAGCTCCCGAGGCCGGAGAGACGACGGACACGGCCGACGTTCCGCTACCTGAGCCCGACGAATCGGTCGTGGCAAAGGTGAAATCTCCGGAGACCGCCGCATTACCGGCCGAATCCTTCGATGTAACGCGATAGTGATATATCGTCCCGGCCGAGAGAGCGTCGAGAACTTGCAGATGGGATTTGACGGCGCTCCCGTTCAAAGGGGTTGTGGTTCCATAATCCGTCGTCGTGCCATATTCCACCTGCGAGTCGCTGCTGGTGCTCGTTGTCCAGACAACTGTCGCCGATGACGAACTAACGACAGGAGCGGATACGCCACTAATGACCGGCGGCGTTGGCCCTGATGAAGGCGGAGGTGTCGAGGGCGAAGAGCCGGTTAGCAGTTGCGAGGGCACTTTGACAATAAACGCGTCCAAGCGGTTGCCGTACATGTTGCTGGTCCACAAGAAATACTGGCCGGTAATATCGATATTGCCCTTCGGATATTTGGCATAGCTGTCGCCGCCGCCCGGCGCGTTGATGTCGGTCATCACCGGCGCGACGAACAACGCGTCATAGCTCGTATCCAAACGAAAGCAGGCGATCTCGTTTTCACGCGAAGGATCACCGTCCAGGTTGCTACCGCAAGCGTATTGCTGCTCCGGCGCGACGCCAACCCTGCGGTTCTGATGGCTCACATGATTCACGATGCTCGTATACCAATCGACATTGTAGAAGACTGTCGGCCCGACGGGATAAGTCGTGGTTGCGAGGGGAAATTTATAGAGAAGCGAGGCCTGGGGTAGCGGCACAGACCCGCTATCGCCTATGGCATATCCATCGCCCATATCTAAATGGCCCAAGCGCCCGTTCTGGTTGAGGATGATCTTCTCGTTGTTGTTTTGTAGATCGACGACGTAATTGTCGAGATCGGCCGAGCCGTCCAGAATCATGAGCCAACGGCCGCTGGCGTCGAGATTGCATTCGTTAAATTCGCCGGTTTTGGGAAAATACTGAAAATTGCCGGTATCCTCGTGATAAACCCCGCAGCCAAGCATCGTGAAGTTCGAGTCCTGCACAGTGAACGAATGCACCTTGTCGTCGTCGCTCGAGTGATATTGCGTAATATTGCGATTCGAGCCGAAGATATCGGGCCGAGATGCGATGTCGAGGACCTGTTGGAAGCTGTGGTCCACAACGTCGTAGCGAAAGAGCGTGGAGTCGCCCCAGTAATTCACGTAGAGCTTGGTCGGCAGCGTCGCGCTGAAGTAAAAGCCGTTGCCCGCCGACCAGCTCCATTTCGTCGATGGATCGAACAGCGCTCCGACTTTGGTCACCACATCGGTAACTTTATTGTAAGCGAACAGCGTGGGGCCGTCTCCGCCGCTGCCGCGATGCAACCCCAACACGATGTACATCGTGTCGCTGTTCTGATGGTTGTTCATGTTCTTCCAATAGGAATATCCGACGTAGTCCACGCAGTCGGCGCCGCCGCAATCCGTCGGTATGGTGATGCGGATCCCTTCGGTATTGTAGGGCGCCGGGAAGTTGAACTTTCCCCGTCCCGCGGGCAGAAAGCTCTGGATCTGAGACTGCGTCAATCTCGGTCGATTCGGCGCGTCGTAGCTTTTAGTAATGAATCCGCCGGGAAACTGCGCGGCGGCCACACCAATATGAACGCTCATCACGCTTAGCGCGGAAATAATCAGCAAAGTCACCCGTGAAAAAAACATAATCGTGTGCACTCCTATCCAGATGAGTCCTTAGGCGTGGCGTCAGAGTGCCCTTGCCGGCGCTGATGTGATACATATTTGTCTGAGGGACTCCCCTCAGAAACGAAGGGAAATGGCGGTTCGAAGACATAACTTAGAAGAGATCTTCCGCTCGGAAGATCCCTTTATAAGTTCAGCATTTAGGCTCTTTGTTCGGGAAGTCGCGGGGTCCCGGGATGCAGGACTATTGAGGGAGTTCTTTATCCGCTTTAACGGCGAGCTTTATCGGGCGTCTTGGATCGATAAAACGGCCAACGTACCGTGGGCTGGCGACATGTTGTCAGCGCTCATCAACGCTAATTCCGACCTCACGGCTGACGCTTTGCGCGATCTCTTTGATGAGATGAAATTGCATTATCAAGACCCCCTTACGGAGGTGATGTTTGAGACGGCGCCACGGTCTTCCGTCTTGCTAGCGCTCGTTCATGAAATCATTCGTGCCGAAGGACAGCTTGTACAGCTTCGAGTTCGAGCCTTAGAAGGACTTTTTACCCGCCTCGCGCTCGCTCGAAGGACTTTTCATACGGCGCCCGCGATCGAAGAAACTCTCCGCACGCTCAATGAGATGTTGGTGGACGTTAAGCGCGAATCGGCGAAAGGCATCGCTAAAAGTCAGGAAAGGCTGGCACGGGAGCTTCAGACCGTTAATCGGCTTCTTCCGACGCTGACCCGTGCGGAGCCCCAGGCAGCAGGAGTTGAAACGGCACGGCCGCAAACCCACCGGGAGGTCATCGATGCCCTACAGACCGTTGTCCAGTCTTCGTCGGCGACGGACTCGATGGCCTCGGTTCTCAAGATCTTGCGCGTAAACGCGCCCCTTCCGGCATGGCATCCTTCCGCATCCCCCCGGAGAGAGAATTCTCAAAGCGCCGCGGAACGGCCGAGGAACCGGAGGGGAAACGGACGGAGCCACTCGAATCGGCAATTCGGCTTGAACGAGCCGGGACTTGAATCGGCCGGGGAAGAGACGAAAGTCATCCTTGCGTTAATTATCGATCGCGCTATCGCCATTGTTCTCGAGATCGCCGTCGCCGGCCAGATGACAGAAGCCGATCGTCGACCAAAGCCGCGGTCGACGGACGAAACTTTGCTGAATCCTTCGGACCCTTCCCTTCTCGAATCGGTTTTGCTCGACGTTAAACGCCGCGCTAAGACACGGAATATGGCGGCGGCGCTTCTCTCACTGTTGAATTATGCGCTTCCATCGGTGCAGCTGTCGCCGCGCGCGGAATTTTTCTGTCAGCTTTTTCTCATGCCTTACCGCGCCGGCGGCATTCATTACCGGCTTCGTGACGATGAAGATTTAGGTATCGTCGACACGGAAGAAAAGCTCGAATTTTTATTCGAAGCCCTCGATGAAGAATCCGACTATGTTCGCTGGAATGCCGCAACGCTTTGTTATCAATGCGCGCGGCAGCATCCCGAATGGTTTAAACCGAAGCACTACATCAAGCTCATGTCGCTCCTGTCCGACGAGCATTACGGCATCCGCCTCGATATGATGCGAACGATTCGAACCCTTGCAACGTTTCGCAATCAGGAAATTTTCACCGTCATTCACGACATCTCGGGCAAGCTCGCGGAGAAGGTCTACCGCGTCAAAGATAAGGAGCGCGCACGCGTCGACCTCGAGACGGCGCTCGGCGTCAGCCTGGCGACCCTGCTCGAGCGGGTCGATGAGCTCCAAGGTGAAGTCCTGAGATTGGAGAATCGCCGGGAGCGCCTTTTGACTTATCTGGAAAAGCAGGCGTTCAGAATCGGAGAAGAGATCCACCACGAGGTCCTCAATACGCTCTGCGGTTATCTCGCGACGGCGATCGATGAGCGCGATTTCGCCGACGCTCAGTCGCGGCTGAGCGACGTCGTCACCGAGCTTAGAAGGATCATGAACCATCTCTACCCGAAGGACCTCGAAGCGGAGGGTTTTCTAGCGACCATCCGAAAGCGGCTTGAGGACGTGAAAATCCAAATGCGAAGACGGGTTCCGAAGTTTACAGTCGAGTTCGACTGTCCCCCCGATATCACCGATGACGCGATCACGACCAGTCTTCGCGATAAATCCCATCTGGTTCTTCTCTACCGCATCGTCTCCGAAGCTCTCATCAATGCCCGCAAGCATTCGCAGGGCACGCTGATAACCGTGCGGCTCAGACGCCCGCGCTTGGGTATCGTTGAAATCTCCGTCAGCGACAACGGTCGCGGCGGCGGGGGGCCCTTCGAGCAAAGCTTCGGCATCGATCTCATGCAGCGCCGAGCCGAAGACATCGGCGCTGCCATCGAATACAAAAAGACGTCCACCGCCGGCGGCACAACCGTCCTGATCCGGCTCGCGCAGACCGAGGCAAAGCTCGACGACGGTTCTAAAATTCTCGGCGTCATATAAATCAAACCACCCGTGGCCACCAAAGCGCGGAAAAAAGATCATAACGGCGGGAAAGAACCCCTGAGGGTCCTCATCGCCGATGATTCGCCGGATTCCATCGATCAGATGAGTTCGTGGATCCGCGAGCGCTGGCCCGATGCGGAGATCCACCGGGCGCAGATTCCTGACGAGGCGGTCTCGAAGGCCGCGGAAGAAGAAATCGAAAATATCGTACTCGACTTGGATTTCGTCGTGCCGCGTGTATCCGGCGTCGAGATCGCGCGGCGGATTCTCGAGGCGAGGACCGAGGACGAAGACTTCAAGACACGGCTTCTCTTTCGTACGGTCCATGCCGGCGATCCGAGCTACCTGCACCAAATCGGCAATCTCATCAACGATGGAAAACACAAGCCGGAAGTATGGGGTTTTGTCGACAAAGGCGCGATGCCCAAGCGGCTCGTGCAAAACGCCGTCGAGCAGGTTTTCATCTACGAGCTCTCGTTCACTGACATCTTCAGCCAAAATCTCAAGAATTCGCCGTCCAAAGATCTCAGTGATCTCGAGTTTACCGTTCTTCTGTACATTTGCCTCGGTGTCACGAATGACGGCATCGCCTGGCTGGTCAGCGCGTCGCGCCAGAGCGTCGAGCGAGTGTTGACCGGGCTTTATCAGAAGATGAAGATTCCAACCCGGCGCGACGCGCCGCAGGGTGTTAGCGCGCTCTTGGAGAGCCGCGGGCGGCTTTATTACGAATCGTTGACCCGCGGACTTATCAATCCCCATTTAATCCGGGAGCAGGACGCCGCCTTACGGGATCGAGTCAAGCAAGATCGCCCGCAGCCCGGCCGCATCTACGTCGATCGAGACTGGCTCGAAACCAAACCGGAGGCGCCGGCTCAAGCGGTTGGCGAAAACAAAGCTCGATAATATGCTCAGACCAACGATTGACTCATCTCTGACCGCCAGCGGCTTAGGTCATGCGCAAAGCTCGAAAGCCGTCCTCGTGAGCAGTTCTCCGATGCGATATATTTCAACGCCGGCCATACTGGTTGTTCTCGCTCTGCTCGTTTTTTGCATATATCTGCCGGGAGTTGGCATTCAGTACTACGGCGACGATTTCGGCTGGATCGATGCCTCAACGGCTCCATTGCGCCATTTCGTTCAGGTGAATGCCGATGGCTGGTATCGGCCGCTTCAGGCGAGCATTTATACGATCATTCAAAAGAACTTCGGTCTCAATACCGTACCCATTCACCTCCTCAACTTTCTGTTACACGCGCTTCTTTGCTGCCTCATATTCAGATCGATGACAGAACTCGGCTATACATTGACTCCCGCACTCTCGGCAGCGATCTTTATGGCGTTGTCCCAGGCGAGCGCCTTTGCGCTGCTAAGCGTCGATACCTTCTCCCAGGTCGCAGCGACCTTCTTTGGATGTGTCAGTGTTTGGGGGCTGCTCAAATGGAATACGATGAGAAGAGAGAGGACGGCAAGCGTCAAGAAAATAACTCCATATGTTGTCAGCATAGTCGCGTTCGCCCTGGCACTTTTGTCTAAGGAAGCCGCATCTTCTTTCTTCCCAATCCTCGTTTGTGCTACGGTTTTTCGGAACTACGAAGCCGAAAATAAATTTCGTTTCATCAAAAAGGTTTTTGCCGAATCAATACCCTTCGCGGCCGTCTTCTTCGTCTACCTCATCGTCCATTCCCACATCGGTGCCAACTCTCCTTCGTCTGGTTCGGGAGTTTACAATTTCCATATCGGATCAAATCTTCCTATCAACTTCCTGCTGGATATCTTCGCCGTCACGGTGCCGATATCCACTGTGACAATCTTCGAGGCTTTTGAGAAAGGCGAAACGGTCATCGTTGGGTTGGCGGCCGGCGCCTCCATGCTTCTGCTGTTTGCCGTGACCTATGGATTATGGCTTCGCCGAAGCGACCTGAAGATAGCGGCGGTGGTGGTTTGTTTCATCGGCGCCGCTTTTCCCATGATTTTGTTGAATCACGTCAGCGAGCTATACGTGTATAATCTGATGCCGTTTTTTTCCGTTCTCGTTGGTATTGGAGTGAGTGCCATTCTAGACGCGGCCAAGCGGTCTTATCTTAAACATGCCATTGTGGCGTGCTGTGTGCTTATGTTCGTCAGTCATATAGCAGCCATTCGGGACAAGACTTCGCTCATGCGTAAGAACGGCGAGCGGGCCGCAATGCTGATTCAACAACTCGGTGCCTATATCGATGAAGTGCCCCCGCGGGGTGAATTGCTTCTGCTAAACCCCTCGACGAAGCAGACAGAATACGCGGTTTACCTCATGCCGGGTTTGAAGGTGCTGGAGTTCGGCGAATCTTTCATTAAAAAGACGTATGCTCGCGAAGACATCACTCTAAGAATCATTGATGAGTCCGATTTTAAAGAGAATATAGAGCAACATAAGACGACGGCTATGATTTTAGGTCTCACGGGTGATACTCTGAGCCTCATCGCCAAGCCGGGAGTGAAGGTCAAGAACGGGGGGGAACAACATGCCGTCAGAAACGGTTGATTGCACCACCGTGGAATCAAACACAGCCGCCGCGGTTGAGTTTTCCATTATCGTTCCCGCTTACAACGAGCAAGACGTACTGCCCCAGTTCCATAAACGGCTGAGTGCGGTCCTAGCGAGCATTAATGAAACTGTAGAGGTTATCTACGTCAATGATGGCAGCCGGGACGGTACGCTCGCGGTGCTGAGGAGGCTTCGGGCAAGCGATCCGCGGATTGCGATTGTTGATCTTAGCCGAAATTTCGGCAAAGAAATCGCCGTCACAGCGGGTCTCGACCATAGCAAGGGAGCCGCCGTCGTCCTTATCGATGCCGATCTACAGGACCCTCCGGAGTTGATCCCGCAGTTCATTAAGGAGTGGAAAAACGGATATGACGTCGTCTACGCGACTCGCATGTCGCGCGAAGGCGAGAGCAGATTCAAAAAAGCGACGGCCTACATCTTTTATCGCGTGATCAATCAAATCAGCCGGGTAAAGATCCCGGCGGATACAGGTGATTATCGTTTGCTCAGCCGCCGCGCCGTTAACGCGCTCGGTAAGCTCAGGGAGCAGCATCGGTTCATGAAGGGCTTGTTCACTTGGATCGGCTATCCACAAAAAGGTATTCCCTATCACCGCGACTCGCGCTACGCCGGCACGACGAAATGGAATTACTGGAACTTGTGGAACTTCGCACTCGAAGGCATCACATCGTTCACGATCGGTCCACTCAAAATGGCGACCTATCTGGGGCTTGTCACAGCCGTTATCGCATTTATTTATGCCGGAATCGTCATTGCCAAAACACTGCTCTACGGCGATCCTGTCGCCGGATACCCGTCTCTTATGGTCGTCATCTTGTTTCTCGGCGGCGTTCAGTTGATTACCGTCGGGATCATGGGGGAGTACATCGGCAGGATGTTCGACGAGAGCAAACAAAGACCGCTCTATTTCGTTAATGCCTACGAGCCGGCACAAGACAACGCCGCAGATGCCTCGATTGCAGAAAACTCGGAAAGTCATCTGCAACCTCACGCCGTCCCACGGCAGTTGGCCCGATAATTCGGTATACCTACTGTAGAACCTTTGAGATCGTTTCATCGCTGAGCGCGATTTCCGTCGGTAGTTTCTTTCCCTCCGTAGTCGACATTCATCTCCTGCTCTAGGAAGGAAGAGCGATGAGTAGCGAGCACGTCGTTGATGCCGTTCGCGCCGAGACGCGTTCAGACCTACGCACAAGGCGTCGAACCATTGTCTTGTCATTGCTGCTGATCCTTATCGGATCTGCAGTAGGTCTCGTCGTTTGTGAATTCGCGGTTCGAATTTTCGCGCCGCAGGCTTTGACGTCCGATGTCATTATGGGAGACCCCGACGTCGATTACCGCTTGCGGCCGAACGCGCGGGGCCATATGAGCTCGCCCGAATATTCCGCGGATATCCGTATCAACTCCTTGGGATTCCGCGGAGCCGAAATATCACCGGTTAAAAGGCCCGGCATGACGAGGGTATTGTTCCTCGGTGACTCGTTTACTTTCGGCCATGGTCTGAGCGAAAACGAAACGCTTCCCTACCTGGTAGGACGGGACCTCGAACACAATTATCCGGGAAAATTTGAGGTCATAAACGGCGGAGTCTACGGTTATTCAACCGCGGATGAACTCAATTTTTTAAAAAAATTCGGTGTACCGCTGCAGCCCGATGTAGTCGTCACACTGCTCATGACGAATGACTTCGACGATAACGTCGTAGGTTATAAGCTAGGTAGCGGCGGCGAGCTGATAAAGCAAAAGACCTCGAGCGATTATACCCGGAGCCGGCGCATCACGCGTTTTATTCCTGGCGCCAACTGGTTGCGCGCGCATAGCCATCTTTTTAAATTCCTCGGCGTTAGGCTCTTGCCCGTCTTGACGTCGGGTAAGCTACCCGCTGCAGACGAACAAGCCAATGCCGGACCCAAGCAGCTTTCCTCATATCCAGAATTCCAACCGCAGTTCTACGAAGCTAGAGGTGGACCGTTCGAAGTCACCCGCGCCATCCTGGCGGAAATGGCGAGGACGGCCCAAACCGTTGGGGCGCGCTCGCTCCTATTAACATTGGGAGGCGCATACGAGTTTCGAGATGGGCGCTTACAGCCGGAGGCAATGGTCTTCCACAGTCGGTCGGGCAGGGCGGCGCTTCGCTCGGGATTTTCTCGAACGCTTGCGCTTTCCCCGCTTCTGTCTCGCTACCGCGGGCAAGAACTGCTGTTTTTTCCGAAAGATACCCATTGGACGGCTACAGCGACCCAGTTTGTCGCCCCCGCCGTTGCAAAGGCCGTAGCCGAGACTGCCCGGCCGAGGAAATCGCCGATGACCAAGAAATCGACCGGTTAGGCAAAACAGGGCGCGGACCACAACGTCGAAAGGCGGCTCCCGGTGGTTATTGCTGTGAGTTTCACGGTCTGGAATCCCCCGAACGCGCGCCTCGATTCTCCGGTGGTCGCTTGGACCTGCGCGACCTTCGCCGCTGATCTCTCAATGCCCGGGACGCGTCGGCTTCGCCGGATTTCGGCTGCAACGAAAGATTTCCCGGAACAGACGACGAAAGGCGACATGCTTTATGTATTCTCGTTCACTTGAGAAGCGGACCATCCTCTTGGTCGCGCTCGCCTTTGCCCTGCTCGTGTTCATCATCGACAGCGTCGCAGGCGCTGAGATCAAGCCTCGGTCTTCGACGAGAGCGGCCGAGTGCTGGGCGCGGCAACGGATCTCCTGGCATCGGTGCTCAGCATAACGGACGGCAGAATAGTCACATGCAAAGCCGAGAGAAAAGAATGAAGGAGGAGATTTATGTGCGGCATCGTCGGCAGCATCGGTGAAAACCCCATCGCCCCCATTCTCGTCGAAAGCATCGCGCGGCTCGAATACCGCGGCTACGACTCGTGCGGTCTCGCGACAATCAACTCCCATGGCATCGAAATTCGCAAGGCGGTGGGCGCGGTCGAGGACGTCGCCGCCGCGGGCGACTTCGCCTCGGCGCATGGCGACATCGGCATCGCGCACACGCGCTGGGCGACGCACGGAGGCGTCTCGCTGGTCAACGCCCATCCGCATTTGAGCTGCGACGGCGAGTTCGCGGTCGTCCACAACGGAATCATCTCGAACCACCAGGCGCTACGCGCCGAGCTTCGCGAGCGCGGACATCGCTTCGCTTCCGAAACCGACACCGAGATCCTCGCCCATCTCCTGGAAGAAACGCACCACGGCGGCGCGTCGGTGGAGCAGGCGTTTGTCGAAGCCCTGAAACGACTGGAGGGGACGTTCGCGATTGCGATGATCAGCGCGCGCGATGCAAAGAAAATCTATTGCGCGCGCCAGCAGAGCCCGCTGATTCTCGGCCTTTCACCGCAAACGAGCTACATCGCCTCCGACGTGAACGCCTTCCTGCCGTATACCCGCCGCGCCGTCCTTCTCGAGGACGGGGAGTACGCCGTGGTCGCGCGCGACGGTTATTGCGTCCGCGCCATCGAGGATGGGATGACGCGGCCGAAACGAATCACGGAAATCGATTGGCACATCGACAGCATTGGGAAAGCCGGCCACCGCCACTATATGGAAAAAGAGATCTGCGAGCAGCCGGAGACAGTCCGCCACGCGCTCGCCGTCAATCACGAGGAGATCGCGGCGATCGCGCATGCCATGAGCCGCTCGCGTCCCAACGTCCTCGTCGGCGTCGGCACCACGTACTACGTCGCGCTCTACGGGCAGTATCTCCTCGGCGCGCTCGCCGGCGAATTCGCACCCGCGATCAGCTCGGATGAGACCGAAGCGCTCGCGCCGGCCGATCCCGGCGGGCTCATGCTCGCGATCTCGCAGTCGGGCGAGACCTTTGACACGCTCCAGGCGCTCCGCCGCGCGCGGGCTGCGGGCGCGCGCACGGCGGCGATCGTCAACGTACCGGGATCGTCGATGACGCGTGAAGCGGACCTCGTGGTCCAGCAGGACTCGGGGCCGGAGATCTGCGTCATCAGCACCAAGGCGGCGGCGGCGCAGCTCGTCCTCCTCACGCGGCTCGCGGTCGAGGTCGCGCGCGCGAAACAACGCGTCCGCAACGGCAAATATCAGAAAATTATCGACGACCTCTGCGCCCTGCCCCATGTCATCCAGAGCGCGCTCGGCAGCATACGCCCGGCGATCCGCGATCTCGCATGGCGTTATCATCAGAAGCCGAACTGGTTTTTTTTAGCCCGCGGCCTCTTCACGCCCATGGCTTACGAGGCGGCGCTGAAGATGAAGGAAGTCACCTACCTTCACGCCGAGGGGATGCCCGCCGGTTTCTTAAAGCACGGAACGCTGTCGCTCGTTGACGAGGAGACGCCCTGCGTGTTTCTCATTCCGCCGGAGGAGGACAAGACGCTTTTCGATCTGACGATGAGCAGCCTCGAGGAGGTCCGCGCGCGCAAGGGCAAGGTGATTGCGCTCGCCTTCGATCGTGTTCCCGGAGGAGCCGACACGGAGATCATTCTTCCGCCGGCCTCGCCGGTGACGGCGCCCTTGCTTCATCTCGTTGCAGCGCAGCTGCTCGCCTACGAGACGGCGCTGCTGCTCGGTCGCAACATCGATCGGCCGCGGTCGCTGGCGAAATCGGTGACGGTGTCATGAATATGTTCTAAAGTATTACTTCAGATATGATATTTGAGTTGCTTAGAACCATTATATTTTTTAAGGAGGAGACTCATGTATCTAGTCACGGGCGGGGCGGGGTTTATCGGTTCGCGTATCGCGGCGCGGCTCGCTGCGACAGGCGAACGGGTGCGGGTGCTAGATAATTTAAGCTTCGGCAGTGGGGAAAATCTCACCGGCTTCGATGGACGGATCGAGGTGATGAGCGGCGATGTGACGAATCCTTCGGTCGTCCGGCGCGCCATGAGCGGCATCAACGTCGTTTTTCATGAGGCCGCTTTGCGGTCGGTCGGACTCTCGCTTGAGAATCCGGGCCTCGTTAATCGGGTCAACGTGGAGGGGACGTTGAATGTCTTGCTCGCGGCGCGCGACGCCGGCGTCCGCCGCGTCGTTTACGCTTCTTCGTGTCTGGTCTACGGCAATACGGAAACCGTGCCGCAACGCGAAGATTTAACACCCTGCCCGACTTCGCCTTACGCCGTCTCTAAGCTCGCCGGCGAGTATTATTGCAAAGTCTTCGCCGATCTTTACGGTCTCGAGACCGTGACGCTGAGATATTTCGATGTATTCGGGCCGCGCCAGGAGCCGGATGCGCCGCACGCTGCCGTCATCGCGCGGTTCATCGCCGCAGCGGTCCGCGGGGAGCCTCTTCAGATACACGGCGACGGGCTGCAGACGCGCGACTTCACCTATATCGACAATATCGTCGATGCCAATCTACTGGCGGCGGAGAGCATGGAAGCCGTGGGCGAGGTGTTCAATATCGGGCAGAACGGGTCCTTCACGCTGCTCGATGTCATCGATCTCTTGAGACGAATCGTGGGTCGGCAGGTGTGCTGGTCGCACGCGCAGGCGCGCGCCGGCGACGTAAGACACAGCCGCGCGGATATCTCGAAAGCAAAACGCCTGCTCGATTATCATCCGCGAATCTCTTTCGCGGAAGGGCTAAAAAGAACCGTCGACGATTTTCGCAAGCGGTCGGCGGCGACGCCGGGCGCGAACGGCCGCAGCCATCCCGGACAAGGCATCGTGGAAATTTAAACCTGGTTTGATCCGCAAAAAAAAAGCCCGAACCGAACGGTTCGGGCTTTTTTTTATTTCTCATCGCGGGCCGGTCACGGCATGCGGTGTTCGCCGGTGATCAAGCGCGCCGCGCGGTTGCGGCTGAAGTAATACCATCCCCACTGGACCAGCACGAGGACGCGATTTTCGAACTCGACGATCTGAATTAAATGGACAAAGAGCCATGCGAGCCAGGCGAAAAAGCCTGCGAGCTTTAACTTGCCGAGATCGGCGACCGCCGTCCCGCGGCCGATGATCGCCATGCTGCCGCGGTCATGGTAGCGGAACGCGGGCAGCGATTTTCCTTGTAAGCGGCTCGCCAAGACCTTGGCCACGTATTCTCCCTGCTGCATCGCGACCGGCGCCAATCCCGGCAGCGGTTTGCCCGTCTGGTGTGAATAGTTCGCGAGATCCCCGATGACGAAGATCTCCGGATGGTTGGCGAGCGACAAGTCCGGCTCGACGATGACACGGCCGCCGCGATCCAATTTTGCGTCGGTCGCCTGGGCGAGAATTTTTCCGAGAAACGACGCCTTGACGCCGGCTGCCCAGATCGCCGTACGGCAGGGAATCTGCTGGACCGCATCGCCGCGTCGAATCGCGACCCCATCGCGGCGGATATCGGTCACCGTCGCGCCCACCTCGATCTTTACGCCGGCGCGACGAAGAAACGCTTCGGCCTTCGCCGAGAGCTCGACGGGATAAGGCGGTAAAATCCGCTCGCCCGCTTCGAGCAGCATGATGCACGCCGAGGCCGGCTCGATATTGCGAAAATCATTTTTCAATGTGTCGCGCGCGATCTCCGCCAGCGCTCCGGCGAGCTCGACACCCGTCGGCCCGCCGCCGACGATGACAAAGGTCAAATAGGCGCGCCGGGTCGCCTCATCCGGCTCGCGCTCGGCGGCCTCGAACGCTAAAAAAATGCGCCGGCGTATTTCGGTCGCGTCCTCGACGGTTTTCAGTCCGGGCGCGAGCGCCTCCCAATGGTCGTTGCCGAAATAATGATGATGCGAGCCGGCCGCGACAATGAGGCTGTCGTACGGAATGACACTGTCGGTCAAAATCGCCTGCCGGCGATCGACGTCGATGTCGATCACGTCACCCAGCAGCACGCGGGTATTTTTCTGCCGCCGGAGCACCGACCGCAGGGTCGAGGCGATATTGGCTGGGGAGAGCCAGCCGGTGGCGACTTGATAAAGCAGCGGCTGGAAGAGATGGAAGTTCCGCCGGTCGACGAGCGTCACTTGGACCGGCGCGTCCCTCAACGACTGCGCGGCATGGAGACCGCCGAAGCCGCCGCCGATGATGACTACGCGGTGCGGCATGGGTTTTTACACCGCCCGAGGGGCACGTTCGGCGCTATTTTTTATCGCCATTGATCGCCCTCGTCCAATGACGGGTTTGCGCCGCCGTCATGTTGCCTTCAGGGACGAGGCGAGAATCGTGGTAGCCCCATTGCTGGATGTCGATCAGGAACTGCTCGCGCGAAAGGAGCGTACCCTGGCACACGGCTTCGGCGGCATCCGTCTCCGCTTCGGCTTCCGTTTTCCGAGAAAGGTCGCGCACGACCCAAGCGGGAATCGATGCGCGATGCGACGGATAAATAAAGCCGAAGAGCACGATGTAACTGTAAAGCACCCGCCAGTGCCGGCCGAAGCGCCACAGCAGCCGGCGCCAGTCGAGCTTCTCGCCGTAAGCGCGCAGCAGATGCGCGACGTCCGCGCCGTCGTAGCGCTCGCGCTCCATGACGAAGGACTTCGACCAGATCGTCTCTTCCACAGGACAGAGCTTCACCGGCAGCCCGAGCAGTTCGGCGTCGGCGGCATGCCGGAACCAAAGATCGTCGACCCGGGCGGTGCCGTTACCGGAACTGAAGATCAGATCGGCGAAATACTCGCCGCAATACGCCTTGCCGAGCCAGTGCGGAAACGTGAGCTCCGTATGGCAACCGGCGGCCGCCAGCGCGCGCAAGGCGCGCTCGCAATCATCGGGATGGACAAAAAGGTCGAGATCCTTGGTGTCGCGGTAGATTCCCGTATATCGGTGCAGCGCAAAGGCCCCGCCGATCATGAACGGCACCTTCGCTTCATTCATCGCTATCAGCACGCGATAATAAAATCCGTTGCCTATCTTGTCGCCGTTCTCGCCGGCTTCTTCCGCATCCGTCGCCTTCACGTCGCCACCTCCCGTCCAATGCCGTTGCCCTCGTCGACGCGCGCCGCCGCCGGAATCTCGATAAGGCGAAAAAGCGGTCGGTCCGGAAAATTTTTTCTAAGCACTTTGATCGCTACATTGTAGACCGGCACGCCGGTCTGAGTGCGCCCTTCGGGACTCCCCTGATGAGCGTGGCCGTGAAAAACTGCCGTGACTGGATAGCGATTGAGCGGCTCCTCGAGGCGGCTCGACCCTAGGAAGGGATAGATCGGCGCCGGCTCGCCCTCGACCGTCGCCTGGATCGGCGAGTAATGCAGCACGGCGATGCGATGTGGAGTTCTGAGCTTCGCCAGCGCCGACTCAAGCTTCAACGACTCGTCGATCGCCTCCTGGACGAATTTTTTGATCGCCGGCTCGCCCCAAGGCTGAAGCGAATGCTGGCCGAAGCCGCCGGCAAAGCCTTTGACGCCCGCAAAGCCCACGCCGAGAACTTCACACGCGGTGCCGTCGAGGATCGTCACGCCCGCGCCGGCGAGAATCCGCTGCACCTCGTCCTGTTTTCCCGATTCCGATTCGTGGTTGCCGAACACTGCAAGGATGGGAATCTTCACCACCGACAGCTCTTTGACGAGGATCTCGGTCTCCTCGGGCAGACCATAATCGACCATATCGCCGCACAACAAAAGTATGTCCGCGCTGTCGGTCGCCTGGGCGAAGATCGGCTGCAGTCTGCCGTGCGAGGTCTTCGTGTAATGGAGATCCCCCATCGCCGCTATGCGCACGGGCTCCCCGCTTCTGTTCTTCATAATTTCTTCCTGATCGCCATCAGGTGGAGCGACCGGTTCCGTTGCCGGCCGCCGCCAGTCTACGGTTAAAGTAGCCGATCAGCCTCCCCTCGGGCGTCGTCACGAGCAAAAACGGGTTTTTCTTCCGTTCGAGTTTTTTTAGCCCCTCTTCGACCGAGACGCTCGGTCGAACCGTGAGAGGGCCGGGCTCCATCACGAGGTGAACAGCGATCGACGGATGCGCGTGTAGCGATGTGCGCGTGCAAAGGCCGAGCAGGATGTTTTCTTCGTCGACGACCGGACACATATCGACCCCCATTTCATAGGCCGCGTCGCGCGCCGCGCCGATGAGATCGTCCGGATGACAGCGGGGCACATCGCAGATGACGAAATCACCGATTACCGGCGGGATGTCCGGGCCGCGCTCGACGGGAAGGCCGTGCGCCATCCAATCGACTTTGCCGGGCGCGTAGGCAAAAACATGACGGAATCTCATGCGCTGGAGCCGCGCCGCGGCCCTGCGGCTCATGTCTCACTGAAAGTCATAGCAGTAAAGCACGATGCGGCGGTCTTTATCGGCGAGCGGGGCCGAAAACGGGTATAAATCGGCGAGCGGCAGGTTCACGGCACCCGGGAGATGCACGCGCTCGTACTCCTTTTGCGGCAGCACTTCGATCAGCGCAGCGCCTTCCGCCGTCATTCGCTGGACCTCGTCGCGCGCGATTATTTGCCCCATGCCGTCGCCTCAAATTAACTCGCGGACCTTATCCGACAGGACGGTCCATGCGATCTTCGACCGATCGGGCTCGCCTCGTGCGAGCGATCTTGCGAACTTCGCCGCCTGCTCGAGCGTGACTTTCGCCGGCATTGGCGGCTCAAACGGGTCGACGACGGCTTCCACAATGACCGGACCTTCGGTCGCGAGCGCTTCCGAGATGGTGCGGCCGCACTCGGCGGGATCCTCGATGGTAAAACCCGTGCCGCCGCAAGCGCGGGCGAACGCGGCGAAGTCGATCGGATGCAGCTCGCAGCCGTACTCCGGGTTGCCTAAAAAGACCATCTGCTCCCACTTGATCTGCCCCAGGCTGTTGTTCTTAACGATCACGACCTTGATCGGCAGCCGGTATTTGACGGCCGTGGCGAACTCCGCCATCAGCATCGAAAAGCCGCCGTCGCCGACGAACGCGACGCATTGCCTTTCGGGATACGCGATCTGCGCCGCGATCGTGTAGGGCAGACCGTTCGCCATCGTCGCGAGCGTGCCGGAGAGAGAAAACTTTTGTCCCCGTCGCGCGCGGATATGGCGCGCGAACCAAGTCGCCACGGTTCCTGAATCGCAGGAAACGATCGCGTTTTCGGCCAGCCGATTACCTAGTTCCCACGCTACGACCTCCGGCTTCATCGGCTTGTCAGGCCGCGTACCTTGGTCCTCGATCAATTTCCACCAATCGTTCATCCCTGCCTGCGCCTTTTGTAAAAAGCCGCGGTCTGCTTTGCGCTCGAGCAGCGGAATGAGCTTTTTGAGCGTCATGCGGCTGTCGCCGACCAGACCGATTTCGACCGGATAGCGGAGGCCGATCCGCGTCGGGTCCATATCGATCTGAACGCCGCGCGCCTGTCCGGGCTGGGGAAGGAACTCGATGTATGGAAACGAGCTTCCGACAATGAGGAGCGTATCGCATTCCTCCATCGCCTGTTGCGATGGCTTCGTGCCGAGCAGGCCGATCGAGCCGGTCGTATACGGGCTGTCGTCTGGAACCGCGGCTTTGCCGAGCAATGCCTTGATGATCGGCGCCGCCAATTTTTCCGCGACTTCCTCCAACTCGCCGCCGGCGGCGAGCGCGCCCTGTCCGGCGAGTATGGCGACCCTTTGTCCTTCGTTCAGCACGGCGGCGGCGGTCTTGAGATCGAGCTCGACGGGCAACTCCACCCCCGTTGCCGGTATTCTCGAAGTATGCCCCGGGATGTTACGCTTGGAATGCTCTTCGATCTCATGCTCCTGAAGATCGACGGGGAAATTGATATGGGCGACGCCGCGCTGTCCGACCGCCGTGCGGCACGCGAGGTTCACCACCTGCTCGACGTGAGATGGCCCCATGATCCTGGCGTTGTAAGTGGCGACATCCATGAAGACCTTGTCGAGGTCGACATCCTGCTGCGCATGCGTGTCGATGAGATCGTGATAATGATGCCCGGTGATCGCCAGGACAGGTTGTCCGTCGAGCTTGGCGTCATACAGGCCATTCAGCAGGTGTATACCGCCGGGACCGGAAGTTCCCAGGCAGACGCCGAGCTTGCCGGTGTATTTCGCGTAACCGCATGCCATGAACGCCGCTGCCTCTTCATGACGCACTTGGATGAAGCGAATTTTTCCCTGCCGCTTGCGCAGCGCCTCCATGACGCCATTGATCCCGTCGCCGGGGAGGCCGAAAATAACGCTGACGCCCCAGTCGCAGAGGGCGTCGATTAATACGTCTGCGGCGGTAAAGCTCATAGACGGAGTTCCTCGCGGATTTTTTCGATTACGCCATGCGACTTATGCGGCCATATGCTGCTCATTGCACGCGATCCCTGCGACCGGAACCTGCCTCTTATTCCATGCGAACGACGCCGCGAATAGCCGTTGCCTCCCGCAAACGAATAGGCCAAGGCGCCGAGCCCGCCGAGTGTCGCGAGGCTGACCAGCAGGCGCGTGGCAGGAGACCAATGCCGCTGCATGATATCGAACGGCCGGCCTGTCGGTTTCGGTTTCAGTGGCTGCCCCTGAAGACTGGGAAAATCTTCGGTGCTTTCATGGGTCCGCAGGCGATTGTCCGCGCAGCGGACGCCGCGAAGCGATAGAATCCCTGTGATCAACTGCCCACATTCGTCGCTGAAAGCGTCGCCGGTGAGTATCACCTCGCCGCTGTGAACCTGAACATCGATGAAGGACGGGTAGCGGACGAGAAAGCCGAGCTCGGCGCGGACGCGCTCCGCAAGCGCCTCGTCGGAAATCTCCCCCTCGGCGAGCAGCGATTTTCCCTCGGCGAATGTGCCGAGCGTGCGGTTTTTTAAATCCCGCGCCGTGAATGCCGCCGCGTCGCCGGCTTTGCGCTGAATTTTGATCATCTTGTCGCGCGCTAGAGCGCGGCGCCTGCGCCCCATCTCCGGATCGAGGCCGTACATGGCGAGACAGCCCAACCCGGCGCCTGTCACCATTGCGGTCAGTGAGTTCATAAACACCTCCTTTGGACTTTTATCCCGTCTTGCGCCGCCGCCGCGGGGCCTCCTCTCGATGCCCCGCCTGCTCGACGCTGCGCTTGAGCAGATCCATGATATCGATGACTTTTGCCGTCCGCCGCGGCTCGCGGGGAGGCGCTTCATCGATCACTTTGGTCTTGCCCGCCTTCACCTTGCGCTCGATCAGAGCCAGCAGGTCTTCGCGATACTCATCGCGGTACTTCTCCGGCTGCCACTTGCCGACCATCGTCTCGACAAGCCGCTCGGCCATCTTGAGCTCTTTTTCACCGATCGAGATGTTCTCCGGAATTTCTAGGTTCTCAGGGTCGCGGATCTCGTGCGCAAAGCGAAGAATATTCAAAACAAGAGCGGAGTCTCGCGGCAGAACCGCCGCCAGGTGCTGCCGCGAGCGAATAACGACCCGCGCGATGCCGACGGTTTTCGTTTTGCGTATCGTCTCACGCAATAACGCGTAGCTCTTGGCGGCATTCTTCGCCGGCGCCAAGTAATAAGGCTTATCGTAGTAGACCGGAGCGATCTCCGCCGCGTCGACAAAATCGGTGATCTCGATGGTCTGCGTCGCCTCCGTGTTGGCGCGCTCGAAATCCGTCTCGCTCATCGGCACGTATTCGCCTTTTTCATATTGGTAGCCTTTAACGACTTCGTCCCACGGCACTTCCTTTCCTGTCTTTTCGTTCACTCGCTGATAGTGAACCGGCGACAGGTCGCGACGATCGAGCAGTTTAAAGCCAAGATCGTTCGAGGTCTCGGCGGGATGCAGCGAAACGGGTATATTGACGAGACCGAAGCTTAAGCTGCCCTTCCAGATCGGACGCGAGCCGGCCGCTCTTCGCGCCCGTCTTCTGTGCCGCAAGGCGTGTGCGGCTTTCCGCGCCATATCAATGCTCCCGCGCTAGCGGCGAGGGTTGATTCGCCGCGCGGTCCGGCCGGCCGCGCCGCGGCGGACTTTTTACCGAATCGTCGCGGTCGTAAATCTCGATGCCCTCGAGGCGGTCGAAGCGCTTGAAGGGCGCGATCACGTGCCGAGAGACGGCCTCCCGAATCTCGCTTTCGGAAAAGTTCGATCCCCACAAATAGTCGATCTCGCCGCGCATCGCTTCGATCTTTTCGATCGTCCGCGCGCTGCGATGATCTTTCCTCCCATCGCGCGCCCGCAGGTAATTGTAAATCATCTCGAGCGGGTAGCGCGCGCCGACAACTTCGATGAAGGCCGGCGGCTCGACCTCGATACGCGCGAGACAGAGGCGGCGGTCGGCCGGAACGACATCGGCAGCGTCGGTTATATCCGGCAGGGACCGCGACGCCCGGGAATCGTGCGCTTCGCCCTCCGATCCATTAACGCCAGCCAGCTCATGCCAGACGTAGAGATGGTTATAAACATCGTCGAGAACGGAGAGCACCCCGATCACGTCCCTCACTTCGCCGCACCGCTGCCGCGGCAATACTATCCGGATCGACGTATGCGTATCGTCTGCAATTTTCATGATTCTGCCGCCTTTCGCTTGCCTTCACCGCCTTATCCCGAAGCGCTCTCCGCATGCACGAGTTCCGGTGGCCGTGGTATCGCCGGCCGCTTGATTTCCTGCCTCATCGTCGGTCGTCGGCGGCGCGCGATGCTCCTCAGCGCGACCGCTCGGCCGGTTGCCGCCGATTGGTACAGTGCTTCGATGATGCCTACGTCGGCGAGCCCTTCTTCGCCCGATGGTTCCGGCTGGAGATTCTTCTGAACGCAGTTCGAGAAATACAGGAGCTCCGCAGCGAATTGGTCGCGTTTGGGAAAATGTCGCTTGGTGGTTTTTCCACTGACAGTCAACTCGTGATTCAGCCCCATCGCGTATTCATAGGCCGGCTCGAGGCGCAGCTTGCCGCGCGTCCCGACAATTTCGTACATCGACGCGTCGGCGCCTCCGAAGCTGGAGCTAAAGACCGCCAGCCGGTTTTCGGGAAATCGCAGCACCGCGCTCGTCATCTCGTCGATCTCTTGGAAGCGCGGGTCGTCGCTCCTAGCGCTGGCGGCCAAAACCTCGTAAGGCTCGGCCTGAAAAATGTAGCGAGCGGCGTTGATGCAATAAATTCCGAGATCATAGAGCGTACCGCCGCCAAGTTCCGCTTGAGTCCGGATATTTTCTTCCTTTACCTGCATCGCGAACACTGAATGAAAAAGACGCGTGTCGCCGATCTTCCCTGATTTGGCAATCTCGACGGCTTTCAGATTGGCGGCTTCGAAGTGGAGTCGATAGGCGACCATGAGCTTCACTCGATTATCGCGGGCGGCGCGGATCATTGCGCGGCAGTCTGCCGCGGTTACCGCCATGGGCTTTTCGCACAGGATGTGCACGCCGGCACGCGCGGCGCGCACCGCGAAGTCCCGGTGCAGATTATTGGGTAAAGCGATATAGACAGCATCCACTTCGCCGCTTCGAAGACACTCATCGTATTCATCGTAGGAATAAACGAGATCGACATCGTAGCGTCGACTCAATTGTGCGAGTTTCTCCGGGTCGTCGGAAACGAGCGCGGCGAGAGTAGAATTGCGACGCGCGTGGCGAAAGGCGGGGAGCACCGCCGTTTGCGCGATATGGCCGAGACCGACGACGGCATAGCGTATTTGTTTGCCGCGCCGCATCAGACAATCCGGCGGAGTTTCTTTCGCTGAATATCGCGGACGTTGTCGGCGGTGGGTCGCGGGTGAACCGGGTCGACGCCCATCCCGTGGATATAAACGAGCTCGCCTCCGAGCCAACCGCCGACCCCGATCAAGCCGATCCCCGCAAGCGACAGCCCGACCGGCAAGAACGCGGCCGTGTCGGTCGTCGCGCGAAGATAAAGATTGAGGGCGAAAATGGCCGTTCCGGCTAAATTGACGGTGAGATGATAGAAAGCGACGCTCCGGCTTTTACTGTCGGTGATCGAAAAAAAATCGATGAGTCCCGGCGCAGCGGCCATAACCGCGCCCAAGATTCCGCCGGCCATCGTATAGATGGCGACTTCGTGCCACGGAGTCCTCCAGCCGGCGGCGACAATCAGATCGGCGACCAAAGAAAAAATCCACAACCCCATCGGGAGGACCACGATCATGGGGTGTATGGGATGCTTGGCGATACTGGCTGGAGTATTCATAAGTTAGTTCCTTCCCGAATCAACCCAGCCGTTACGTATGATCGTCTTACACCGAACTTCTCCTCGCTTTCGGCTGCTCGCTAGAGCCGGCCGGCGAGAGCCAGAATAATGACGATCAAAAGGATCAAGCCAAGACCGCCGCTCGGGAAATACCCCCATCCCGTGCTGTACGGCCATGTCGGCAAAGCTCCGACGAGCAGCAGAATCAAAATGATCACTAAAATTGTGCCCATGGTCCCACCCCCCTATTTTTGACATTCCTCAAACCTTCCAAAGGACATCGCGATCATTTTCTACCTTTACACCTCCCGGTTGTTTCCCCGAGGGAACAATTTCCCCGCGGATGTAAATTTTACTTCGATTCAACCTCTCGACGTCGCGACTAATTGTAGAAAATCGCGACGCTTTCTTCTTTTTTTAATTTCGAGCAAGCGTTATGCCACCTCTCTAACGCGGCGCATCGCGTTCCGAATCGACCGCCGGGCTGCGGCGAAATCGTGCCATGGGTCCTTACGGAGGGCCGTTAAGCGCCGGCGGATGTTGCGCACGTTGTATTGATCGGGGCGGACACCGTCGGCGAGTTCTTCCCAGCGGAGCGGGACTGAAACCGGAGCGCCGGAGCGCGCCCGCGTGGAATAGGCCGCGACCGCGGTCGCGCCGCGGCCATTGCGTAGATAATCGATGAATATCTTGCCAGCGCGCTTCGCTTTGGACATCTTCGTCAGATAGGACTCAGGGGCTTCGCGCGCGATGCTCTCCGCGACTTGTTTGGTAAACTCCTTGACCGCATCCCATCGTTCCTCCGGAACGATCGGAACGACGACGTGGAGCCCCTTGCCGCCGGTGGTTTTGACGAACGACTCGAGCCCGAGCTCACGGAGGCGGACGCGCAGTCGCCGCGCCGCTTCCACGACGCGATTCCAGGGCAGTCCGGCGTCAGGATCTAAATCGAAGATTAACTGGTCGGGCTGCTCCACATGCTCGGCGCGAGAGCCCCAAGTGTGGATTTCCAGCACCCCCATCTGCACTAAAGAAATGAGGCCGGGAAGCGAATCGATCATGACGTATCTTCCGGAGGCGCGTTTTTCCTTGACGAAGATCCGCTTAAACGAGGGCGGCAGATTCTCTTCGACATGTTTTTGATAAAAACATTTCCGGTAACCCTCGGGACAGCGGACCATCGTCAGCGGGCGCAGCGAAATGTGCGGCAGAATCCAGTCGCTGATTTCTTCATAGTACCGCGCCAGCTCGATCTTCGTGATGCCTTGCTCGGCATAGAGGACGCGTTCCGGATTGCTCAGCGCCACGCCGGCGACCGCTGTATCGGTTGAGCGTCGCGGAGCCGGGTTTTCGGGAACCGGTTCCGGGCGCTCGCGGGAGATCTTTGCTGGCGGCTTGTCTTCGCGCAGACCTTTAAATGAAGGATGGCGCAGCAAGCCGTCGCGCGTCCAGCCGGTGAACTCGATCTCTGCGGCGTACCGAGGTTCTATCCAGTGAACCCCTTCGCGCCGCGGCAGCCGGGGAGGATTGGCAAACGGCGGCTTCGCCGTTTCGATTTTTTCCAGCCGCCTCCGGAGGTCGGTTAGCGAGCGGCTATTGAATCCCGTGCCGACCTTACCGGCATAAATTAATTCGTGCCGGTCATTGTTGTGGCCGAGAAGCAGGGCGCCAAGACCGATGCGCGAGCCTGAAGGTTCGGTAAAGCCGCCGAGGACAAACTCCTGACTCGCGTGGCATTTGATCTTGAGCCAGTCGCGTGCGCGGCCGGCACGGTATGGCGACTCTTTGCGTTTGGAGACGATGCCTTCGAGGCCCGTGTCACGGGCGCGCCGGAAGAATTCTTCCGCGTGGCCGATGACATGATCGCTGTAGCGGAGCCGGCCGCTTTTCCCCCGATGTTTCAATAAGTCCGCCAGGAGGCCTTTGCGACTGTGGAGCGGGACCTCTCTTAAATCGTAGCCGTCGAGGTAAAGCAGGTCGAAAACATAGTAGACCAGCCGGGCGCCTTCGCCAGCGCTGAGCGCTTCTTGCAGGCGTTGAAAATTGCTCGCGCCGTTTTTTTCTAAAGCGACGACTTCACCGTCGAGAAAGGCCTCACGGACCGCGAGTGCGGCGGCGGGCTCGGCGAGTGCGGCGAATCGCGCGCTCCAATCGTTGCCTTCACGCGTGAAGAACTGCGCTTTGCCTTCCTTCAAACGGCAAAGCGCGCGGTAGCCGTCGAACTTGATCTCGTGGAGCCACGCGTCGCCGGCAGGTACATCATCGACGAGGGTCGTGAGCTCGGGAGGGATGAAGGCTGGAAGCTTTGCGCCGACTGCGCCGCGGAGACTCGCTAAAGTTTTCTTCCAATTGCGGATCGACTGGGCGTTCGATCGTCGCCTATCCAGCCGCGTACCGATACCGAGCTTTCGAGAAGGATCCGATCGCATCCCCAATCACCTCCGCCCCCTTCACCGAATGGATCGCCGCTCGGGCAAATTGCAGCGGCCGCGCTGAACCTTTTTGCTTCGGGCGCGCCGCTTAGCGCGCTTCGGGCCCATGCCAACCCGCGGGCTGCGTCTGTTTTTAACTCGCAACGGATATCATCAGCGGCGCGCTATGAGCGCCGGCTCTAATCAATTTATTTACCGCCTTGTTTCGTCGGTGCCGAGCGCTCTTGCGTCTCAGCCCCCAAGGAGCGCAGCGCATTAAGAACGGTATCAAGAGTAACCGACGGCGGGCCGCGCATGCTTTCCTCTTCTGCGACTTGAAGCTCGCGGGCGTCATATTCCCATCGCTGTAAAATCTGAATCTTCTGGCTCCGTGATAGTTCGCGATTTTGCAGAACTTCGGCGGGGCTTTTAAAGATTAGAGCCGGATCGACAAGAGCTTTCTCGAAATCGACCATTAGGCACCTCTCAAATCAACGTATTTAGAATACCATCCAAAAACGCGAATTGTAGCCGGTTTAAATATTGTTTACGTGGGTCGGGGTTAAACCTGCATTGCAGCGGGTCGGCAGCAACCCTACCCTGAAAGTGGAGGAGTGGAGGGATCGAAGGGATTATCGAAGAAAGGAGGGATGGAGCATGTTGAACTGGGCTGTCGCATTTCTAATTATCGGCCTGATCGCGGGAGTTCTGGGACTTTCCGGCGTCGCCGGCGCGGCGACGGAGATCGCTTGGATTCTCTTTGTGGTCTTCATGGTGTTGTTCCTGATCAGCCTGGTCATGGGACGGCGCGAACCGCCGGCGGTTTAGCGGTCCGGTTGTCGTCCGATGACCGAGTTAGGCGCACCAGGCGCATAAAGGAGGGAGGCTTATGCTCGATTTCAAAATCGTGCTGGCGGTGGGGTTGACGGTGGCGATCGGTGGGGCGGTGAATGCCAACGGCGCCGACCGGATTAAAACAGACGACACCGATGCAGCGCACTATAGCGACCGCAGCCATAAGCAAGACTGGGAAAAAGGAAAGGAGGAACTCGTACGTAATTTGAAGATCGGCGAGGACCGCGGCTTCTATCGCCGCGAGCTCGAAAAAATGGGCTTTCTCGTGACTTCGGTCAACTATGATAAGCCGGATTACTTAGAATACGAGATTGTTAAGGGGCAAAATACTTACGAAGTTCAGATCGACTTCGATAAGCCCAGCCATCGCGCGAAAAAAGTCGATATCACGACGAACCTCTGGAAAGCCGACTCGACCGATCGCGTCTTAAAAGGCAACAAGCTGAGCGATAATGAGAAAAGCGATAAAGGTCTGTTTCACGTCCGCAACGCGAGGTTCAGCGACCGCGATCATAAGAGCAACTGGGACAGAGGCAAGCAGGAGCTCGTCGACAAGCTGAAAATCGGCGAAGAGAGGGACTTTTATCGCCGCGAACTCGGTCGACTCGGTTACCAGATCACGTCGGTCAACTCCGACAAACCCGAATACTCGGAATACGAAATCGTGAAAGGCGACAGGAGCTATGAAGTCGCCATCGATTTCGACAAGAACAGCCACAGGGCCAGCAAAGTGGATGTGGGAACGAATATGTGGCGGGCTAAGGAGACCGATGAGGCGCTAAAGCGTAATCAAGATCATAGCCAAGCAAGACGTTAGCGCTATTTTTCCGGCAGCGGCTCGCCGGTGGAATTCTCCGACCGACGAGCCGCTCTCGCCTTTGCCGGAAGTCACATATTAAATTAAAAAAGAACGGGCGAGACCCGGGTCCCGCCCGCTCACACTCAACCGACGCGGCTTTATTGATTTGTTCCCTCGGACGGAGATTTGCTAGTTGATTTCGAGGAAGATCCCGCGCCATAGGACCCCGAGGACGAAGAGGCTCCGCCGCTTGGGGAACTATCGGACGAGCCGCTAAGCCCCTTCGAGGTATCGCCGGCTCCCGACGACGAGGCGCCGCTCGACCGCGAAGAGCCCATGCCCGAAGAGGAGCCCGAACCTGACGCGCCCAGCCCTGAGGATGTCCCGCCGGAACGAGATGAACTGCCACCCGACGAGCTGGACGAATCGCTCGATCCTGACCCAGTAGCGCCGAGGCTGCTCGAACCCGACTTGCTCGACGGTGAGGACGAGGAGCTCTTGCTAGACTTCGATGAGCCAGACTCATCAACGCCCAGCGCCTGCTTGGTCTGACTGTCCAGCGTGCCGCTGGCGCTAAGCCCCTGCTGCTGCTGAAAAGCCTTTACAGCCTGTTTGGTCTTCGGCCCCAAGATGCCGTCGATCTCGCCCGGATCCTGGCCTTTGTCTTTAAGCGCCTGCTGCACTTTCTTGATGTCTTCGCTGCCGGCCGACGCGCTGCCATGCGTGCTTGAGGACATGCCGGGAGACGACATTCCCGACGAGGACGTCGAGGACATGTCGCTCGATCCGCTGCTTCGGCTGCTTGCGCTGCCTTTCTGGCCCTGATCGGTGCTCGTCCCGCTGGTGCTCGGACTTTTTATGCTGCTGCCGCTCTGACTGCTGCGGTCCGAGCTTCCGCTCGCGCTGGAGCCGGTCTGTCCGGAGTAGCTTCCGCTGCTCGAGCCCTGGCCGGTCGCAGAGCCGCCGCTTGATTTATCGGACGAGCCGGCTTGCGCCCAAACTGGCGCCGTACCGATTATCAGCGCTCCCATCAGCACTCCGGCTGACGAGAGCCACTTAGAATAAAACATACTGCGTCCCTCCTTTCAGGAGTTGTCGATGCACCTGCTCGCTCTTTACCCGGTAAAAGATTTTTTTTACTGCGCAAGCGGAGGCGAGAAAACCGCAGCGCTCGCTTTCAATCGTGCGGGCCGCGGGAATCTTTGTCAATTTAGGGAAATACTTGAGAGGGATAAACGCGGTGCGCTAGTCGTCACAGCCCGCCGCGCGCTTTTAAATAAAGCGGTGCTCGCGTCGGCGTCAATACGACTGCGGGCGGAGTGCCGGGGGCGGCGGTGCGCGAGAAGAAGGTATCGAGAAAATTCTCAGTCGACAGAACTCCGGCGTTGCCTCCGCTCTGATTGACGACGAGGCCGATAACCGTGCCCGCGGGGTCGATCACGGCGCCTCCACTCATATAGTTCGCCACGGGGATACCCCACTTAATGCCCGGTGGAATATCATACGCCTGAAGAACCCGCGGATCGTAGATATCCCGGTTCCATGCAAAATAGGCGCGACGGTCCCGGTCGATGAGATTTAAAAATCCTTCTGCGAGGGTAAAGTCCGGGCCCGCCGCATAGGCGGCGACGAAGACCTTTTTCGGCGGGACGAGAGGCTTGAAGTCATCATGCTTGGCGGTGTTATCGACGGCGAGCGGCTTGCCAAAATCGTTCAGCTGCCAATAAGCGAACCGGCCGGCCGTCGGCGTCTTGAGCCGCGCGATGACGAAATCTTTTAACTCCGCCGTCTCTTCGGGTGTCTGAACCTCGCTTCTAATCGAATCTTCGCGCCGCAGATACGAGACGATTTCGATCTCGAACTCGCGGCCGCCGTTGAGCGCGCGATATTCGATATTCGGGTGTTCTTTCGAGCAGTCGACCGCAACCGAGAACCCCGGTTGAGCTTGGTTATTTCCCAGGCAGTACTTCACTACGTGATAAGCGGTAATGAACAAACCGTCCGGCGATATGAGAAAACCGGAGCCGATCGACGAACGGACACTCCCGGAGGTTTGGTCGCGGCGCTGTACGACGATCTTGACGCTCCGCGACTCCGCATCATCCCACGTGAAGCGCGCGCCCTCGGCAAGAAGCCGCTTGGCGTCGCTCAGTGGACTGGCGGCCGCCGCAGGTGAGCAAAAGACCATCGCGGTGAGTACCGCGATGGCAAAGCGTCTGGCAAGAACAGTGGTCATCCGGTGAACACCCTATTTATATCAAATTTTAGGGGCGAACCGCCAGAAAAAATTTCGCGGGTCGGCGAATATTTAACATCGCTTGGCCGTTAGGGGGAAAAATGATAGCGTTTCAAGCTTCAGCGGGAGAAGGAAGAGGCCCGGTGGCTTCGCTGGTCTTCAAAACCAGTCTGGGAATCGTAAGGTTCCCGGAGGGTTCGACTCCCTCCCTTCTCCGCCATCGAGGGGCAATCGATAAGATTTAATTTCCGCAAGAAACCGATCTGATGACGGCGGATTGTCACCGCGGACCGAGACAAAACGTCTAAATCTGAAGATTTTTTATCGGGAAATGAGGGCGGCCAACGAAGCGCCGACGATCAACGCGCGGGACCGGAGGCTTTGACGGGTGAAGGAGCCTGAACCGTCGCGCTCTCCGCCGGGAATAACTTGAAGCCGCCGAAGCCGTACTCGCCGATAGGCGAGCCGGTGCGGGCGTCGTAAAGGTCGATCAGCATGTACTTGTCTGGATGTCCTGCAAGGTAGTGAGAGAATATCTCGACGAACTGCTCCTGGTCTTTAAAATCCGCTTTCTCGAATCCCTCGCCGACGTAAACCTTGTGCGGGCGGCGGCTGTCGTCCATGCGCGTCCAGAACTGGAAGGTACCGCCCTTCATAGATTCGAGCCACTGTTTGTATTCCTTCGTCTTCATCGCCCAAGCCTTGATGTCTTCCGGCTTGACGTCCTGGGCCTGAACGAAAAGGGGCGGCAGCAAGGCTAAGAAGAGCAATCCTGCAATGGTCCCTCTTATCCTTGTCTGCCGCCCCAACATTGTTATGTCCTTTCGCGCCTAGCGGATTTTGATTTCGACCCGCCGGTTCTTTGCCCTGCCCTCGGCGGTCTTGTTATCGGCGATCGGCTTAGTCTTGCCGAAGCCGCGCGTCGAGATCCTACCCGCGTCGACACCACGTTTGACGAGGTAGTCTTTCACCGAGGCGGCGCGCCGCTCGGAAAGTCCCTGGTTGTACTGCTCGGTGCCGATAGAGTCGGTGTGGCCTTCGAGGTCCACCCTCTTATCGGAATTTTCTTTCAAGAACGCGATCAGCCGATCGAGTATCTTCGCGCCGTCGGGTTTGATCGCAGTCTTGTCGAAGTCAAACAAGACGTTGTCGAGAATAATTGTCCGCTCCGCTTTCGGCGCCGGTGGCGGCGGAGGAGGCGGCGGCGGAGGAGGCGGCGGCGGAGGCGGCTTCGGCGCCGGCGGCGGCGGAGGTGGCGGCGGAGGAGGTGGCGGCGGCGGTGGCTTCGGCTCTTCTGTAAAGATATAGGCTAAAGCTCCGCAGAGCAACGCGCCGGCCGTAAAACCGATCGCGGCGCCGGCGCCTTCATTTAATTTTCTATCGCGGCCGATGTGAGCTCCGCCCGCACCGGCGCCCGCGCCCGCGGCGCCGCAAACGAGCCCCGCCACAACAGCGTTGTTCGTTTTGTGACTCCACGTCGCGCATCCGCTAAGAAAAAAGACCAGAGTTATCAAAGCAGAGAGCGTCTTTTTCATTCCCATTCCTCCCCAATTGACCTGGAAAATTGGGGGTACAATACACAAGGGAATTGTAAGTTGTCAAGGGAAAAATTGAGCTTTTTAAATAATTGCCGGAACCCGCTATTTCTGTTAAATTCGCTGGGAAACTTGGGGGACGCCGCCGATGCGCGTATCGACACGCTTGGGATTGGTTTTAAGCCTGTTTTTCATCCTGCTACCGTTGACCGCGTGTAAGAAAAAGGATGCGCGGGAGCCCGAGTCCACTGTCCAGACAGAGGCCGAAAAGACAAGGCCTTATATGACAATTCAGGACGTCAAGGTCCGCAGCGGCCCTGGAACCCGGCACAAGATCATCGCGGAAATAAAGGCAAATACGAAGGTTAATGTGGCTGGCAAAGAGGGTGGCTGGCTGCGGGTGGTCTCAAGGCAGGGCCGTCCGCCCGGCTACATCGACGAGCGGTTTGCCAAGCCAATGGCTACCGAAGGCCCCGAGCAGGCTAGGAGCTATAGCGGCACCTACAAAACGACGGCTGACGCGTCGGTCAGGGAAGGCCCCGGGATTCATTATAAGGCCCTGGCCAGGATTCAAGAAGACACGCTCGTGACCGTCGTGGGCGCCGATGGGGAGTGGCTCAAGGTCGAATCGAGACGCGGCAACCCCCCCGGGTACATCGAGCGGCGCTACGCGCAGCGCGTGTCGGATTAGGCGTCTATTTGGCCGGAATCAGCTGCGTAAACCCAGCGATTTTTACGGTAGCTTCGTAGCGGCCGTCCGCCTGAGACGTCATTGGAGAACTCGGCCGGTACGTAAACGGCTTGCTGCCGCCGGCCGGGATATCGCCTTCGACCGTCTGAAAAACGGCGTCGCTGCGGGTATCTTCCCTGGGCTTCATCTCGTTTTTCCAAAGCCACGTGAAGCGAATGAGCAGCTGAACGTCGCGGATCGTCCGCGAAGAGGAATTGACGACTTCTCCGGAGACCGCGCCGTCTTTGACGCTCACGTTCCGAACCGATATCTCCTGCGGCGGCTGATCCGAGATTTTCACCTCCGCCGCGCGCATCCCGCTCGCGAGAGCGAACAGCACCACCGGCACGACCCAAACGGCCGCAAAAATTTTATTGCGCATCTTCCATCCTCCCTTCCCTATCACCTCGAAACTGCGAAGATTGTACCCCGCAGGCACTTCCAGTCAAGCGCCGGCTGCTGATATATTCGGGACGATTCAGGCATCGGAACATGACCAAAAACGTCTCCTCTTACCGCGTGATTTACGGCGACACCGATCAAATGGGCGTCGTTTACTACGCCAACTATTTGAGATGGTTCGAGATGGGTAGGACCGAGCTGTTAAGACAGATCGGCGCCCCCTATACGGCGGTCGAAAAGCGCGGCCTTTTTTTCCCCGTCACCGAGGTCTCCTGCCGGTACTTGCGCTCGGCGCGATTCGACGACGAGATCGCCGTCGAGACGATTCTCCAGGCGCTCGGGCGCGCTACGCTGGTTTTCGGTTACAAGATCCTGCGCCAGAACGACGGGGTATTGCTGGTCGAGGGGTGGACTCGGCACGCCTGTCTCGACGGCGCGGGTAAGCTCGTCAAGATAACGCCCGAGCTGAATGCGATTTTACAAAACGCTCTGGCGGACTAAGAAGCCACGACGCCGTTCGCCTTTTCCGCATTCCCGACCGCGAGGGTCATCTCTTCCCTCACCGAAGGATCCGCCTCCGATGGCAGATGCCGCATCAACGCCGCAACCGCTTCTGTCGTTGCGATCTCCCCCAACGCCCACGCGGCGTGCGCCCGCACCAGCGGCTCACTATCTGCAAGCGCGCCGGCAAGCGCCGGCACCGCTTCGGGAGCCTTTAAATTGCCGAGTGCCACGGCGACATTGCGGAGGAAGCCGCGGCGCTTGGCGCGCAACAGCGGGCTCCCTTTAAACCGCCGGCGGAATTCTTCTTCATCGAGCGAAAGCAGCGGGATGAGCTCCGGCGCATAGAGTCCGTCGCGCGGAGCAAAGGCCGATTCCGCCGTCGGCTCCGCCTTCACATTATACGGGCAGACCTCCTGGCAGATGTCGCAGCCGAAGATGTGATTGCCGACGAGACCGCGGAGATGCCGCGGGATCGCGCCTTTCAGCTCGATCGTGAGGTACGAAATGCACCGGCGCGCGTCGAGAATATACGGTCCCAGGAAAGCGCCGGTGGGACAGGCCTCGAGACACAGTTCGCATTGACCGCAGCGGTCGCGGATTGGACGGTCGTAGGTCAGCTCGAGATCGAGAAACAATTCGCCGAGAAAAAACCACGACCCTTTCTTCGGCGAGATCAGCTGAGTGTTTTTGCCGATCCAGCCGACGCCCGCCACGCCGGCGAGTCCGCGCTCCAACACCGGCCCGGAATCGACGAACCCCCGGCCCTCGACAGGGCATCCGGAAAGCTCCCGAATTTCTTCGAGCAGGACCTCGAGCCTCTCGCGCATGACGTCGTGATAATCGTCGCCCCACGCGTAGCGCGAGATCCAGCCGCGCGCGTCGCCGGCGGTCTTCGGCCGCTCGGCAGGCGTGAAATAATTCATTCCGACCGAGACGACGGAAACGGCCCAGGGGACGAGTTTTTTGGGATCGCGCCGGAGCTCTTCGGTGCGGTTTAAGTAACCCATCTCCCCGCCGAGCCCTTTGCGCAGCCAGTCGGCGAACGACTGTTCCCGCGGCGCGGCCGCCACGGGCGAGATGCCGGCGAGCGCGAAGCCCAGGCGCTGCGCGGCGGATTTGATGCTCGCAGAGAGCGCCGCAGGCTCTTTTGACTTCGCCTCTTTCATGGCCGTTAAATCATTATAAAGAATCCAGCACGGCGGGCAAAGGAACGGTTGCCGGGACGAGCGCAGAAAGTATTAGTTCGGGAAGACTCCGACGATGATCATTTCGTAAGGCAGATTGACCTTAACTTCGGCGCCTCCCGCCGATTTTGTCAGCGCGGAGATTCGCTCCAGATTGAGCCGCGGGATGCCGATGACGTGGAGCCGGTCGCCCTTTTTTCGGCTTTTGATGATCGCTGCCGGCGAAGTCCCCTGGGGGAACGCCATCCGCCGCGCGTTGTCAACGACCGTGTTCCCCTCCCGATCCAGCACCTTCGCCAGGGCGAAAAAACCGTCCTCAACCGGCGCCGCTGCGCTCGTCAATTCGATAACGAATTCGGCATAATTATATTTTGCCTTTACCGAAGAGAGCAGCGTCGCGCTGGCGTTGGCCTTGGCAGCGAGAGGGAGCTTTTCGTAGTACCCGAACGCCGTGTCAGCGTCGTAGGCGGTGAATTTCGGTATCACGGCGAAGGATTTCGGCACCGTCTTGTCACCAATCGCCGTCAGCGGGTGAAGCTCGAAGACGTGGTCCGGATTGGTGTTCTCGGGAATCGGTATAGTCTGCCCCTGGATTTGCTGCCCCTGCCCCGCCGGCGGGTGCTCGAACCAGAGCCTCCACACACCGGCCAGACGCACATTTTGTTTCTTCTGTTCCTTCTCTTTTTGGTGCACGAGATCGACCGCCGCTTTCTGCGCCGGCGCGACGGCGTTGACGATCTCCGCGACCATCGGCAGTCCGACGTCCGGGGCGCGGCCCGAGAAGTGGAGGTCGCCGTCTTCTCCGTCGGCGCTGATCGGGTTGGGCTTAGGATGAGCGTGATCGACCTTGAAGTCGATCTCCACCGTGACCCGGTTTTTGTATTTTTCGATGAAGGCGTTCTTCAAGACGAGCTTGCTCGCCGCGTGAAGCTGCCCCGCGGCGGCGATCGCGGCAAAAAGCGCGAACGCGCAAGCGGCCTTGAAGCCGATGGGCCTCGGACGGCCGGTATTCAAGTCCGTTTCTCCCCCACCGGAGCTTTGCCCGGCTTCTTCGGCTCGTCCGGAGAACGGCCCGCCGAGCGAACGTTGATCAACCTGTTAAGCGTGTCGAACCAGAACGGCGCGCCGAGCGAAATCGCGAATACGGTCAAAATCCAGCCGACCAGATGTGCCAAGGTCAGCGACCCGACTCCGCGTGCAATCGCAACGAGATCTTGTCCGCCGGCGCTGTCTTTCGTCGTTTGCGCCAGCCGCGCAAAGTCGACCGACCAACCGAGCAGGTCGCCAAGCATATTGCGCTCGTCTTCGGAAAGCATGGGAGCCGAAGGGGCTTTGTCGGCTGGCGTGATGGAGGGCGCCGCCGGCACTGGCGACTCCGGATCGGAATATTCGACGTTGAGCGGCGGTCCTTGCGCGCGCAGCTTGGCGCGCTCGACGACCGACGCCCGGAGAGCCGGCTGGGTCCACAGCCGCCTCGCGATCTCCAAGGTGTCTGCGTTGACGAGGATCGTAATGATTGCGGCGACCACCCAGGTCATCGCCTGCATTCTCCGTTTGTACCAGCCCGACAGACGGTCCATGCCGTCGTTGAACCAGGTCTCGACCTCGCGCGGCAGCTCTTCCGGGTCGCGGCTTTTGGGTAGGGCGAGCAAACTTTGCAATGCGTTGCCGTAGGGAGAGTCTTGCGAGCGCAATTCCTGGAGCGACGCGGCCGGCTTTCCCTTGCCGACGATATCCAGCAACGCGGCGGCAAATACGCGGGCGGGGATATAGGAAGGCCGGCCGTCCGGCGGGCTGATGCTCTTGATCAAGGGGTGCCGGTAAAATTCTTCGGTCAGGGCAGGGTCGTTCGGAGAGCCGCTAAGCATCTGCCTGAGCCCCGTCTCCAGCGTGCGGGCGCGCAGCTTTCTTCTCTTCGCGAGCCATTCATTCGCCGCCGTGCAGATGAGACTCAGCAGCAGGTAGACGAAAACGAGACCGATGCCGACGTCGAGAACGCTCGAGTTGAACATGGGCGCTCCTTTTCTATGGGCGCGATATGGCGACGATTATGACAAGGAGCGGCTCGATGTCAAGGCCGAATACGCGAGGGCTTCAGCGGCAGTGAAAGGGATTCCCGGCCTAAACATTGAGAGCGCCGGGACGTGAATCGTTGAGTTTCAGTGATACGACACGTTGCCGCCGCCGTTTTCCTCATCGCTGTCGAGGAGCGGCTTGCGGCCGGCGAAGCCGTCTTCGATGCGATGCCAGTAGCTCACCGACTCTTCCCCGAGCCGCCAGCAGAGATAGACGATCTCGCCGCCGAGAAGGCAGGGAAAATCGACGAGCCCCTCCTCAATGCCCTTGCAGATGCAACCATAGGCGTTGATCTCTTCCACCATGCACTTCACTTCCTGGATCAATCTCGCTATCGCCGCATTCTGCTGTAGCGACTTCATCAGCTCGGGGCTAGAAGGCGACAGCCGCTCCTCGCGGATCACGATCTCGCTTTTTTCCTTGAGCGAACCCAGATGGGCCATGACGCGCTCGACGAGCGGACGAAGCTCCGGCAGAAGCGCGTTAGCTTCGTCGACGGTAAAAAGGCGCGGCTGGGGCGACGAGGCCATCGACTATAAACCCATGCCCTTTCGGATCGCGCCCAACAGCGCGATGTTGTCGGCGTGGCCCGTCATGCGCGCGGTAATTTTGCCGCGGACCGGACGTCCGAGGAGATAAAAGTCCCCGATAATATCGAGAATCTTGTGGCGCGCGAATTCGTCGGGGAAGCGCAGCTCGGTGTTGATGACGCGCTCGTTGTCGATCAGGATGCAATTGCTCAACCGCCCGCCATTGACGAGGCCCGCCTTTTCGAGATTTTCGATATCCTTTAAGAAGCCGAACGTCCGCGCCGGCGCGATCTCTTCTTTGAACGACTCCGCGCCATGGCAGACGTAGGTATGCTCCTGGACGCCGACCGGCTCGGGATAATCGAGATGATAATGGACGCTGAAAGTCTCGGCGGGCTCGATGCTGATCGTCTCACCGTTTTTCTCGCCGACGCAATAGGTCCGGTCGATCACGATCTCCGACCAGTCGGCGTCCTGCTCTTCGATGCCCGCTTCGTCGATGAGGCGGCAGAATTCCAGCGCCGAGCCGTCCATGATGGGGATCTCGCCTTGAATCTTGATCATGAGATTGCTGATGCCGTAGCTGTGGAGCACGGCGAGAAAATGCTCGACGGTCCCTACGACGATCCCTTTACCGCGGAGCGACGTGGCATACCCCGTCGAGCCCACGTAATCGAGATGGGCCGGCACCGTTGCGTCCGCGGAGATGCCGCTGAAAACAACGCCGCTCCCTGGCGGCATCGGATGGAGCACGGCGCCCGTCTTGATGCCCGAGTGAAGCCCTTGGCCGGAGAAGACGACGCTCTTCTTGAGCGTCTTTTGCCTCAAGTCGCCGTTGGCGGCCGTCGAGCGCGTCCGGCGCTTGGTCTTGGCTTCCTTGGGCTGCGCCGGCGCGCTCTCGCCTTTCGTCTCGCCGAGTGCGCGCTGGACAGTCAGCAGCAGGCCCTCGAGCGAGAGCGGCTTTTCCATGAAATCGAAGGCGCCGAGCTTGGTCGCCGTCACCGCCGTATGGATGTTGCCGTGGCCGGAGATCATGATGACGTTGAGATCCGGAGCAGCTTTCTTAATGTCTTTGAGCAGACCGATGCCGTCGATCTCGGGCATCCAGATATCGAGCAGCACGAGGTGCGGCTGCTCGCTCTTGATGAGGTCGAGCACCCGCGCGCCGTCGGCGGCCTCCGTGACGCGGTAACCTTCGTCGGTCAAAATTTCGCGGATCGATTCGCGCACGCGGTCCTCGTCGTCGACGACCAGGATTTTTTTCTCTGCGGCTTTACCCTTCACCCGTCCTCCTCAATGCCGAGCCCCGGTTCACGAAACCACCGCCCGTTTCTGCGCGAGCTTCAACGTCGCGTGATCGCGCACGGGAAGTTCGATGATGAAGCGGGTTCCCTGCGGCTCGTTGGGCCGCACGCGGATGTGGCCGCGGTGATCGGCGACAATCGCGCTGACGATCGCAAGCCCGAGCCCCGTCCCGTCCTTTTTGGTCGAAAAATAGGGCTCAAAAATCCGCGCCCTCACCTCGGGGGCGAGCCCGGAGCCGTTATCGGCGACCTCGAGCAGCACGAGGCCCGCGGAAGCCGAATAGGTCGTCGAGACGCGGATCTCGCCGTTCACCCCGACGGCCGCGACGGCGTTGTCGAGAAGATTGATCAGCACCCGCTTGATCTGGTCGCGATCGAGCTCGAGCGAGGGGATCTCGCCCGGGCGCAGGTCGAAGCGGATGGCTTTATGGCCCTCTTTGAAAAGAAACAGCGCCTCGTTGACGATCTCGTTTAAATCGTTGGCCGTCAACTCGGCGGCCGGTAGACGCGCGAACTGCGAAAACTCGTTGACCAGATTCTTGAGATCCTCGACCTGATCGATGATCGTCGACGTGCATTTGTCGAGGATGCCGCCGTCGCCGACCAGCATTTTGGCGTAGCGCTTTCTCAGCCGTTCGGCCGAGAGCTGGATCGGCGTGAGCGGGTTTTTGATTTCGTGCGCGATGCGCCGCGCCACCTCGCGCCACGCCTCCATACGCTGCACCTTTTGAATTTGGGTTATGTCTTCGAGAAAGATCATGACGCCGAGCATTTCGCCGCCATCGCCGCGCAGCATCGTCCCCGTTGCCACGGCGGTGAGAATCTGGTCCGGAAGTGCGATCTTGATCTGGCGCTCGACGGTTCCGCCGCCAGCAACACGCTCCATGATCTCGCGCATCGGCCGGAGCTGCTCGGATTGAAACACACTGTCATAGCTCGCCCCGACCGCCTGGTCGGCTCTCACGCCTAGCATCTGCTCGGCGGCCGAGTTCATGGTCGTGATTCGGCCATCGGAATCGACGGAGATCACGCCCGCGGCGATATTGCCGAGCAGCGTCTCCATGTAATGCCCGCGGCGCGCCAGCTCGACGTTGATTTGCTTCAAATCGCGCGTCATCTGGTTGAAGGCATCGACTAGCGTGCCGATTTCGTCGTCGCCGGCGGCCTCGATCTGGTAGTCCCAGTTGCCGTGCGCGACCTCGTGCGTGCCTTCCGCGAGCCTTTGGATCGGCACGGTAATGCCTTTGGCGAGATAAAGTCCGAACCACGTCGCGGAGAAAATAATCACCAGCGTGATCAAGAGCAGCGTCAGGATGTAGCTGTTTTTCACCGGCCGCTTAAGCGCGCTCAAGTGCTTGTACTGCTCGTAGGAGCGCGAGATCTGAAGCGAGCGGTTGGTGAGGCTCTTGGGCACGTAATAATCGACAACGACGGCGCCGAGAATTTTCTTATCCGGACTGTAGATCGGAACGCTGCCTCGGATAATGTCTCCCTCGCCGAACGCCTGCGTTCGAGTGACCTCGATGCCGCGCAGCGCGCGATTGAGAAAATCCGACTCGGGCTTGATCGTGACTCCCGTCGGGACCTGATCGTTGAAGGCGACGACGAGCAGCTGGCGATCCGGCCCGAACACCTCGACGGTGCCGAGGTTGTATTCCCGCTGCTTCGCCTCGATGAACTGCTTGAGATCCGCCGCGCGCTTGGGGTCGAACAATCCTTCCTGCGTCATCCGCTGGCTCAGCTGGCGGGCGTTGAACAGAGCGCTGCTCGCGGCATTTTGGTAATACGCCTGCGCGACCTCGAGCGATCCCTGCAGCGCGTTCTCGACCTGTACGTCGAACCACCGTTCGAATGAGCGCGTGACGAATCCGCCGGCGATAAAAAAGAGAAGCAAAGTCGGCACGAGCGAAAGCGCGACGAAGGCGATCACGAGACGGACACGGAGCCGCGAGCCGAGGATGCGTCTTCTCCGCTCAAAGACGAGCTTGACCAGATTTCTGACGACGAGGAAAATCAGCAGGATCAGGAGAATGATGTTGATATTGAGAAGCAGAAAAAACGCGACGTTATTCGTCAGTGAATAGTCGGTCGGCACATCGGGGAGCTGGACCTCGAAATAGGCGAAGATCACCACCATGAGCGTCGTGACGAGAATGACGATGCCTTCCCGCTTTCGCCGCTTCGTTTCTTCGAGGCGGAGGCTCTCTTCGAGTTCCTTGGGATCCATAGAAATGAATGTAAACTGTTTCGAGTCTTGCGCTCTATTCGGTGCTAGCGCGGCTCAACGCCCCTTAGACCAACCTGGCCAGATTTTACCGTCGGAAGAAATAAAGGACAAGCGTAATAATAAGGCTGAGAATAAGACACGTAGTCAGCGGAAAATAAAAGGTAAAATTCCCCTTGTTGATATAGATGTCGCCGGGCAGCCGCCCCAGCCAAGGGAGCTTCGAGCCGAAAGTGAACAACACCCCGAGCAAGACGAGAATCAGGCCGAAAAAGATAAGCGTCCTGCCGAAGGTATTCACGAGCGGAAACCCTCTGATCCTTACTATCAGATTTCGCCGTTCCTAGAAGAGCGCTGCTAAAAGAGCGTCGGCTGTTTTTTCGCCGATGAGCCGGGTTTTCGGCCGAAGTGGTTGTAGGCGAGCGCCGTGGCGACGCGCCCCCGCGGCGTGCGGTTTAGAAATCCCGCCTGGATGAGGAACGGCTCGTAGACGTCTTCGATCGTGTCTTTCTCCTCGCCGATGGCGGCGGCGAGCGTTTCGACGCCGACCGGTCCGCCGGCGAACTTGTCGATCAACGTGAGCAGCAGCATCGTGTCCATCTTATCGAAGCCCATCGGATCGACCTCGAGCATTTTGAGCGCCTCTTCGGTAACGCTCTTGGTAATTCGTCCGGCCGCTTTGACCTCCGCGTAATCGCGCACGCGCCGCAGCAGGCGATTGGCGATTCTGGGCGTGCCGCGAGAGCGCCGAGCGATTTCCGCCATTCCCTCCGCGTCGCCGCCGACGCCGAGAATCGATGCGGAGCGGGCGAGAATCTCGGTCAGCGCGTCGGGCGAATAAAAATCCAGCCGAAAGATCGCGCCGAAACGGTTGCGGAGCGGCGAGGTGAGCAGCCCGGAGCGGGTCGTCGCGCCGACGAGCGTGAATCGCTTGAGGTCGAGCTTGATCGAGCGGGCCGACGGCCCCTGCCCGATCATGAGGTCGATCTGATAGTCTTCCATCGCGGGATAAAGGACCTCTTCGACGATGTGGTTCATGCGATGAATCTCGTCGATGAACAGGATGTCTCCCTCTTCGAGATTCGTGAGCAGCGCCGCCAGATCGCCCGGCCGCTCGATGACGGGCCCCGAGGTCGCTTTGATATTGACGCCCATCTCGCGCGCGATGATGTACGCGAGCGAAGTCTTGCCCAGACCCGGCGGTCCGTGGAACAGCAGGTGGTCCAAAACGTCCTTGCGGCCGCGCGCCGCGGCGATCGCGACTTTGAGATTCTCCTTCACCTGCTCTTGGCCGACGTATTCATCGAAGCCGCGCGGCCGGAGATTAATCTCGAATCTTAAGTCTTCCTCGGTTCGCGCTGGTGTGATGGAACGGGATTCCATAATATTCGAATTATTGGCTCAACCGCCGCAGGGCTTCTTTTAAGACTTCACCCAGCGTGCCCTCTTGCTTTTGGGTGATGTCGCGGATCGCCTTTTCCGCGTCCGCGCGGCGGTAACCGAGATTGACCAGCGCCGAGATCGCGTCGCGCGACACTTGCGAGGCTCCATTCGTCGCCGCGGCGCCGGTTTCAACCACGGGCATCGTCCCCGCTTTGTCCCTGAGCTCGACGACCATCCGCTCCGCAAGTTTTTTTCCCACGCCGGGTATTGAGAGGAGCCGCGCCTGGTCCCCTTCTCTGAGCGCCCGCGCGAGATCGTCCGCGGGGATGCCGGAGAGAATCGTGACCGCGAGTTTCGGGCCGATGCCGGCAACGCTGTTGAGCAGAAGAAACATCTGCTTTTCCTCGAGTTCGAGAAAGCCGAAAAGCTGAAGCGCATCTTCTCTCAGATGCGTATGGATGAAGAGCCTCACTTTTTCGCCGGGCTCCGGCAGGCGGTAAAAAACGCTGAGCGGAATGAAGATTTGGTATCCCACGCCGCCGACGTCGATGGTAATCTCGCCTGGGCTTTTGGCGTCGAGAATGCCGGTGATCCTGCCGATCATTCGCTTAACGCGCCGGTTGCAGGCGCTTGGTCGTCGATTCCTTGACGCGGACTTGAAACGCGCGCTGATGCAGATCGCAAATCGCCGCGGCGAGCGCGTCGGCGGCATCCGCCGCAATCGGCGCGCCGAGCGACAGCAGCGACGCCACCATTTTCTGCACCTGCTCCTTGCTCGCGTGGCCGTAGCCGACGACCGACTGCTTGATTTCGACGGAGGCGTATTCGTGGAGGATGAGGTCGTTTTCCGCGGCCGCGAGCAGCGCGATGCCGCGCGCCTGGCCGAGCTTGAGGGCGCTCGCCGCGTTCTGCGCGAAAAAAACTTTTTCGAGGCTCACGCCGTCGGGCCGGTGGCGCGCGACGACTTCGCGAAGACCGTGATAAATTCGTTTGAGACGCATTGCCTGCGCGAGCCCCGCAGACGATACAATCGTGCCGTGGTCGACATGGACGAGCCTGCCGCCGGCCATCTCCACGATCCCCCATCCGGTGGCGACAGTGCCCGGATCGATGCCTAAGATACGCTCTGGGCGGTCGGCCGGGCCGAGGCTCATCAACTCGCTTTCTCTAGATACTCGGTCGGGATATTGAAATTCGCGGCGACGCTCTGGACATCGTCGTTGTCTTCGAGCTCTTCGGTGAGTTTCAGAATCGGCTCAGCGTGCTTTTCATCGACCGTGACGGTGCTCTTCGGGACCATCGTCACTTGCGCCGTCGTCGCGGCGATCTTTTCGCGCTCGAGCGTATCGCGGACCTTGTCGAAATCCTCCGGCGAGGTCAAGATCTCGAACGTGCCGTCCTCGTCGCGAACGTCCTCGGCGCCGGCGTCGAGCGCGAGGCTGAACAAACGATCCTCGTCGACCTGGGCTTTGTCGACGGTGATGAGTCCCTTTTTATCGAACATCCAGGCGACGCAGCCGTTCTCTCCCAGGTTTCCGCCGTAGCGGGTGAACAGGTGGCGGATCTCCTGGACGGTGCGGTTTTTGTTATCTGTCAATACTTGAACCAGAATCGCGGTGCCGCCGGGACCGTAGCCCTCGTACTGCACTTCCTCGTACGCAGTGCCTTCTAGCTCGCCTGTGCCTTTCTTAATGGCGCGATCGATGTTGTCGTTCGGCATGCTGTTCGCCTTGGCGGTCAGCACGGCGGTCCTGAGCCTCGGGTTGCCGTTGATGTCGCCGCCGCCCTGGCGCGCCGCGACGGTGATCTCCTTGATGAGCTTCGTGAAGAGCTTGCCGCGCTTGGCGTCCTTGGCCGCCTTCTTATGCTTGATCGAGCTCCACTTGGAATGTCCCGACATAAAATTATCCTCTTCTGTGTCGATCTAAGCTAGCACAATCCCTGACCCCGGTAAACATTGCGGTTGCGATCTTCCGTGGCCTCAAATGCCGGGCTATAATCCATAATGATGGGCCAGGTACGGCTAATACTGCATGGCGTAGCCGGTTGCCTTTTCCTATTTCTCGCGGCCTGCTCGGTCACTCAGCCGAATGCGTCTAAACCGGCGGTCGCGCGCATCCCTGCGCCCAAGCCGGAAAGCCGCGCGACCGAAGCCCAACCGTTTCAGGTGGGGCTGGCCTCCTGGTACGGACCTGGATTCCACGGCAAGGTCACCGCGAGCGGCAAGGCCTTCGATCAGCACGACCACACCGCGGCGCACCGGACCCTGCCGCTGGGCACGCGCGTGCGCGTGACGAATCTGGCTAATGGGCAATCGACGGAAGTAACCATCATCGATCGCGGCCCTTTCGCGAAGAACCGCGTGATCGATCTTTCGGCGGCGGCGGCCAAGGACCTCGGCATGACCAGCAAAGGGACCACCCGCGTGCGGATCGAAGTGATCGAAGATGCTGCGGATGCCGAGAAGATTCGGTCTGAGCTTGACGACTCGCTCCGGTTCGGCTTATTCGGGTAGGCGACGAGCTATTTCTCCGTGAGGAGATATCCGCCGCTTTCCTTTCTCACCCGACCTTCCGCGATGAGCTTCAGCAGGTGCGCCTCGACCGACCATTCGGCCACTGAATGGAGCGCCGCAGGGACATCGACGTAAATTCGCGCCGTGATCGCGGCGATCGTCCGCTCGCCTTCGGCGAGGCAGCGAAGCACTTCTCGCTCGCGCATGAGCCGGTGGTCGATATACTCGCGGATCTTTCCGTAGGGATCGCTGACGACCGGACCGTGGCCGGGGAGGAGGCGGCGAATGTCGAGCTTCAACAGTTTTTCGAGCGAACGGATGTAATCCGCCATGTCGCCGTCCGGCGGTGGAATGACGGTGGTGCCGCGCCCGAGGATATGATCGCCGGTGAGCAGCTCTTTGAGCTCCGGCTCGTAGAAGCAGCAATGGGCGGATTCGTGTCCCGGCGTATGCACGACGCGGAGCGTGCCGCCGTCGTAGGGGAGCTCGTCGCCTTCGCCGTAAGAAAAATCCTCGCCGCCGAGATATCCCGCGCGCAGGCGCGCGATGCCGAGCTTCGCGCCGGCGCGTTTCTTCAGCGCGAGCGCGCCGCCGCAATGATCGCTGTGGATGTGGGTCAGAAGAATCTTCTCGATCTTCTTGCCCCCCATCACTTCGGCCTGCTCGATGATGCCGTCGATATTCCTGCTCGCAGAGAGCGCGACGTCGACGACGGTGATTTCGTCTTTCCCGAGCAGGTATTGATTGGTCCCCTCGAGCGTCATGAGCCCCGGATTGGCGGCGGTGAAATTTTGGATCGACGGCATGCGGCGGGCTAGTACCCCTTCTCGATCAGCTGATTATAAAACAGCTTGTAAAAATTCTTCAGCCGCTCGGGTCGCGTGTAGTTTGCGAACTCCTGCGGGATTTTGAATTCCTTCTCGATCTGATCCAGCGTCTTGCCGGCGGCGACCATTTTGGCTACTTCGTCGCGCATGACGACGAAGTAGCGCTTCTGCTCTTCGAGATCCTTGACGCCGCGTCCGAGATGCACGGGCCCGTGGCCGGGGACGTATGTCTCTGCGGGCAGATTTCGCGCGATGACGTTATCGAGAATTCCGACCCAGCCGTTGACGTTGGAATACCATACGCCCGCCGATTCCCCCTGCCCCGGATGGATTTCGGTGTCGAGCAGATCGCCCATCAGCATGAGGCGCTTTTGGGGAATGAAGACCGTCAAGTCGCCGGTGCTGTGGCCGCGCCCTTCGGGCGTGATCTGGAAAGTCACGCCGCCGAAGTAGAGCGTCGTCGGGCCGTCGATCGCGATATCGGGGCGCACGAGCTCGCCCCGCTTATACGCCGCGTTGCCCGGCTCGTTCGAGTTCTTCCGCTCCTCGAACTCCTTCGCCTCTTGCATGAACAGGTCTTTCGCCTGGTTCTTGGTCGCGATGTAAACGGGCTTATCTTCGCGAAAGTGCCACGCGCCGGTCGCGTGGTCACCGGCCGAATGCGAGGAAATTAAGTATCTGACTTTTTTGTCCGTGAGCTTGCGAATCGCCGCAAGCGTCTGATCGGCCGTGCGGATGTCAAAATCGAAGACGAGCGCGCCTTCGTCGGTGATGACGAACACCGAATTGCTCGATCCCGCCGAGTTCTGCATGAAGTAGACGGCGTCGGCGAGCTGGGTCATCGTCATCTTGACCTGAGACCAGGCTAAAGCCGGGAGCATCGCGAAGATAAAAACGAGACTGCGAGCGATCGACCGCATCATCGAATCTCCTCTACATTGGCAAGCCGAGGGTTTTCGCCAGCTCCAGAGTGCGCCGCGCGCGCTCGACAATCGGGCGGTCGATGAGTTGGCCGCCGAAGGCGATTGAGCCGTCGCCGCGGGCATTCGCTTCCTCGAACGCCTGCAGCACCTGCCGGGCGTAGTCGATCTCTTCGGCGGTGGGGCTGAAATTCTCATTGATGGGATCGATCTGCGACGGGTGAATGAGTGACATGCCGGAGAAGCCGAGCCGCCGCGACTGCCGTGCGAAGCGCTCCAGTCCCGCGGTGTCCTTGAGATCCACCCACACGCCGTCGACCGCCTGGACGTGGGCCGACGCCGCCGCGACGGTCAGCGCCGAGCGCGCGTAGAGCAGGTCCTGCGCCTCGCCTTCGCGCTTGGTCGGAAGTCCCATCTCGCGGCCGTAATCTTCCGCGCCGAACATGAGCCCGACGACGCGCGCCGAGCACGCGGCGATCGCCGGCGCGTTCAGCAATCCGCGCGGGCTCTCGATCGCGACCAGCAGCTGAACGCCGCCGTGCGCCATTTTCAGGGTGGTCTCGCGCTGGTCCAAAAATGTCACGACTTGACGAACTTCATCGGGCTTTTCGACCTTTGGCAGCACCAGACCGTCGAGACCGAGACGCACCACCGCTTCGAGATCGGCGCTCATGCGGGCGTGGCCGATGGCATTGATGCGCACGAAGCGCGCCGGTGATTTCGGCACGCGCTCGCGGCCGAGCGCCTCAGCGATTTGCCGGCGTGCGGTGTCTTTTTCGTTGGGCGCGACGCCATCCTCGATATCGAGCATGATGGCGTCGGCATTCAGCGAGAGCGCCTTATCCACCATCTTCTGCCGGTGGCCCGGCACAAACATCCATGACCGCTTGAGTTCCATTCGGCCTCCGTTCAGCGTCCTTCTTACTGCATCATCGCGTGATTTTCCATCGCGCTGGAAGTCGCCGGTTGCTTGAGATACAAGAAACCTGACGATGATGTTGACCTTCTTCGTACGGCTCGAGTGGAGCGGCGGATGAAGGCGAGCACGCTGAAGCTTTGCCTTCCAATTACGGCGATGACGGCGCAGCAGACGGCGGCCGCGCTCCTCATCCCGCCTTTTCTCGACAGCCATCATTACCCGGTTTCAGCGATCGGCTCGCTTATCGCCGTCGCGCCGTTCCTGGCGCTCGCCGCGCGCCTGCCTTCGGGCGTCTACTATCGCGGCGACCGCGCGAGGCCGCTCATCGTAGCGGCGCTCGTCGTCATGAGCGCCTGCACCTTTCTTTATAGTTACGCCGTCGCGCCGCTCGCCTTCGCTCTCGTGCAGGGGTTCAACGGCTTCGCCTACGGGGCGGCGACGACGATCTATCTCGCATTTTACGTCGATCATCTTCCGCCCGATGAAGACCGCCACCACGCGATGGGCTACTACACCGGCTGCCTCGCGATCGGCTATTCCGTCGGCGGGTTTGCGGCCGGCTACGTCGCCGACAAGCTGGGGTATGCGATGGCGTTTCACTCGGCTTCGCTGCTCGGCCTCGTCTGTATCGTTCTGCTTTTTCTTTTTAGTCCGGCTCCGCAGCGCCGCGCCGCCGAAAAATCTGGGACCAAAAAACCGGCGCAGCCGGTCTTCGCCTCGCTCAGGGGAATCCTCGACCCGAACGTCGCCGCGATTATCGTGGTCGCGCTGTTTCTCAATCTGCTGCACCAGATGTCGAACGCCTTCGCGCCGCTCTACGGCCTTGCCGTCGGCCTCTCGCTCACTGAGGTGGGCGTGATCCGCGCTTCGTTCTCTCTCTGCAACGCCGTAACCCGCCCTTTCAGCGGTTCCGTTACGAGAACCATCGGACAGAAAAAGCTCTCGCGCTTCGGCCTGCCGCTTCAGTCGGCGTTTATGATGCTGGTGCCGCTGACTCACACCTTCAGTCCGCTAATGACGGTTTTCCTTATGGCGGGATTCGTCCGTGCGATTGTCATCGTCGCGAATTCCATCAGCATGGTGGAAGACGTGGACTCCACGCGCGTGAGCCGCGGCGTCATCTCCGGCGTCTACAACGCCGCCGGGGACGTCGGAAACATCCTCGGTCCCAGTATGGGAGGATTGATCGCGACGTTCACGGGCGTCGGCCGGCTTTTCTTCGTCGGCCCACTGATGATTACCGTCGCCTTCTTCGTATCGCTATGGGCGTGCCGGTTTATCACGCCGCAGCGCGCGACCGAGCGCCGCCGCGACGTTACAGTTTCGTCGATATAGCTACGCTGTTTTTTCTCTCCGGCCACTACTGCCATTCGCAAGAGGTGTTATATTGGAACCTCGCGGGAGTCATCCATGGCCAAAATGCGCGTCGCCGAGGTTCGCTCGCCGAAGGCGCCGTTCGAGATCGTCGAGCGGGACATCCCCGAGCCGCCGGCTGGAGCCGTTCGCGTCAAGATCGAGGCGTGCGGCATCTGTCATAGTGACTCATTGACGAAAGAGGGACTCTGGCCGGGCATACAGTACCCCCGTGTGCCTGGCCATGAGATCGCCGGCGTTATCGACGCGCTCGGGTCTAACGTCGCCGGTTGGACAAGAGGCGAGCGCGTCGGCATCGGCTGGCACGGCGGCCACTGCGGTTATTGCGACTCCTGCCGGCGGGGCAGTTTCGTCACGTGCCAGATCGCACTTCTCATTCCCGGCATCTCCTACGACGGCGGCTACGCCGATTACGCGATCTCTCCGGCGGGCGCGCTCGCGCGGATTCCCGACGGACTCACTTTTGTCGAGGCTGCGCCGCTCATGTGCGCCGGCGTGACGACTTTCAACTCGCTCCGGAACAGCGGCGCGCGGCCGGGCGATCTCGTGGCCGTGCTCGGCATCGGCGGCCTCGGCCATCTGGGCGTGCAGTTCGCGGCGAAGATGGGGTGCAACACCGTCGCGATCGCGCGCGGAAAAGACAAGGAAGAGCTGGCGCTAAAGCTCGGGGCGGCGCGCTACATCGACAGCAGCGCGACCGACGCCGCGGCGGAACTCATGAAGATGGGCGGCGCTAAAGTGATTCTCGCGACGGCGACGAGCGGCAAGGCCATGACCGCGTTGCTCGGCGGCCTCGGGATTGACGGCAAGCTCGTCGTTCTGGGCGCCGCCGATGCTCCGATCGAAGCGTCTTCGATCCTTCTGATCATGGGGCGGCGGTCGATCACGGGATGGCCTTCAGGCTCCTCGATCGATTCAGAGGACACGCTCGCTTTCAGCGCACTGACAGGTATCCGGCCGATGACCGAAGTGGTTTCCTTGGATCGCGCCGCCGAAGGTTACGAGCGGATGATGAGCGGGAAGGCACGCTTTCGCGTCGTGCTCACGACGTCGAAGTAGCCAAGCCTCAAATATAATCCCGGATCAAAATCTCCGCGATCTGCACGGCGTTCAGCGCCGCGCCTTTGCGGAGGTTGTCCGCGACGATCCACATATTGATCCCGTTGGGGATGGAGTCGTCCTCGCGGATGCGTCCGACCAGGGTCGCGTCGGTGCCGGTCGCGTCGATCGGCATCGGATAAACATTCTCTTCCGGCGCGTCG
>DATJFG010000185.1:0-2657 GCA_035495775.1 Verrucomicrobiia bacterium | reverse complement strand
CCGTATCGTCTTCTCCTTCAGGAGATGAATGAAGGCGCCGCGACGGTCATGCCCGACGGAACCGTTCTTTATTGCAACAAGCGATTCGCCGCGATGCTCGGCGTCCCGCTCGAGAAAGTCATCGGATATAGACTGAAAGATTTCATCGAGCCGGCCTCGGGAGCGCTGTTGGAAGGGCTGCTCCGCTCGGGAAAATACACCCGCGTGAAAGAAGAGATCGCGTTCGCGACGCCCGGAGGTCCCACACCCGTATACTGCTCCATCGGCCCGGTGTCGCTCGATGGCGTCCAATGCCTGAGCTTTGTCGCGACGGACTTGACCGAGCAGAAACGCAGCGAGGAAATCGTCGCCTCTGAGAAACTAATCAGGCAGATCCTCGATTCCGCGGCCGACGTCATTATAGTTTGCGACGAACAGGGAAACATCACCCATGCGAGCCGCGTCGGCTACGAGCTCGCCGGCACGAGCGCGGTCCTGCGTCACCGTTTCGAAGAGGTGTTCCCGCTTACGTTCAAAAACGGCGAGCCGGTGACATGCTCGGTCGGCCAAGAGCGCTCTTTGGTAGGAAGCTGTCTGAATGGTCGGACCGTGCAGGCACTCGAAGTGGAGTTTGTCCGCAGCGACGGCAAGAAGTTCGATCTGCTGATGAGCGCCGGGCCGCTGCGCGATAGGAGAGATCTGTCGCGCGGTTGTGTATTTACCTTAACCGACATCACACGGCTCAAGGTTGCGGAAGAAGAACTTCGGGAGAGTCAAGCCCAGCTCGCGGATGAGCTGAGCGACACGAAGCTCCTGCAGGGCATCAGCGCCGCGTTGATCGAAGAGGAAAGCGCCGAGAATCTGTACGAAAAGATTCTCGCCGCGGCAGTCACGGTGATGCATTCCGATTTCGCGAGCATGCAGATGCTCTTTCCGGAGCGTGGCGTCGGCGGCGAGCTGCGTCTATTGGCCTTTCGCGGATTTAGCCCTGAAGCCGCCCGGTTCTGGGAATGGGTGAGCGCGGGCGACGACAGCAGCTGTGCGGCAGCCTTGCGCTGCGGCCGGCGGGTGATTGTCCGTGATGTCGAAACCCGGGACGTTATCCGCACCGATGCTGCCATCGCCGAATACCGCGAGGTCGGAATTCGCTCCATTCAGTCGACTCCGCTGTTCTCCCGCGGCGGCAACGTCGTCGGGATGATCTCCACGCATTGGCGCAAGCCGCATGAGCCCTCCGAGCGCGATCTGCGTCTCCTCGACATTCTCGCACGGCAGGCGGCCGATCTGATCGAGCGTAAGCGCTCCGAGGAAGCGCTGCGTGAAAGCGAGGAAAAACTCCGCCGCCAAGCGGAGGAGCTGGAGCAGCAGCTCATCGCATCCGGGCGCCTCGTTTCGCTGGGCGAGATCACCGCGTCGATGGCGCACGAATTCAACAATCCGCTCGGCATCGCCATGGGCTTCGCCGAGGATCTGCTGAGCGAGAAGAAACCCGAAGACGCCGACTATCAGCCGCTCAAGATCATTCACGGGGAGACCAAACGCTGCCAGAAGATCATTCAGGATCTTCTGGAGTACGCGCGGCCGCGGCCCGTCGAGAAGCGCGCCAGCGATGCCGGCGAACTGATCGAGAAGAGTTTCAAGCTGATGGCCAATCACCTCCACAAGCACAGGATTGAAAGCGCGCTGAATATCGAGGCGAATCTGCCGTTCATCGAGGGCGATCCGCAGCAGATTCAGCAGGTGCTTGTCAATCTCTACCTGAACGCGATCGAGGCTATGCCCGATGGCGGCCGGCTCGTGGTTTCGGCGCGCCGCAAAAGCAACGCGACGCTGGAGATCTCGGTAACGGATACCGGCATCGGCATAGCGCCGGACGAGCTCGGAAAAATTTTTCAGCCGTTTTTCAGCGCGAAGAAAAAAAGCGGTCTGGGATTGGGGCTGCCGATCTGCAGGCGCATCGTCGCCAACCATGGCGGAACGATCGAGGTAGAGAGCCGGCCGGGACAGGGCACGACGTTTCGCATCTGCTTGCCGGTGAAAGAGATGCCCGCCGAGGAGAGCGACGAGCGGGCGGTGGGATAGGCTCGACGGCGGTTGAACGACGGTTGCGGTTCGAGATGCCTTTATGATATCGGTGCGCTGTTCGCGGTGAGGCTATCATGGCGATTCCTATACTGGTTGTCGACGACGAGCCCAATTTCCTGGAGCTGATGAAATCGGCTTTGGGGAAGAGGGGGTTCGATGTGAACACCGCCTTGAACGCCACTGAGGCCCTTAAGCTCCTCGACAAAGAATTCTTCGACTTCGCTCTCCTCGACCTAAAGCTCGCAGGGGCGGACGGAATCGATCTGCTCGCGGAGATCAAGCGGCGCCAGCCGAGGGTCCGCGCGATTATGGTCACGGGTTACCCGACCGACGAGAGCCGCGCCGAGGCCAAGGAGAGGGGTGCTGCCGCCTATCTCAGCAAACCCGTCGAGCTCCAGGACCTTTTTCAGACCTTCAAGGCCGTGCTGACGCACTCAGGATCCGCGCCGCGCTAGAATTTCACGAAGATATCTTTGGCTTCGTCGCCCGTCAGCTGCTTGATCGTCGTGATCCGGTCGCTGAATTCTTTCAGAGTTCCCAGCGAGCTCGGCCCGACGTCGATGAGGATCGAATAAAGAGAAAATCCCAGCCGC
>DATJFG010000184.1:0-2391 GCA_035495775.1 Verrucomicrobiia bacterium | reverse complement strand
CGGCGTGTGCTGATGCTTGCCGGCGGCGTCGCCGGCGGCATAGATGCGCGGATTCGTGACCGATTGCAGATAAGGGTTCACCTTGACCGCGCTGTGGTCCAGCTCGATGCCCGCCTTTTCCGGTTCGAGCGCGGCGACCTCCGACGGCCGGCCGACGGCGAGCAGCACTTGGTCGGCGGTGATGCGCTGTGATTTTCCGGCGACATCGGCCACGACCGTCTTATCATCTTCGATCTTTTTCACTTTGGCCTTCGTCATGATCGCGATACCGGCTTTTTCCGCGATCTCGAGCAGCGCCTTTCGTATGTCGTCGTCAAGCGCAGGGGCGATCTCCGGCCCCGCCTGAAGGATCGTAACTTTCGAGCCCGCGCGGGCGAGAGCGAAGCCGAATTCCAGCCCGATGAAGCCGCCGCCGATGACGACGAGTTCCAGCGGCTGTTCCTTCAGATGAATGAGCTCGTCGCTCGTGATGCAGCGCTCGGCTCCGGGGATCGGCGGACGCGCCGGCTTCGATCCGGTCGCGATGATGATTTTTTTACCGGAGAGTTTTTTCCCGTTGACTGCGATTTCCTGCGGCCCGGCGAACTTCGCCGCGCCGCGCACGACTGAAATACCGAGTTTGGCGAGGCCTTCCTCTTTACCTTGGGACCAGCTCGCGACGATCCGGTCCTTGCGCTCGATCACAGCGCCCCAGTCGAGAGCGACACGGTCGGCGTTCTTAAGGCCGAGTCGGCCGCCGCTGCGCGCGCGCCAGTAAAGCTCCACGGTGCTCACGAGCACCTTTTTGGGGATTCAGCCGCGGGCGAGGCAGGTCCCTGCGAAGCTCTCCTCTTCGACGATCGCGACGCGCGCGCCCAGCTTCACGGCCGCCTTGGCGGCGTTGGAGCCAGCGGTGCCCCCGCCGATGACGATCACGTCATAATCCATAGGTGATTTCCTCGCAGGATCGACTCAATCGTGTTTAGGGATGTGATACGTAACGGAACCCGCCTTTTCGGCGCGAAGCGAAGCCTCGAGATGGGTATCGATGATCGCATGGTCCGGATCGCGGATGACGTTAACCGGGTCTTCGCCGCGCCGCACCTTGTCCATTTCTTTTCGCAGCATGTCGCGAAGCATGACGACGCCGTGATCCGAGGTCGCGAGCCGCTCGCGGGTGCGGTCGGCGATGAACCCCTGGGTCTCCCACGCCATGAAATCCTGGCCGTCAACCTCGGTCATCGTGTACCTGACGGAGGGATGGACACCTTTTGCTGGAATCTTAAACGGTTTTCTGTAATCCACTGGAACTTCATCCGCGTCGGGCCTCGGTCCCTCGCTAAACGGCACGAAATGGAGATAGACGACCCAGGTATGCTCGTCGTCGATCGGCACGCGGATCTGTGTCCGGTTCGCCTGGCGCAACAGGTTGGGAAAGATGATCGGATGCTCCTCCATCGACCCGTCGGTGAAGACGCGCCGCTTCATAATGCCGTACGGCACATGAAAGAACTCGTATTTCTGCAGATCGTCGATTGTTCCGCGGGTCGTGCCGCGCACCGTAAATCCGCGCGAGACGAGCTCCTGGTGAAGGATATGGAGATGCGTCGTATCGACGGAGTTCTCCATCGCCTGAAGCCAGTTGCAGTCGAGCGTCGGCAAAGCGCGGATCCAGTGCCATCCATCGGTCCGCGCCCAGACATCGTACTTGGGTATCACAGGCGCAGGCTGGGGACCTAGATACGCCCAGTAAAGCCCGTCGAATTCCTGCACGGGGTACGCCTTGTGTTTGACGGTCGCGGCGAAGTTGCTTCCCTTCGGCTCGGCCGGAGTCTCTAGGCAATTGCCGCGAATGTCGTAGAGCCACCCGTGATAGGGACAGGCGAGGCCGCGCTCTTCAACGCGGCCGTAAGAAAGCGAAGCGCCGCGGTGCGAGCAGCGGTCCTCCAGCAGGCCAACGCGCTGCTGCTTGTCTCTGAACAAGACCAGATCTTCGCCGAGGATACGAACGAATTTAACGGGTTTTTCTTCCGAAAGATCGGTGGCGATGGCGATTGGATGCCAATACCTTCGCAGCAACTCCCCGGCGGGCGTTCCCGGCCCGACGCGCGTAAACCTCTCGTTTTCTTCAGGTGTCAGCATGGCGGTCACCTCCGATAGCGAATGTACGATTTATATCGAGGCATGACGGCGAAGGAAAGAGCCGCCTTACTCTGCCGACGAGCCAACGCCAAGAACTTTCTGATCGGAAAAGTCTGTGATACAGAGCCGTGTGGAGGTCTTTTAGAATGAAACTACCGTATCGAGACCCGATCGATTTGGGCCCGTCGCCTTACGACCGCTTTTTGGAGCGCGAGGCGATTCCGGTCGTCAGAGGATATTTCGTCGAGGATCTGAAAGAGCTCGAGGTGA
>DATJFG010000183.1:0-2750 GCA_035495775.1 Verrucomicrobiia bacterium | reverse complement strand
GACGCGTATAGAAGCATTCCGCGGCGGGTTGCGCGACCTTGGCTATGTGGAGGGGAAAAATATCCTGATCGAGTGGCGATCTGCGGACGGCAACTTCGATCGCCTTCCGGCGCTCGCGGCTGAGCTGGTCAACCTCAAGGTCAATGTCATCGTCGCGTATGGTCCGACACCGATTCGTGTAGCCAAGAACGCCACAGCGACGATCCCCATCGTCATGGGTTTCGAGACCGACCCTGTCGGCTCAGGTTTCGTCGCGAGCCTTGCGCGCCCCGGAGGCAACATTACCGGCTTGTCGTCGTTGGCGCCGGACATAAGCGGAAAGCAGCTCGGTATTCTGAAGGAGATCGTCCCTAAGTTGTCCCGCGTCGCCGTGCTCGGAAATTCCGGCGAGCAAGGCAATGCACAAGCGTTAAAAGAGATGGAACGCTCCGCCGGGGCGCTCAAGCTACAGCTTCAATACTTAGATGTTCTAAGCCCGAAGGATATCGAGACGTCGTTTCAGGCCGCAATGGAAAAGCGGGCGGGGGCAGTCGTTGTGCTGGCCGGCCCCATTATGTCTCCTCACCGAACAGAAATTATCAATCTCGCGGCAAAGAACCGGCTGCCGGCAATGTACTATCGATCCGATTACGTAGAAGCCGGCGGGCTCATATCCTATGCCACGAGCTTTCCCGACTTGTTCCGCCGCGCCGCGTACTACGTCGATAGGATCTTAAAAGGCGCCAAGCCCGCCGATCTCCCCGTCGAGCAGCCGACGAAGTTCGAGCTGGTGATCAATTTGAAAGCCGCCAAGCAGATCGGGCTCACGATTCCGCCCAACGTGCTCGCCCGCGCGGATCGGGTGATCAAGTGAAAGTTCTCGCGACGCTCATCCTTGCGTTTGCCGCGTGGTGCTTTGCGTTTTGCGCTGCGGCGCCGGCCCAGCCGTCCGGGAAAACACCGCGCATCGGATATCTTTCGCCGAACTCCCGTTCCAACAACAAATTGCGCAGCGACGCATTCGTGCAGGGCTTGCGCGATCTGGGCTACGTCGAGGATAAAAACATTGTCATCGAGTGGCGCTCTGCGGACGGTCATGTCGATCGCATGCCCGCGCTGGCCGCCGAGCTTGTCCGCCAGAAGGTCGCCGTCATTCTTGCTGACGCCTCCAGCGCGACGCGCGCCGCGAAGAAAGCGACTACCGAGATCCCGATCGTCATGGCGTACGACCTCGACCCCGTCGGCAACGGCTTCGTCGCGAGCCTCGCGCGCCCGGGCGGAAACATCACCGGCTTATCCAGCGTCGCTCCCGAGATCAGCGGAAAACAGCTCGAGCTTTTGAAGGAGATCCTCCCTAAACTTTCGCGCGGCGCCGTCGTCGGCGAGTCCGACAATCCGGGCAACGCGAAGCGCTTGAAAGAGGTTGAAGCCGCCGCGGCGGGATTAGGCGCTCAGCTTCAATATTTCGATGTGCGGCGCGGCGAAGACATCGATGCTGCGTTCGAAGCCGCCCAGAAATGGCGCGCCGAGGCCGTGCTGGTTCTCGGCGGGCCGGTGCTGGCGGGTCATCGAGAAAGGCTCGCGGCGCTCGCCGGGAAGAGCCGGCTCCCGGCGGCGTACAGCAGGCAGGAGTATGTAGATGAAGGCGGACTGTTGACCTACGGCCCGAGCATTACCGATTTATTCCGCCGCGCCGCCGTTTACGTCGACAAAATCTTAAAAGGCGCGAAGCCCGCCGATCTGCCCGTCGAGCAGCCGACGAAGTTCGAGCTGGTAATCAATTTGAAAACCGCGAAGCAGATCGGCTTGACCATTCCGCCCAACGTGCTGGCGCGGGCGGACCGGGTGATCAGGTGATCGCACGCCCGAAAAGAAAACTCGCACTCGCATCTTCGATGATGTTGCTGGCGCTGTGCGTGGTCTGCGCGTCCGCCAAGGCGCAGCAGGCGAGGAAAGTTCCGCGCATAGGGCTTCTGGCCCTTTTCTCCGCTGCAAACCGCGCTCAAAAGGATGCGTTTCGCCAAGGCCTATCTGATTTAGGATACTCCGAAGGAAAAAACATCGTCATTGAGTACCGTTATGCGGAAGGGAATTTAAACCGGCTTACCGAACTCGCAAGCGAATTGGTCCGACTCAAGGTCGATGTGATTGTCACAGCCGGCAGCAACCCTGCACGCGCCGCCCAAAAAGCGACCGGCACGATCCCCATTGTCATGACCAACGCCGCCGACCCCGTTGCCGATGGGCTTGTAGCCAGTCTCGCACGGCCCGGGGCGAATATTACCGGGCTGAGTCGGATGGCGCCGGATTTAAGTAGCAAACGATTGGAACTGCTCAGGGAAACGGTTCCTAGTGGCACTCGCCTTGCCGTTCTGTGGAATCCGACTCCGGTTCCGGTGCAGCCGAGATCGAATGAAGTAGAATCGGCGGCTCGGAAGCTAGGAATGACCGTTCAATCACTGAAGGTTCAGACTCCTGAAGAGTTCGAGGGTGTCTTTCGAGCGGTTAAAAAAGAAAAGGCAGACGTTCTTTTCGCGATCGAGAGTGGCTTTATGAACAGCCAGCGCAAACTGATTGTCGAACTTGCGGCGAAGAATCGTTTGCCGGCGATGTATGAGGCTGTGGAGTTTGTGGAGGACGGCGGCCTCATGTCCTATGGACCGAGCAATGCCGATTCGTACCGCCGCGCCGCTTACTACGTCGACAAGATTCTAAAAGGCGCGAAGCCCGGCGATCTGCCCGTCGAGCAGCCGACGAAGTTCGAGCTGGTG
>DATJFG010000182.1:0-3591 GCA_035495775.1 Verrucomicrobiia bacterium | reverse complement strand
CCGCGCGACGAATGAGTTCGTCTGCGTCGAGGTCTGGCATCCTCCGGCGGTCGACCTCGGCGAGTTCGAGACGGAAACCAAAGGACGCCGCGCCAAGCTGCTCGCGCGCATGGGCCTGCTCGGACGCGTTTTACAGAGCGGCGAGCCCACTTGGATCGCCGACGTGTCGGCCGACAGCTACTACGGCCGCGTCGCGTCGGCGCGGAAGTCCGGCATTCACGCGGGCTTTTGCTTTCCGATCAAGCTCGGCGCGGAGGTGCTTGGCTTCGTCGAATGCTACAGCCGCCAAGTCCGCGCGCCCGATCCCGATTTCGTGCGGGCGCTCGCCGCGATCGGCGTGCAGCTCGGCCACTTCATCGAGCGGGAGCGCGCGGAGCAGGCGCTTGAGCTGGTCAGCCGCTTGCCGGCGGAAAATCCCGCGCCGGTGCTAAGACTGAAAGGAGCCGTCATCGCCTTCGCCAATCCCGCCGCCGGCTCCCTGCTCGCTCTGTGGAGAACGGCCGTGGGCGGCGAAGCGCCTGCGCAGATAGCCGAAGTCGCGCGCGCCGCGCTCGCCGACGGCCGCAAACGCGCTATCAACGTCGACTTCGATGGCGGCCGCTACAGCGTCACCTTCGCGCCGATCGTCGAGGAGAATTATGTCAATCTCTATTTTCAGGACATCCCCGAGCGAATGAGGGATTAACCTGGTCATCGACGGTACGCCGCGCTCGCTATGCCGGCGAAGGCCATGGCGCGCCAAACGCTCCTCGATCGCTCCCGCTTCCTACCGCCGCAACATCATCAGCAATCGCGAGTTGTCATTTCTTTTCAGGCCGCGATTGCTAAGGCACGCGGATCGAACGGTCCCGCATTCCGACAAATCGCCGGACCAATTTATGGCATGACGCTTTTTCGACACCGCGATAGTCGAAAGCGAATAAGTTAGCATATGCTAAGATTTGGAATGCCTTAGTACTTTTGGCGTAGATTAGGCCTTCCAAATTTCCGCTTAGCGTTACTCTGTGACGTAACGCGTAGCAAACTTTGGCACTGGCCTTTGTTTTGCTGCGATTTTTTCGTTTACGCGGAGGAGCGCTTTTTAGGAGTGGCGGGCGGATACATCTATTAACCGGGCGGAAATGGGAGGCCTAACATGAAAGTAATGAAGTCTGCGGAAGGATTTACGCTGATCGAGCTTCTGGTTGTCATCGCCATCATAGGAATTCTAGCTGCAATCGCCATACCACAATTCGCGGCATATCGAAAAAGATCGTTCGCGGCAGACGTGAAATCGAACCTGCACAACGCCGCGGTCGCCGAGGAAGCTTACTACGTGACGAACAACGCGTACCTGAATGGTGCCTTGGCTTCGGGAACCCCGGAAGGATTCAATAAGAGCACGCAAGTCACGGCGACGACGACGATCCTGGCGGATCCCAGCACATTCGAGATCGTCGGCACCCACGCCAACTGCGGCACGGATTCCTGGAAGTATACCAGCGTCGGCGGCAGCATCGTTTATACCAAGGGTGACATCAACTGCGAAGGCTTATGATCGGATTCCCGGGAGGGTTGCTTACCCTGATCCAGGACAAGATGGTAGCCGCGGAGATTAATGCGCTGATGCTGGAGATCGGCGGCCTTTTGAACGAGAGTCTCGCGTCGGTGAAGCGGCGCTGCAGCGCGGCGGAGTTCGACGGCTATCAGATCGCCTGCGACACCGTCTTGATGGACATCTTGATGGAAATCGTCACCCCGCTGGAGGCCGCGCATCCCGAGCTGCTCGCTAGCGAGTCCGGCGAGAGTACGGTTGTGAAACACCCGCCGCGCGGCGGCGAAGACGATCGCCGAGGCGAAGCAGAGCGCGAGGCGCCTTCCATCGATGAAGCGGCCATGCGCCGGGCAAATATGAAGCTCATCCCGGGCGGGAAATCCAGCGAGAAGTGAAAACCGGCGACGGCGGAGCTTCGGCTCCGCCGTCAGAATCCCGCGGCGGCGGCGATATAGAAAAGGCTGAGCGCGGCGATCACCGCGGAGGCGACGAACAGGCCGATGCGCAGGCTGCCGGCGCGCCAGATCTCGCGGACGTTGTCGGAATTCCGATTGAAGAGTTTCATCGTCCCCTCTGTTTTTTTGCTAGACCGGAGCGAATCAATTTTTATCACCCGCGGTGGTTGTCCTGCGCGCCTGGGCGACCTCGAGCGCGCGCTGTAGGTCCGGCGCGCCGGGGCTCAGCCTCAGCGCCTCTGAAAAAAAGTCGGCCGCGCGGTCGGGCTGTCCCGTCCTCAGCATCAGCATTCCCATGTTGTAGTAAGCCGTCACGTGCCGGGGATTGAGCTGGAGCGCGGCGGTGAAATGCGCGAGCGGCTCGTCCACCTCGCCTTTGGCGGCGAGGAGAAAGCCGAGATTGTTGTGTGCGCTCGCGTTTCGCGGATCGAGTCTCAGCGCCGCGCGATACTCCTCGATCGCCGCATCTTTGTCGCCGCGCTTGAAGAGCTGATTCGCCAGATTGTAATGGCCCGCCGCCGAGCCGGGAAAAAGACGGACGCCGATGCGGTAGTTTTCGATCGCGCCGTCGGTCTTCCCGAGCTGCCCCAGGACAAAGGCGATGCTCAGGTATGCCGAGGCGTAGTCCGGCTTGATCCGCTTGCTGATATCGAACTCGTCGAGCGCCTGCTCGACGTTGCCGGCGGCCAGCAGCGCCGTGCCCAGATATTGGTGCGCGAGATGCGCCTCGCGATTGTACGCGACCGCGCGGCTCCAGAGCGCGACCGGATCGCGCCACAGCGCGGCTTGCGCCCAGGTGAACACGGCGAGCAGGGCGGCCACCGTGGCCGCCGGACCGAAGATCGCATGGCTCCGGCGGCTTAAGTAAAGCGCCGCCGCTCCCGCGAGCAGCGCGGCGGCCGGCGCGGCGAGATAATCGTAGCGGTCCGCGGCGATCTGCGGGCCGTTTTGCAACAGGCCGAGCGTCGGCAGCAGCATGACTCCATGCCACGCCCACGCCGCCAGAGCCCACGGCCAGCGCCGCCGGAGCGCGAACAACAGAATCGTCAGCGCCGCGGCGGCGAGCGCGCTGAAGAGAAACGCGGGCTCGGAAAATCCGACCGCGTGCGGCAGCTGATAGAGCGGCGCGAGGCCGCTCGGCCAAATCGTCTTCCACAGATAAAAAATCAGTCCGTACGCCGAGAGCGCCAGGCGCTGGGCGGGCGTATAGTCGGTGAGGCCGTAGATGAGCCCGCCGTAGTATTTGCCGTACACCGCGACCAGCCCCGCGACCAATGCGAGCGCGAAGAAAGGGAGCTTCTCGACCCAGACGCGCCGGCTGCCGAAGCGCCGAAGCGGATAGACGTCGAGGATGATCAGCCCGAGCGGCAGCGTGAGCGCAGCGCCTTTGCCGAGCAGCGCCAGGGCGTAGAAAACCGCGGCGGCGGCAATCCAGCGGCCGTAGCGGGGGCCGGCGGATTCCGCCGCGGCCTTGACGTAGGCGAGGATCGCCAGCAAGACGAAAAATCCCGCGAGCACGTCGCCGCGCGCCGAGGCCCAGGCGACCGGCTCGACTCTCAGCGGATGGACGGCGAAGACGAGCGCGGCGAACGCCGCCGCCAG
>DATJFG010000181.1:0-24702 GCA_035495775.1 Verrucomicrobiia bacterium | reverse complement strand
CCACTCAAGATCGCGGCGAAGATCGATAAAACGGACCTCGAGTATTTCGAGAGCACGATTAAACCGCTGCTCGATGATCCTTTGATCGAATACATCGGTGAGATCGGTGAAAAGGAAAAGCAGGAATTTCTCTCGAGCGCTTACGCGCAGATCTTCCCGATCGATTGGCCCGAGCCCTTCGGTCTGGTCATGATCGAGGCGCTGGCCTGCGGCACGCCGACGATCGCGTTTCGCTGCGGCTCCGTGCCGGAAATCATCGACGATGGGGTCACCGGCTTTATCGTCGACAGCGTCGAAGAGGCGATCGAGAGCCTCAAGCGCATACCGAAACTCAGCCGAGAAAAATGCCGTCAAGTCTTTGAGGAACGCTTCAGCGCGTCGCGAATGGTCAAGGATTATTTAAGCATTTATGCCCGAATCCAGTCGGAAGCCCCGGCGCGCGCAGCCTAGCGCGCGCCCGGACGATATCATCCAGGTCGAGGATCAGTTTTATATTCTGGCGACCGCCGCCGCCGCGGAAGACCGCGTGCGCGTCCTCAAGCACGGCGAGACCTTCGCCGTGTTCGACCGCTACGGCGACAGCCGTCCGGTCGGCTTGGGCGAAGAGGGCATCTACCACGAGGGCACGCGATTTCTCTCGCGGCTCGAACTCCGGCTCGGCCGGACGCGGCCGCTGCTCTTGAGCTCAACGGTGAGGGATGACAACACTCTGCTCGCCGTCGATCTTACGAATCCAGATATCCAAGTCGGCGATCAGGTGATCGTGCCGCGCGGCACCCTGCACATCTTCCGCTCTAAATTTCTCTGGCAAGCGGTCTGTTACGAGCGCCTGCAGATCGTCAACCACGGAATGGTGCCGGTCAATGTCTCGGTGTCGCTCAGCTTTGCGGCGGATTTCGCCGACATCTTCGAAGTGCGCGGCGTACATCGGCCGAAAAAGGGACGCTATCTATCGGATCAGGTGCGCAAGGACTCCGTCATGCTCGCCTACGAAGGGCTCGACGGTGTCATCCGGCGGACGACGCTCGAATGCGCTCCGGCGCCGCACGAGATTTCCCGGTCGTACATTAGCTTTAATCTCTCCGTCGAGCCCAAGAAGGAAAGCGATATCTATTTTACGTTATCGTGCCAGTCCGGAAACGACCGCCCGCCGATGTACGCTTACGATGCGGGCTTGCAGCTTGCCGAGCGGTCGTTTCACGAGCGCGCGAATCTCGACTGCTGCAACATCTCGACTTCCAACCATCAGTTCAATGAGTGGATCAACCGCTCCGTCGCCGATCTCCGCATGATGGTGAGCGAAACTCCGAACGGGCCGTATCCTTACGCCGGGGTTCCTTGGTTCAGTACCGTTTTCGGACGCGACGGCATCATCACGGCCATGGAATGTCTTTGGATCGATCCGGCGATTACGAAGGGAGTGCTCGCGTATTTGGCCGCAAACCAGGCGACCGAGGTCGTCCCCGAAAGGGACGCCGAGCCCGGGAAAATTCTCCATGAGACGCGCCGCGGCGAAATGGCGGCGCTGAACGAGGTGCCGTTCGGCCGCTATTACGGCAGCGTCGACTCGACGCCGCTGTTCGTCATGCTCGCGGGCGCCTACTACGAGCGCACCGGCGACCGCGCGTTCATCGAATCGGTTTGGCCCAACATCGAGCGGGCGCTTCGCTGGATCGACGACTACGGCGACATGGACCACGACGGATTCGTCGAATACTTGATGCGTTCGAGCAACGGATTGATCCATCAAGGCTGGAAGGATTCGAAGGATTCGGTGTTTCACGAAGACGGGTCGCTTGTCGAGGGGCCGCTGGCGCTCTGCGAAGTGCAGGGCTATGTTTACGCCGCCAAGCTCTGCGCCGCGCACTTGGCCGATCTACTGGAAAAAACGAAGATCGCGGCCGATCTCTGGCGCGAAGCCGACGCGCTCCAAGAGCGCTTCGAAGAGGCGTTCTGGTCGCCGATACTTGCAACCTACGTGCTGGCGCTCGACGGTCAAAAACGTCCCTGCCGCGTCCGCTCATCGAACGCGGGGCACTGTTTGTTTACGGGAATCGCTACTCCGGGCCACGCGCGCCTCGCCGGCGCGACGCTTTTGGCCGACGACTCCTTCTCCGGCTGGGGAATTCGAACGTTGTCGACGCTGGAGGCGCGCTATAATCCGATGTCGTATCACAACGGATCGGTCTGGCCGCACGACAACGCGCTGATCGCCTACGGCCTCGCGCAATACGGCTTCAAGGATGCGGCGCTGAAGATCTTATCCGGGATGTTCGACGCGAGTTTGTTTTTCGAGCTCCGGCGCATGCCCGAGCTCTTCTGCGGCTTCTCGCGCCGTACCGGTGAGGGGCCGACGCTCTATCCCGTCGCCTGCTCGCCTCAGGCCTGGGCCGCGGCCTCCGTCTTTTTGCTGCTCCAATCTTGTCTCGGCCTGTCGATCAAGGCTCCGGTTAAGCAGATCCATGTTTCCAATCCGATGCTGCCCGACTTCCTTCAAGAGCTGGAGGTGCGAAATCTCAAGGTCGGTGACAGCTCGGTCGATCTCATTTTTCAGCGGCGCGACAACGACGTCGGTATCAATATCTTGAGAAAAGAAGGCGACGTTAAAATCGTCCTGGTGAAATGACGGTCTCCTGATCCGCCTTGCGATTTTCAAAGTGAACGTGGCGCAGAACTATTTCACCGGCGCTAATTCAAAAACCACCCGCTCCATGAGCGGCGGCGAATCGCGGAGAGTCAAGATCTTCCGCCGCACCTCCTTATCGTCCAGCCGCCGCGCAAAGCACAAAAATCGCTCCCCTCGCGCAGCGACGCTCACCTCGGGATTTTTCATCATGTTCCGGCACCAGTGCTTGCGCTCGACATTGCTGGAAGATAGGTAGAATTTACCGTTCAGGCGCACAAAGCGAAGCTCGACGGTCCGCGGCAGACCGGTGCGCCGTCCGGCCGTCGTCAACTCGCCCACGAAGACACAGGAGTCGACGAGTTCCATGCGCGAGACTATAAGACGGAGAGAAAACGGCGGCAAGCCGGATAGCCTTGACTCTCTTTGACCCGCAAGATAATTCTGACCCCATTCGCGAGGAAAATTGATGGATCCAAAAGCCCCGCAGCTTGCCGTCAAGATGAGCTCGGCCGAGGCGAAAGCTTACCTTGACCGCGTCAACGCAAAAGTGGTCCGGCGCTGGGACGAACGGGTGACGCATAGCGAGTTCATGAAGGAGCTGGTGGCGGGAAAGCTGCCGGTTTCCGTCATCCGGCTCTTCTTTCAAAACTGGGGCGCCTTCACGATCGAGATCAACACGCTGATCGCGGCGTCGTATCACAAGCACCTGGGATTTTTTAAAAGACACACCGATTTGCTCGGACCGTTCGGCGCCAAGGTCGCCGACGAATTTATCCATCCCAAACCTCCCGGCCATGTGCTGGTGATGCTCCAGACCGCCAAGGCGCTGGGGCTCACGGAAGAACAGGTGCTCCGGCGGCCGATGCTGGCCGAGGCGCGCACCGTTCTCGACTTCAAGCGCGCGCTTTTGTGGGAGGGGACAGTCGCGGAGTGGTGGTTCTCGATGTTGACCGAAGAGCCGATCGGCCACTGGGCGGCTGCATGGCACCGGGCGCTCACCACTCAATACGGGTTCACGCGCGATCAGGCGATCTACTTCTCCACGCACGAAGAAGCGGATTTGAAGGAGCACGCCGGCGGCGTGATGGGGCACGGGAGCTTCAACCGCGCAGTCATGGAGCGCATTCTCCAGGACGGCTATGCCGACGTGCGCGAAGGGTACGATCTCGAATATTGTGCGCTCACCGCCGTCGATCTCTATGGAGTCATGCATCGGGGCGTTTACGAGCACGGGATCGCGGAGGAGAAAAAGAAATGAAGCAGCGGGCCAGGAAAAAGCAAAAGGCGCAGTCGTTCGCGATTCCGTCGTCGACGGTGAAGCTCCCGGGCGGCATGACGGCGTTCCGCGCCTTGCCCAAAGCTAAAGGAAAGCGGCCCGCGATGATCCTGCTGCACGAGCGTTACGGCATCGTGCAGCATACGAGAGACCTCATTATCAGATTCGCCAGGGCGGGCTATGTCGCGCTCGCTCCAGATCTTTTCTGGCGCTTTACCGGCGATAAAAAAGCCCTCGCGCGCGGCGACGCGCGCGCCGACATCCGCGACAGCGAGGCGCTGGAGGATGTGGCGGCGGCGATCGACTATTTGAAAAGGCTCGACCTTGTCGATCCCGCGCGCATCGCCGTTATGGGCGTGTGCCAGACCGGGCGGCAGGCGATTTTGCCCGCGACTCATCGCGACGACGTGGCGGCATGCGTGGTTTTTTACGGCGCCGCCGGCGGCAAGGAATGGACGACCGACGAGTTCCGGCCGGTGCTGATCGAGAGTTTGCTGGAAAAACTTTCCTGCCCGCTGCTCGGCGTCTTCGGCGAGGCGGACCACATCATCTCGATCGACGACGTGCTGCGGTTTCGCGCCGCGGTCGAGCGTCATAAAAAAACTTATCACATTCGCGTCTATCCCGACGCGCCGCATGGCTGGCTCAACGACACGATGCCGGGACGCTACCGCAAAGAGGCGGCGGTCGACGCGTGGAATCTTTTGCTCGCGTTTCTCAAACGCACGATGACCGGCGCCCCTAAGGAAAGAATTTCCTGGATCTTCGAGGGCGATTTCTCCGCGCGTTACGATTTCAAGAAGAACGTCAGGATGGAATAGGCGGCGGTCGCAGCTGGGAAACGGGCTTATGCGAGGACCCCGAGGCCGCATCGGCGTTGTAACACCGACTTATCTGGACAACGCCGAGGACTGGTTCCGAATCGTGCCGGAAGGGGTCAACGTCGTCTTCGCGACGCTTGGCGTCGAGGAGCATACACCCAAGGAGTTCGACAAGGCGCGCGCGGCGGTCGAGCAGGCGGCGCGCGGGCTGATCAAAATGGGCGTCGGCGCGCTGCTCCTCGGCGGCTCGCCGCTCGTGACTCTCCAGGATCACCAAGGCGCCGACGGCATCGCGCCTCAACTGGAAAAGGAATTCGGCGTGCCGGTCACGACCGGCCAGGACGCCGCCGAGATCGCCCTCAATGCGCTCGGCGTCAAACGGCTGTTGCTCGTCACGCCGTATAAAGAGACTTTGAACCAAGGCATGCAGCGCCGCCTTGCGGCGCGCGGCTTTGAGGTGCTCTGCCTCAAGACCGCGCTCTGTCCAGGGCCGGATGAAATGGCGCGGCTTTCGCCCGAAGTGCCGCTCCGCCTCGCCCGAGCGGCCTTCGATGACGCGCCGGATGCCGAAGGCATCTACATGCCGAATCCCAAATGGCAGACGCTCGACATCATCGAGCCGCTGGAAAAAGAATTGAAGATTCCCGTCGTCACGACAACCCAGTCTTCGGCCTGGTGGTGCCTCAAGTCGATCGATGTAAAGGACGCGCGGCCGGGATACGGCCGGCTGATGAAATCGTTATGAAGCGACGATCTCTTCTGATTCTCATCACATTGATCTCGCTAGCGGCGGGCCTGGGGCTTTCTCCTCAGTCGAGCGTTGCCGCCGAACACGCGATCATCGGGACGCCGAGCCGCGGACTTTTCGAATTTCCGGTCGTGGTCGCGCTCAAGAAGGGTTTTTACCGCGACGAGGGACTCGCTGTGGATAAAGTGCAGATGCAGCCGGCCATCGGCGTCAAGGCGCTCGTCTCCGGCGATATCGATTATCTCCTCGCCTGGGGCTCGACGCTTCGCGCCGCCGTTACCGGCGTGCCGCTCAAAGTCGTGGCCGGCATGGCGTCGCGCCCGCTCCATGTGTTTGTCGTGCGCGGCGGCATTAAGAGCGGCAAAGAGCTCAAAGGGAAAACGATCGGTGTCGATTCGTTCGCCGGCACCGTGGATTACCTCGCGCGCATGACCGTGCGCTACTTCGGCCTCGATCCCGACAAGGACGTCAAGATCATCGTGAGCGGCGAGAGCCCGGTGCGTTTGGCCGCCGTTCGCGCCGGATCGATCGATGCGACCGCGATCGACGTCGCGTTCGCGGTCAAGGCGGAAGAGGAGGGTATGAGCCGGCTGCTCAATTTATCCGACATCAGCGACCTGCCGCTCTCCGGCATTGGTCTCAGCGACAAGAAGCTCCACAGCGAGCGCGAGCAGGTGAAAAAAGTCGTGCGCGCGACGCTTCGCGGCACGCGCTTCATGAAGGACAATCGCGCCGAGACGCTCGCGCTGATGGCCGATTACCTTCACATCACTCCGGCGCAGGCGGCCAAGGCCTACGACGCCGCGATCAACTCCTTTACCGACGACGGCTACATCTCCGACCAAGGCGTGCTCCTCGATATGCAGCTCACCAAGGAGCGGCTCAAGATAACGAAGGACATTCCGCTGTCGCAGGTCGTGGACTGGAGCGTGCTGAAGGAAATCAAGGCCGGCGCGAAGTAGCTTTCAACATTGAAACTCCACCGCTCGTTCTACTCGCAGCCCACGATCACCGTCGCGCGGCAACTGCTCGGCAAATCTCTCGTGCGCAGACATCCCGACGGAGAAACCGTTGGCAAGATCGTTGAGACCGAAGCCTATGTCGGACCGCACGACCTCGCATGCCACGCATCGAAGGGTCGCACGGCACGGACCGAGGTGATGTTCGGACCCCCCGGCCACGCCTACGTCTATTTTATCTACGGGGTTTATTACTGTCTCAACATCGTGACCGAGGAGATCGGCCATGCCTCGGCGGTGCTGATCCGCGCCGTCGAGCCGATCGAAGGCATCGAGCTGATGCAAAAAAGGCGGCGCACCGATGCGCTGCGCAATCTCGCCAGCGGCCCTGGAAAGCTCTGCCTCGCGATGTCGATCGACAAGTCGCTCAACGGCGCGGATATGTCACACGGAAATGTTCTTTACGTAGAGGATAGAAACGAGCCGCCGTCTAAAATCTTCGCGACGCCGAGGATCGGCGTCGACTACGCGGGCAAATGGAAAGACAAGCCGTGGCGGTTTTTAATCCGCGGCAGCGAATTCGTCTCGAAGCGATAGGCAGCCGACATGAACGCCCTGAACAAAATCCATGGGCGATATTTTCTCACGCCTCCTCGGCTTCCGTTTGCGGCCGACGCGGCCGCCTTTCGGCGATAAAAAACACCGCGAGCAAATAGAGCACGGCGCCGGTCATGAGCGCCTGGTTGAAGCCGGTCAACAGCGCGATCACCAGCGCCGCAACCGATCCCATCACCGAGGTCGCGCCGTTGACGCCCCAAGCCCAGGGTATGATTTCCGGCATGCGGCGCGTCAACAGCCTGATTCCGAGCGGCATCGGCATGCCCAACAAGAGGGCAAGCGGCGCTAACATGATGACCGTGATCGCGATGCGAAGCGGCCGCGCCCAATGCACCAGGTTGTAGAAAATCGGCGGGAGAACGATGAGATAAAGAGCCGTGAGCGCCGCGATGGCGATGAGCACCTTGGACAAAGTCGCCGCGAGTCGGTCCTCCCGAAAGCGGCCCGTCAAGCGGCTGCCGACGGCGCTGAAGACGAAAAGAGAGAAGAGAATCACCGTCAACGAATAAACCGGGTGGCCGAGAAACAGGATGAACTTCTGAATCATGACGACTTCGATGATTATAAAGCCGGCGCCCAGGCAGGCGAAGTAAAGCAAATACGACAGCTTTTCCCGCGTCCGGATTTGCAGCGTTCCGCCGTGCGCGAACCACAGGGGGCCGATCAAGAAGATCAAAACGAATAGGGTGGTGATTCCAAGGAGTTTAAAAAGAATAGAGGTCCCGAGATTGGTTTTCTGCCATTCGCCGGCTCCTTTTGAAAGGCTGGTGATGCGCGAAAGCCGAATCGAGTTGAAGAAAAAGGGGTTGTTGTCGCGCGTCGGCTCGACGTTGTTCTCGAAGGAGTTCCACCATCGACTAAGGTCGACGGTCTCGATCAGCTGCGTGAAAACATTCGCAGGCCGGGTCAGCGGCGTATACAAAATCACGAAACCCTCTTCGACCGCTATCCTCTCCAGCCGGCGGACTTCGTCATCGGTAAACGCGCTTTTTTTGAACAGAAACGTCGCGGGCACCTGCAGGCTGTCGACGATTTTCTGGCGCACGAGCAACAGGTGGCGTTCGGGATGGTCAATGCCGAGTTCTGCCATCGTGGCCCGGGCGAGCGACGTCAAGCGAAGCAACTGGTCCGGCGGCTCGAAATACCAGCGTGTCATCGTCAGCAGGCCGTCGTCGGTGAGATGCGCGATGTAGTCTTTAAAGGCCTCGACCGTATATAGATTGCTCTCGGTCAAAGCGAAAGCACCGGCGGCCGTCGCCGCCCAAGTGTCCACCATCACGGCCTGGATGATGTCGTAGCGATCCGGCCGACTGCGGATGAAGCTGCGCCCTTCGTCGACGACGAGCCGCACCTCCGGCTGTTGGTAAATGGAGCCTGCATAACTTTTAAACGGCTCGGAGGACATAACGTCCAGCGCGATGACCGGATTGACTTCGACCGCGGTGATGCTCGCCGCGCCGAAGGCGCGGGCGGCGATCACATCTTTGCCGCCGCCCGATCCGATGATCAGCACCCTGGGCGCCCGCTTGATGTGATAGCCGAAAGCCGACAGGTGCTGAGGCCTTCCCGGAAGGGTTCGCATTTCGCCGCCGCCTTTGGAGACGTCGGTCGCGGCGTCGGAGTCGATGATTATCCGGATCTCGGGCGCGTCCAGATCGCCGACGGCGGTGACGCGCGAGATGGAGTTCCACTTGGAAAAGAGCAGATGACTTTCGTCCGTCCCCTTGTTCGGATGGACGTCGAACCGGCCGGTCGCGCCGTTGTAAATCATGGCCACGCTCAGGCCGGCGGCGAGCTCGATCAATAGGAACGTCATAATCGGGCTGCGCCTCGATGCGTTGGATATAATTGCGGCAACGACCGCCAGGACCGAGACCAACAGGACTAGGTTGACCGCGCCGATCAGATTCAAGACGGGAATCAGAAGCATGCATCCGGCAGCCGCGCCCGCCAGATCGAAGAGATAGAGCCGGTCGATCTCGCCGGCAAAGCGCGTGATAGCCATCGTGATCGCGCAGCCGGCAAAAAAGAACGGCAGAGCGCTCACCGCATAAATCGTTAACAGCCGGATATTGTTGCGCGTGTACGCATCGATGGCGATGGGATTGGCCAAAATGGTATAAAGCGCCAGCAGCGCGCTCATCGCGAAGAGCAACGAAGCCGCTGTCAGCCAACTGCCGGTCCGCACCCGGGCGAGGCGATCCCGCGCCAGGTAGATGAACACGCCGCTCGCCCCGGAACCGAATAACGCGAGGGAGATCGCCATAAAGGCGAAGTGATAATACATCGTCGCCGAAAACAGGCGGGTGAGCCCGAGCTCGAGCAGCAACGTCGAGGCGCTGATGAGCGATATCGCCGCGAATATTTTTCTTCGCTCGTCGCTTCCAGTATCAATGGCTCGTGGCATCTTGGGTCGCGAATGTGCGTGCGGGAATTCTCAGCGCGCGCCTGCGGCGGCGCGGCTATATGCCGATGGCGGTCGTACGCCGTCCGGTACCGCCGTTCGCCGGGTCGATCACTCGCCTCCGCCTTCCTGAGCCGATTTTTTCACGTTCGCGAGCACTGGATCGCCCTTGAGCATACGGACCATCCAGGGAACGGTCACATCGCGCTGAATCCTCTGGCTCGACCAGCCGGGGCCGCGCCCCATGTGCCCGCCTTGCGGATTGACCCAAGCTTCTTTGGGCGAGCCGTGGCGCAGCAACAGGTGGAGATCTTCGATCGGCACCTGCTCGTCGCGCTCGCCGTTGACGAGCAGTGTCGGCGCCGACGGCTTGTCGATGAGTCCGAGCGTGACCAGCGACATCTTCGGCCCGTAGGCGAGGAAATCGTCCAGCGTCGTGACGCCGTAGACCGATGAGCGCGCCGCGAACAGATCCATCAGGTACTCGCGCGTGCCGAGCGCCTTGCGCTGCCATTCGGGCGAAAAATAATGATGGACGCCGACGCCCTGCGCGACGACGGCCTTGAGCCGCTCGCGCTCGACGATCGCCATCTTCGCCGCGTAATAGCCGCTCCAGCTGCCGCCGTAGAATGCGATGCGCTTAGGGTCGATCTCGGGACGCGTCTGGAGATAATCGATCGCGCGCGACAGCATACGCTCGGCCGTCGGATCGCCTTTGATCGGCGCCTGCGCCGTGCCGGGCATGTCGGTCACGAAGATGCCGATGCCCTGATCGAGATAGAGTCCGTTGCGCACGGCCCATTCTTCCTTGCGGCTGTCGAGCGCCGTGACGAGATAGACGAGCGGAGCCGGCCGCGGCTGGTCGGGCAGACGAAGATAGCCGATGATCTCTTTGCCTTCGAACGGGATGCGCACGACTTCGAGCCGCGGCTTCAAATAGCGCGCGTAGCTCAAGAATGCGTCGATCCCTTTTTTGTAGGCCTCTTTTTTCTTGGGCGAGTTTTCCGTCGGATAATGGCCGAGCTTGTAGTAAGCGTACGCTCGGAGATAAATGTCTTTGGCCGTCGGATTGCCGGCTGCTTCGAGCGCCTTCGCCTGGCTCATGTAGCGGTCGCCGAACGTTATCCACGCCGCCGCCCATTCGTCGCGATCGAGGCTGCGGAGGCTCGCGAGCGCCGCCTTGGCGTCTTCGAGCAGGATACCTTCCACCATCGACCGCTGCGGCTTCTCCTGCACGCGCTTGAGCGTCTCTTCTTTCAACTCGTCCAGCGTGCGTGGCGGCGCGATGTCTTGAGCGAGGCAGACGCGGAAAGGTATGACGAAAACGGCGAGGATGAATAGAACCGTGAAACAGTTTCTGCGCGTCATGACAACCTCCTTCGAAGGAATGACGACAAAGGAGCTACTTACCCAGAGGCATACTCCAGGCGGAGGCGGCGAGTCAATCCGCGACGGGCGATGAAGAACGACGCTAAAGCGGCCCGCGACTAGGAAAGCGCTTTCGTGAACGCGCGCTTTAGGAAAACCCCGATCAGATGGCGCTTGTACTCGGCGCTTCCTTCGAGGTCGTCGACCGGATCGGCGACTTTGGCGAGCTCTTGCGCCGCGTCGGCGAGCCGCTTCTCGACCTCGGCGCGCGGACCGGCGAGCATCTTGTCCACTTGATCGGACCGCGCCGGCTTCGGACTCACGCTGCCGACGACGGCGCGCGCGCTCTTGATGTTGTTGCCCTCGACGTCCATGACGACGGCGAGGCCGAGCGTCGGCCGCTCTTTGATCTGAAATTTCATATATGCCGCGCGCTTGTTCTTCGCCGCGAGCGGGATGTCGATGCCGGTCATGAGCTCGTCGGGCGCGAGCGCGGTCTCGTAGGCACCCTGGATCAACTGGTCGATCCCAAGCGTGCGCCCGCCGTTTTTTCCCGCGACGTGGACGTGCGCTTCGAGCGCGAGAAGCAAAGCCGCGGGATCGGAATGCGGCTCTGCGAAGCAGAGGTTGCCGCCGAGCGTGCCGGTCGCGCGCACGCGCACGTTGGCGACGTTGTGTTCCATGTCGACCAGCACCGGGCAGTGCTCGCGCGCCTCGGCGGATTTCTCGACCGCGCGGTGCGTAACCGTTGAGCCGATATGGAGCGAGCCGTTGCCGACGCTGATGCGGTTCAAATCGGGCACGGTCTTCACATCGACCAGGTGCTCGTAGCGCAGCAGATCGTGCTTCATGGCAAGGAGCAGCTCGGTGCCGCCGGCGTAGAGGCGGCCGTTCTCGCCGTGATGCGCGAGCATCTCCGCCGCTTCCTTGACGCTTTTCGGCTGATCGATCGTGAAACGTCTGAGTGGCATCATAAATTTACTGCGCTTTCCTCTCCTTTAGGGCTCGCCACACGCGCTCGGGAGTGAGCGGGGCATGCCGGATGCGGACGCCGGTCGCGCGCGCGACCGCGTTGGCGATGTTCGCCGCCATCGAGTTGAGCGAGCCCTCGCCGCCGCCTTTCGCGCCGTAGGGGCCGACGCCGTCCTGGTTCTCGACGAGATTGAGTTCGACTTCTTTTGCGGTGTCCTTGAAGCGCGGCAGGCGGTATTCCAAAATCGATCCATTCATGAGCTGCGCGCCTTCGTAGACGAGCTCTTCGTAAAGACCGGTGCCGAGCCCCATGGTCGCCGCGCCGATATCCTGCCCCTCGGCGAGCGCCGGGTTGATGGCGAGGCCGACGTCGCCGACCGTGACGAGCTTTTCGACGTCGATCTTGCCGGTTTCCTCGTCGATCGCGATCTCGACTCCGGTGCTGACGGTTTCCCAGAAGACCGGGATTTGCGAGAAACGGCCGGCCTTGCGGATGTAAGCGCGGCCGATCACCTCGCCATCCGGCAGCGCGTAATACTTGCTGATGATTTGCGACCAGTCGAGCTGGAGCTCGCCGACGCGGACGCCGCCGCGCACTACCTCTACCTGCTCGACTTTGACTTTCAGCACATCGGCCGCCATCGCGACCATCTGCTGTATCGCCTCGCGGCAGGCGTCGATCATCGCGCTCCCCATGAGCGTCGTCGTGCGGCTCGCGCCGGTCGAGCGGTCGTACGGCGTGATCGCCGTGTCCGACGACATCACGTGGACTTTCTCGAACGGCACGCCGAGTTCCTCCGCTGCGATCTGCGGCAGGACCGTGTGACTTCCTTGGCCCAGCTCGGTGCTGCCCGTTAGGATCGTCACCGATCCATCGGCGTGCACACGCACCGCCGTTGACGTGAGCGGATAGGCGCCGGCGTCGCTTGTCGAGCAGGCGATGCTGCGGCCGTGGCCCTTCGGGATCGGCTCTTTCCAGCCGAGTGCCTTGGCGGCGATGTCGAGGTCTTCCTTGAGCGAGCCTTCGAACGGCCGCATCTTCGGGAAAAACTCCTCGCCGTGCTTGGCCGCGTTCATGACGCGAAACTCGTAGGAGTCTTTGCCGATCTTCGCCGCCAGCTCGTCGACCTGCGACTCGCCCGGCAGAGTCACCTGGGCGCAGCCGAAGCCGCGGTAGGAGCTTGCCGGAACAGTGTTTGTATAAAATGAATAGTTATCGATCTGCACGTTGGGAATCGAGTACGGGCCGACGCAGCGGTTGGTCGATTTTTCGACCACGAGCGGACTGTTTTCCGCATAGGCGCCGGTGTTCATGTAGATACGCGCCTGGCGCGCGATGATCTTGCCGTTGGCGTCGACCGCCGTACGCATCCAGGTGAACGCGTCGTCGCTCCGCGTCGTCAGCATCGCCTCTTCGATCGTGAGCTGGAGCTTCACGGGGCGCCTGAATTTCCACGAGCAGGCGGCGGCGAGTGGCTCGATCTTTGTGTACGACTTGCTGCCGTAGCCGCCGCCGACGAATGGCACGATGAGACGCACCTGGCTCACCGGCAGGTTGAAGATCGCTTTCAAATCGTGGCGCACCATGAACGGGTGCTGCGCCGAGGAATAGACCGTGACGCCGTTGTCGTTGACGTCGGCGATCGCGACATAAGCCTCCATCGCGTAGGCGTACGTCATGGGAAAATAATATTCGCCTTCAACGACGGCGGCCGCTTTCTTAAAAGCCTCCTCGACGTCGCCCCATTTTAGATGGTGCTCCTGGCAGATGTTGCTTTTCTTGCCGGCAGTGACCTCGCCCTCGAAGCCCCGGAGCGCGCCGGCCTCGAATTGCCGGTCGTGCAGCAGCGGCGCGTCGTTCGCCATCGCATCTTCGGGCGTCAAGACCGGTTTCAATTCCTCGTATTTCACCTCGATGAATTCCAGCGCCGCGAAGGCGGTGCGCTCATCGGTGGCGACGACCGCCGCGACCGGCTCGCCCACATAGCGGACCTTGCCGATCGCCAGCAGCGGATGATCCTTCACCGCATGGCCGTAGTAAGGATTGATGCCTTCGAGATCGTTGCCGGTTAGGACACCGTAGACACCGGGCCGCGCGGCCGCTTTCGAAGTGTCGATCGAGACGATCTTCGCGTGCGGATAGGGGCTCCTGAGCACCTTGGCCCACGCCATGGCCGGCAGCTTGACGTCGCTGACATAACTCGCTCGGCCGGTCACTTTGGCGCGACCGTCCCGCCGCGGCACGGAATGGTTGACGACCTGAAATTCGCCCTTCTTTTTCTCGTTTGTCATGTTTGCGATTTTACTTGTGGGGCTTGTTTTCTAAAGTTCCAGCGACCTTCTGGATCGCGCGCACGATCGGCACATAGCCGGTGCAGCGACAGATGTTCCCGTCCATGAAGTGGATGATCTCCTCGCGCGAAGGCTTGGGATTTTCATCCAACAGCGCCTTGGCGGCGAGAATCATTCCCGGCGTGCAGAAGCCGCACTGAAACGCGAACTCGTCGATGAAAGCCTGCTGCATCGGGTGCAGTGTGCCGTCGGGCTTGGCGAGCCCTTCGATCGAGACCACGTTCTTCCCTCGCGCCTCGTAAGCCAAGTACGTGCACGAGCTCACGGGAAGATTGTCGACAAGCACCGTGCAGGCGCCGCAGACCTGCACCTCGCAGGAGATTTTCGTTCCCGTCAGGTTAAGCCGGTCGCGCAGCACTTCGGCGAGCGTCTCTTCGGCCTCGCAGTCGACCTCGACGGCTTTGCCGTTCAAGGTGAACTTCAGATTTACGATCTGCTTTACGTCAGTCATAGTGGGGTAGAATCTCCTCTGACCAGAGAGTCATCTGCCGGATCAGGCTGTCGATAGTAGGGTAGATGATCTTGAGCTCGAAGTGCTGCACGCCCGCCTCGACGAACTCGTCGATGCGCTTGCGCACGTCGGCGACCGACCCGAAGATGTGGCGGTCGAGCGCGAACTGCATGCTGTTGATGTCGCGCTCGTAACTCTCGCTGGATGTCTTGAGCGTCGGCATCGCCAAATTCAAGCCCTCTTCGCGCGTTTTCGCGATCGTGGCGAGCTTCTCGACGGCGATCGTGATTTTCTTGGGATCGCGGCCTTTTTCGCGCGCCGCCTCGGCGAGGATGCCGCAACCGACCTTCATCTCGGCGGGCGAGAGCCAGCCGGGGATCCAGCCTTCACCGTAGCGACCCGCGCGCTTGGCGGCGAGCTTCATCCAGCCGCCGACCCAGACGGGTGGATGCGGTTTGGTATACGGCTTCGGGAAGATCTCCGCGTCTTTGAATTGGATGAATTCGCCTTTATACGACGCGATCGGCTGCGTCCAGACCGTCTTCATGGCCTCGATGTATTCGTCGGTGCGGTCGCCGCGGCGGTCGTAAGGCACGCCGAAAACGCCGAACTCGTCCGACTCGCGCGTGGCCTTGGAGCCGAGACCCACGCCGACGATGAGACGCCCTTTGGCGAGCCAGTCGAGCGTCGAATACTGCTTGGCGGCGTAAATCGGATTGCGGCACGGCATGACGAGGCACGCGACGCCGAGCGTGATCTTCTTGGTCTCCGCGGCAAGATACGAGAGCATCGTCGTCGCTTCGTAAAAATTCGCCTCCTGATCGTCGGCGAGCGCCTCGGCGGCGCCGGAGGAGATGTGATGCTTGTGCATCTCAGAGCTCCACACGACATGGTCGTGTACCCAGATCGAATCGAAGCCCAGCTCCTCCGCCTGCTTGGCGGCCTTGACGATGTTCTCGACGCTCGAGAGCGGCCCGGAGTTGGGCACGCGCACGCCGAATTGAATCTTATGCATGGGAAAACTCCTAGCCTTGCTGCGTGACTGCGATCTTCTCGTACTTGAGATGTTTATTGTACCAGTCGACGACGTTCGCGGCGACCTCGTTGAAGTAATCGTTGTAGATGCCGTAGTGGGTCGTCTGGCGGAAGATCACGAGCTTCTTGGGCTCGCCGGCGAGCTCGTAAAGCCGCATCGACTGCTCTTCCGGCGTGACCGCGTCGTTCTCGACGGCGACGAAGAGCGCGCCGCGCGGCGCGATGCGATGCACCACGGACTCGGGGCTGTACTCGATCAACGCCTCGGCGCACTGGAGCGGCATCTGGTCGGGAATTTTGTCGGCGACCTCTTTCTTGATCGTGGTCGTCTTACGCTCCGGCGTCGCGATCATGATCTCCTCGCGCGCGCTGACGAGCTCGCTTTGCCCGGTGGTCGCGCGCTTTTTTCGGTCCTCATCGAGGCGTTTCAGATAATCGACCCACTCATACTCGCGGCGCATCGAGTGCAACCAGTCGCGGCCGTTGCTGATGCCGAGATAGCAGACGGTGCATTTGACGCGCTCGTCGATCGCCGCGACGTAGACGGCGTTGCCGCCGCCGGTGCCGCCGGATCCGTAGGTCGCGATGCGGTTCGTATCGACGTCGCTTCGCGTCTGCATGTAACTGATCGCGTTGCGGATGTCTTCGATCTGCCACATCGGCATGACCCAGCCGCGCTTGTCGCCCTCGCTCGCGCCCCAGCCGCGGTAGTCGAAGCAGAGGCAGGCGTAGCCCGCGGCGCAGAGCTTCTCGAACATCAGCGCATAGTGTTTGGCGTCCTTGAGGCCCAAGAAACCGGGGCCCTGGACGATACCGGGCCAGGGTTTGCCGTCGTCGCGGTCGGGCAGATAGATGTCGGCGCTGAGCTTGATGCCTTCGCTGTAGAAACTGACCTTCTCGGTGCGCATGGCGAGTTCCTTCCTATTACGCGCGGACTTTGGGCAGAACTTCCTGGCCCAGCAAATCGATCTGCTGGTACCAATCTGCGTAGCGGAAGCGGAGATCGAAAACAATGTGGTTCAATCCCGCCTCCTCGTAGCGTTTGGTGTCGCGGGCGATGTCCGCCGGGGTACCGGCCATGAGCAGCCCCTCGATATCCTCGACCGTGGAGAACGTCCCGGATTTCGGCTTGACCCAGGTCTTCTTGCTCGGTGCGTTGCCTTCGTTGATCAGACCTTTCACGTTGACCTTGCTGAGCGCGACGTCACGGTTTTTGTCGATGCTCGTAATTGGGATCGCGCCGGTGGTGATCATGGGACGGCCGGCGAGCTTGCACTGCTCCTCGAGGTATTTGACCATTTTATTGAAGGTCGCTGTCGGGATGCGCCCGGGCATCCAGCCATCGCAGTAATCCGCCGCGCGGCGGACCGAGGCCGGCGTGCCGCCGCCGTACCAGATCGGAATCTTTTTCTTCGGCGTCGGCTTCAGCTCGACATCCTTGAAGTCGTAATAGTCGTCCTTATAGCTGACCTTCTCCCCGGTCCAGAAGCGCCGGCAGAGAAGCGCGTTGACCTTGGCGATGTTGGCGCGATCCTGCAGGGTGACTTTCTTGTAGCCTGCCGCCTCGAATTCGTGCGGGAAGGTGCCGAGGCCGAGCCCCATGATGATGTTCTCGCAGAGCGTGCTGAGGCCCGCCATCGTCTGGGCGAGATGGATGGGGCTGCGGTGCGAGATCATCGTGCCGGTGCCGAGCGTCAGCTTCTTGCAGACCGTTGCGACAGCTGCGAGGATGAGCGTCCCTTCGATGTGAGTGTTGTCTTCGCCCTCCATTCCGTGAGGCTCGAAGACCAGGTGATCTCTGACCCAGACGGAATCGAAGCCGTAGCCCTCGGCCTTTTTAGCGCCTTCGATGCAGCTTTCGGCCGAGCCGTACTCGCAAAAATGGGGCAGCAGCAAGCCGAATTTGAGTTTAGTTGCCATGAAGATATCTCCTTTTGATTAAGTCCCGTAACCTTCCAAGAGCTGATCGAGATCGTTTAATGCTTTAATCGAATCGCCTTTCTTAGTCCATGCCACCGCGATCGCGAGCGCGTTGACGAGCGAGAACGCGGGCGTGAGCGAGTTCACCGTGCTGTGGAGGCCGCGCTTGGCATAGAGGCAAACGTCAGCTGCCTTGGCGATCGGCGAGCTGGGAAAATCGGTGATGCCGAGAATCGGCGCGCCGACTTTCTTCGCGTACTGGAGCGCGGTCTGCACCTCGCGCGGCACGTTCACGAAGTCGATCGCGATGAGAACGTCCTCGCGCCCCATGAACGCGAGCTGCTCGAGCAACGACGTGCCGCCGGTCAGGAACACCCAGTGCGATTCTTTCTTGACCCGCACGAGGCGGAAGTGGAGCAGGTAGGCGAGCGCCATCGAGGCATTGAGACCGATGATATAGACCTTGCGCGCGCGCCAGATGAGCTCGACGGCTTTGTGGAAGTCGGGCAGCGTCGCCGCCTGGAGCGTCTCCTGCAGGAGCTCGATGTCGCGCTTGATGAGCTTGGCGAAGATGTTCTCGTCGTTGCCGAGCTCGGCGAAGGTCTGCTCCATGCGCGAGGCGGCGCGGAGCTTGCGCCGCATCTCTTTTTGAATGTCGCGCTTGAATTCCGGAAAGCCCTTGTACCCAAGGCTCTTCGCGAAGCGGACGACGGTCGCCTTGCTCACGCCGACGGCGTTCGCGAGATCGCTCACGTTCGAGACGAGCAGTGCGGAGCTGTCGTCCTGAAGATAGCGGCCGAGCCGCTTCTGCGCCCCGTTCATCCGGTCGGCGCGGGCGAAGATCTGCTTTATAGGAGGCATGAAACTTTTGTTTCAATTATCCCACGGAAACTTTCTTGTCAATCCAGTTGACTAAATTTTTTCCGCGCGATAAGAGAATATTTTCCGCAGGGCACATTCAAATCGTTTCAAAAATCAGGAGGGACCGTTCATGGCGACCAAGATGACCAAAGAGTTTCCCGTCCATCCGTACGTTCAGTACATGATGGACCACTATAGCCCATACAAAAAATGGATCGAGTCGGAAGGCATTCCCGTCATAAGCGGCTCCTACGTCCCCGACGTGCGCGACACGAAGCTGGGCGATTGGAAGCGGCGCGGGATCAAGGGCGCTTACTTGAGCTTCTCCGACCAGATGGTCGCCGACGCCTACATCTGCGAGATTCCTGCCGGCGGTAACACCAAGCCGCAGCGCCAGCTCTTCGAAGAGATCGTGCTGGTCGCCTCGGGACGCGGCGCGACGACGATTTGGTATGACGGCACAGCGAAGCGGACGTTCGAATGGGAGCGCGGCAGCGTCTTCGCGATTCCGCTCAATGCCTGGCACCAGCATTTCAACGCGACCGGCAGCGAGCCGGCGCGCTACGTCGCGCTCACGAGCCAGCCGGTGGCGTTCGAGCTTTTTCGCGATCCCGAATTTATCTTCAACACCAACTACATGTTCAAGGACCGCTTCGATCCGAAGGACGAGGACTTCTTCAGCCGCGAGGGAAAATATCACACGGAGTATTACGGCGGCATTCTCCACACCAACTTCATCGCCGACATCCGGAAAATCAACCTCGTGCCGCGCGAGAAGCGCGGCAAGGGCACGCGCAACATGTACATCCACATGGCCGGCAGCGCCATGCTGGCGCACGTCTCGCAGTTTCCGGTCGGGCGCTACAAGAAGGCGCACAAGCACGGCCCGGGCGCGCATGTCTGTCTGCTCGACTCGACGGGCTACACTTTAATGTGGGACGAAGGGCAGGAGCCGAAGCGCTACGACTGGCACGAGGGCAGCATCGTCTGCCCGCCGGCGGGGACCTGGCACCAGCACTACAACACCGGCAACGTGCCGTGTAAGTTCGTCGCGCTCCACGCCAACACCGCGGTCCAGCGCGAGGAAGGCGGCATCGACCAGATCGACTTCGACAACGAGGACGCGTCGCTCCGGAAGATGTACGAGGAGGAGTGCAAGAAGAACGGCGTCACGCCGGACATGGGGGATCAGTAAGCCGATCAGGAAAGAAGTGAGCTTCGAAGAGGGGCGAGGGGCGCAGGCCTCTCGCCCCTTCGTATTTCAAAACGGCAGGACCGTTCCCGCGTTCGCTTCTAAAGCCCGCCGATAAATCCATTCCGCCAGCGCGATATCCTGATTGACCAGGCCGATCGCGCGGACGAAAATCCGCTCGCGGTCTGATTGGCGGCCGCGCTTCTTGCCGGTGAGGAGATCGGGCAGTTCGGCGTATAGATCCTTCTCGCTCAAGAAGTCTTCCTTCAGCATGCGGTCGAGATCGGCTTTTTTCTTGCAATGCACCCAGCTGTCGACGACGAACTTATCGCAGCGCTTATAAAAATCGTTGTCGAACTCCTGGTTCTTTCCGATCGAATAGACCGTGACGCCAGGCCCGAGCCATGCGTCTTTGACGAACGGCGTTGCGGTCGTCGTCGCCGATATGACGAGGTCGGCGCCGTCGAGCGCCGCTTCGGTTGACTCGACCGGCCGAATATTCAGCCCGTATTCGCGCCCGATCTCCTCCGCGAAGCGCCGCCGGGATTCCGGCGTGCGCGAGGTCACCCGCACTTCTCTTAAATTGAATGCCGTCGCCACCACCGGAACCGCGGCGCTTGCGGTGTCGCCCGCGCCGAGCATTGCGAGCGTCGCCGCGCCCTTGCGCGCGAGGGTCTTGAGCGCAACCGTCGCGGCCGCGGCCGTGCGCACCGCGTGCGCCCAGTCCTCGTCCATCATCGCGACGATCTCACCGCCTTCGCGGTCGCTCAAGATCAACACGCGCCGCGGCCCGCGCGGCGGGCGCGAGGCGTCGCGGCTGCCGCCGGCGGCCTTGATCGAGCGGATACGAAAGCCGGCGACATTCTCCAGCGCGCAGCCGGTCACCCACGATTGCCAGCCGCTCTGCGGCTTGATCGCGAAATCCTCCGGCGTTGACCACGTCACACGGCCCGCGCCGTGATCGCCGAGCGCGCGCTCGGTGATCGCCACGGCTTCGCCGAGATCGACGATGCGCTTCACCTCGTCGTTCGAGAGATAAAGAATGCCGCTTTTCATGTTAATCGATAACGCGCAGGTCGCGACGGCCCGTCGTGAGAAACTCCGCGCCGCGCTCGGTTATGAGGATATCCTCTTCGAGATGCACCGCGCTCGTCGCGGAGCGCACCTTGGGCTCGAGCGCGAGCACCATGCCGGATCGGTAGACTTCAGCCTCGACTTCGTTCAGCGACGGCGGCTCGGCGCGCGACATGCCGATGCCGTGACCGATGCGCTTGGGGCTCTCGACCGCCTGGTAGCCGCGCTTCAGCAGCTCGCGGTTGGCGACGCGCGAGACTTCGGCGATCGCGCCGCCCAGCTTCATCGACTCGAAGCAGCGGTCGATCACATCGCAGTTGATCTCGTGATCTCTTTTATGCTCGTCGGTCGGCGCGCCGAAGATCGCCTGGCGCGTCACGTCGCCGTAGTAGCCCTCGTAGCAGGCGCCGAAGTCGGCGACCATGCGGTCGCCTTTTTCATAGCGGCGGTCGTCGTAGCGGGTGGAGGCGTTCAGCATGAGAAAGCCGGGATGGCGTGGGTGCGCGCCTTCCTCGATCATCGAAATGAATAATCGGTCGGCGACTTCGCGCCGCGTCATGCCGGGTTTTAACTGCGGCAGGCAGCGGTCGTAGGCTTTGACGGAGATATCGCATGCCTTGCGCATGAACTCGATTTCCCGCGCGCTCTTCAAGATGCGCATCTCGGTGAGCGCGGCGGTGCCGTCGCGGATCTCCGCCTTCGGCAGCGCCTCGGTCAGCGCGGAAAGATAGTTGACGGGAAAGCCGAGCCTCTGGTCGTCGCCGAGCTCGAATCCGAGCTTCGCCTCGCCGAGCCCCATCTCTTTGATGCATTCAGCGATCATCTCGCGCGGAAACGGCACGTCGACGTAGTCGCGCACCTCGCCGACCCACGGCAGCGCCTTCGCCTTCGCTTTGTCGTTGCCGTAGATGAGCAGCAGCGGCTTGCCGCGCTGCGGCAGAATGCATATTTGCGGTCGCTGGATATGGTCGAGCTGGTAGCTCAAGAGCCCGGTGAAGTACCAATAGTTGTTTTTTTCCGAGACGACGAGCGCGTCGAGGCCGTCTTTCTGCATCAACGCCTGCGCGCGCCGGTAGCGCTCGCCGTATTCCTGTTCTGGAAACGGAGACTCGGCCATGACGTCCTCCGGCTAGCGCGCGAGCTTGCGGCCTTCGGTTCTTTGGAGCTGCTCGACGTAGCCCAGCGCTTCGGTTAGTTCGATCACCGTCGCGTATTTGCTGTTCATCTCGAAGAGATTGACGAGATGCGAGGTGCGCGAGCGGTCGAAGACGCATTCCTCCACGACGAAGACCGGAAAACCGTAGGAATAGCCGTCGAGCACCGTGCCGCGTACGCAGCCGCAGGTCGTCGTGCCGGCGACGAGCAGCGAATCGACCCCCTTGCTCGTGAGATAGGTGATCAGATGCGTGCCGAAAAACGCGCTCGCGCGCGCCTTATGCACGACGAACTCGCCTTCGCGCGGCTTGATCGGCTCGGGGAATTGCATCGCGAGATCGACGAAGTCTTTGTCGCCGATCTTGCGCTTGGTCGCATTCCCCATCGCCGCCTTGAACTCCGGATCGCCGGTGGAATAAACAACCGGCACGGCGGCGTCGCGGCAGGCATGAATCAGCCGCTGAATTTTCGGGATCGCCTCCCATGCGGCTTTCCCGCAGCTCGTGGGGAACTCATCGATCGCCTCCATGATCTCCATCGGCTTGGTGCCGGTGAAGCCCAGCTGCACGTCGATGACGAGCAGCGCCGGATTGCGGCCGAAGGGCTGCTTCCCTTTATAGCCCGCTTTCTCGTAAATCTTTCTCTCTTCTTCCGGAAAAAAGCTTTCCCATTCCCTCATAACGATTCTCCTAACGAGCTAGCGAATCCCGAGCGCATCGTTGTGGATCTTCGTGAGCTCGCGCAGGTTCTTGTAGTTTTCCGGCGCGATGACGCGGCGGCGGAACCCCTCGAAGAGCTTCGGGGGATCGGGCTTGACGTCTTTTCGCGGTCCGATGCGGCGATATGTTTTCAAAAACTCCTGGCCGTCTTTGGAGAGCAGGTAATCGACGAAAAGCCGCGCGGCGTTCGGGTGCGGCGCCTTGGCCGAAATCATCGCCGGGTTGACCTCTACGGCGACGGGTTCCAGCGGAATCCAGTCGACCGGGGCGCCGGTCTGCTTCATGCGCTCGATCACCTGCGCATAGACGAACGTGAGCGCGCGCTCGCCGACGCTCACCATGTTGGCCCGATTCGTGTTGCCGCGGAGAAAGACCGGCTCCTGTCTGGCGATGCCTTTGAAATAGGCGATCGCCTTCTCCTGGCCCCATTCCTGGCTGAGAGCCACGAAGACGTCGTGGTTCTCGATGTCGATGATGAATTTCTGTTTGTACTGCGGCTTCAATAGGTCGTCGTAGCTCTTCGGCAGATCGTTCTTTGAAATCACTTTGGTATTGTAGCCGAGGACGAGCGTATTCAAATAGACCGTGGACCAATAGCCCTGCGCGTCGTGAGTGTCGTCGTAGAGGCTCGCAAACTCGGGCGATTTGTAAGGCGCGATCAGATTGCGCTCGCGCATCGGCATGTACGACGGGGAAATTCCGACGGCGAGATCGAAGCGGTTGGCGCCCGCCTGCGCCTCTGTGATGATTCGGCTCACCATCGCCGTGCCGCCGAGACGCACGAGGTCGCCTTTGATGAACGGGTATTTGGCGGTGAAGGCGTCGAGCAGCGGCTTGCTGTTCTGGATGTCCATCGTCGTGTAAAAGACGACGGCGCCCTCTTTCTTCGCGCCTTCGATGACGGCAGGGTCGGCTGCGACAGCGGCGGAGACGAAAAATAAATAGAAACACAGCACGAAAAGCCGCAGAAGATTCATCGGCACCTCGGAGAAGTGGAGTAAAAAGACAAGTCAGGGCGAGTAGAGCTTCTCGCCCCTGCGCGTCATGAAAAGATCGAGCGGCAGCTCCGCGCCGATGCCTTTTTCCTTCGCCTTCTCGTATACGAGCCGCGCGGTTGCGGCGAACTGGATCCCCATGCCGGTGTTGTTCTTAAACAGCGTGATCTCGCGCTCGTCCTTGCGGCCGCGGCACTTTCCGGTGAGAAGCTCGCCGAGCTCGTGGAGGTCCTCGAGCTTGACCAAACCGCGCTCCAAGCGATCGGCGAACTCCGCCTGCTTGTCGATCACGATCTGCGGCTTGTAGCCCACGACGATGAGACCCGCGCGGCGGATCGTCTCGTCGTCGAGCTCGCGGCGCTTCATGTAGCCGTCGCCGCCGACGATGCTGTTGACGTGCGCGCCGTCGGCGAGCCAGCGCCCCTCGATCACCGGATCGACGGTGTTGGTCGCGGCCGTAACGATGTCGCTGTCGCGCACCGCCGCTTCCGCGGACTCGACGGGGACGACTTCGATGCCGCACTCGCGGCTCATCTCGTGCGCGAAGCGCTCGCGGTTCGCCCGCGTCGGGCTGTACACCTTGACTTTTTTGATCGGTCTGACGGCGACCGCCGCGGTGAGCTGGGTCCTCGCCTGCTCGCCCGAGCCGATGAGACCCATGACGCTGGAATCCTTGCGCGCCAGGTATTTCGTCGCCACACCGCTCGTCGCGCCGACGCGGAGCGTCGATATGGCGTGGTCGTCCATGATCGCGAGCAGCTCGCAGGTGTCCATGTCGAAGAGAAAAACGAGGCCGACGAAATCGCCGGGATAAACGGTGCGGCGCTTGCCATCGACCTGCACCTGCTTCGAGAAGCTCGAATCGATGCGCAGCGCCATCGATTTGACACCCGGCACGAGCCCCATGATGTTGTTGAAATAGTATTGCCCGCCCTCTTCCTTCCACGGCACGCGCAGCCGCGCGCGCGGCGAATTCTTCGCCTTATCTTCGCCCAATTCCCGAAACGCGCGCTCGATCGCGGCGATCTCCTCGTCCATTGGCACGAGTCCCTCGATCTCGGGATTTTTAAGTACGAGCACCATCGCCGATACCTTAGTCGAAGGCTATTGCACACGCAAGAAGGGTAGGCGGAAATAAAAAAGCGCCGCCGGAAGC
>DATJFG010000180.1:0-27681 GCA_035495775.1 Verrucomicrobiia bacterium | reverse complement strand
CTGGTGATCCGCGACGGCGAAGAGAAGCGGATCGCCGGGCGCGAAGTCGTGCGCGGCGATCTGCTGATTCTTGCGGAGGGCGATCGCGTCGCGGCGGACGCGGCCGTGCTTTCGTGCAACGATTTGCTCGCGGACGAGTCTTTGCTGACAGGAGAATCGGTTTCAGTCGGCAAAACCGCCTGCGGCGGCGGCGCCCTTGAAGTCTTTCGGCCCGGAGGCGACGACCTCCCGTTCGTCTTTTCCGGCACGATGATCGTTCGCGGGCGCGGCCTCGCGCAGGTTCATTCAACCGGCCCGCGCACCGAAATGGGCAAGATCGGCAGATCGCTGGAGACGCTCGAGTCCGAGTCGAGCCGCTTGCAGAAAAAATCGCTCGGCCTGATTCGCAGTTTCGCCGCCGTCGCTTTCGTCGTGTGCGCGACGGTGGTCTCGCTCTACGGGCTGGTCATGAGGGATTGGACGAGCGGCTTGCTGTCGGGCATCGCGCTCGCGATGTCGCTCATCCCCGAAGAGATTCCGGTCGTCATTACGGTGTTCCTCGCACTCGGCGCCTTGAGGATGTCGCAGAAGCGCGTTCTCGCGCGCCGCATCGCGGCGATCGAGGCGCTGGGATCCGCAACCGTGCTTTGCGTCGACAAGACCGGCACCCTGACGCTCAACCGCATGGCGGTGGAAAGAATCTGGGCCGCCGGCGCGCTTTGCCGGCTCGACGGCGCCGCGCCGCCGGCGACCCTCCCGCGCGAATTTCATGAGGCGGTGCGCTTCGCGGTTTTGGCCAGCGAGACGGAACCGTTCGATCCGATGGAGAAGGCGTTCCACGGGCTCGGCAACCGTTATCTGCGCGCCGCCGCCGGCGCCGCGCACCCGGTTCTCGTGCACGAGTACGCGTTATCCCCCGGTCTCTTGGCGATGTCGCACGTGTGGCGCGAGAGCGGCGGCGATTCGCATACCGTCGCCGCCAAAGGCGCGCCCGAAGCGGTTTTCGATTTATGTCGTCTCGACGAAGAACGCCGGCGCGAGCTCGACGCCGAGGTCGAGCGCATGGCGGCCGACGGCCTGCGGGTCCTCGCCGTCGCCAAGGCGCGCTTCGCTGGCACCGATTGGCCCGCGAGCCAGCGCGGCTTTCGCTTCGAATTGCTCGGGCTCATGGGGCTCGCCGATCCGGTCCGTTCCGGTGTGCCGGACGCCGTCGCCGAGTGCCACAAGGCGGGCGTCGAGGTATTCATGATCACCGGCGACTATCCTTCGACGGCGCGCGCCGTCGGCCGGACGATCGGCCTGCCGCGCGTCGAGCAGGCGCTGACCGGTGCCGATATCGCGTCCATGAATCCCGCGCAGCTCAACGACGCGCTCGGCCGGACATCGATCTGCGCGCGCGTTCTGCCCGAACAAAAGCTCTCGCTCGTCCAAGCTTTCAAGGCGCGCGGCGAAATCGTCGCGATGACGGGCGACGGGGTCAACGACGCGCCGGCGCTGAAGGCCGCCCACATCGGCATCGCGATGGGCGGACGCGGCACGGACGTGGCGCGCGAAGCCGCATCGCTCGTGCTGCTCGACGACGATTTTCCGACCATAGTCGAGGCGATCCGCTCCGGGCGGCGGATCTACGACAATATTCAAAAAGCGTTCGGGTTTATTTTTGCGATCCACGTCCCGATCGCAGGCATCGTGCTCGTGCCTCTGCTTTTCGGCTGGCCGGTCATCTTATCGCCGGTGCACATCGTCTTTCTCGAATTGATCATCGACCCGGCCTGCACGATCGCTTTCGAAGCCGAGCCGCCCGCCGGCGATGCGATGCGCCGCCCGCCCCGACGCCCCGACGAGCCGCTATTCAGCGCGGGAAAAATCGCCGCGAGCTTATTGCAAGGTGTAATCGTGCTGCTCACGACATTGATCGCGCTCGTATTCGAGCGCCGAATCGGTCTTTCCGACGCCGCGCTGCGGGGGGCGACTTTCACGACGCTCGTGATTGGTTTATGGAGCCTCATCCTGGTCAATCGAGCGTGGTCGCGGCCGCTGGCCGAGACCCTGCGGACGCGCAATATACCGTTTTGGTGGGTCACGGCCGCGGCGCTCGCCTGCCTGGCGGTCGTGCTCTACGCGCCCGCATTGGCGAATATTTTTCATTTCGCCCAACCATCGCCTTCGGGATTGCTCGTGAGCGTGGCCGTGGGCGCGCTCGGCACCGTCGCGCTGGCGGCGACGCGCCGCCTATTGCGTCTGCGCCCCCAAAAGTGAACAATCGTTCGACGAAAAGGGAGGAACTGATGCACGCATTCGTTTTTGCGCTCGGCGCGATGTTCTCGACGACGGTTCTCTTAGCCGCAGTCGACGTCTGGGCGGCGGAGGACGCGAGCGCTGCGCTTTATGTCAAATACTGCAGCTCCTGCCACGGCGTTGACGGCAAGGGCCGCGGGCCCGTCAGTTCGGATTTGAAGGTCAAGGTTCCCGATCTGACGACGCTGGCGAAAAACAACAAAGGCGTCTTTCCGCTGCGGCGCGTCATGTCGGCGATCGACGGCACGAGGAAAGTCCGCGGCCACGGCGATCCGGCGATGCCAGTGTGGGGCGAAGTCTTTAAAGAGGAACACAAGGGAGAGAAGTACGCCGAGCTGACGTCGCTGCGGCACACCCAGACGATCGCCGACTATATCGCGAAGCTCCAGCGTTGATTGCCGCTCCTGAAATAAAAAACGTCGCCTGTACACAGGATACAGGCGGCGTTTAAGAACACATCGTCGGGCGGGATTTATTGCTTCCCCATGCTCTTCGACCACTCGTAGTCGCGGTTCGTGAAGGCTTCGGCGGGCATGATCGATTTGACGCCGCGCTTGGCCAATTCTTCCTCGAACTTCCTCCGGATGAACGGATCCTCGTCCGGATACTCGATCTGGTCCTTGGCGCGGTCTTCGATCTTCTCCGCGTGGCCGTGGAACTGCATCGGCGGATGGAGCGCTAGGTAGCGCGCCGGGCCGCCGCCGGCGTTGAAGTGCTGGTGGAACCATTTGTTCGGCGGCACGAGCATGCTGCACTCGTGCCACGGGCAGACGATCTTCTCTTTGCCTTCCTCCCACATGATCGAGTAGCCCTCGCCCGCCGGTATGACGATCGCCCGGCCGGGGCCGTGGCGGTGCGCCTTCTTGTAGGTGAGCGGCGCGAAGACCGACATGTGCGCGGAGACCTCCGAGTTGGGGAACTGGATGTAGACGCTCTTGCCGCCGGCGCCGCGGCGCTCGTTGGCGTCGAGCTTCGACCATGCCTTCATGTCGGGAAAGAAATTGCCGTACCAAAAATAGCGGAGGCCGAGCGCCTCATCGACCTGATCCATGTGGACCATCTTCGCCTCGGAGTAATACTCCTGCTGCTCGGTCATCTCATCCGGCGTCGAGCGCGGGTTGTTGAAGAAGTAATCCGGATCCGGCACGGCCGAGAGGCCGAGTGGGAAATAGCTGTAGTGGAGCAGCCGGACCGGCTTGTCGCCCTGCATGTTGCTGAACGTATGGTGCGCGCCGTGCGGGATCAGGAACATGCTGTGCTGCTGCCACTCGAAGCTTTTCTTCGTCGCGCTGCCGTCGTACCAGACGGTCGTGAGGCCGCGCCCGTCGATCACGTAAACGACTTCGTCGAGCGCGAACTTGAGCGGCTTGCTCGTCTCGCCCGCCGGGATCTCGCTCAAGCGGGTCGAGCTCACGCCTTCCTGTCCGAGCAGCTGGATGAACGCCGTGTTCAGCTGCCGCTCTTCCCACCAGCCGAGCTTTGAGGTGCGCAGGTCGTCGATGAAAAAGCCGGTGATGACCGGCACGCCCGTCGATTCCATCCAGTAATCGTAGGTGAACTTCTTGCTCCACATCTGGCGCTGCGGCTTGAACGGTTTTTTCTCTGCCATGGCTGTTCTCCTTATCAATCGAGCTTGGTTCCGGGAAACATGAGCGACTTGACCGTGACCGGAATGACTTCGGTGATTCCCATCGGCTCGCCGATGTCGATGAAATCGAGATCGCCGACCTCGATGCCGTCGATCGCGATGATCTCGCGCTCGAATTGGAGCTCCTCTTTGAGAATGCCCCCGAGCGACTTCGCCACGTCGAGGTCGAGGGCGAGGTAAAGCGGCGACCGATCGCCGTCGTTGACATCGCACACCGCCGCGACCGCCTCGGCGATCGCGCGGATCGTCTTGTAGTCGAGCGCGCCGTCGAGCGAGAGCGAGAGCGCAAGCCCCGACCCCCATGAAGTCAGGTCGAATTTCGCCAGCGACTGTTTGAGCGCCGTCAGCGCCGGCCGGTCGGATTTGAGCGTCGCGCGAATGACTTTCAAGCCGTGCACCGGCAGCACGCCGGCATCGGAGATGTAGCTCGTATTGCCGCTCGCCTGAACGGTGTATTCGCCGGCGCCGATGACCGTCGCGCGAATGCCTTCGGCCGGCTCGCGCAGCATGTCTTTTTTCGGCAGATCCTTTAAATATTCGCGCATGTGCCTGCCCAGGAACGGGCCCACATCGCCGTAGGAGTTGCTGTCGCGGTCGTAGACGTGCTCCGAGACCCCGCCGGAAAAGACGATGTGGTCGATCTGATCGAAGCCGCGGTAGTGCGTGAACGGCGGCGTCACCAGGAGCTGCTTGGCGAGCTGGGTTTTCGGCTCGCCTTCGATCAGCTCGAAGAGGACCTTTGCCATCAAACCGGCGAACTCCTCTTTTTGCTTGGCGGTAATCTTCTTTCCGAGGGCGACCTTGTGGCCGAGCTCGCCCATGAGGATGTGGCCGGCGTCCTCGATGCGCGTGATAACGTCGTTGTCGTCGAAGGCGATAAGGCGCGCGCCGATGTTGACCGACGCGGTCTGCGTTACCGCGCCGTTCTCGACCAGCGAGAACTTGGTCGTGCCGCCGCCCATGTCGACGTTCAGCACCGTCGTATGGTCGGATTTCGAGAGATCGACCGCGCCGCAGCCGTAGGCGGCGAGCAGCGCTTCGTGGTTGTGGCCGGCGGCGGCGCAGATGAATTTCCCGGAGAACTTCGCGAAGTATTCGACGATCGGCTGCGCGTTTTCTTTTTTGAGCGCCTCGCCGGTGATGATCACCGCGCCGGTGTCGATCTCATCCGGCCTGAGCCCCGCCTTATGATAGGCATCCTCGATGAAGCGCTTGACCTTCTCGATGTCGATCGAAGTGCCGGAGAGATACGGCGTCAGCATGATGTCGGATCGGAAAGTCACTCTGCGGTCGGTGACCTTGAAGCGGCCGGACAGCGACGCGCCCTCGCGCCTAAGCGTCAGCTGCGAGAAAACGAGATGTGAGGTCGATGAGCCGATGTCGATGCCCACGCTCTTCAGCGTGAACATCTCCAGCCCTTCGATATCTTCGACTATGGCGTCCGGCGGCAGCTCGAAATGCTCGTGGTCTTCGTCGAGATCGTGCATCCCATTCCTTTTCTAGCGTTTCCCCATCGCCTGGGACCACTCGAAGTTTCGATTGCTGTAGGCTTCGTCGGGCATGAGTGAGGTGAGCCCGCGCTTGGCGAGCTCCTCCTCGAACTTCTTGCGGACGAACGGGTCTTCGTCGGGATATTCGATCTGATCTTTCGCGCGGTCCTCGAGTTTTTCCGCGTGGCCGTAGAACTGCATCGGGGAGTGGAGCGCCAGATAGCGCGCCGGCGTCGCGCCGGCGTTGAAGTGCTGGTGAAACCATTTGTTCGGCGGCACGAACATGCTGCACTCGTGCCACGGCACGACGACTTTTTCCTTGCCCTCTTCCCACATGATCGAATAGCCCTCGCCGGCCGGGATGACGATTACGCGCCCCGGGCCGTGGCGGTGGGCTTTTTTATAGGTCCGCGAGTCGAACACCGACATGTGCGCGAACACCTCGCAGTTGGGAAAGAGGATATAGACGCTCCGGCCGCCGGCGCCGCGCCGCGCGTTGGAATCGAGCTTTTCCCATGCCTTCATGTCGGGGAAGAAGTTTCCGTACCAGTATATGCGCCGGCCTTTCGGGTCGGCCCCTTCGGGCAGATGAACCGCCTTCGCCTCCGAGTAGTAGCCTTCGTGCTCGGCGAGATCGTTCGGGCTTTGGTACGGGCTGTTGAAGAAAAATTCAGGATCGGCGACCGCCGAGAGCGCGAGCGGCAGATAGCTGTAGTGCAGCAGCCGGACGGGCTTATCGCCCTGCATGTTGCTGAACTGGTGGTGCGTCCCGTGCGGGATTAAAAACATGCTGTGCTGCTGCCACTCGAAACTTTTCTTCGCGCTGTTGTCGTACCAGATATTCGTCAGGCCGCGGCCGGAGACGACGTAAACGACCTCATCGAGCGCGAACTTGAGCGGCGGCAGCGTCTCGCCCGGCGGAATCTCGCTCACGCGCGCCGAGGTCACGCCTTCCTGGCCGGCGAGCTGGATGAAGGCGCTCATACACTTGCGCTCTTCCCACCAGCCAAGCTCGATCGTGCGCAGATCGGCGATGTAATAGCCGCGGTGGATCGGGATGCCGACGCTCTCCATCCAATAGTCGTAGGTGAAGAGCTTGCTCCACATCTGGCGTTTCGGTTTGAGGGCGGGTTTAGCCATGAATATCCTTAATATATTGGTTATCTTCTCGCTTCTTGGCTTGCAACCTCGAGCCGCGCCTGAGCGCGCTTGACGGCGGCCTCCAAGATCGCGAGTTCGCGGTCGTCCAGGTTCAAAGCCGAGAGCTTCTTCTCCGCCTCGTCTTTGGCGCGCCGGGCGCGTTCGATGTCGATCTCGCCGGCGAACTCGGCGGCGTCCGCGAGCACCGTCATGACGTTGTCGAGCACCTCGGCGTAGCCGCCGGCAATCGCTAGGCGCGTCGTTGTGCCGCCCTGCTTGTAAGAGAGCACCCCCGGCTGAAGCAGCGTCAGGAACGCGATGTGGTTCGGCAGCACGCCGAACTCTCCCAAGACGCCGGGCGCCGTGACCTCGTCGACCTCCTCGTCGACCACGAGCCGCGTCGGGGTCACGATTCGAAGTTGGATTTTATCAGCCATTATCCCGCCGCGAGCTTCTTCGCCTTCTCGACCGCCTGCTCGATCGTGCCGACCATATAAAACGCCTGCTCCGGGATATCGTCGTGCTTGCCGTCGACGACCTCCTTGAAGCCGCGGATCGTGTCCTTCAATTCGACGTAGGCGCCCGGCGTGCCGGTGAACGCCTCGGCGACGTGGAACGGCTGCGAGAGGAAGCGCTGGATCTTGCGCGCGCGAGAGACCGTGAGCTTGTCGTCCTCGGAGAGCTCGTCCATGCCGAGAATCGCGATGATGTCCTGCAAATCCTTATAGCGTTGCAGGATCACCTGCACCTGGCGCGCGACGTCGTAGTGCTCCGCGCCGACCACGTGCGGGTCGAGGATGCGCGAAGTCGAATCGAGCGGATCGACCGCCGGATAGATGCCGAGCTCGGCGATCTGGCGCGAAAGAACCGTCGTCGCGTCGAGATGCGCGAAGGTCGTCGCCGGCGCCGGGTCGGTCAGATCGTCGGCAGGAACGTAGATCGCCTGGACCGACGTGATCGAGCCCTTGTGGGTCGAGGTGATTCTTTCTTGCAGCTCGCCCAAATCGGTCGCGAGCGTCGGCTGGTATCCGACCGCCGACGGCATGCGGCCGAGCAGCGTGGAAACCTCCGAGTTCGCCTGCGTGAAGCGGAAGATGTTGTCGAGGAACAGCAGCACGTCGCGGCCTTCGTCGTCGCGGAAATATTCCGCCAGCGTGAGCGCCGTCAGCGCGACGCGGGCGCGGGCGCCGGGCGGCTCGTTCATCTGGCCGTAAACCAGCGCCGCCTTGTTGATGACGCCCGACTCCTTCATCTCGAGCCACAGGTCGTTGCCTTCGCGCGTGCGCTCGCCGACGCCGCCGAAGACCGAATAGCCGCCGTGCTTCATCGCGACATTATTGATGAGCTCCATCAGGATGACGGTCTTGCCGACGCCGGCGCCGCCGAACAGGCCGATCTTGCCGCCGCGCGCGTAAGGCGCGAGCAGGTCGACGACCTTGATGCCGGTCTCCAGCGCCTGGACCTTGGTCTCCTGATCGACGAACTCTGGCGTCGGGCGGTGAATGGGATAGCTTTTGGTCGCCTTGATCGGCCCCTGCTCGTCGACCGGCTCGCCGATGACGTTGAGCATCCGGCCGAGCGTTCCCTCGCCGACCGGGACCGTGATGCCGGCGCCGGTGTCCATCACGTCGATGCCGCGCACCAGCCCCTCGGTCGTGTCCATCGCGACGCAGCGGACGGTGTTCTCGCCCAGATGCTGCGCGACTTCGAGGACGAGGTTCCACTGGGCATCGCTGATCGCCGCGTTGCTCACCCTGAGCGCGTTGTAGATCGGCGGCAGCGCGCCGTCGGAAAATTCCACGTCGACGACAGCGCCCAGGACCTGGGTGATTTTGCCGGTATTGTTGCTCATGCTTTCAAAACCTCCGAAGCACTAAAGGTTTCTGGTTTCTCGTTGAAGAAAACCAGAAATCAGGAACCAATAACTAGAAACTATTTCAATGCCTCCGCCGTGCCGACGATCTCCATCAGCTCGCGCGTGATCGAGGCCTGGCGCGCGCGATTCATCTGGAGCGTCAGAGTGCCCATCATCTTCGAGGCGTTGGTGGTCGCCGAATCCATCGCCGTCATGCGCGCCCCGTGCTCGCTCGCCGCCGCTTCCAGGAGCGCGCGGTAGACCGCGACCTGAACGACGCGCGGCAGTAGGCTCGCGAGCAGCGCCGCGACGTTGGGCTCGATCAGATATTCGGTCATCTGCTCGGGCTTCTGCTCCTCCGGCAGCACGACCGGCAAAAGCTTCTCGATGGTCGGTACCTGCGAGAGCGCCGAGCGGAAGCGGCTGTAGATGAGATAGACCGCGTCGGTCTCGCCGCGGATGAACCGGCCGATCGCCTTCTCGGCGATCTCCCCCGCGAGCTCGTCGGTCTTGGCGGCGAGGAAGTTGACGTAGCGGTCCGCGATCGTCGCCCGGCGCCGGCGGAAATAGTCGGCGCCCTTGCGGCCGACGAGCACGAGCTGGATCTCTTTTCCCGCGCCGTCGCGCCGGATGAAGGCTTCGGTCGCCCGGATCAAGTTCGCGTTGTAGCCGCCGCAGAGGCCGCGGTCGGAGGTGAGCACAAGCAGGTCGATCCTTTTCTCGTCGCGCTGGCCGAGCAGCGGATGCGCCTCGCGCGAGACGCGGGCGACGAGATTTTTAAACAGCTCGGACATCTTCTCGGCGTACGGGCGCGCCTCGACCGCCGCCTCCTGCGCGCGGCGGAGCTTGGCGGCGGCGACCATTTTCATCGCCTTGGTGATCTGCTGCGTGTTGCGGATCGAGCCGATCCGCTTTCGTATCGCCTTGAGCGTCGCCATCGAAACTAAGCCTTAAAATGCCCTTTGAATTCTTCCAGCGTCTTTTTAAGCCGCTCGCGGAGATCGCTGTCGAGCTCGCGCTTCTTGAGAATGTCCGCGAAGATTTCCGGGTGGCGCGACTCGACGAAGGAATAAAGCTCCTGCTCGAATTTCTTGAGCGCCGTCACGGGAAGATCGTCGATGTAGCCGTTGGTGCCGGCGAAGATGATGAGGATCTGCTTTTCGACCGGCAGCGGCTCGTACTGGCCCTGCTTCAGCAATTCGACGAGCCGGCTGCCGCGCGCGAGCTGGCGCTGCGTCGCCTGGTCCAAGTCGGAGCCGAACTGGGCGAAGGCGGCCATCTCGCGGTACTGCGCGAGATCCAGGCGGAGCGTGCCGGCGACCTGCTTCATCGCCTTGATCTGGGCGTTGCCGCCGACGCGCGAGACCGAGATGCCGACGTTGATCGCGGGCCGGACGCCGGAGTAGAAGAGGTCGCTCTCCAAAAAGATCTGGCCGTCGGTGATCGAGATGACGTTCGTCGGGATGTAACCCGACACGTCGCCGGCCTGCGTCTCGATGATCGGCAGCGCCGTCAGCGAGCCGCCGCCGCGCGCGTCGCTGAGTTTGGCGGCGCGCTCCAGGAGGCGCGAGTGGAGGTAGAAGACGTCTCCCGGATACGCCTCGCGTCCCGGCGGACGCCGGAGCAGGAGCGAGATCTCGCGGTAGGCGGCCGCCTGCTTCGTCAGGTCGTCGTAGATGAGCAGCGCGTGGCCGCCGTTGTCGCGGAAGTGCTCGCCCATCGTGCAGCCGCTGTAGGGGGCGATGTACTGGAGCGGCGCCGACTCCGACGCCGTGGCCGCGACCACGATCGTGTAATCCATGGCGCCGGCCTCTCTTAGTTTATCGACGACCTGCGCGACCGTGGAGCGCTTCTGGCCGATCGCGACGTAGATGCAGGTGACGTTGCCGCCCTTCTGGTTGATGATCGTGTCGATCGCGACGGCGGTCTTGCCGGTCTGGCGGTCGCCGATGATGAGCTCGCGCTGCCCGCGGCCGATCGGGATCATCGCGTCGATCGCCTTGAGGCCCGTCTGCAGCGGCTCTTTCACCGGCTGGCGCGCGACGACGCCGGGGGCCTTGATCTCGATGCGCCGACGCTCTTTGGTATCGATCGGACCGCGGCCGTCGATCGCCTCGCCGAGCGCGTTGACGACGCGGCCGACGAGCGCCTTGCCGACCGGCACTTCGGCGATGCGGCCGGTGCGCTTGACCGTGTCGCCTTCCTTGATCATGTGGGTCTCGCCGAAGAGCGCCGCGCCGACGTTGTCCTCTTCGAGGTTGAGCGCGACGCCGTAGATTTCGTGCGGGAACTCGAGCAGCTCGCCGGCCGCGACCTTGTCGAGGCCGTAGACGCGCGCGATGCCGTCGCCCGTCGAGATCACCGTGCCTATCTCCTGGACCTCGACCGCCTTGTCGTAGTTTTCAATTTGCTCTTTGATGATCCGGCTGATTTCCGCCGTGCCGATTTGCATGCTTGTCCTCCGCTAGTAGCTTTGCTCGACCTGTTTTTTCATCTTCTCCAGCTGCGCGCGCACGCTGCCGTCGTAAATCTTGCCTTCGAGATGGACGACCGCGCCGCCGATCAAGCCGGCGTCGGCCTCCTGGTGCATGACGATTTTTTTGCCGGAAATGGCCTCCAGCGTCTCCGTCAGCCGCTTGAGATCGAGGTCCTGCAGCGGGCTCGCGGCGATGACGCGCGCCTCCGCCTGCCCTTTCTTTTCGTCGAGCATTCTCCGGTAGCGCTCGACGATGCCGGGATAAAAGCCCAGACGGTCGTGGTCGACGAGGAGCGAGAGAAAGTGGGTCACCAGCGGCGAGAGCTCGAGGGCGCGCGCCACCTGGATCACGATATTTTTCCGCGCGTGCGCGGCGAAGCCCGGGTTGTTGAGCACGCCGTTCAGCTCCGGCTGGGCGAAGACCTCGGCGAAGCGCGCAAGCTCGGCGGCGACCGCGTCCTCTTTATTCTCCGCGACGGCCAGCTGGAACAGCGCCTTGGCATAGCGGCGGCTTAGGCTTCCCTGAATCATCGACTCGCCCCCACTTCGGTTAAAAATTCACCGACGATGCGCTTCTGGTCGGCCGGCGTTAAGTTGTCGCGCACGAGCCGCTCGGCGGTCTCCGCCGCGGTATCGACGATCTCTTTTCGGACCTCCTGGCGCGCGAGCCGCACTTCCTGGTCGGCGAGAAAATCGGCGTCGGCTTTGATGCGGCCGCCGATCTCCGCCGCGTCCGCCAAAAGCTTCGCCCGTTCTTTTTCGGCGTCGGCGCGAAGCGAATCGCGGATCGCCCGCAGCTCGTCGCCGAGGCTCGCGAGTCGCCCGCGGTATTCCGCGAGCAGCGCCTCGCCCTTCCGCTTCGCCTCGTCGCCTTCGTGGACGGCGGCGGCGATGTCGGCGCGCCGCTTGTTCAAGTAGTCGCGCACGAGCGGCAGCGCGAAGCGGTAAATGAGAAAAAGAAAAATGAGGAAATTGAGAAAGGGAAAAATCAGCTCGCTCGCCGAGGCGGCGTGCTCCTCGGCTTCGCCGGCGAAGGCGGAGGCCGACCAAAGGAACGGCGCGATGAATACGGCAAGGCGGCTCATCCGATCTTCCTTCCCAGGACCTTCTCCGCCATCTGGCGCGCAATGCCGGCCGCTTCCTGCAGCGCCTGCGCGCGCCCCTGCTGCATCTCTTTTTGAATCTCCTGGCGGACGGCGGTGAGACGCTCCGCCGCCTCGGCGCGCGCCTGGCCGAGCAGCTGCTCGCGCGTCCGGCGGGCTTCGTCGAGGATAGTCTCTTTCGCGGCGGCCCCCTCTTCGCTCGCCTGGCGGATCGCGCTCTCATAGTCGGCGCGGAGCCGCTCGGCCTCCGCCGTCAGCGCCGCGGCCGCGGCCTTGAGCCCCTCGGTGCGCTTTTCTCTCTCCTCCACCAGAGCGAGAAACGGCTTGAACAGGAGCTTGCTCAGGATCGCCCAGAGCAGCAATAGGACGACGATTTGAAACAGTACTTGAACCGCGTATTCCATAACACCAACGAAACGACTGTGTGTATAGGCCTCCGGCGAGCCGGGCGCGGCGCCCGATTCATCGACCGGTTGAAGAGACCTGGGATGCGGGGAGGGTGAGCGGGGCTCGAGCCTACTTCTCCATCAGGAGCTTGGGCGAACCGCCCTCAAGGGCCTTCTCGCTGTTTGAATCCGGCGCGACCGGCGCCTCGCGCCGACTTTTCGCGCCGTTCATGGCGCAATTACCGTCGAAAATAACGCCTTCGGCGACGACGAAGCGCGGCGCGGCGACATTGCCGTAAAGCCGCCCCGGCGCCTCCAATTCCAGTCTTTGTTTCGCCGTCACGTCGCCTTCGACGTGGCCGCGAATCACGACGACCTCGGCGATGATATTGGCGTGGACCTCCGCGCCCTCGCCGATCGTCAGATTCGCGTCGCAGAGGATCTCGCCGTTCATGCTGCCGCCGATCTCCGCGGCGCCGTGCAGCACCAGTTTTCCCGTGACCCGGCTGCCTTTATAAAAATGAGCCGTTAGATCGGTCGGCGGTGTCTGCGCCGGAGATTTCTCCGCCCGCTGCGACTCCGGGATCAAATTGGGACGATCCCCGAGCGGCGGCGGCTTCACCTGCTCGCCGCGACCAAACCAAGCCACAAAAGTGCCCTCCCCGACGGAACGATTTCTATAACATCCGCGGCTCGGGTTGTCAAAAGATAGCGCCGGAAATTTCTAGGTTTTTTTAGTCCGCGCGAGGCATCTCGCATCGATCCGATCGATCATGGTAAAGGCGTTTTTAAGCGCGTAGGCGTGCGCGTCGTTATTATAATAGACGTAGACGTCCCGCCCCTCGCGCGCGACGCGCACGGCGAACTCGGCGTCCTCGGCGACCTGCTCGTCGCTATAGAGCGAGGCGTACTGCGCGGTCGTGCCGTGGCGGCGGATGTAACAGAACGGGCCGAGGACGGGAATATCGCGCGGGAGGTCGCGCCAATCGGCGAGACAGACGGTCCAGCCGGCCCGCTCGACGGCATCGTAAACCTCTTGGGTCAGCCAGCTCTCGTCGCGGAATTCGAGCGCGACCTTGAGATGCTTGCGCCGGCTGAGCGCGCGCCTGAGTCCCTCAAGGCGGTCGAGATCGGCCTTCATCCGCGGCGGCAGCTGAAACAGGATCGGCCCCAATTTTTTCCCGAGCTTGGCCGAATGGGCGAGAAACAGCTTGACGCTCTCCTTAGGGTCTTTGAGCCGCTTGATATGCGTGATGAAGCGGCTCGCCTTGACCGCGAAGATGAAATCGGCGGGAGTCCGCTTGGCCCAGGCGGCGAAGGTCTCCGGCGCGGGCAGGCGGTAAAAGCTGTTGTTGAGTTCGACGGTGCCGAAGCGCTCGGCGTAATATTCGAGCCATTCGCTCTGTTTGAGGCCGGCGGGGTAGAACGCGCCGTTCATCCAGTGCTTATAGTTCCAGCCGCTCGTGCCGACGAAGATTTTCCCGGCCATGTTATTTCTTGCCGGGCGCCGTTCGATCGAAGACGATGCCGCCGCTCGCCTCGCGAAGCAGATGCTTCTGCACCTTCGAGCTCGGTGTCTTCGGCAGCTCGGCCAAGAACTCGACGTAGCGCGGCACCTTGAACGCCGCCAGCCGCTCGGCGCAGTAGCTCCAGATCGCTTCGGCGCCGGCGTCGTTCGCCCGCGGCTTCAGCACGATGCACGCCTTCAGCTCCTCCTGGCGGATCGGGTCGGAGACGCCGATCACCGCCGACTCGGCGACCGCCGGATGGGAATTGAGCACCCGCTCGACCTCCTCGGCGGAGATGTTCTCATCGCCGCGCTTGACCATGTCTTTCTTGCGATCCATGAAATAGAGAAAGCCATCCTCGTCGAGATAGCCGAGATCCCCGGTATAGAGCCAGCCGTCTTTCAGCGCCGCCGCGGTCGCCGCGGGGTTTTTGTAATAGCCGCGCATCACCGCCGGGCTTTGCTTGACGATCTCGCCGAGCCGGCCGACCGGCAGCTCGACGCCGTCGTCGTCGACGATTTTAATCTTGTGCACGTCGGGCGCCGCCGGCAGGCCGGAGCTCCCGACCTTGCGCCGTGATTTGTCCGGCGGGCCGACGACGCTCAAGATGTCCTCCGTCAGGCTGTAGGAGCCGCAGACTGTGAGGCCGAAGCGCTCCTCGAACTCGACGTGCAGCTCGGGCGGGAGCAGCGCGACCGCGAGGCGGAGCGGGTTGTCCGCGTCGTCGGCTTTCGCCGCGAGCTTCAACAGGATCGTCGGTATCGTGCGCATCATGCTCGACGTCGTCGCGCCGTACTCGCGCGCCTCGTGCCAGAAGCGCGATGCGCTGAATTTTTTGGTGAGCGCGAGGCTGCCGCCGACCGACAGGAGCGCCAGCGCCGTATGGCAGAGCGCGTTCACGTGAAAGAGCGGGAGCACGACCAGCGCGCGGTCGCGCTCGTTCCAGCCGAGCGCCTCGGCGCGCTTTTGCGGCGCGAAGGCATAGGCGAACTGCGTCAGCATGACGCCTTTCGGGTGATCGGTCGTACCGGACGTGTAGGTGATCGAGGCGAGATCGTCGGGCTCGACCGCGATCTCCGGAGCGTCGGCGGAAGCGCCGTGGAGAAACTCGTTCCAGCCGAGAAATTCGCTCTGCTCCGCGCCTAAGACGATGATCCGCGCAAGGCCGCGGCAAAATTCGCGCGCCTTGTCGATCAGAGGCAGATATTCGGCGCTCGTCAGCAGGTACTTCGCTTCGGAATGCTCGAGCACATAGCCGATCTCCTCCGCGGCGAAGGCGGTGTTGACCGGCACGAAAACGGCGCCGATTTCGGCGGCGGCGAAAACGGCGAGGAGAAATTCAGGGCAGTTGGGGAGCAGCAGCGCGATCTTGTCGCCCTTGCGAACGCCGAGGCGGAGAAAGCCGTTCGCCGTGCGCGCGGCGATGCGCGCGAACTCGCCGTAGGTGAGCCGGCGCGTGCCGTCGATCAGGAGCGGCCGCTCCCAATGAGCGGCGGCGCGCTCGCGCAGGAGATTGGGAAGCGTCGACGCGGCAGCGGACATACCTTTCCATAAGCCGGGAGCGGGCCGGTTTCAATCGCCGCGTGGCTTTTCCTGGGCGGGATGGGAGATGAACCGCAGCAAAGCCGTTACGGCGTCGCCGCGCCTTACTTTTGCAGCCAATCGACAAATTTCCGCAATTCGCTCTGTTCTAGGTCGCTGACCGCCCAATAGGTCATGCCGTCCCTCGTCCAGTGAAACAGCTCATAGCCGTTGCGCTCGGAGGTTTGAGTTCCGGACTCTGCGCCGGAAGCCGACGGCCAGATGAAAACATTGATGAAGTGTTTCCGCCGCTGATAAACGAGCGCCGCGGCCGGCCGGTTATCGATATAGTCCAGGCGTCCGCCGACGAGAGGAAATCCTTCCGCCGCGAGGTCCTTCACCGGGGGCGAGAAGTCGAGCTTGCCGTCGAACCACGGCTTCACCGTATGCTGGTCCGAAGAGGGAACGTCCGCCAGATGATCCGCCATGAGCGAGCGGATATGGCCGGCCAGCACCTCGCGCGCGACGAGATCGTCCGATTTTCCTCTCGACCACGGCAGTAAAAAGAGCAGCGCCAGGGCGGCGATGGCGAGCGAAGCCGCGGCGGTGAACCACCGGCGCGGCACGGTTCGCGGGCCGGTTTCGGTCTGGGCCTCCCGGCGAAGCGCAAAGCGAATGCGCTGCTGGAGCTCGGCCGGAGCTTTAAAGCGGAGTTCGCCGGCGCCGACGGCGCGCTTGAGCGCCCGGTGCTCCCGATAGCCTTCGGAGCAGAGCGCGCACTCTTCCAGGTGGCGCTCGATCTCCAGCCTGCCGGCGGGGTCGAGTTCGCCGTCGATGTAGGCGTCGGCCAAAGTTTGCGCGGCTTCGCAGTTCATCTTACGTCTTCTCCCTTGAATCGCTCGCAGAGCAAGCGCTTGAGGCGGCCCCGAGCGCGCGCGAGCCGCGACATCACCGTGCCGAGAGGCACCGCGGCGATCTCGGCGATTTCCTTGTACGACAGGTCTTCGAGATCGCGCAGGACGACGACTTCACGATACTCGGCCGGCAGCGCTTCGAGCGCCTGCCGCACCATGCGGCTGTCGGTTTCTTTGATCAACCGCGCGGCCGGATTCCAGGCGTCGGTTTCGTCGCTGTGTATCTCCTCGTCGAACTCCGTCATGAGCTCGCGCGACCGGTTCTGCTGCAGCCACGTGTAGCAGGTATTGCGGACGATCGTGAGCAGCCAGGCGCGGCCGTTCACGCCGGTAAACGCTTCGAAAAATTTAAACGCGCGGAGATAGGATTCCTGAACCATATCCTCCGCATCCCGCTCATTGCGGGTGAGCCAACGGGCTATGTTATAGGCGGCGTCCATGTGGGGCAGGATCGTTTGCTCGAAACGCTCCAGCTTGTCTTTTTCACCCAACATGAAGACCGCTCCTGTGCCGGTTTTATTCCCGCAACCGAGGAAAAAAGGCTGGGCTGCTGATGGATCGCTGGTGAGGCCCCCGCAGGTCTTACACCGCGCCCTGGGGCGAGTCAATGAATATCGGAATTCCCAGCGCCGAGAAAATCGGCGTCATCCTCGCCGGGAATTTTTCTCGGCCATCGTCGGTTTGAGAGGCCGAAAGGAGGTGGCGCAGATGAAAACCATCAAGCCACTTTTATCGGTTCTACTTCTGAGCACTGCCGTCGGTCTGAGCACGTCGCCGGCGGAGGCCCCACGCATCATCAGCAAATTCGAGTTGGGTCGGAGCGGATATTGCCACTTGAAGTTTCCGGCGATCCAGGAAAAGACGCTCGGCGCGGCGCATCCGGTTCTGAAAGACGCCGATTCGGGCGACATCATCGATTTTTACGGGTCGTGCGACCACGATCCGCTGGGAAAGGAAGAGATCTGGGCGCAAAGGCTCGACCACAAGCGCAGGATGATGCTCAACCGGGAATGATCGTCGCGACGTTTTCGACGGGCGCGCAGAGCCCTGTCAAAATCAATATTCGCGCAGATCGGGAATATTTTTTCGAACGGATCGGTCTTCAGATGCAAAGGAGGAGAAATCCCATGATGAACCAAGTAAAGGTGCGAGGCCGAATCGGCCTGTGGAATTTTTACACGACCCTAGCCGCGCTGGCGGGCTGGCTCACGCTCGCCGGCTGCGCTCCGGCGTTTGCGGCGTCCATGCAAAATCCGCCGAAGGCTTACGTCGGCAATTTTAAAGACAACAGCGTGAGCGTCATCGACACCGCCGCCGGCGCCGTGATCGCGACCGTGCCGGTTTCCGCCGGGCCGCACGGCATGGCGATCGCGGCCAGCGGGGGCGCCGTCTACGTCAGCGGCGACGGCTCTTCGTCCGTCGACGTGATCGACACGGCGAGCGACAAAGTCGTGAAGACGATCGAGGTCGGCAAAACGCCGAACGGCATCGCGCTCACGCCCGACGACCGGCTGCTGCTGGTCACGGTCTACGGCGAGGATCGCCTCGCGTTCGTCGACACCCGGGAAAAGAGAGTGAGCTCGACTCTATCGGTGCCCAAGCCGCATACCGTCGCGATCAGTCCCGACGGCAAGATCGCATACGTGACCGTTCAGGAGCCCGGCCATTTCGGCCTCGCGCTGATCGACGTCGCCGCGCGCAAAATGGTCCGCATGCTGCCGCTCGACAAGACGCCGCGCGACGGCGAGTTCGGCTTCGACGGCAAGCGCTTCTACTTCACCCAAGCAGGGGTCAGCTCCGTCCAGGTGCTCGATCCGGCCTCCGACAAGATCGTCGCGCAGGTCGCGACGGCCGTCTCACCCCATTTCGTGGGCTACCCGCGTGGCTCGGCGTTCGGCATCGTGGTCGTCCAAGGCTCCAGCGAGCTGCTGTTGTTCGACCCGGCGACGAATAGCCCGGTGCGCGGCATCGCCGTCGGCAAGCAGCCGCATTGGGCGACGACATCAGCCGACGGCAAGACCGCTTACGTGACCAACGAAGGCTCGAACGATTTGACGATCGTCGACCTCGCAACCGGCAAGACCCAGACCACCGCGGTCGGCAACGCGCCGCGCAAGGTCGTCGTGCAGCGCGCGGCGGCGATGAAAGGAAATTGACATGATCACGCGCACGATTCCGCTCAACGCCCGCTCGGTGAAGCTCCTCGCCATGCTCGCGCTCCTCGCAGGTTTAGCGTTCGCCGCGCGCGTCCCCATGGCGCGCGCGGCGAACGCGGAGGAAGGCGGCGCGAAAGTCTCGATCGCCAACTTCGCGTTCACGCCCGAGGAGATCACGATCGCTGCCGGCGAGAGCGTCACCTGGACGAACGACGACGGCGCGCCGCACGGTCTCGAGTACCGCGACGGCGCGCCGGGCGTGAATCCCCTGCTGCCGGGCGCCGCTTTCAGCCGCCGCTTCGATAAGCCCGGCACCTACGAATACAACTGCTCGGTTCATCCCTACATGACCGGCCGCGTGGTCGTGCGCGGCCGCTAGGAAACCCATGAAAAACTCTACGCCCATAAAACCGCCGCGGTCGAAACGCTCCGCGGCGCCCCTCATCGCCGGCGGCTGGCTGCTTGCGCTGCTTTTGTTCTCCGCGGTCGCCGCCGGCCCCGCCTGGTCCGAGGAGAGCCGCGGCGATCTCATCGAGAGAGGACAGTATATCTTTTCGCTGGCGGGCGGCTGCGCGTGCCATACGGCCCCTCACGGCACACCGAACGTGGGGGCGCGCGCGTTTCCCCTCCCGATGGCGAAGCTCTACTCGACGAATCTTACCTCTGACAAAAACACCGGCCTCGGAAACTGGTCGGATCGACAGCTCCGCGACGCGCTCACCAGGGGAATCAGACCCGACGGCGCGAAGCTGCTGCCGGTGATGCCCTACGAGGCGTACTCGGGAATGGCGGAAGAGGACCTCGGCGCACTCATCGCCTATTTAAGGACGCTGAAAGCGCTGCCACAGCCGACACCGGTGCTCCAAACGTGGGCGCCCTTTTATCGCGCCGGCAGCACCTTCGTGTGGTCTCAATTCTTCAGCCATTTTTCCCATTCTCCGGCCCAGTCCCCCGAGACCGGCGTCGAGCGCGGCCGTTATCTGGTCGAGAACGTCGCGCTCTGCGTCGACTGCCACACGCCGAGAAATTTTATGGGCGTGCCGGAGCGCTCGCGCTACCTCGCCGGAGCGAAGACCGGCCCTCTCGGGGAGGTGCCGAACATCACGCCCGATAAAGAGACCGGAATCGGAGCCTGGAGCCGCAACGACATCGCCGATCTGCTCTTAACCGGGACCAAACCGGATCTCGACAACGTGCAGGGGCTCATGTCCGAGGTGGTCGAAGCCGGCTACAAACGGATGAAGCGCGAGGACGCCCTGGCGATCGCCGACTACCTCAAGTCCATTCCGCCGATTAAGAATAAGATTGGTGATTGAATGCATAGGACGAAAGGCCGATGATCGGCCGGAAAAAAAGAGTAATTCAAATGAAGACAATTTTGTTGCTATTTTGCGCCCTCCAATTTGCCGAGTCTTTGGCGCTAAGTGCCGAGCCTCCACGGCGCGAGGGTATTCTGTCGAGTGTACAAATTCCGGGCACTCATTACTGCCATTTGAAATTTCCGGCGATTCGCGAAGAGACATTGTCTTCGAATCATCCGGTCCTTAACGCGGGCTCAAGCGACGTCATCGACTTCTACGGGCCCTGCGACCACGATCCCCTGGGAAAGGATGAAATCCAAGCCCAAAAATATGATGTCACGCGACGAAGGAACCAAAATAAGGATTGAGATGACGATGCGCGCAGGACCGACACGTATCCTCATCTTGGGCGGCGGCTTTGGCGGAGTCTACACGGCGCGGGCCCTGGAAAAGCTCCTCCGACACGACATTCGACGCGGGACCGTCGAGCTCGCCCTGGTCAACCGAGAGAACTATATGGTTTTTCAGCCGATGCTCCCGGAAGTGATGTCCGGCAGCATCGGCCTGATGGACACGATCACTCCTATTCGGCGTCTATGCCCAAACACGAATCTCTACGCCCGCCCAATCGAAAAGGTCGACATCCAGAGCAAGCGCATCCTCCTCGCCGCCGGCCTCGGTACGCGGCCGCGTGAGCTCGAGTATGACCACCTCGTCATCGCTCTGGGCAACGCCACGAACTTCGCTGAGCTGCCCGGGCTTGCGGAGCATGCGCTCCCCTTCAAGGACCTGGGGGACGCGCTCACCCTGCGTAACCGTGTCATCCACACCCTAGAGGAGGCAGACAACGAGCCCGATCCTCAGGTGCGTCGTACTCTCCTGACATTTGTCGTCGCCGGCGGTGGCTTCTCCGGCGTCGAGGTCGTAGCCGAATTGAACGATTTTGTCCGCGCCGTAGCGCGGAACTTCCGCCATCTCAATGCCGGCGACATCCGCGTCGTCCTCGTGCACGCAGGGGAACTCATCTTCCCGGAGCTTCCAGGGTCGCTCGCTGAGTTTGCTCAGCGCCTGCTGAGCAAGCGCGGGGTCGAGATCCGGCTGCGCACACGCTTAGCCGGCGCCACTGCCGAAGCCGCACTGCTTGAGGGCGGGGAACGCATCGCCACGCGGACGCTCGTAAGCACGACGTCCTCGGCGCCAAATCTCCTGGTTGCAGCCCTTCCCGTAAAGAAAGAGCGCGGCCGCATCGCCGTCGATAACTACCTGGCGGTCCCGGGCTTCCCCGGGGTGTGGGCCGTGGGAGACTGCGCCTTTGTCGTCGACGCGGAGAGCGGGAAGGTGTGCCCCCCAACGGCCCAACACGCCCTCCGGCAGGCGCGGCATCTTGCGGAGAACCTCGTCGCCACCTTGCGGGGGGCGCCGAAGACGAAATTCGCGTTCACCTCCCTCGGTAAGATGGCGTCACTCGGGCACCGTTCCGCCGTGGGCGAGATTCTCGGGGTGCGGGTTTCAGGGTTCCTCGCTTGGTGGCTCTGGCGGACGATGTACCTCATGAAGCTTCCCGGGCTCGACCGAAAGATCCGAGTTGCCACGGATTGGACCCTCGATCTGATCCTGCCGCCCGACATCGTCCAACTCACAACGGAGAAGCCGCTCGCCATCCGGCGGGAGCATTTCGAACCGGATGAGACGATCTTTCGCGAGGGCGACTGGGGCGACTCGCTGTACATGATCGTTGACGGCCAGGTCGCGATAACGCGAGATAATACAGGCCAAGGCGATGTGACGCTCCGACGGCTCGGGCCTGGTGAATGCTTCGGAGAGATCGGACTAGTCAAGCAGGCGCCACGGTCAGCGACGGTCCGCACCGTGACCCGGGTCAATGTTCTGGCGATGGACCGCTGTGCGTTCCAGGCCCTGTTTGCGCACCTGCCGCCGCTGCGGCTTTTTTTCGAGCAGTTGATCCAGCTGCGCACCAAGTAGCACCGGTCGACGCTCACTCGGATTTCAAAAAAGGGAGTTTCAAAGCGCCTTGAAAGTGACCTCGATAATAGTGAGAATCGCTCCCCGTTTCTCGAATGTAGAGGGATCACTCTGGCGGCTCTGGCCATAGGTGAAAAAAATGCTGCGCCACAAGCTCGCCTTTAAAGTCGCGCTGCTGATCGTCGGCATTTTAATCGCCGGATTCGGCGCGCTGCTGATCTTAAATATCCGCCAGGAGAGCGAAGCTCTCGTCGTCAAACACCAGCAGACCGCCGGAGTCCTGGCCGCTTCTGTGACCGAGGCGATCGAGATCGGCATGCTGCAGGTGCGGCCGGACATCGTCCGCCGGCTCATGCAGCAGCTTAAAACCGAGCTCAAGGACGTCCGGCGCATCGGCGTCTACCGCAGAAACGGCGTCGAGGCGTTCGCCGATCTCGAGACTTTACACGCGGTCAACAGCCGGGTGACCCTCGATCCGGAGCTGGTGCGAAGCATTGCGGCGATGAGCCGGGCGCCGGGACCGCCGGTCGACGACGCGTTGTTCCATCGCGCGGTCGACACCATCCTGCCCCAGCTGACTTATGAAACGGTCGACGGCGCGCGCGTTCTGACGCTTTTTCAACCCCTGCGGAATCTCACCGAATGCCAGCGCTGCCACGGCGGCGATCATGAAGTGCGCGGCGTGCTGAGGATCAGTCTCGGCTTGAGCGATCTCGAAGCGGAAGTGCGCGCGGCGCGCAATCGTCAGATTCTGATCGCGATCGTGACGATCACGGCGGTGACCGTCGCTCTCTTGATCGCCCTCGGCCGCTTGGTGCTCCGGCCCGTGGCCCGCGTCGCGGCCGCCGCGCGGCGCATCGGCGGCGGCGACTTCGAGGCGCGGGTGCCCGTCGGCAGTCAAGACGAGATCGGACAGCTCGGCACAGTGATCAACGATATGACCGGGCGGCTTAAACAAGCCCACGAGGAGCTCGAGAGCAAGAACCGGACGCTGGACCAGACGCTGCATGAGCTTAGAGACTCCATGAAGCGCGTCCGGTTGTTGGAGCAGTTAAAAGACGAGCTGTCCAAGTTCGTGCCGGAAGCGGTCAAGCGCATGCTCGAGCAGAACCCGGACGCCACGGAGCTCGAGAAGCGCGAGAAAGACGTCTCGGTGCTGTTCATCGACATCGCCGGCTACACCCGTCTCTCCGAACGGATGGACGCCAAGCAGCTCAACGAGCTGATCCAGAGATATTTTTCCAGCTTTCTTGAAATCATTCACACCCACCACGGCGACGTCAACGAAACCTCAGGAGACGGGCTGATGGTGATTTTTCAAGAGGGCTTCGACGCCGAGCACGCGCTCAACGCGACTCGGAGCGCGTTTGCCATCCACCGAAAAGTCGATGAGCTGAACGATGAGTTTGCCGGCGTCTTTCAGCCGGTCTCGCTCCATATGGGGATCAACAGCGGATCCGCGCTGGTCGGCGCGACCAAACTCTCCGCCGCCGCGGGCGCGCGATGGACCTTCACCGCGTCCGGGCCGGTCACGAACATCGCCGCGCGGATTGCCGGCCAAGCGGGAGAAGGCGAGATTCTCGTGTCGGCCGCCACCGCCGAGAGGATCAAAGGAGGCTTCGCCTTGGAAAACCGCGGCGAGCGGAGCCTCAAGAACGTCGACGCCCCGGTGCAAATCTACCGGGTCATTCTGCCGGGCATCTACGGCGTCGTCGAGCGGAGTAAATGAAGCGCGCGCATTGGGCGCGGCTCCGGACGAGATTTTACCGGCTGTCCAATCGGCTCGCGAAGCGGATGCCGAAGCCGTCGGGATCGGCGATCGTGAAATCCCTGAGGCCGTAGTAGCGATCGGCGATCGGCAGGACGATCTCGACGCCGAGCTCGTTGACGCGCGCCCAGCACTCGTCGACGTTCGGCACCATCACGCGCACGTTGGCGCGGGGAAATTTCGGCGGCGGGGACGGCGCCGCGGCGGCTTCGCGGAACGCCGACAGCTCGGCGAGAAACAGGAGGTGATCCTCCCAGGCGAGCTCCACGAAATCGCCGCCGTCGCGCAGCAGCGTAAATCCCAAACGCACGTAGAATCCGACCGATCGCTTGATATCCTCGACCACGATCTCGGTGACGAGCTGCTCGGTCGCGTCGACATATCGGGACATGGGTTTTCTATAGCCAATCGCGGGAAGTGTGGGAAGCCGGCGAACGGGAGTTGTTCGGAAAGACTCCAGAACGTTGCCAAGGAAAAAACGGGCTTCCGGACGGCGGCTATTTTCGGCAGACGCGGAGCGCTTCCTGAATTTCCTCCAGCGCCTCGGGACAATGCTCGGCGGCGATCCGCTTCATCTCCTTCGCCACCGCCTCGTTGCATTTCACCATGAAGCGATACGGCGAGTTCCGCATGATGCGATGGATATCCACCGCCGCCATCACCGCAACGTAGACCGCCGATCCGATGGGCGCCCAATTCACGAACGAGTCGAGCCATTCCGGAGTCAGCAGGATGAAGATCGCGTCCACGTATACCACCATAAATCACGCGCGCGCGGAGTCAATATTTCTTCGGTTAAAAAAATGTGAAAAAAAATTCTCGGCCGCGCCGCCTCGCGGAGAGCGCTCGGGGAAGGTATATTAAAAGCATCGCGCCTCGGGAGCCTTGCGCCATGAAACCATTTTACCTCGCCCTGCAGATATTTTTCCTCGCCTCTTCCATTCCGCTTTACGCCGCCGATCTCTCCACCCCGGCGGGGCGCTGGATGACCGTCGACGATAAATCCGGCAAGCCCGGCGGTTTGATCCGAATCGAGCTCGTCGACGGGCAGTACCAGGGATGGATCGAGAAAATTTTCCCCGACCCGGACGAAGACCCCGACCCGAGATGCGTCTACTGCGCCGGCGCGCGGAAGAATCAGCCGGTCGTCGGCCTCCATTTCATGTGGGGGCTCACCCGGCAGGGCGATGAGTATCGCGGCGGCGAGATCTTGGACCCCCGGAGCGGCAAGATCTATCGCGCCCGCATGAAGCTCGAGGACGGCGGCAAGAAGCTCAACGTGCGCGGCTTCATCGGCTTCTCCCTTCTCGGGCGGAGCCAGGTGTGGCAGCGCGCCGAGTGACGGAGGGACGACCATGGCGGTCTTCGAATCGCTCGCCGGCACGCTGCGGGCGCTCATGATCGGCGAGAAGGTAAAGGTCACGCTCCGGCCCGAGACCGGCCGGCTCTTTCCCATCGAAGGGCGCCTGCTCTTAAAAGACGACTCCGGCAATTTTTCCCTGCAAACCGAATCCGGCGCGATTCAGATCAAAGCCGGGGATGTGCTGTCGATTACGCGGATGGAGAGGTAGCGGCGAGACGCGACGGTCGATCCTCGGAAAAGACTCCCGACCCCTTAAATCTCGACACCTGCGTCCAAGGCGGAAAATGGAAAAAGGGCCGTACGCATGAGGGCGCTGTCTAAAACGAAGGGCCGCCGCCGGCCGTGGGGTCGACCGGCGGCGGCTCGTATAACAGCGAACGCTAGGACTATTCGATCCGCACCTGCTTGTGTTTTTTCTTCGCCTCCTCGGTCTTCGGGATGTGGATCTCGAGCACGCCGTTCTTGAAGGCCGCCTTCGCCTTGTCGCTCTCGACCTCGGCGGGCAGCTCGATCGTGCGGAAGAACGCGCCGTAGGAGCGCTCGGCGCGGTAGAAGTTTTTCTCCTCGATCTCGCGCTCCTGTTTCTTCTCGCCCTTGATCGTGAGCTGGTGATCGATGACGTTCACCTCGATGTCGTTCTTCTCCAGCCCGGGCAGCTCGGCCTTCGCCACGACCTCGTCCTTCTCCTCGTAAACGTCGACGGCGGGCGCCGAGGCGCCGAGGGCGCGCGGAAACCCGCCAAAGGGGCCGGCGAGCCGCCGGCCGAAAAAGTCCTCCAGCGTGCGCTCGAAGTCGCTCTCCCACGCGGCGAGCCCCTGAAACGGGCGCCACGGGGTGATCTCTTTTCTGCTCTCTTGCTTCGCCATGGTAGTTCTCCTTCCTATAAAAAAATTTACCGACGATCCGAATGAAACGCCGCGCGCCGGCGCGCGCGAGCCGCGTCCTCCTTCTCAACATTTATTGGGTATCTACCTTCTACGTAGTCTTCCGGCTGAGAGTTTGAATCGGGAAGACCCCTGAGATCGAGGAGTTAATTTACCCGATGCGTGTAAACCAGGCGGGCGGCGGGCTGACGCTTACGGCTGGGACTCCCGGCCCTTTTTTTTCTTTCCTGAGACCGGCCTAGCGTGTTAGAATCGCCCGACTTTTGTTTTTTGCACGGCATGAAATGAAATCGTTCTTTGCCGCCCTGCAGATATTTTTGCTGGCCTTTTCGATTCCGCTCTACGCCCGCGATCTTTCCTCGCCGGCCGGGCTATGGATGATCACCAACATCAAGTCCGGCAAGCCGGGCAGTTTGATAAGGATCGAGCTCATCGACGGCCAGTACCAGGGATGGATCGAGAAGATTTTCCCCGACCCAAACGAAGACCCCGACCCGCGATGCGTTCACTGCGAAGGCGCGCGGAAAAATCAGCCGGTCGTCGGCCTCAACTTCATGTGGGGACTGACCCAGCAGGGCGACGAGTATCGCGGCGGCGAGATTCTCGACCCGCGCAGCGGCCGGACCTATCGCGTCCGGCTGAAGCTCGAGGACGGCGGCCAAAAGCTCGACGTGCGCGGCTTCATCGGCGTCTCGCTTCTCGGACACAGCCTGACCTGGCTCCGCGTCGAGTGAGAGAGTCGAGAGAAAGACTCCTGAGCTGACCCGGATTCCACGGACAGTTAATTAGCCCAGAGCGCCGGCGTTTTTTAGCTCAAGTTTTCATCCCGTCACTGATCCCGCTTTAAACATCCCGCGCCCTCGTATATATTTACGACATGGCGAAGCGTTCTCAATCGCATGGCAAGCCGAAGGTCTACCCGCTCATGAGCCCGGACGAGCGCCTGGCCATGTGGGAAAAAGCGCGCGGCATATGGAAGCATCGCCATCCCGACCCGATTCGCGAATTAAAAGAAATTCGCGGCACGTGGTCCAAAAAAGTTTCCTGCTCAAAGTAATTCCGCTGCGTCCGTAAATCAACACATTCCACTCCGGCGAGTAGTGGGCTTTCCGCCGCCCTCCCCCTCAAAGCCGCGCGGCGGCGTCGCTCGAAGAGCCGCGCATCCGACACAAACGAAACGGAATAATACGTGACCCATTGTGCGGGATCGAAGCCCGGGCCGTAGCGCCGCTTCTTCCCCTAATTCTTGACTTTCCCTAGCGAAAATGATTTTTGTTTAGGTTCTACCCTTTCAGCTTCGGAGGAAACGTAATGGCGAAGATTCTCATTGCCGGGGAGCAGCTCGACTCGGAGAGCAAGCAGACGACCGAGGTGAAGAACCCGGCGACGCGCGAGGTGGTGGACACGGTCCCCAAGGGCACGGTGAACGACGCGCGCAGGGCGATCGACGTCGCACAGAGCGCGCTCAAGAAATGGTCGCAGATGGCGCCGGCCAAGCGCGGCGCGATTTTGCTCAACGCCGGGCGCTTCATTCTTGAACAGGAAAAAGAGCTGGCGACGCTGCTCACGAAGGAGCAGGGGAAGCCGCTCCGCGAATCGATCCTCGAGATCCGCCGCTTCGTCCACACGCTCGACCATTACGGCGGCATGGCGAAGAGCCTCCGCACCGCGGCGGTCGTGCTCGACCACGGGCGCCACGGCCTCGTGCTCCGAAAGCCGCTCGGGGTCTGCGGCGCGATCGTGCCGTGGAACTTTCCCGTATCGCTGATGGGCAACAAATTGGGCCCGGCGCTCTTGGCCGGCAACACCGTCGTCGTCAAGCCCGCGGGCACCACGCCGCTCACCGACATCCGCTGCTGCGAGCTGATCGACAAGGCGATCGTGGCGGGCGGCGGGCCGAAAGGCGTC
>DATJFG010000179.1:0-3396 GCA_035495775.1 Verrucomicrobiia bacterium | reverse complement strand
TCCGCGTAGCACAGCTACGAAATGCTGGTAAGCCTTGTATAAGGGTTCCGCGACTGTCCCGAGAGGTCTGGCTTCTCTCGTATCCGCGCGGAGGCCGGAGATTAGGGAATAAGGACTCACCAAGCCTAAGCATCCGAACCGATTGATGTTTTCGCTCGGCCTTGGCGGCCCACCCCCGGGCCGGTTATCCTGCTTGCGATAAGAAGTTCAGGGCAAACCCACCGGTTAGTCTTGAGGGCGCGCTGTCAGGCTTGGGACCTGATGGAAGCCATGGGTAGTCCCGTCTGTCGGCGGCGGTTTCCTTCGGCGCTGGGTGTGGCAGCGTCGCCCTCTTCATCATCAACCCAAAAGAGCGGGTAGTGTTTCCGGGGCCACTGCGGAAGCATCACCGATGGCGGCGATAATTCCGAGCGGCGTGTTAATCCGCTTGATGTCGAGGCTATGGCATGTCCGTCCAGGTTCCGTTGCTCGATCTTCGGATGCAGTACGCGCCGCTACGCGCCGAAATCGAACAAGTCATCCGTGACGTCTGCGATAGCCAGCGGTTCGTCCTTGGACCGCGCGTCTCCCAGTTGGAAGAGCAGGTCGCGGCCTATTGCCGATCTACGCACGGAGTCGGCGTCTCATCGGGAACCGATGCTCTGCTACTGGCGCTGATGGCGCTCGACATCGCGCCGGGCGACGAGGTGATCACTTCACCGTTCACGTTTTTCGCGACGGCTGGCGTCATCGCGCGTTTGGGCGCGCGACCGTTGTTTTGCGATATCGACGAGGACACATTCAACCTAAGCCCCGCCGCCGTCGAGGCTGCCATCGCCGGCCAATGTGATCGCTCCGGTGACCGGCTCGTGAATCGACGTACGGGCGGTATCGTCAAGGCCATGATGCCTGTGCATCTTTACGGGCAGATGGCGGACATGCGTTCGCTGAATCGAATTGCGCGCGTCCATCGGTTGGTCGTCATCGAAGATGCCGCGCAAGCGATCGGCGCCGCGTACGGCGATTTGCACGCCGGCAGTAGCGGCGATGTCGGTTGTCTATCTTTTTTTCCGACGAAGAACTTAGGCGCGTTCGGCGACGCGGGCATGTGCGTCACCAATTCCGAAGGATTGGCTCAGCGCATGAAGATCTTGCGCGTCCACGGAGGCGAACCGAAGTATTACCACTCTCTGATCGGCGGCAACTTCCGTTTGGACGAGCTGCAGGCGGCAATCTTGTTGGTCAAGCTCAAACATCTTGAGGGATGGACACATGCGCGGCAGCGCAACGCGGCGCACTACGATCGACTCATCGAGGCCGCGGACCTTTCGGCAGTCATTCGACGCCCATACCGTGCGCCGGAGGCTCGCCACGTCTTCAATCAGTATGTGATCCGCACGCCGCGCCGCGACGAGCTCAGGAAGCACTTGGAAACAGCCGGAATCGGCACGGAAGTCTATTATCCATTGCCGCTGCACCAACAGAAGTGCTTTGCCTATCTCGGCCACGACCCGGACGACTTCCCGAATTCGCGAGCCGCCGCCGCGGAGGTCCTGGCCCTGCCGATTTTTCCGGAACTGACAATTGAGCAGCGCGAGCACGTGATTCGCGAGATTGGCCGCTTCTTTCAGCCATAGGGGCGCTTGTGACACGCGCCGTTTTGGTTTCTCAGATTTTGTGGCAGCATCCGGATCGGTGAGCGAAGCCGTACGCAAGTTATTGATCGTCGAGGACGACCCCGGTATCCAGAGCCAGCTGCGCTGGTGCTTCGAAGATTATGAGGTGCTGGCGGCGACGGACCGCCCCTCGGCGATCAACGAGCTTCGCCGCCACGAGCCTGCGGTCGTCTTGCAGGATCTCGGTCTTCCTCCCGACGACGGAGGAGTGACGGAAGGTTTCGCCACGCTCCGCGAGATTCTGAGCCTTGCGCCATACACGAAGGTCGTAGTCGTCACCGGTCATGGCGACCAAAGCAACGCCGTCAAGGCGGTTGGTCTCGGCGCCTACGACTTCTATCAAAAGCCAGTCGACGTCGACACGCTCCAATTGATCGTTCAGCGCGCGTATCGCATCCATGAGCTAGAAGCCGAGAATCGGCGGCTACACGAGTCGCTCGGTGTATCGCCTCTTGACGGCATCATCGCGTCGAGCGAGGCCATGTTGAAGATTTGCCGGACTATCGAAAAAGTGGCTCCGACGAACGCGACGACGTTGCTGCAGGGCGAGAGCGGTACAGGCAAGGAACGGCTGGCGCGGGCGATACATTCCCTCAGTGGTCGCGCCGCCAAGCCATTCGTTGCTATCAATTGTGCGGCGATACCAGAAACGTTGCTCGAGTCCGAACTCTTCGGATTCGAAAAAGGCGCGTTCACGGGTGCCGCGAAGCAAACCCCCGGCAAGATCGAGGTGGCAGATGGCGGCACGCTGTTTTTGGACGAAATCGGCGACATGCCGGCTTCGTTACAAGCGAAATTGCTGCGGTTTCTGCAGGAGCGGGTGATCGAGCGTATCGGTGGGCGGACGGAGATCCCCGTCGACATTCGCGTTGTTTGTGCGACGAATAAGGATCTCGTCCAAGAGATGAGCAGCGGCGGTTTCCGCGACGATCTCTACTATCGCATCAGCGAAATCACGATCAAAATACCGCCCGTCCGCGAGCGGCATGGCGGGCGCATCGTGCTAGCTCGGCACTTGCTGGACCGGTTCAGCCGGGAACAGGGTCGGCACCTGAAGGGTTTCTCCGAAGATGCGCAAAATGCGATCGAATCCCATGAGTGGCCGGGAAACGTTCGTGAAATGGAGAACAAGATAAAGGCGGCCGTGATCATGGCCGAGGGCAAAGTGGTGACGGCCGAAGATCTCGGTCTCGGTGGCCTACACTCCTCGCCGCAGCTGAACTTACGTGCAGTTCGCCAGCGCGCCGAAACCCAGGCGATTCAACAAGCATTAGCCTGGACGTCGGGGAACATCTCGCGAGCAGCCGAGATGCTGGGGATCACGCGTCCCACGCTCTACGATCTTATGGGCAAATATGATCTGCGATCCGACGACTCAGGCGACTAGTTACTGTCGATCGCTTTGACAGATACGGCGAAGCGGCTACCGCCGGATCTTTTAACTGCCTGTTTTTTATATTATTTCATTTGCGGCACGGATATTGCTAAGAGAGGCTAGCTAGTCGAAACATGACTGTCCAAAGGAGCCTTAGCAAATGAATGCACTCGGCAAAATTCTGGTCGCGCTCGCCGGTGTTGGGGCGCTTTCGCAAGCGAACGCGATCCCCGTAGATTTTTCGTTTTCAGGCGAGTGCTCCAGCGCTTGCTCGTTTCTCGGTTTGAATTCCGGCGACTCAGTGAAAGGCGGCTTCGCCACCAACGAAGCAAGTCTTAGTGACGGGTTTCTACTCGGCGATGAAAT
>DATJFG010000178.1:0-9492 GCA_035495775.1 Verrucomicrobiia bacterium | reverse complement strand
CTGCGCGCGCCCAAGCCGGCGCGCGGCCCGCTGGGAAAATTCTTCAAAGGCTTCAACTGGATCTTCGAGCGGTCAACCAGTGCGTACGTGCACGGCGCGCGCCTGCTCGTCCGGCGCGCGATCTTGACGATCGCGATCATCGGAGGCGTTATCGCCGGCGCCGCTCTTTTCGGCAGCCGGCTGCCTGCCGGCTTCATTCCCGATGAAGATCAGGGAGTTTTCGGCGTCAACGTTGCGCTGCCGCCCGCCGCTTCACTCGAGCGCACGAGCAGGGTGCTGGCGCAGGTTGAGCAGATTCTCTTGAAGACCGAAGGCATCGATTCCTTCACGACCATTGGCGGCTACGGCCTCGTCACCAGCACCTACCAGCCGAATTTCGGCACGTTTTTCGTCCGCCTGAAGCCATGGGACGAGCGCAAGTCAGAAGCGCTTCATGTTCGCGGCATCATGACAAGCCTGCAGCCCAAGTTCGCGAAAATTCCCGAGGCGGTGATCTTTCCCTTCAACATTCCGACCATCTCCGGCTTCGGGGCATCGGCGGGATTCAATTTTCTTTTGCAGGACCGCAGCGGAACGCTGAGCGTCCAGCAGCTCGGCGATCTGTCGCGGCAGTTTCTCGATGCCGCGCGCAAACGCCCTGAGCTCGCGAACCTATTCACCTCCTTCGATCCCCGCTATCCGCAGGTGAAGGTCGATCTCGACCGGGAAAAGGCGCGGAAGCTCGGTGTGCCGGTCAACGAAGTCTTCCAGGCTCTTTCGGCGGTCATGGGCGGCAGCTACGTCAATGACTTCAACCGCTTCGGCCGGTTGTACCGTGTTTACGTTCAGGGCGATTCCGATTACCGGCGCAAGGCGAGAGACATCGGCGATATCTACGTGCGCAGCCGCACGACCAACAGCATGATCCCGCTCTCTACGCTCGCGACGATCAGTACCGTCAACGGCACCGAGGTCACCGACCGCTTCAACCTGTTCCGGTCGGTGGAAATCAACGGCGTCCCGGGCCGCGGCTATACATCGGGCCAGGCGCTCGCCACGCTCGAAGACGTTTTCAAACAGACGATGCCAAGAGAGATGGGTTTCGCGTATGCAAATCTTTCCTTTCAGGAGAAGATCGCGCCGCCGGCGGGACCGACATTTGTCCTCGCGATCGTATTCGTTTTTCTGCTGCTCGCGGCCATGTACGAGAGCTGGCGGCTTCCCTGGGCGGTTCTCCTCGGCTCGCCGATGGTGGCGCTGGGCTCATTCTTCGGCGTGTGGCTGATGGGCTACGACAACAATGTGTACGTGCAGATCGGCAACATCATGCTGATCGGCCTCGCGGCGAAGAACGCGATCCTAATCGTCGAATTCGCCAAGGCGAAACACGAAGAGGGTATGTCGCTCGAGGAGGCGGCGCTGGAATCGGCCCGCCTGCGCTTTCGACCCATCCTCATGACGGCCTTTGCATTTATTTTGGGCGTCGTGCCGCTCATGATCGCGAGCGGCGCCGGCGCCGGCGCGCAGAATGTGATGGGCACCGCGGTTTTCTGGGGGATGCTGGTCGCCACGGCGCTCGGCGTGTTCCTCATCCCGGGGAATTTCTCCTTTGTCGAAGGGCTGGGGAGAAAGAAGAAAACCGTCGAAAGCCCGGTTCCGGTCGTTCCGTCGCATGAAGGAGCGCATTGACGTGAAACAGATTCTTTCAAGCGCGCTCGTTCTTCTGTTTTTGAGCGGCTGCACGCTCGGTCCCGATTACATCCGGCCCAAAGTTCTGACCCCGGAGAGTCATCGCGGAGCTTCTCCCACCGCGGAGTCGCTCGCCGATCTGCCGTGGTGGGAGGTGTTTAAGGACCCCAAGCTCCAGGAGCTCACCCGCGAAGCGCTCAAGAATAACTATGATCTTCGCGCCGCGGCGGCGCGGGTCGAGGAGGCGCGCGCGCAGATCGGCATCACGCGTTCGTTTCTCTATCCGCAAGTAGACGTGCGAGGCAGCGGGACGACCCAGCAGGTCTCGCGCAAGAGCGAGCCGCCGCAGACGCTCGCCGCCCACGACCGCACGTTTAGAAACCTATCCCTCGCTTTGAATATGGTGTGGGAGCTCGACGTTTTCGGCAAAATCCGGCGCGAGACGGAGGCCGCGACCGCCACCTTCATCGCGACGGACATGGCCCGCCGCGGCGTCTACATCTCGCTCGTCGCCGATGTGGCACAGAATTATTTCACCTTGCGCCAGCTCGATCTGGAGCTCGAGATCGCGCGCCGCACGGTCGGTCTCAACGACGAGACCGTCGAATATTATAGAAACCGCCTGGACGGCGGCGTGTCGAACCAGCTCGAGCTCGATCAATCGGTCGCCAACCGCGCACGCACCGCGCAGACGATCCCCGAGCTCGAACGCCAGATCGTCCAGCAGGAAAATCTCATCAATTATCTGCTCGCGCGCAACCCCGGGCCGATCGATCGAGGCATCGTCCTGACCGACCAATACTATCCGCCGGCGGTTCCCGCCGGCTTGCCGGCGGCGCTGCTCGAGCGCCGGCCCGACGTCTTGAGCGCCGAGCAACAGCTCGTCGCCGCCAACGCCAACATCGGCGCGGCGAAGGCGCTCTTCTTCCCGGATATCTCGATCAATACGGCCGTCGGAGGACTGAGCCGCAACATCAACATCGCCGACAAGCGCGCCGCGATCTGGGCCGTCTCCGGCGGATTTTTCCAGCCGATTTTTCAGGGCTGGCGGCTGTTCTGGAATTACAAAGGGACGATGGCGCGCTTCGACGAAGCGCTGGCGCAATACGAGAAGGCGGCGCAGAACGGCTTTAAGGAAGTCGCCGATTCGCTCGTGACGATCGAAAAATTGAAAGGCGTGCGCGCCGAGCAGGAGGCGCAGGTCGCCGCTCTGGCCAACTCCAGCACACTGTCGCGCCATCGTTACGACGTCGGCCTGGCTAATTATCTCGAAGTTCTCATCGCCGACCAGCAGCTTTTCGACGCTGAAATCCTGCTCGCCCGCACCCGGGGCGCCGAGCTCAACGCCGTCGCCCAGCTTTACCGCGCGCTCGGCGGCGGGTGGGATGAGATGGCGGCTCAGACGTCGCAGACCTCTTCCGCCTCGCAATGAATTGGCTGTTCATCTTTGTGCCCCTCGCGGCCGTGCTCGAACGCGTCCGGCCGGAGGAGCATACCTGGATTTTTTTCACGGCCTGTATCGCCATCATCCCGGTCGCGCGGCTCATTGTCGAAGCGACGGAGCATCTTTCCACGTATACAGGCGAGGCTGTCGGCGGTCTGCTCAACGCGACGTTCGGCAACGCGCCGGAGCTGATCATCGCCATGGTAGCGCTGAGAGCCGGCCTCTTTGAGATGGTGCAGGCTTCGATCATCGGTGCGATTCTGGCCAATCTTCTGCTCGCGCTGGGAATCGCTTTTCTTCTCGGCGGGCTGCGGTATCACGATCAGCAGTACAACCCAGCGAGCACGCGGCTCTACAGCACGATGATGCTGATCGCGGTCGTCAGCTTGACCGTGCCGAGCGCGTTCGACCATTTTTTTTCGCCGGACACGATGGTGCGCGAGGAGCAGCTGCTCAACCTGGGTATCGCCATCGTGCTTTTAGTCACGTACGGTTTGTACCTTCTCTTCATGCTGAAGACGCACCCCGATGTTTTCACCGGCGCGGACGACGAAGTGGAACATCATGACGCCGCAGCGTGGAGCCCGCCGCGAGCGGTCGCAAGCCTGCTCGTCGCGTCGCTGCTGGCGGCATGGATGAGCGAAATCCTGGTCGGCGCCGCGGAGGGTACCGGCAAGGCGCTCGGGATGTCGCAGACGTTCATCGGCATCGTTTTTCTTGCGATCGTCGGCGGCGCGGCGGAAAGCGGTTCGGCGGTCGCGATGGCGCGAAAAAACCGTCTGAATCTGAGTGTCGGCATCGCGCTCGGGAGCTGCATCCAGATCGCGCTCTTTGTCGCCCCCGTTTTGGTTCTCGCGAGTTATGCCCTCGCGCCCCGCCCGCTCGAGCTTTCGTTCGGCCGCGCCGAGCTCGGCTCGATGTTTCTCGCCGTCTTGATCGGCGCGATGGTTTCGGGCGACGGCCGGTCGAACTGGTATAAAGGCGTCCAGCTCATCACGGTGTACGTCATTATCGCCTTTTTATTCTATTTCATGCCGGAGGCCGTGCCGCGATGATCGCGATCACGGGTAATCGAAGAGGAGGCCTGCGCGCGATTTCCGCGGCCTATTTCCGCCGCCGCTATACAATCCTATTTTACGTCTTGCTGCTCACGATGGTGGCGTTGCCGCTGCTTGCCGCCTTCGGGTTGACCGGCTCGATCATCGAGCTGTTTCTCGCCCTCACTCTACTCGCTGCCGTCATGCCGGCGGGCACATCGAAGGAGCGGATAATTCTCCTCGCTTTGGTGCTCGCGGTCTGGCTCTTCCGTTCGGCGACCGCGTGGCTGGATCATCCGGCGCTCTCCGCATCGATGCTCGGTCTATCGACCGCGATCGGGCTCTTCGCGGCGGCGGGCGCTTTGCGCTTCGCCATGGGCGCCAACCGTGTCGACAGCGAACACCTATATGCCGCGCTCAGCGCCTACCTGCTGTCGGGGATTTTCTTCGGCGTATTTTACTGGGTGCTCGAGCAAATCCGTCCCGGCACGTTCAATGTGGCCGGCGAGTTTTCGCGCGTCAGCGCCTTTTACTTCAGCTTCGTGACCCTCGCCACGCTTGGCTATGGCGATATTGTGCCACGAACGGACATAGCGCGCGGGCTCGCGGTCGTCGAAGGCGTCGGCGGACAGCTTTTCTTGGCGGTGATGGTCGCGCGCCTGGTCAGCCTTTACGCGCGCGGCGACTAGTCCATGCAGGTCGTCCGGCAAGGAGTTGAGCACATAAGGGATAAGCGTCGATGACGGCGCGGATGATACAAGGCATCCTGGTCGGGATGATTTGCGGGGTCGCGATCGGCATCGGCTTGTATACCTTTGCTTACGCGAAGGGCTGGTCTTATTTGACCGACGATCCGGCCGCGTGCATGAACTGCCACGTCATGCGCGAGCAGTTCGACGGCTGGCTCAAGTCATCGCACCGCGCGGTGGCGACCTGCAACAGCTGCCATACGCCGAAAAATTTCATCGCTAAGTACGCGACGAAGGCGTCCAACGGCTTCTGGCATTCGTTCAACTTCACCACCGGCGACTACGAGGACAATATTCAAATCAAGCCGCACAGCCGCGAGATCACCGAGCAGGCCTGCCGAAACTGTCATGGAGAAATCGTGGACGCTGTTGAGGGAACACATCCGTCGTCGAGCAGCCAGCAGCTCGCATGCCTGCGCTGCCACAACTCGGTCGGTCACCTTCAATGATGAAGCAAAGGAGCAACGCGAATGGCCATTTATGATGAATCGATGAGGGCGCGCCGTCGGCTGTTTTTCATCATCGTCGGCGCGGCGGTGCTTGTGACCGTCGTCGCCGTCGGGTTGCTGATGAATATCTTCGAGCGCAAGCAGGAAGCGCGCAATCCCTTTTACCGCGTCGTTGAGCTCAACGACCAGACCGACGACCCGGCGGTTTGGGGGAAAAATTTTCCGCTGCAGTACGACGACTACAAACGCACGACGGATCAGGTGCGCACGCATTTCGGCGGCAGCGAGGCGCTGCCGCGCACGCCGACCAAGGCCGATCCGCGCTCCGTCGTGGCCCAGTCGAAGATCGAGGAAGACCCGCGTCTGAAAATCATGTGGGCCGGCTACGCGTTCGCGAAAGATTTTCGCGAGGAGCGCGGCCACGCTTACATGCTCGACGACCAGACCTACACCGAGCGCCAGCAGGTCGTGAAGCAGCCCGGCACCTGCATCCAATGCCACGCGTCGGTCTACGTCCCTTACAAGAAACTCGGCAACGGCGATCTCATCGCCGGCTTCGAGAAAATGAATCAGATGCCATTCTTCGAGGCGCGGAAGTTAGTCACGCACCCGGTCTCCTGCATCGATTGCCACGATCCGACGACGATGCAGCTTAGAGTCACGCGGCCCGGCTTCATCGAAGGCATCGCGGCTTATAAGGCTTCGCAAGGGATTAAGAACTACGACGTCAACAAGGACGCGACACGCCAGGAGATGCGCGCCTACGTCTGCGGCCAGTGCCACGTCGAATATTATTTCAAAGGGCCGGAGAAGCGGCTCGTCTACCCGTGGGCGAAAGGGCTGAAAGTCGAGCAGATCCAGGCCTACTACGATGAAGCGCAATTCAAAGACTGGACGCACGCCGACACCGGCGCGCCGGTGCTGAAGGCGCAGCATCCGGAATTCGAGATGTGGAATCAAGGCATTCATGCGCGCTCGGGCGTGACCTGCGCCGATTGCCACATGCCCTACAAGCGCGAAGGCGCGCTCAAGATCAGCGACCACCACGTGCGGAGCCCAGTGCTCAATATCAATCGCGCTTGCCAGACCTGCCACAAGTGGTCCGAAGACGAGCTCAAGGCGCGCGTCGAGAACATCCAGCAGCGCACCTTCGAGCTGCGCAATGTCGCGATGGATGCGCTCATGGATCTGATCAAGGATTTGAAGGCTGCAAAGGGCGCTGGAAAGACCGATAACGAGCTCGCGATGGCGCAGGGCTTCCAGCGCAAAGCGCAGTTTTACCTCGATTTTGTCGAGGCGGAAAACTCGACGGGCTTCCATGCGCCGCAAGAGGCGTCGCGGATTCTCGGCGAATCCATCGATTTCTCGCGCAAAGGGCAGATTGCCCTGCGCGACGGCAAAACGGCACCGTCTCAAACCGCCAAACCATGACCCATCCGGGTGTTAGACCAAGGTCCAATAGTAAAATACCGAGGCGGAGAGAGATAAATATCTAGGGGTAATCCGTATTAGGTCCGGAGGCAAGATGAACGACGATGAAAAGCGCGCGGTCGACGCCGCGCCGCCAGAGCCTACCCGCCGTCAATTTCTCAAAGGCTTGACGACCGGCGCGGCCGCGCTCGGCGCGCTGTCACAAACCGAGGGCTGCGCCCCGGTGGCGCCGGCGCTCAAAACGGCCGGCGCGACCAACACGACGACGGTGTGTCCCTTCTGCGGCGTCGGCTGCGGCCAAGTCGTCTCGACGCGCAGCGACCATGTCGTCAATATCGAAGGCGACCCTGGTCATCCCGTCAGCGAAGGCACCCTGTGCAGTAAGGGCGCCTCGGCGATTCAGGTCGTGAACAACGACCGGCGGGTTAAAAAAGTGCTCTACCGCGCGCCAGGAGGCAAGAAGTGGGAGGAGAAGAGCTGGGACTGGGCGCTGGAGCGGATCGCCGCGAAGATCAAAGAAACCCGAGATAAAACTTTTCAAACAAAAACGAAGGACGGTCTGGTCGTCAACCGCACCGAGGCGATCGCCTGCCTCGGCGGCTCGGCGCTCGACAACGAGGAGGCCTATCTCCTCACAAAACTCATGAGGGCACTCGGCCTGGTGTACATCGAGCACCAGGCCCGGCTCTGACACAGCTCCACGGTCGTCGGTCTGGCGACCTCATTCGGCAGAGGGGCGATGACCAATCACTGGGTCGACATGGTCAACGCCGACGTCGTGTTGATCATGGGCGGGAACCCGGCCGAGGACCATCCGATCTCGATGAACTGGCTCGCGCGCGCCAAGGAGCGCGGCACTTATATTCTCCATGTCGATCCGCGCTTCAATCGCACCAGCTCGATCGCCGATGTCTTCGCGAAGCTCCGGTCCGGCACCGACATCGCCTTTGTCGGCGGCATGATCAATTACGCGCTCGAGCATAACCGCATCCAGGAAGAGTACGTGCGCGAATACACCAATGCTTCCTGGATCGTGGGCGACGGCTATGGTTTGTCCGACGGCCTCTTCTCCGGCTTCGATGCCAAGAGCCGCAAGTACGATCGCACTCAGTGGGCCTATGCCCTCGACGGGAAAGGCGAACCCAAGCGCGACCCGACGCTCAAGCATCCGCGCTCGGTCTTTCAATTGTTGAAGCAGCATTTCTCCCGCTACGACGCCGAAGCAGTGTGCCGCATCACCGGCACGCCGAAAGAAAGCTATCTCCGCATCTGCGATCTTTACACGTCGACTTTCGCGCCCGACCGTGCCGGCACCTGGCTTTACGCCATGGGCACTGCGCAGCACAGCCATGGCACGCAGAACATCCGCTCCTACGCGATTCTCCAGCTCCTCCTCGGCAACATCGGCGTCGCCGGCGGCGGCGTCAATGCGATGCGCGGGGAATCCAACGTGCAGGGCTCGACCGACCAGGGGCTCAACTGGGACGGCTTGCCGGGCTATCTCAAGCTGCCGGCCGAAGCGGACGGCGACTTGAAAGCCTATTTAAAGCGTGTGACGCCGGTCGCGGCGAATTCGGCGAGCGCGAACTGGATGCAGAACACGCCGAAGTACGTCGTGAGCTTGCTCAAAGCTTGGTGGGGCGATCACGCGACGAGCGACAACGATTTCGCCTTCTCGTATCTGCCGAAGCTCGGCGGCGGATTCCAGGGGCAGGGCTACTCGTTCCTGCCGCTGACTCACGCGATGCTCGCCGGCGACGTGAAAGGGCTCTTCTGCTTCGGGCAGAATCCCGCCGTCGGCGGCGCGAACGCGCGGCTGATACGTTCCGGGCTCGACAAGCTCGAATGGATGGTGGTCGCCGATCTGTTCGAGCACGAGACCGCCGGTTTCTGGAAGCGGCCCGGCGCCGATCCGGCGAAGATTCCCACCGAGGTGTTCGTACTGCCCGCCTGCTCGGGCGTCGAGAAAGAAGGCAGCATCGTCAACAGCGGGCGCTGGGCGCAGTGGCGTCACCGCGCCGTGAAACCCATCGCCGACTGCCGCCCCGATCTCGATATCGTCGACGGGCTCGCGCATGCGCTGAAGCGCGCCTACGAGAAGGACGGCGTATTTCCGGATCCGATCCGGGACCTCGCGTGGGACTACGGACACGAGCACGAGGCCGATCCGCACCGCGTCGCGCGCGAGATGAACGGCCGTTTCCTCATCGATGTGAGCAACAAAGACGGTCCGAGCTTTGCCGCCGGCAAGCAGGTGCCCGGCTTCGCGCAGCTGCGCGACGACGGCAGCACCATGTCGGGCAACTGGATCTACTGCGGCGGCTACACGGAAGACGGCAACCTCGCGGCCCGCCGCGACGTGACCGATGCCCCGAATAACATCGGCCTCCATCCGAAATGGGCGTGGACGTGGCCGATGAACCGGCGCATTCTCTACAACCGCGCCTCGGTCAACCGCAAGGGCGAGCCGTTCAACCCGCGGAAATGGGTGATCCGCTGGAATGCGGCGGAGAAAAAATGGGAGGGCGACGTTCCCGACGGCGGCATGCCGCCGGGCGAGACGAATCCTTTCATCATGCTGGCGTCGGGCGTCGGCCAGCTCTTCTCGCCCGACCTCGTCGACGGGCCGTTCCCCGAGCACTACGAGCCGATCGAGAGCCCCGTTAAAAATTCATTCTCGAAGACGCAATCGAATCCCTGCGCCCAGGTGTGGA
>DATJFG010000177.1:0-12708 GCA_035495775.1 Verrucomicrobiia bacterium | reverse complement strand
CATGCTGACGGGCAACGGCGCTCAGGTCGAGGATCTGATTAGCCAGTTGCGCAAGAACCAGGACATCGAGTCGGTCAAAATCATCCGCGGAAACGTCATCGACAAACAATTCGGCGCGGGCAAAAGTTCGGGCGCGCCGCCCGATGAGCTCGAGCAGAAGACCGCCGCGGGCGGGCCGCCCCAGCTGGTTTCGGATACGATCGGCGGCAAATGGGTCTATCGCGCCGTGATGCCGGTTGTCGCCCTCGGCGCGAGCGCTTCGAGCGGCGGCTGCGTCGCGTGCCACCAGGTCGAGCCGGGGGCGACGGTGGGCGCCATCAGCGTCGCGATCAGCCTCGAGCAGCTGCGGCAAGCGGCGAACGAATTCCGCCGTACGGTATTTCTCGCCGGCGGCGCGCTCGGCCTCTTGTTTCTCTCGGCGATGTACTTCTTTTTCACCGTCGCGGTCACGCGCCCGCTGAACGAGATCGTCGGGCAGTTCAAGGACGTCGCCCAAGGCGAGGGCGATCTCACCAAGCGAATCCGCGTCCCGTACGCCGACGAAGTCGGCCAGGTGGCTTACTGGTTCAACCAATTCATCGCCAAGGTGCAGCAGATCATCAGGGAAGCGCGCTCGGCGTCCGATTACGTCGCCGCGGCCTCGGACCAGCTTTCGGCGGCCTCCCAGCAGCTCGCGGCCGGCGCCGAGGAGCAGTCCTCCTCGCTGGAGGAGACCGCGGCGTCGCTCGAGGAGATCACGGGGACGGTCAGCCAGAACGCCGACAACGCGCGCCAGGCCAACGCGCTAGCGCTGAGCTCCCGCGACACCGCGGAAAAGGGCGGCGCCGTCGTTACCGGCGCGGTGCAATCGATGAGCGAGATCAGCCGGGCGTCGCACCGAATCGCCGACATCGTCACGACCATCGACGACATCGCCTTTCAGACCAACCTCCTGGCGCTCAACGCCGCGATCGAAGCGGCGCGCGCCGGAGAGCAGGGAAAGAGCTTCGCCGTCGTCGCCGGCGAGGTGAGGGCGCTCGCGCAGCGGAGCGCGGCGGCGGCCAAGGAGATCAGAACGCTGATTCAGGATACGGTCGCGAAAGTGGACTCGGGCGCGGATCTCGTGAACCGCTCCGGGCAGACGCTCCAGGAGATCACGACGTCGGTCAAGCGCGTCACCGACATCATCGGCGAGATCGCGGCGGCTTCCCAAGAGCAGTCGTCCGGGGTCGAACAGGTGAACAAAGCGGTGGCTCAGATGGATCAGGTCGTGCAAAGCAATGCGGCGCAGACCGAAGAGCTTTCTTCCACCGCGCGCACGCTCTCCGGATACGCCGCGGAGCTGCAAAAACTGGTGGCGAGATTCAAAACCGGCGACGGCGCGGCGCCGCCGCGCGAGCACGCGGTGACAAACGGCGTCGCGGCGCCGATGGCGGCGGAGGGGCCTTTCAGCTATCCGACCAAGACGCTGCAGTAGGTGCGCGAAATCTTCGCCGGTAACGATCGCCGCGAAGGGCTCGAGGCGAATGGAATAAACAGGTGAATTCTTTTTCCGTTCGTGCTGAGCCCGTCGAAGCACTCTTCATTCAAACCTGAAATCAGAAACTTGAAGCTGATGGCTCTTCCGTATGCCGGCTGAGCGCCCGCGCGCTCGCTCGCCCCCGACGCACTCTGTAAATGCCGCGCGGCTCGCTCGGCCCTTGTCCGCCGCAGTGCCGACCGTTATAACACCCTCGTTCACCATAGGTCGGCAGAGAAGGAGAGCGCGATATGATCGACGGTATGAAGGTGATCGACCTGGACAGCCATCTCGTGGGCGATTTGGACAACTGGGTCGAGACGATCGATCCCCGCTATAGAGAATCTCTGCCGCGCCGCCTGCCGACGAAAGACAACGAGCGGCGGCGCACGCTCGTCGGCAACCGCATCCTCGTCGGCGCGGAGCTCGGCCGGCAGAAGGCGGAAAAGCTCGAATGGGTGAAGCCGCGCGATCTCACCTCGGCGGGGCGCGTCCGCAACATGGATCTCGACGGTATCGACGTCGCCGTGCTCTCGCCCAATTCGACCGCGCTCGACATGCTCTGGTTCCCCGACGATCCCGAGCTCGCCGCCGCGTACGCGCGCGCGCAAAACGATTACATGAACGCCTACGCCGCCGAGCAGCCGGGGCGGCTCATGTGGGCGGGCGTGATCCCGCTGCAGGACCCGAGAGAGGCCGTCAAGGAGCTCGACCGCTCGCGCGCGCTCGGCAGCCAGGCGCTCAACGTCAAGGCGACGCCGATCCCCGGCAAAGAATGGTGGGACCCGTACTTCGACCCGATCTTCGACGCGCTGGAAAAAACGAAAACCCCGATCATTTTTCACGACACCAAGCTCGGCTCGATGGGGCAGGAGCGCTTCGCGGAGAATTTTTTCTTCTCCCACATGGTCGGCCGCACCATCGAGTCGATGATCTGCCTGATGATCTATCTCTGCGGCGGCGTGATGGAGAAGCATCCCGATTTGAAAATCGTCTGCCTGGAGACCGGCGCATCGCAGATGCCGTGGTGGCTCTCGCGCATGGACGAGCACTTCGAAAAGCTGCCGCACCTCGTGCCGTGGCAGAAGCGCCGGCCGAGCGAGATTTTCAATGAAAGCGTCTACGTCGGCTGCGAGCCGTTCGAGGATTCGCTCTTCGAATGGGCCATCGAATATATCGGCGGCGACCGCCTGGTGCTCGCGACCGACTCGCCGCATTGGGATTCGTCCAAGCCCGGCGAGGTGACCGCCCCGGTCGCGAAGAGCACGAAGATCTCGCCCGAGAACAAGCGCAAAGTGCTGGGCGAGAACGCGATCGATCTCCTGGGCCTCGGCTTGTAGGCGCGCGATGCGGAAAGTTTTCTCGGCCGCGGTTTTGCTTTTAACGCTTTGGCCCGCGCTTGCGCACGCGCAGCCGCGGAGCAAAGTCACGATCGGCTACGCCTCGATGAGCTCGGTCGCGACGACGCTGTGGGCGGCGCAGGAGAAAGGCTTCTTCGCCAAGAACGGCATCGACGCTGCGGCGATTTTCATTCCCGGCTCGCCCACGCTGATCGCGACGCTCAACACCGGCGAAGTTCAGTTCGGCTACACCGGCGGCACCGCCACGCTCGGCGCCGCCGTGGGCGGGCTCGACCTCAAGATCGTCGCCGCGTTCGCCAACCATTCCCAGTCCGATTTCGTCACGCGGCCGGAGATCAGGACCGCCGCCGATTTGAAAGGCAAGCGCGTCGGCGTGACCAGCATCGGCGGCACCGGCTGGATGGCGGCGATGCTCGGCCTCGAGCAGCTCGAGCTCAACCCCGAGCGCGACAAGATCTTGCTCGCCGCGTTCGGCGACCAGCGCGTGATCAGCCAGGCGATCGAGACCGGCACGATTCAGGCGGCGTCGCTCGCCGGCGTCTTCAGCAGGCGGCTCCAGCGCGCGGGCTATCATTTCCTCGCCGACATGGACAAGGTCCCGCTCCTGGGCAACAGCCTGGTGGTGAAGGCGGACTACCTCGCTGGCCAGTCCGCCGTTGTGCGCAATGTGCTCAAGTCGCTCCTCGAAGCGCACGGCTGGGTCATCAATCCCGCCAACAAAACGTCGGTGATCGAGCTCATGAGCAAAAAGCTCGGCCTCACCGACGCGGTCGCCGCCAACGACGGCTACGAGGACTATGTCCGGCGCGTCGAGCGGCGGCCGTTCGCGTTGATCGAGGGATTAAATAACATCCAGCGGTTCATGAAAGCGCGCAATCCGAAGATCGCCGACATGCCTCCCGACCGCTTCATTGACGAGACGATCCTGCGCGAGCTCGACAAGAGCGGTTTCCTCGATCAGGCTGTGGGCGCCAAGGCGGCCCGCTAAGACGCGCGGCTAGGGCAGCTCCCCGCGGCACTTCGTAAATGGCTCGCGGCTGCCGCGTAAAAACGAGCCAATTTTTATTAAATTGAAAGCTCTTGTCAACGGGCTTAAATAGGCCCCCTCACTTCTTGATCGGCCCGGACTTTTCCACCGCTTCCATCAAGTCATTGTTCCACTTTCCCTCGACCCGCACGTGCGCCGCGGCGCCCAGCAGCAGCGCCTCGATGAGATTGTGGTTCACGTAGGCGTATAGCCCCGGCTGCCTGAACTGATAGAGCATCGCCGCCGCCGAGCCGCCCGCGACGAACCAGGTCTCCTGATTGGTCGCCGGCCGGTCGTTGAACTTGCCGCCCTGCCAGACGAGATCGCCGTGGCCGCCGATCAGATGCGGGCGCGAGTCGCGGTTCGCCTGCGCGTGGATGAAGAGCACCTTCTCGCCGACCTTCGCGGTGAGCGCGTGGTCGCCCGTCAGCGCGCCCACCGAGCCGTTGAAGACGACGAAGGAGGGCGTCAGCGTCTTCATCACTTCCATCATGTCGAACAGCGAGTCGTTCGGCGTCGCGTACTCCTTATATTTTCCGCTCGCGTCCTTCGCGACGTAAAAATCCTGCTCGCCGATGTAATAGGCGCGGTCATAGCGCACCGGCTTTCCCGCGGCGTCTTTGAGGCCGTCGCGCGGGAGCACCATGATCGCGCCGTTCATCCCGGAGACGACGTGCCAGGGCGTCATGATGCCGCCGGGCGCGCAGTGATAGACGAACACGCCGGGCTTGGTCGCCTTGAAGCGCAGCACCGCCTGCTGTCCGGGCAGCACGTGGGTTAAGTCGCCGCCGCCCATGGCGCCGGTCGAGGCGTGAAAATCGATGTTGTGCTCCATCGTGCTCGAAGGCGGGTTGACGAGCGTGAGCTCGACGTAGTCGTTCTCGTGCACGACGATGATCGGGCCGGGAACGCTGCCGTTGAAGGTCATCGCCCAGACGGCGGGCCCGTCGGAGGTAAGCTTGATGCGCTTCTCCTCGATCGTGAGCCTGACCGTGACGATTTTCGGCGGCCCCTTGGCTACCTGCTCGTGCGCGGGGAGGAACGGCGGCGCGACGAGCTGCTGGACGACGCGCTCCGGCTTGGCGGAAGCGGCCTCGGCGGTCGCGCAGCAAAATGCCCACAGCACTGCGGCTGCGATGGCGATCGCTCTCATGGCTCTCCTCCGTGTTTTGGGACACTGGGTAGGAAGCCCTAGATTAGTCCCGGACGGGGCCGAGCGCAAACGGGGGAGACGGGCGGCGGGAGTGACTCAGTTTGTCGTGCCCGCGGCCGGATGCGGTAAGGTGCTTCGGAGACGACGTCTTATCGTCCTCGTCGGCCCGGCGGTGGAAACGGTCGAAGAAGTCCTTGGGGTGGAGATTCTCGTAGTCCGCCGGATTGTCGCTCATCTCCTGATGTCGCGCATCATAGAGCGCGGCGCGCTTCCTGCGGCGCGGAAGTAATAGATGCCAAATTACCGGTCGTGTGGAACAGGAACCACGCCGTCGTCGTGTTGCTTCACCCACGTTTTGCCGCCGTCTTCCGTGTGTAAGATCGTCTCGAAGTCGCCTACAGCCCATGCGAGTTTGTCGTTGAGAAAGAAAAAAGAATTCAGCAAAGGTCCGCCGGGCCAGCCATCGTTCCATGTCGATCCGCCGTCTTCGGTGTACGAGATCGCAATGGCATCCAGGAGCACTCCTCGTCGCCCGTCGAAAAAATGAATCAATCGAGAATTTTCGTCCAAAGTTCTGCTGGCGATTTCCCAGGTGCGGCCTCGGTTTCTAGATTGCAGTAGGTACGCAGTCTTATAAGTGACCGCTAAGGCCCATGCTGTTCCGGCATCTGTGACTTGCACTGCGTTTATATCGAAATATCTAGCGATTTTCGGAGAGCGTTTGATCCACGTTTGCCCTCCGTTCGATGTATTGAGGAGGGTGTTTCTTTCACCGGCGACAATACAGGACCTCGCTGTGAAGCACGCGATTTTCCTGAGATTCTCTTTGACCCCGGATGACTGCCGCCGCCAGGTTTTGCCGCCGTCGGTTGTCTTGAAAATAAGGCCGGTGCCTCCGAGCAGCCAGCCCACCTGCGGGTTGACGAAATAAATGCGGCGCACAGCGCGGGGTTCGGGCGGCGCCGACGGCGTCCAGGTTTCACCCGCGTCGTCGGTGCGCAGTATTCCCGTGTCGGTCAGTATCCAACCGCGGGCGCCGCCGTCTTGGAAATAAATCTGACGAAGATCGTCATCGCCGATTGTTCGTTTGTCCCAATTCCTGCCTCCATCCGTTGTCGAAAAGAGAATTCCGCCGCTTCCGGCGGCAAATCCTCGCTCCGGCGTTAGGAAAAACACATCGATGAACGTCAAGCGGCGATGCGAACTTTTCCGCTGAGTGTTATCATGAGGTTTGCTCACTGCTTCGTTGCGGGACGACGATGCGGATGCTTTTGAGTCCACCGCTGGGGCAGCGACTGCGGCAAGTGTGAACACAGCGATCATCGCAAACACCGCGACAGCGACAAGATGTCGATTTCTCAGACTTCCTGTCATGGTTTTATGATGCGGCCGAAATCCGTTCCGGAACCCATGTTGACCCATCCTGCTCTCAGCTCGCGGCCTTGCGTCGAAGATGGATTCTCAAGGGCTGCACGATTACTGTCGAAATTGAAACTCGGACCAAAGCGAGCCGTGCGCTCGACGGCTTCGCGCGCCAGTTCGTACGCCTGAGGGTCGTCGACTCGTCCGTTCATCACTTGGTTGTAGCGATCTTTACCCACCGATATGAATTGCCCTTTCGATGTAATGATCCCGCTGAGATCTTTTGGCTTCGGCTGTCCAGGAGAAGAGTATTCCCCGGGTTTTTCCAATCTGTTCCACAATATCGAAGCGAGGCCGTATGCCTCTCCGACTTGCCCCAGCTTGGTCATTGTCGTGTCTAAGTTGCTTCCGGTTGCTTTGTCGATGCGGTTGAAAGGCCGCTTCTTGTTTATATCGTCTGACCCCGTCATTTCTCCATATAAGACCGCCGTCGCTCGGTTGAGATCGTCCGCCGAAATCTTCCGACCGCGCCAGTCGATGATCGGCTGGGTAAACTTCTGGATTGGCACCGTCGGTCTGGTGGGCTGTTTGCCCGTGCCCGGTTTTCCAGCGCCGCGCGGGCCAGCTGCTGCGTATTGCTCGCCCGAAAGTGCCGAGTCCGCATCGTCTCCTTCTGTCGTATTTTCCCACTGCGGCTCTGTCTCCGCCGCGCCTTGATCGTTAGACGCCTGAGGCAGGTCATTATTCGATTCTGAATCGCCGCTTTCAACCGTGACAGTCGCTTGAGAAATATCGCCCGGAGCCGGCTCAATTGCTTGTGGGAGCAACTGTGGTGCCGCGCTATTTGCCTCCTTCACCAGTTCGTCCCTCAGCTCCGGCCGGATGTTGGGGTAGGCGCCGTAGAGGAGCAGGCGCTGGGCGCGCGCCGGATCGGCGGCGGACTCGCGGTTAAAGGTGAAGATGTCCAAATCGCTCGGGATGTTCTCGATCAGCCGCTCGGCGTCGTCTTTGTAGAGCAGCCCGACGTCGCCGGAGAGCTTCAGCCGGCCAATGAGCGCCGTGGCGTAGCGCTCGCGGTCCTGGTCGTTGGTGGCGTCGGCGATCTTGCCGAGATAATACAGCCGGTCCTGTTCGAGCTGGGCGAGCTGGCGGTCGATGAAGAGCTTCTTGTAAGTCTCCCTGGCGCGGTCGAGCGCCGTGTCGCGCTCCGGGGCGAGTACGTCCCGTAACTGCTGGCGTACGCGATAGGGCGCTTCGGCGACGACGGCTTTATCGTCTTCGTCGGCGCGGCGGTGGAACTGATCGAAAAAATCCTTGGGGTGAAGATTCCCGTAGTCCTGCGGGCCATCGTTCATTTCCCCGTGCTGAGCTTCATACAGCGCGTCGCGTTTTCTCAGCGCGGCGTGGAACTCGGCCAGGTTCTGCACGTTGGTGAACTGCTCGTAGAGCTTCCCCAGCGCCTCGGCGCCGGGATCGGCGCCGTTATTTTCGTTCGGATCGCGGGGCGGGATGACGATCATAAAAGTCCTCCTGTAAAAAAAGTTTTGGCTTCGAATTTCCGGCGGCGCACTGTCTTGACCGGCGGCGCGCCTGAAGTTACGCTTCATCGTGGACCAGAAACGATTCTCCATCGACGAATTGATCGAGAAGTCGCGCCGCGTCTTGGAGCAGTCCTGGAAGGTCGCGCGCGACGGCCGGAAGAGGATCGGTGAAGCGCGCGCCCACCTGGCCGAATGGCGTAAAAAGCGCAGCGAAGATCGCCGCGTGCGGCCGTAGCACCGCGCTTAGCGCATTACGGTTCATTTTTCCTTGAGCCTCTGCTCGATCTCCTTCCCGTCCCACACCGGCCAGCCCCTGGGATAGAGCGGCGCGGGGAGCCACCCTCTTTTCACCCAGCGCCAGACGGTACGCCGCGACTTGCCGATTTTTTTCGCGACCTGCTGGATGTTTAAAATCTCCGCCATGCGTGGAAGCCCTTTCGAGTTTTGGTTTAGAGTCTCGATTTCATAGAGCGAGAAAGCTTCCGCCGACAAAAATATCGCTCAGCACGAGCAATAAATCCGCGACGCGCCGCACGACTCGCAGCGGCGGAACGCGCGCGCGTCGCAGTTTCTGCACGCGTGCTCCATCGGCGCGCACACGACCTCGCCGCCGCAGACGCGGCAGCGGATCTCCTGGCCGTAGCATTGATGATGCGGATAGCGGCAGCGCATAAAATTCCTCCTTCTATGATCGGCGAGGGCGGTCAAGCAGCTCATTGCACGACTCCGATCGCGATCGGCCCGCGCGCGCCCGCGAACTCCTCGCGCACGAGCAGGGCCTCGACCGCGCAGCGAAAGCCGACGCGGAGCGTCATCGCGTCGCTCATCACGACGTAGTCCGCCCTGCCGCACGCGGCGCTGGCGCAGCGCTCGCAGAGCGGCGGCGGCGGTCCGAGCGGATCAACCGGCGTCGGCATCTCGACGTCGCAGCGATTGCGCGCGCGCCACTGCTCCAGGCGGTAGCGCGCGAGCTCCAGATCGGCGATCTCTTCGATGAGTCGTTTCATAGGGCCTCCTTTTGGTGTTGGTCGTCAGGCGTAAACGCGATCGAGTGTAGGGCGATTCGCGAGCGGCCCTACGGATTATTTTCTGCCAGCAGCTTCTTGCGTATGGCGTCCGCGTCGAAGCCGAACAGCTCGCATATGGCGTCGAACCCTTCACCGGGGCGGAGGAGCCAGTTCTTCGCCGAGCGCCGTTCGAGCATCGTCCCTTCGCGGAGATCGATCAGCGCCTGCTCCAGAATCGCGAGCAGGAGCCGCCCCTCGGGCGCGTCGCTGGGGCGCCACGGGCGATGGATGTCCTTCCACTGCGCCGGCACGATCGCGCCGATCTCGTCCGGCAGATAGTTGATCGCGGCGGAAAATTCCCCGCGACCGTCGTCGCGCTTCATCGGAAATTTCCTAGGCATGGCTCTCGGCGAGCGGCGGGCGGCCGCGTCTGCCTTTGCGCTGCGGCTTAAAGCCGTGGCGAAGGCGCTTCGCGACGCGCTGTTTCTCGGCGCACGCGTCGCAGACCAGCGCGTAGTGTTCGCGCGGCGCGCCGCACTGCGCGCAGCGCCCCTCGCGGACCTGGCGGATCTGCCAGCGGCGCTGCGACGATAATTCCGTTTGACTGGCGGGCCGATTTGTTCTAATTATTCGCATTGACGATCCTTCTGTGTTAGAATTATTCTAAGAATGTAATACGTAGAATTCGAATAATTGTCAAGGTAAATATTAGAATTATTCTAATAAGGTGGCCGTGGAAGCGAGAGAACTCAAGGAAATAAGGCACTTAAGCGGGCTATCGCAATCCGAGTTCGGCCGCAGAATTCGTGCGACGCTGGGGCAGATCAGCGTCTGGGAGCGCGGCCTGGCGCCGGTCCCGGTATGGGCCGAGGAGAATATTGCGCGTGAGTTCGGCGGCGGCGAGCAGGGTCAGGCGGGCGCGGCGCAGAAAAAAATCCCGGTGATCGGCTACGTCTCGGCGGGCGAGACCGACGTTCACTACGACGACCAGGGCTACGCGACCGGCGGCGGCTTCGACGAGGTCGAGCGGCCGTCGAAGGTGAAAGACCCGCACGCCTACGCGCTCCGCGTCAAGGGCGACTCGATGTTTCCCGCCTACCGCGAGGGGGACACGCTCGTCCTCGACACGACCAAACCCGTCTACAACAAGGACGACGCGGTCGTGCGCGTCCGCGGCAAGAGCTACTTCAAAATTTTCTGGCAGATCGGCGACGAGATTATTTTACGCTCGTTCAACAACGAGCACCCCGAGATCCGCTGCAAGCCGGAGGACGTGGACTTAAAGCATAAAGTGGTGGTGGTGGAGACGAAGTAGGGGGAATGATGGAGCCCTTCGACAGGCTCAGGGCGAACGGAAAAAAAATAACTGAGTAAGAATCAGAAGTCATTCCGTTCGTGCTGAGCTAGCCATAACTCTTTTTTTTTAACTTCTCCCGCGCAGCTCTACCGCCTGCTCGACCCGGCGAACTACAAGAAGTCCGTCGATCAGATGATGCGCCTGGCGGCGAGCCTCGGCTACGAAGTCAATTTCACGCTCAAAAAAACCAAAGGGCATGAGCTTAAGTCCGGCGGTCTTCGCTAGCTATTATCCTTGAAGCGCGGATTTTCCCCCCTTGTGGCGATTCGACGGCGATGATTAGGTATCACCGGCAGAAATCCCATCTCTGGTAGTCGCACACAAGCGACATGAACCCACGGAGGCATCCATGGAAACCCACTTCAAATTGACGATGGCCGTTTTGGCGGGCGTAGCGATCGGTGCCGCGAGCGTCGGGATGTTATCGGCGCAGGCCGTGAGCCCGACCAAGCCGCTGCCCGCTTACCTGATCGGCGAGATAGAGGTAACGGATCCGGCCAGCTACAAGACGTATCAAGACGGAGTCGCGCCCGCGATGGCGGAAACCGGCGGCCGTTTCATCGTGCGCGCGGGAAAGACCGTCGCGTTCGACGGCGCGCCGCCGAAGCGCATCGTCGTGGTCGCGTTCGACAGCCTGGAGAAGGCGCAGGCCTTTCGCAATTCGAAAGTTTACAACGAGTTTGTCCCCGTTCGCGACCGATCGGCTAAATTTCGTTTATTCGCCGTCGAAGGCGTGGCGCCGTAACGGCCGTTCAACAACGAGCACCCGAGACGCCGCCGCCTCAGATGGCTCATTAAAGCACAAGGTCGTGCTGGTGGAGACGAAGTAGGGGGCGCGAAGTGGAAACCGGTGGAGACGAAGTGGATGAACAAATCGAGCGCTCAAGCTTCGGCGCAGCGATTTCTGCGGGAATACAAAAAATAGGCGTTCGAAAAAACGATTCAGGTTTTTATCGGCTTTAATTCTACGACGCGGTGTGTGGCCGACTTGCTGTCGCGGATCGATTTTGCGCCGCAGTGCGGGCAAGGCGTAAGCAGCGGCAGCCAGGCGATTCTCTCGTGGTCGACACCGGAAACTTGGAACTTTTGCTGGCATGCATGACAGGCGATGACGACGTTCCAGGTCTTTTCACTGTAAGCCATGTGCGGTTCTAACGGAGATGGTGCTCTGGGTCAAGACATGCGGACATTTGGCCGCAGCTCACTCATGCATCGAACCTGACGCGGTCTTCGCAGTGATGAAGAACGCCCGGCGCATGGTTTCGCGCCTCTAGGAAAAGCCCTCTATCGTCTCGCCACAGGCGGAAAAATTTCTCCCCGTCGCGCCTGCGCCAAGACGGCGGTGTTTACTTACTTTTCCGACAGAACTCCGTCCGCTCACTGCGCCCAGCCGCAAGCCCATAACGGGCCGACTTTTAGGCACGGCAATTGCGCTATCAAAACTTGAAAAGGAGGGACAGAGATGAAGCGCGTTGTAATCGGAATTGTAGGATTATTGGCGATCGCGATGTTCTCAGGCGCGGCCTTCGGTCAAATGGGTTGGCGTTCGGGCCCCGCGATGATGGGAAGCGGGTCTCCTTGCGGAGGGATGATGGCCGGTCAAGGGATGATGGGAAATCAGGGGATGATGGGTCCCGGCATGATGGGAGGCCAGGGAGCTACGGCGGCTCCGCAGAGCCAGCTCACCGACGAGAGCGCCAAGCAGCTGGCCCAGCAGTATGCCGACCGCTATCTCAAAGGGTTCACCGTGGACAAGGTGCTGCCCTTTACCGGCATGCGCGGAATGACGATGTATCAGGCGGAGTTGAAGGGTCCGGCGGAAGAGGTGCGGACGCTCCACATCAATCCGTGGGGGAATGTGATGCCGTTCGGCGGCCCCTCGCGGCAGGGGTAGCAGCTCGTGAAAAATGGCAATAATATACTTGGACTTATCCAAGTTAGGTGTTACCCCCTTCACAATATATCGTATCCGGTATATATTTCGCGCCATGCCGTTCCGAGGTATTTGGACATTGCGGTGTCAGGCTTGCGAGAATGATTTTACGCTGGAACTAACGCCGGGTGACCAGTTGGTTGATTTTGCAAAAGAGTATGCCTGTCCGCACTGTCAAAAGAAACCGGACGAACACACCTCAAGCGATAAAGCTCTGAGCACTTGGCATCACGTTATCGGTTTTCACACCACTAAAGAAACGCCGCAGGGCTAGGCGTGCTTCTGCTTCGACGTCTTCTTCTTTTCTTCGCGGTAATGATCTAGTTTTTCCTGTAGCTCTTTGCGGGGCACGGCGAGAAGTCCCTTGAGCAGATTTTGAAATCGCTCTGGGATAGAGAGAAAAAACCCTAGCTCCGCCGGGGCCCTTGGCCGGAGAGAACCCCGGGGGAAACTGGACTGTTTACCGCCT
>DATJFG010000176.1:0-7113 GCA_035495775.1 Verrucomicrobiia bacterium | reverse complement strand
TCGCCGTCGTCGTCGAGGCCGTTGCGCACGCAATCCGCCTCGTTCCGCCACATGTTGGCCGCTAAGTCGTGATGCCGGTAATCGACGCCGGTGTCGATGATCGCGACGACGACCTCGTCGCTGCCGGTCGTGATGTCCCATGCGGGCACCGCCTTAATGTCCGCTCCCGGCGTGCCGTCGAATTGTCCCGTATTTTGCAGATGCCATTGCGAGTTAAAAGAAGGATCGCTCGGCACCGCATGGAGTTCCAGCCGGTAATTGGGTTCCGCATAGAGCACGTCGGGATGGCTGCGGTAGGATTCGATGGCCTGCTCGACGGAGACGACGGGCGGCAGCTTCACGAGTTCCAGATTCCGCACATGGCGGAAAGTCTTAAGTGAGGAACTCTTGGCGCCCGCGTGAACCTCTGCGCGTCTCACTGCCGAAACGTCGTCTTTGAATCTGACTAAAAGTTGGCCTTCGACATATTTCGATGCTGTGGATTTGGCTCCATGCGAATCAGCAGCCGAAGCCGGGGCCGCGATGAACAAGATAGCAACTATACCAAGAGCAGTTAGCAGCCGGTGATATATGTTTGTCTGCGCAGTCATTGGCCTATTGAATCCTGAACACGTCGCCTTCGCCGCACTTGATGTAATTGTCCAGGCCGCAGACACGGAACTTTGCGTTGTTGGTCGGTGGCCCTTTGACCTTCCACAACAGGCCGCCGTCGTTACGAGTTTTCTTCGCGATCGGCGTCCAGGTGGCGCCGCCGTCGCGCGAAAGATCGATTCTGACGGACAGCGGCTGGAGAAGGGGCGGCAGTTCGAACCACCAGAAAAGGCCGAACTTACCGTCTTTACGGCTCAGCGTGAGGCCGAGGATGGATTCGATGTTGATGATCTTGCCGAATTCGACGCCGACCGTCGTGCTGCCCGATACCGTCATCGTGCAAACATCGTTGCTGGCGACGCACGGTCCAAACCAGGCGTGCACGTTCGATCCGTCGGCCGGATGCGCCGTCAACGTCAGCACAGTGCCCGCGGGATAAAACTCCTCGCAATCGCCGCCGCAGTCGATGCCGCCCGGACTGCTGGTGATAGTTCCCTGCCCCACGCCCATCGCGCCGGCTTTGATGAGCCCGCCGGCGGTGATCGTGGCGGTGACGGTTGTGTTGCCGCTCATGACCACAACAGTGCACTGCCCGATGCCGCTGCAACCGCCGCCGCTCCAGCCGTCGAAGCGCTGACTTCCGTCATAGGTGTTGCTGGAAAAGGTAAGTGTCACTGACGTGCCTCTGACGAAGCTTCGCCTGCATTCTATTAGACACTCAACGCCGTAAGGATTGGAAAGCACCCAGCCGCTTCCCGTCCCGGCGCGGGCCACAGTGAGGTCGACATAAACGAAATCGAAAACGGCCGTCACCAAGGTGTCGCTCTCGAGATCGACGACGCAGTCGGCGGCGCCGCTGCATCCGGCGCCTTCCCAGCCAATGAAGGCCGAATCCGGATCGTGCGCGGTTGCGGTGAGCGTCACGAGAGTTCCCGTCGTGAAAGTCGCGGAGCAATCGATGCCGCAGTCGATACCGACGGCGGTGATCGTTCCCGTTCCCGTGCCGGTTTTTTTCACATCGAGAATCGATTGATCGTTCGGGACGTCGAAGCCGCCGCGATAATAGCCGTTGTGCTTCGCGCCTTCCATGAATTGGCCCCACTGCACGGGGCCGGTCGACGGAGCGCCCAAATCGTACACCCAGACTTTGTCGTAAGTATTCGGAAATCGATAACCATACGAGCCGGTGACGATGATTTGATTGACGCCGGTGTTGTCGAGATCGGCGATCGCCGGCACCGCGCCGTAGCCGAGCGGCAGCGTCTTGGGAAATCTGCGCAAGAGATGCCCGGCTCGGTTGTACGCGAGCACCCGCCCGCTGCTTTCGCCGAGGCCATCGCTACTTAGAATAACGATATCCGGCAGTCCGTCGCCGTCGATGTCCCCGACTACAGGAGATGACCAGCCCATCAAGCCGCCGGTGAGCACCGGCCAGCCGGGAAAATTCGTGCCGTCGGTCCCGCGCACGATCGTCAACATGCCATCCAACTGGACGATGATCTCCGGTATGCCGTCGCCGTCCAGATCCGCCAAAGCCGGCGCAGAAACATAACCGATCATCCCGTTTAGAGGAATCGTGCGCTTCAAAACGCCTTCGTTGGAATAAATATGCACGACCGTTTGGCCCTTGTCGTCCGACGCGATCACGATGATCTCAGGAACGCCGTCGCCGTCCACATCGCCGATCACCGGAAAGGTCTGCTCGTAGCCGGAGTGCAACACGACGGGGAAGCCCGTGACGCGCGCGCCATCGTGATGGAAGGCATCGATGATGATGCCTATAAATGGACGGATTGTAGCGGTCACAATTTCAAGCTCGCCGTCCCCGTCGAGATCACCGATGGCGGGGGTCGAGCCGGCGGCGGCCACGGGCCACCCCGGCGCGTTGCTGCCATCCGCTCTGAGCGCGTTCAGCCACGGACCTGGTTGAGTGAGGAAAATTTCGTCGATGCCGTCGTGATCGAGGTCCGCGAGCGAGGGAGGAGTCGGCTGCAATCCCGTACCCACGGGCCACCCGGGAAGAATCGTTCCGCCTCCGGTGAAGACGTCAATTACCGCGCTACCACGATTTACGCAGACCAGCTCATCCCCGGCGAAGCCGTGAGACAAATCGCCGGCCGAGCAATAATTCGGAGCGGAGATCGGCCACCCCGGCACGACCGAGCCGTCCGACTTCCAAGCGTAAAGCGGTTGAATGGTGCCCGCGGCGATGATCTCAAGATCGCCGCCGCCGTCGATGTCAGCGACGAGCGTGTTGTTGGCCAGCCCGCCGAAGGACATTCCCGATTGATGATAAGCCTTAATGGGAAAACCCGGCCGGAGATCGGGGTCGGCGTCGGCGGCGTGCACCTGCGCCGCTTGCGAGAGCAAGCACGCCAGCAAAACGGATAGCGGTATGAATCTTCTAAACATTCGTCGCTACGTTTTTATCCGCGAACCTCCGCCCGCGGTTTCAAACTGGTTCTATTTGGGAAAGAGGAAGGACACCGACGGCTTCGGCGAAGGTGCAGGTAGCGTATCGCCGTAGCCAACGGCGCGTTTGCGACTCTTCACTGCTCGATGAGCAGGCGTCTAAAATCGGCCCATAGATATCACCGCCGCCAATCCGGAGTCAAATCGGTAATACTCAATATTGGCTCCCCCGCGCAATTAGGTTTTTCCTTTACATGCCGCGAGTTTTTCCCCGGTCCCGGTTTGCGAGTGCGTTTGTGACCTTATCGCGCCTCGATTTCCGTTCCCGCTCCAAACCTGTTACGAATTTTCCATGCCTTCCTCCGAGCGCATCGCGTTTTTAAATCGCCGCGGGCAGCGGCTCGTGGGCATCGTGCATCGTCCGGACGGCACGCCGAAAGCCGGCGTCGTGCTCTGCCACGGCATGGGGTCGAGCAAGGAGAGCGAGAAGTTCGTTATGCTGGGCGAAATTCTCGCCAAACGCGGCGTCCTCGCGCTGCGCTTCGACTTCGCCTGCTCGGGCGAATCGGAAGGAAAATTCGAGGAAATCACCTACAGCGGCGAGGCGGAGGACATCGCCGCCGCTTACGATGTCGTGGCGAAATATGGGATTGCGAAGATCGGCGTCGTCGGCTCGAGCATGGGCGGAGCTGCGGCGATTCTGTTCGCCGCGAAAAATCCCGTCGCGGCGCTGGCGACGATCGCGGCGCCCGTCCATCCGGAAAAATTCTCGGCGCGGTTTTTGACGGACGAGCAGCGGCGCGACTGGCGGTCGCAGGGATTCATCGTCTACAACGGGCTCCGCCTCGATTCCACCCTGCTCGAAGACGTCGAGACGATCGACGTTGCCGCGGCGGCGCGAAAGATCGCCGCGCCGACACTCGTACTCCACGGCGACCGCGACGCCACCGTGCCGGTCGAGGAGGGGCGCGAGCTCTACGCCGCGCTCGCGGGGCCGAAACGCCTCGCGATTTTAGCGGGCGCCGACCACCGCCTCACCGGCGCGGACTTGCAAAAAGCGGTCGATGAGGCTAGCGAATGGCTGACGGAATATTTACTGCGATGAAAAGCTTTCGCTCGGCCGCATTTTTGATTCTCTTCGCCGCGCCGATGGGCGCCTGCGGCCGCGACTTAAAGAGCGCGGAGGGCGTCGCCCAGGAGTTCGTCGACCAGCATTACGTGAACATCGATCTCGCGCGGGCGCGCGAATATTCCGTCGGGCTCGCGCGCGACAAGATCGACGACGAGATCCGGCTCACGCGCGGCCAGGCGATCGACGCCTCGACGCGGAAACCCAACGTGCGCTACGAGCTCGTGGAGAAAAAGCAGGAGGGCGAGGGGCGGATTTCGTTTTTCTACAAGGGAACAATCCAGGCCGAGGACGCGCCCGAGTTCACGCGCCGCTGGCTCGTCGTCGCGCGCAAGGAAGGCGACGGCTGGCGCGTGTCGAACTTCAGCGAATACGATTAGATTCGTCTAAACGACTTTTGCACCGCACCGCGGGGAAGTATTTTCGCCGCAGCGTCATCTAGCGCTTTTTCAATTCCTCATACGCCTCGCGCGCGAGCGAGAAATCGGCGACCTGGCTGACCGGCACGTCGCGCTTCTCGCGCACCATCTCCAGCGCCATCTGAATGCTCGTCCGCACCGCCATATCCGAAGCGGCGCCTTCGTCCTCCAGCGTGCGCGCGGTCAGGTCCCACGTCTTTTCCGCGCGCTCGCGGTCGAGCTGCCACTTCGTCATCAAGAGCCCGACCATCTCCGCGCGGTGCTCTTTCGCGTAGATTATACCTTTCATCAGCGCGCGGATCAGGCGCTTCACCTGCCCCGGCTGCTCCTTGATCATGCGCGCCGCTACCGCGACGCCGCCGCTCACCGCCTCGACCGCGTCGCCGATGAAGACGAGGCGCTTAAGCCCCATCTGCTCCGCCTTGAAATCCACCGGCACGCTCACGGTCGTCGCGTCGACCACGCCGGCTTTCAGCGCGTTGATGCGCTCGGGCGTATTGCCGACGACGATCATCTGCATGTCGCGGTCGGCGTCGATGCCCGCGTCCTTCAGCAATCGCCGCGAGAGAAACGCCTCGCCCGCCGTGAGCGACGCGACGCCGAGCCGCTTGCCCTTTAAATCCTTCAGCGAGCGGATCTCCGGCCGCGCCATCAGCGAATACAGCGGCCGCTTGTTCGTCACCATTACGATCTTGACCGGTAGGCCGTGCACCGCCGCGGTGATCGCGGTGCCCGCGAAGTAGCTGTACTCAAGATCGCCCGAGAGCAGCGCCTTGACGCCGAGCTCCGGGCGCATCGCGACCGGCTCGACGAAAAGCCCTTCGGTCGGAAAAATATTTTTCTCTTTGGTGACCGTGAGCGGAAACGAGATGAGCCCGCCGGGCGAATAGGCGAGGCGCACGCGCTCGACGGTTTGCGCGCGGAGATCGGCGGCGGAAACGGCGATGAAAAGCGCGGCGAGCGCGGCGGCGATCATCGCCCGCCCTGGCGCTCCTGCCATTGGAGATGGGCCCACAGCCACACCGCCGTGTTCGCCTGCGCCGGCGGCGAGAGGCGCACGTCCTCGTCGTTTAAATAAGTCACCTCGCCGAGCGCGCGCGCCTTGACGATGAGCCGCGCCGTGCGCTCGTAGAGCCACGCGCGCGCGAACGCCTCTTTCAGGGTCTCGCCGGCGACGACGATGCCGTGGCCGCGCATCGTCACCGCGCGGTTTTTCTGCATGAGTTGCGCGAGCTCGCGGCCGACCTCCAGCGTCTCCGCCGAGGTCGCGCTCGGATAGATCGGCACCGGGTCGAAAAACCACCGGCTCTGCTGGTCGATCGCGCGCAGCGGCACGCCGGCGACGCTGAGCGCAATCGCGTTCTCGGGGTGGACGTGGATCACCGCGTTCCACGCGGGATTCGACTTGAACGCCTCGGTGTAGATCGGCATCTCGTTCGGCGTCTCGCGGCCGGCGCCGAGCCGCGTGCCGGAGAGATCGAACGTGAGCAGCTCATCGAAATCTCTTCCCGCCTCGAGCGGCGGACGGAGAAATTGGAGGACGAAGCGGTGCTTCTCGGGGAGCCGCACCGCGACGTGACCGTAGTAGCTGCCGGTATGGCGAACCAGCCAGCGCGCGGCGAAATGGATATCGGATTTGAGCTCGTCGGTAACGCCGGCCATGGGAAACTTTTCGGGCGATCAGCCGTAGGCGCGGTAGATGCCGTCGAACTTCGCGATCTTGAACGCGACCATGTTGTGCGCCGACTCGCGCACGAGCTTCTGCTCTTTCGCATTGGTCGCATAGCGCGCGACCACCGCGGCCGCCGCCTTGGTGTGCTCGACGTCGGCGACCGCGTGGACCGTGAAGAACTGGCACGCCTTGTCGTCGAGGCCGTAGTGGCGGCGAAGCTGCGTGTTGAACTCCTCGGAATAGCGGCACACCATGCTCTCGTTCACGAGCGCGCCGGTGCGCGTCTCCGCCGGCGATCCGAGGAACATGCCGCGGATCACCGCGCTCGTGTGCGCGAGGCACTCGAACACCGGCGTCGCTTCTTCGAAGTCCTTCTCAGTCAATCCGACGGCGAGGCCGAACTTCTTCGCCAGCTCCGGATGGTACTGCTCCTCGTTGAACTGCTCGCGAAAATGCTCGTAAAGCTCCGGGTTGGCGGCGTTCTTCGCCATGCAGAGCACGAGCCCCTTCACCAACGCGATATTATGCAGGTAGTGCTGCACGGCGAAGCCCTGGAGCCGCTTCTTGGACAATTTTCCCTCGCCGAGCTCGGCGAAGTAGCGCGTCTTCATCAGCGCCTCGACGCCAGGCCGGACGATTTCTTGGATGACGCTATCGACGAATGCGTGGTTGTCCATAGAGAGATGATTCTATGGAGCGGTTCGCGGGCTTGTCAATGGCGCGGGCGGTGCAAGTCAATTCGCAATGCGTGCTTCAACAAGCTCAGCACGAACGGAGAACAGCTTCCCGTTTTTAGTTAGTGGAGATAGAACAAGCCAGAGAATGACAGTGAGAACAAGATACACCAGATTATTGCTGATACACAAAGAGCTTTACGCACCGACCAAGAT
>DATJFG010000175.1:0-10189 GCA_035495775.1 Verrucomicrobiia bacterium | reverse complement strand
TCTGCGCGTGTGCGAGTGGACCGCTCCTTCGAGCTTCGCACCGATGGACAAGGCGATCTTCAGGAGCTCTCTCGTCTTCCCGTTCAACGGTCCAGCTTCATGCGATACCGCCCCAAGCCGGTCATAGGCCTCCCAGATTTTGGGGTACCGCCGTGTGAAGCTCTCATAAGGTGTCGGTAGTTTCGCCATTTTCTTTTCCCTCGCCAAACGAACGTGAAGGTATCAGTTGTCCGCCGCATGTGCAAAGCGGTTGCAGCGGGCCATGATCCATCGGGCGCGTCGAGGCAACAGCTAGGATTGGGTAAGAAATAGAAGCGCCGACCCCTGTGCCCGAGCTCCGACGCGCAAATCATATCGGTCGTCGCGCGGCCGAATAATCTCGCCTATAGTTACGCAGGTGGCCGCCGCGAGGCTGGACACGAGACGCCGAAATATCCACCTTTTCACCCAGTCCTTTCCTGCTAGACTGAACCGTGCCTCGACCTGAACGCCGCAACGAGCTTCGCTTCGCGCGCTTGCTAGCCGATCTGCTCGACCAGCGCTTTACGATTCCCGGCACGGATATTAAGGTCGGGCTCGATCCGATCCTGGACTTGATTCCCGGCGTCGGCGATCTCGTCTCAAATCTCGCGGGCTCTGTGATTCTCTTGATCGCGGCGCGGATGAAGGTGCCGAAGATCGTGCTCGCGCGCATGGGGATGAACGTCGCGCTCAACGCGCTGATCGGCGCGGTTCCCGTCGCCGGGGCAGTGTTCTCGATCTGGTTCCGCAGCAACGCCATGAACGCGGCGCTGCTGGAGCGCTACGCGGCGGCGGAGGTCCGGCGCGCGGATTGGAGCGACTGGCTCTTCGTCATCGGCGTCGTCGCGGTCATCGTCTTGATCGCCGCCGGCATCGTCGCGGCGCTGGTTTGGCTTCTGCGCGCGATCTTCGGCTAGGCTGCCCGAGCCGGTCACGGCCGGCAGCGCTTTCCTATCTATAGCCCCCATTGACACGGCCACGGCGCGGAGGGAAAATGCGGCGCCAAAGGAGGACCGCCCATGCGTCCTCGACTCCGCGCAATACCGCGCCCAATCGCGCTGTTTGGCTCGCTTCTGCTCCTCGCCGGCGCCGCCGCAAACCCCCCGTCGCCCAAGCCGCCGGAAAATTATCAAGGGCCGGTTGCCGAAGCACCGGTCGCTCAGCCGGGCGACTATTGGGTTTATCAGCGTCCGGCAGGAGAAAAATTCAAGGGCCGTTCGGAGACTCAGCTCAAGTATGTGGAGTTCCCCCTATGGGTCGGCAAAGCGTGGTCGTATGAAACGCAGTCCCGCAGCCGATGGATGTACGGAGTCACCAGCCGGACGGCGCTCCGCGTCGAGCATCGATGCGAGATCGTTTCCTACAAACCCGTCACGATGTTGGGGGAGACTTTCGACGCCTTCGAGTGCCATTGCCAATGCTCGATTCCCGGCGCCATGGACGATTATACCTGCGCCGCCTGGACCTGGTGGTACGCCCCCGCGGTGAAGAACATCGTCCGCTTCAAGGGCGAAGGCACGGGCTCGACTTACGAGCTCGTCGAATACAAATTCTCGAAAACGCCGCTCGAGCCCGGCGCTTTGGACCCCAAGACGGCGTACGATTTCACCGATCGCGGAAACACCTATTTCGACTGGAAAGATTACGATCACGCGATCGAGGACTACGACCGCGCGCTTGAGCTCGATTCGAGCTATGCCCCTGCCTACTTCAGCCGCGCCAGAGCCTATCAGGACAAACGGGATTACGAGCGATCGTTACAGGATTATACACAGGCGATTCGATTGAAGCCGACCGATGCGGCGGCCTTCAACAACCGCGGTAACATCTACCGCGACACAAAGGATTACCGGCGGGCGCTCGAAGACTACGACAGGTCCATCTGGCTGAATCCGAATTACGCTTTGGCGTTCACGAATCGAGGCAATCTCTATCGCGAGCAGAAAAATTACGACCGCGCGATCGAGGATTATAACCGCGCGATCGAATTCGATCCAAGCGACGCCTCTGCCTACTTCAACCGCGCCCGGGCGTATCAGCTGAAGCTGGACGTCGACCGAGCGCTGGCGGATTATACGCAGGCGATCAGCTTGAGGCCGAACTACTCGGTTGCTTTCAACAACCGCGGCCTTATTTACCGCGATAAGAAAGAGTACGAGCTGGCGCTCAGGGATTTCGACGAATCGCTCCGCATAAACCCGAAGTACACATTTCCCTACAACAACCGCGGCAACGTCTACCGCGATAAGAAAGATTACGATCGCGCGATTCAGGATTACGACGAGGCCATCCGCCTAAATCCGAAGTACGCCTTGGCGTTCAACAACCGGGCCACCGCCTATCGCGCAAAGCAGGATTACGAGCGGTCGCTGGCCGATTACGAAGCCGCGGCGCGCATCGATCCCAAGCTCGCGCAGCACAGACCGATCGGGTATACGCTCTTTTTTCTCGGGCGGACGGCGGAGAGCGCGGCGGCCATGGAGCGGGCATTGAAGGCGCGGCCCGACGACGTCTACGCGATTCTCTGGCGCTACATGACCGTGGCGAAACAGGGGGATCGCGGGGCCGCTTCGGGCGAGCTGGCCGAGAACGCCGCGAAGCTGAAGGAGCGCCCCTGGCCCGCGCCCGTGCTCGATTTCTACCTCGGCAAGATCGATGAGAAGGCGATCTACGCCGCGGCTGCCGATCCCGATCCGAAAAAGAGCGCCGAGCAGGTATGCGAGGTCAAATTCTTCGTTGCCGAGGCGAAGCTCCTCAACGGGGCGGCCGAGGAGGCGGTTCCGTTGTTGCACGCCGCCGAGCAGGAATGCCCTCCGACCTTTTACGAGTCGCACGCGGCGCGCGCCGAGCTCAAGAGGCTGAAGCAGCCGCCGTCCTGAAACCGATTGACAACCCGCAAATCAAAGAGGTAAGTCTCGCTGTAGAGTGAAATTTCCAAAACCGTTCGTCCGTTTCGCCAACGCGGTCACCAATCTGTCCCTCATCACCGGGATTCCGCGGCCGCCGTACACGCGATCCAACGCGCTCATCGTCGAGACCGTCGGCCGCCGCTCGGGGAAGCGCCGCCGCCTGCCCGTGGGCTACCTCGACGACGGCGGCCGAATCCTCATCGTCGTCGAGGACGGCAGCCGCGCCGAATGGGTGCGGAACGCTTTGGCGAACGACGGCCGCCTCAGAGTTCACCTCCGCGGGAAATGGCGCCCGTCGCGGCTGCGGATGGTCGATGAGAATCCGGAGGCGTGTCTTCGGAAGATGAATCGAGTGCACGCCGCATTCGTGCGGCACGAATCGAGCACCCCGGCGGTGGTGGAAATCCTGCCGGAGTGAGACCGGAGCATAATCCGCCCATCGGGTTACTCCGCTAGTTCCCTGTCGCCCCATCCCGAAATCCTTAGCCATATTTTCCCGGTTGACGCCGACCGCCCTCGGGGGTAGGAACGTAACCGATCCGTGGGAGGGCCATGCCATGGCGTTCGATCTGGTGGTTAGAAACGGAACGGTGATCGACGGAACGGGGCGCGCGGGATTCGAGGCGGATGTCGCGGTCGAGGGCGATCGCATCGCGGCGATCGGGAAGAACCTCGCGGCGGGGAAAAGGGAGGTCGACGCGCGCGGCCAAGTCGTCGCGCCCGGCTTCATCGACCCGCACACGCACATGGATCTCTTTCTCGTGCTCTACCCGCACGGCAATCCGGTCGTCAATTTCGGCGTCACGACCATCGTGATCGGCGACTGCGGCGCGTCGGCGGCGCCGGTGCCCGACGGCGCCGAGCCGCGCAAGGTGCTCGTCTCGTATCTCCGGCGCGTGCTCGACAACTACGTCGACGACAAGGATTGGAAGTGGAAGACATTCCCCGACTATCTGAATTATCTGAAAGGGCGCGTCGGCATCAACGTCGCCGCGCTGGTGCCGCACTCGCCGGTGCGGCTCTCCGTCATGGGCGAGGCCGCCTACCAGCGCGAGGCGAGCGCCGAAGAGCTGGAGGCGATGAAGAACATGGTGCGCGAGGCGCTCGAGGCGGGCGCGGTCGGCTTCTCTACGAGCCCGCGCGGCGGCCCGGCGGTCCACGCCGGCACGCCGAGCACCTTCGCGACCGAAAAAGAGCTCGTCGAGCTCGCCAACCTCGCCGCCGAGTACGGCGGCTGCTTTCAGTTCAATGGCTTTCAAAACATGCTCAAGCCCGCGAGCGGCTTCCCATCGCTGATCGAGAAGGTACGCGCGAACATGATCGGCAACGAGTTCCGCGTTCGCCCCGGCGAGAAGGACGACGCGATGAAATCGATCGCCTTCATGGAGGAAGCGAAAAAGCGCGGCAAGGACATCAACGGCGTCGTGATTCCCTACATGCACATCCGGCGCTTCGGCGCCGCGGACTGCTTCATCTTCCACGGCCTGCCGGCGTGGGAGGGGATCAAAGGGTCGGCCGACTTGAAGCAGAAATTGCATGACCAATCGCTTCGCGTAAAGATCGAGCGCGAGCGCGTCGAAGGCGCGGGCAAGCCGGAGTTCCCCGAATGGAACGGCTGGGACCGCGTCGTCTTCGAGAAGGTGCAGAAAGAAAATCTAAAACCATTCGAAGGAAAGAACGTGGAGGAGATCGCGCGCAAGACCGGCAAGGCGCCGGTCGACGCGTTCTTCGATACGCTCATCGAGGACGACCTCGCCTCGCGGATGATTTATTACGGCTGGGCGAACGCGCATCTCGACCGCCTCGCGGAGATGATCAAGAGCCCGCAGGGGCTCATCGGCACGGACGCCGGCGCGCACCTCGACCGCTTTTTCTGGCACGGGTCGCCGGCGCGTATCTTGGGCCACTGGTGCCGCGAGAAAAAATTATTTCCGCTCGAAGAGGCGGTGCACAAGATTACCGGCCTGCCGGCGGAGAAGCTGCGCCTCAACCGCGGGCGCTTGAAGCCCGGGCTGCCGGCGGACATCACCGTCTTCGATCCCGACAAGATCGAGGATCTCGCAGGCGGACGGCTGCCGGACAAAGTCGACGCGAATGAAGTGCGCCGCCATCCGCCCGGCATCGCCGCAGTGGTCGTCAACGGCCAGGTCGTCGTCGAGCGCGGCGCCTGCCTCGACGTCTTTCCCGGCAAAGTCACGCGCCAGGAGCTCTGCGCGCCGGCGCTGTGATCGCGTAACAAAGGCTTGCGACATAGGCGCCGGCTTTTATAATCAGCCCAGCGCCGCCGAGCGCTGGTTCAGTAAGCTCTTCGGCGTTTTGGTTCGCCTTGGCGTCGGCCTGCCGCACAATTATCTGCTCATCGTCCGCGGCAGAAGGAGCGGCAAGGAATACTCGAATCCCGTAGACGTCCTCAATTTTCACGGCCGGCGCTTCCTCGTCGCCGGACGTGGCGAGACGCAATGGGTTCGGAACGTGCGCGCGAGCGGCGAGGTCGTGCTGAAGAAGGGCCGGCGCGCACAGTCGTTTTCCACCGTTGCGGTTGCCGACGAGGAGAAGCCCGAGATTCTCAAAGCGTATCTGGAGCGCTTCCGCCTGACGGTTGCCCGCTACTTTCCGGTGGCGCCCGACGCGCCGATCGAGGCGTTCCGGCCGCTCGCCTCGCGCTATCCGGTGTTCGAGCTCAAGCCGAAAAACTAATCCGCTTCAAAAGCCCATTTTTCCGCGGGTTTGACTGCCGCGCCGCTCTCGGATATCCTCGGATTTTCCATTCGAGGCTTGTCACCTTTTCTCATCCCCGCCGGAACACAATCCGCAGTCTCGGTGGAGCGAAAAGATAAAATTCAGGAACAGGAGAGCCGATCCATGGCCTATTCGGATATACGCGAACATCTTAAAAAGCTCGAGGAAAAAGGGCTTTTGCGTCGGATTACAAGACTCATCAATAAGGACACCGAGCTGCATCCGCTCGTGCGCTGGCAGTACCGCGGCGGCATCCCCGAGCCCGAGCGCAAGGCGTGGCTGTTCGAGAACGTCACCGACGCCAAGGGACGGCGCTATCCGTTTCCCGTCGTCGTCGGCGCGCTCGCCGGCAACAAGGCGATCTACTTCACCGGCATGAACTGCGAGACCGTCGAGGAGATGGACGAGAAGTGGAAGCAGGCGCTGTCGCGGCCGATTCCGCCCGAGGTTGTGAAAAACGCGCCGTGCCAGGAAGAGGTCCACATGGGCGGCGATTTGACGCGCGAGGGTTTCGGCCTGGAGGAGTTTCCCGTGCCGATCTCGACGCCCGGCTTCGACAACGCGCCCTACACCACCTGCTCGCACTGGATCACGAAGGATCCCGAGACCGGCATCCAGAACCTCGGCAACTACCGCGGGCAGTTGAAGTCGCGCACGCGCATCGGCGTCTTCCCGTCGGGGCTCGGCCAGGACATCTATCTCCACTGGAAGAAGGCGCAGGCCAAGGGCGAGCCGCTCCCCGCGGCGCTGGTGATCGGCGCGCCGCCCGTGGTGTCTTATACGTCGGTACAGAAAGTCGCCTACGGCGTCGACGAGATCGGGGTGGCGGGGGCGCTCGCCGGCGAGCCGATCCGCGTGGTGCGCTGCAAGACCGTCGATCTCTACGTCCCAGCCGAGGCGGAGATCGTGATCGAGGGCCATCTCAACACCGAGTGGGTCGAGCCCGAAGGGCCGTTCGGCGAGTCGCACGGCTACATGCACCCGCGGCAGTACAATCCCTTCATGGACTTGACCGCGGTGACGCACCGCAAGAACGCCATCTACGTCTCGTGGCTCTCCCAGGTGACGCCGAGCGAGTCGTCCATGATCCGCAAGATCGGCTACGATCGCCTCATGCTGGTGCATCTCCGCGACGAGTGCCGCATCACGAGCGTGCTGCGCGTCGAGATGCACGAGCCGCTCACCAATACCTACAAGCTCGTGATCGTGCAGATGCGCCGGCCGAACGAGGCGGAGGTGTGGCGCGCGCTCCACGCCGCCTGCTCGTTCCATCCCGGCGTCGGCAAGATCGTCGTCGCGGTGGACGAGGACATCGATCCGTCGAACGAGGCGGCGGTCTTCTGGGCGATGTGCTATCGCATGAAGCCGCACAAGGACGTGCAGATCTTTCCCGGCATGGAGAAGGGGCACGCCCCGCCGTTCAACTACAAGCACGAGACGCACGGCACCGACATCGTCTCGTACCATCTTCCCGCGGATGAGTCGGCGATGCTGTGCAACGCGATTCAAAAGGAGCCGTTCCCGCCGGTGGCGCTCCCCAAGCGCGAATACATGGAGAACGCGCGCAAGCTCTGGGAAGAGCTCGGCCTCCCGAAATTGACGCCCGAGGCGCCGTGGTTCGGCTATTCGCTCGGGCAGTGGGACGACGAGCTCGACGAAGAGGCTCGCCTCGCGGTCCTGGGGCGATACTTCGAGACCGGCGACAAGCTCGCGTCACAGAGGCAGAAGGCGTGATCGCAAACAATCGGTGCTTCAAGCCGGCTGTCGGAATGCTCGCAGGGAGTTCTAGTTAGTTGCATGCTCGAAGCGACGCCCGGCGTGAAGTAGTTTTGCTCGCGCTGGGCTTTCGCCCGTTTTTCCTCCTCGCGGCGGTTTTCGCCATCGTCACGATGGCGGACTGGCTCCTCATGTATTTGGGCGGCGCCGACGTCGCCAACTACTACGGCGGCATCGATCGTCATCCGCATGAGATGATCTTCGGTTACACCGCCGCGGTCATCGCCGGTTTTTTATTGACGGCGGTGCGCAACTGGACGAATCTTCAAACCGCGACGGGCACTTCGCTTGCGGCATTGTCCGTCTTATGGCTCGCCGGGCGCGTCATGCCGTATTTTCCGCAGGCGCTGCCGCCGGCGCTCATCGCGATCGTCGATCTCGCGTTTCTCCCAGCCCTCGCCATTGTGCTCGCCATTCCGCTCGTTCGCGCCGAGCAAAAGCGGAATCTAATTTTCCTGCCGATCCTTCTCGCGCTCGCCGCAGCGAACCTCCTTGTCCATCTCCAGGAGACGGGCTACACCGCGGCTTCCGCCCGCGCCGGGATCTTCTTCGGCCTGGACTTGATCGTACTCGTGATCGTGATCATGGGCGGAAGAGTGATTCCGTTTTTTACCGAGCGCGCGCTGCCGGGCGCGGCGCCGAAGCGCTGGCCGGCCATCGAGTGGCTGTCGCCGATCTCGGCGCTGGCGTTTGCGGTCGCCGACCTCGCGCTGCCGAACTCGCCCGCCGCAGGCGCGGTCGCGGTCGTCGCCGCAATAGCGAACGGCGCGCGGCTCTCCGGCTGGTACACGAATCGCTTCTGGACGGTGCCGCTGCTCTGGGTCCTCCACCTGGGCTATGCGTGGATCGCGGTGGGTTTCGCGTTGAGGGCGCTGGCGGGGCTCGGCGCCGTCGCGCCGGAGTTCACCATTCATGCGTTTACCGTCGGCGGCATCGGCGTGCTGACGCTGGGCATGATGGCGCGCGTCTCGCTGGGCCATACCGGCCGGCCGCTGAAAGCGGCCAGGCCGATAGCGTTCGCGTTCGTTTTGATCAACCTCGCGGCCTTGGTCCGCGGTATCCTGCCGATCATTTTACCGCAGATTTTCCCTCAGCTCATCGCTCTATCCGGTATCTGCTGGATCGCGGCGTTCGCGATCTTCCTCGCGGTCTATACGCCGATTCTCACCCGGCCGAGAATCGACGGACAGCCTGGCTAACGCCCATTTCCGTCACGGCTTTTGTGGGGGTGGAAAAAATGACCTAGGGGTCGAGGTCATTTTATTCCACGCGATTCGCAGATGCGCGCTCGCTCACCCCGACGCATCACCTTTTCGCCAGTTTATCTACCATAAATCTATGATCCCGATAGCCGCTCGACGTATTCCGCTTTTTAGAAATTTTTGATCGTCGATATCTTTCCCGCTGGTACGGATATTGCCTTTCTTCCCGCCGTGAACGGGACGGAGTCTTCGAAATAGCGGAATTTCAACCAATTCATTTTTTACTTACAACCGGACAGTGTAGGAATTGTCCGCTTTAATGGAGGGTTTTTATATGAGGGGAATGGCTTTTAAGCTGATGATTTTCTGTTCGCTTCTCGTTGCGACGGCATTCGCCGTGCAGTTCGCGGTCGCCGACAACGGCGACGGCACGGACGTCTCGATCAAGGCGCCGATCGATGCCGTGAATTGTGCCGGGGTGCCGCCGACCGTCACCATTTTAGGGCTATCGGTTGATATCAGCCAGGCGGTGGGTGAAGACGGCGGCGTGCTAGATTGCGCCAGCCTTCTCGTCGGCGAGGTCGTCGAGGTCAAATTGGCCGGCGACGTTCCGAATACGACCACGGGACTCCTGACCGCGCTGAAAGTCGAGACCGAAGGCGATGGATGCGAGGAAGACGACTGCGTGGAGATCGAGGCGCCGATCCAGGCCGCCGATCCGGTCGGCCAGACGATTACGGTGCTCGGCCTTACGATCGATGTCAGCAGCGCCGAGATCGATGGCGACGACGATGGCGAGGACGGGCAGCCGCCCGCGCCGCTCCAGTTGATCGCCGGCCAGTTCGTCGAGGTGAAGCTCGTTTCGAATCAGCCGCCGCTCACGGCGACCGAGGTCGAGGTCAAAAATTCCGGCACCGGCATCGAGGTCGAGATCGTCGATCAGAACGGCAATGAAATCGAAGACGATGACGATGACATACAGGTCACGGCGACCGTGACCGTGACCAACACCTCGAGCACGGGCGGTATGTCCAGAGCGCCGGCGAAAAAGGGCAAAAAGACCGTCACCTTCCACGCCCGGGGCAACAGCAGCATGGTTCTCAGCGGCCTCCCGGCCGGCAAGGCGAAGCTCGTCGTCACGCGCTTGAGCGCCGGCGGGAAGAGCACCGGCAAAGCTTCGGCGGTGATCCAGTCGCTGCAAACGACGCACGTCGTGACCAAATTGAAACAGGGCAAGTAGCGCGCGCCGCCCGCTGCAGCCCGTTTACAAAAGCCCGGTACGCGAAAGCGTGCCGGGCTTTTTATTTTGAGTCGCGCAGCCGGCGATCAGCGCCATTCGTGCTTCGGATATCGTCGCTGGAGCTGCGGCTTGAGCTTGGGGTAAGTCTCGCGCCAGAAGAGCGCCAGGTTCTCGGTCACCTGCAGCGGGCGGTTGCTCGGCGCGAGCACCTGGATGCGCACCGGCACGCGCCGGTTGGCGATCCAAAACCCCTCTCTCACGCCGTAGAGATCCTGAATGCGCGCGGCGATCGTCGGCGGCGC
>DATJFG010000174.1:0-3883 GCA_035495775.1 Verrucomicrobiia bacterium | reverse complement strand
GACCTGGTTGGTGTAAAACGTATTCTCGACGACAACGTCGGCCTGGCGAAATCCCTCCTGGATGTCGCCCTTTTTCCAGGTGACGTAGATGAAATCGTTCGACGCCGCCGCGAGCTGCTTCGGCAGGCCTCTGTAATTCTGCACGTCGGGATGGAGGATGGGCGCGGAAGACTCCATCGCCTTCAGCGGATCGAGCACGGGCTCCATGTCTTCGTATTCCACATCGATGAGACTTACCGCCTCTTCGGCGGCCTCTTCCGTATCAGCCGAAACTGCGGCGACCTTCTCGCCGATGAAGCGCACCACGCCGTCGGCGACGATCGGCATATCGTAGAGCTTCCTGCCGATCTTCAAGCCCGCGACATCTTCACCGGTGATAATGGCGCGGACGCCGGGCACGTTGAGCGCGCGGCTCGTGTCGATGCGCTTGATGCGCCCGTAAGGGATCGGGCTCCTGAGGATTTTTCCCCATAGCATTCCGGGAAGAACCACGTCGACGGCATACATCGCCTTGCCGGAGACCTTGTATTCGCCCTCGACCCGGGGAGTCGGATTGCCTATGACTTTTTTTCGCGCCATCAAAACACCCTTTTGAGAAGTAAAAGTTTGGCTCCCCGGGAGGGACTCGAACCCCCGACCTAGTGATTAACAGTCACCCGCTCTACCGACTGAGCTACCGGGGAATATTCCAGGTCTATTTAGCTTGCGCGGTTCCGGACGAACGGCCGGGCGCAAGTCAATCTAATTAGCATACGCACATAAGAAATGCCACTTTCAGGCCTCGAAAACGGTCTATTTCCCTCCCACGACAGCGGCCCCGTTTAAAAAAACGCGCGAGTGTGACAGAGTCAAGCGATGCAGCTGGAACACGCGATTTTCGAGCCCTCGGGCGAAGGCCCGCATCCGACGATCCTCGCGCTCCACGGCTGGGGCGCCAATGCACTTGATCTGCTCGGCCTCGCGCCTTATCTCTGCGGCGGTCGTTTTCTTGTGATCTGCCCGCAGGGGCCGCTGACAGTGCCGATCGGCCAGCACGCGGTCGGCTACGGCTGGTTTCCACTCACAATGGGGCAACCGCCCGATGTGCCCGCGATCGTTTCCGCCCGCGATAAGCTCCGCGCATTTCTCGACGCCGCAATCAACCGCTATCCCATCGACGGCAAGAAGCTCGTCGTTCTCGGCTTCAGTCAGGGCGGCGTAATGGCGCACTCGCTCGCGCTCGCAGAGCCGGAGCGCTTCGCGGGTGTGGCGGTGCTGAGCTCCTGGCTGCCGAAAGAACTCCTAAGCCTTTTCTCCCAAGCCGATGGAAAGCAGCTCCCGCCTATACTCGTACAGCACGGCTCGCTCGACGAGCTGATCGAGATCGCCCGCGCGCGCGACTCGATCGAAGCGCTTCGCGGATTGAGCTCTCAAGTGACTTATCGCGAATACGACATGGCGCACGAGATCGGCCCCAAGAGCCTCGGCGACCTGACCGAATGGCTCCAGGAGAAAGTCCTCTCGCCGGTTATCCTCGCGCGTTAAAAAGGAGCGCCGCTATGAAATTCGGCGTCATCTTTCCCCAGAACGAGATCGGCGCCGACCCCGCAGGCGTGCGCGACTACGCGCAGGCGGCCGAGGCGCTCGGCTACGATCATCTCATTCCGTACGATCACGTCGTCGGCGCCAATCTTGCCAGCCGCCCCGGCTGGTCGCCGCCGTATTCGCACAAAGACATGTTCCACGAGCCGTTCGTATTGTTCGGCTATCTCGCCGCCGTCACACAGCGCATCGGCCTCGCCACCGGCGTCATCATCCTGCCGCAGCGCCAGACGGTGCTGGTCGCGAAACAGGCCGCTGAAGTCGATGTCCTGAGCAAAGGGCGGCTCCGCTTAGGCGTCGGCATCGGATGGAATCACGTGGAATACGAAGCGCTTGGACAAAATTTCAAAGATCGCGGGCGACGCTCGGAGGAGCAGATCGAGGTGCTCCGCGCTCTATGGACGAACGAGCTCGTGACGTTCAACGGGCGCTGGCACAAGATCACCGATGCCGGCATCAACCCGCTTCCCGTGCAGCGGCCGATACCGATCTGGTTCGGCGGTAACGCTGAACCAGTCTTGAAGCGCGTAGGCCGTCTGGGCGACGGGTGGTTTCCGCTCGCCGAGCCGGGCGAGAAACTTCGCGAAATGATCGAGAAGATGAAAGGCTATGCCAAAGACGCGGGGCGCGATCCGGCGTCGATCGGCATCGAGGGTCGCGTCAACGCCGCCGGCGGGACGCCGGAAAAATGGCGCGAGGCCGTGTCACAGTGGAAGGCTCTGGGAGCGACTCACGTCTCGATCAATACGATGAAGGCGGGGCTAGCGCACGTTTCCGATCACGTTGACGCGATTCGGAGATTCCGAGAGGCGGTTAGCGGCGCGTAAGCTGTTCTCTTCCAGGTTCTGCGCGAGCACGCGGACATCGCCGTAAGGATCGCCGCCGGCCTTGACGATGTCTTTGATCGACGCGACCGAACGCGCCAGATCTTTACCATTGAGTTGGTAAACCGACTCGAACAGATCGAGATCGCGAAGATATAACATGTGCTGCGCGAGCACCGCGTTGTTGAGAGGCACTTTGGCGAAAGAGCGGTAGCGATGATCGGGGCGGTCCTTCACCTCTTCGGCCCAGCTTTTCTGCGCGCGCGAAAAGACCTCATCCCGGAGCCGCAGCGTCTCCTTTAAAGGAATTTTCTTGGCGTAAAGCTCGCCGAGCGACGCGGCCATATCGGTTAAAAACCGCGAAAACTCCAGCTCCTCCTGCCATTCCGAGATCGCCCGCAAATGCTCGGGACTGCCTTCACCGTAGCGGTCGCGGAAAAACGATATCGCCGCGTGCGCGCCGACGAAGTTGGCGAGGCTCTCGTTGAAGGCGCCGGCGCTGCCGACGTAGAGCGTATTGTGAAAAAGCTCGTGGAAAATCGTGTCGGCGAGCGTGACTTTGTCGAAGCGGAGCAGGTGCGCGAGCAGCGGGTCATCGAACCAACCAAGCGTGCTGAACGCCGCCGAGGTTCGAATGTAAGTATCGTAGCCGTCCTTCTCGAAACGCTTCGCCTCGGCAAGCGCCTCGTCCTGGCTGAAATAGCCCTTGTACGGCACGTTGCCGACGATCATAAACCACCACATGTACGGCTTCAGATCGGTCTTCGGCACCGCCATCAGGACATAGCTCAGGGTCTGACGGTCGACGAACGAATAGCTCGCGTAGCTCCCCTTGACGTTGAATTTGAGCTTATCGCGGGCGTATTCGCGCGCCGCGAGGACGAGCTCGAACTTGTCGCGTGTCTTGGGATCGAGGTCGGGCTTTTTGAGAGCCTCTTCGATCGGCTCCCGCCGCCAGAGGATCTTTCCTTCTTCATAGGCGGCGCGCATGACGTACGTCGGCGAGCAGCCGGAGAAAGCGACAGCACAGAGGAGGAGGACGGCGATGAGGAACCGCGGCCTAACGAGGGTAAAGCTTAAAAACATCTTACGTGAGAGGGCAGACTAGCACAAAGGAAGAGAGGAATGCAAAGGGGAATTTAGGCCATTGACAAGATTTTGGAAGTAAGGATATTTGCTGAAGAATGCTCGCGTTTAAGGGAGGAAAGAATCGGCTAGTAATCTTAGCCGTAGTCCTTAGCTTGGTTACTGTTGCCTGTGGCAACCCAGATAAAAACAATACGTCTAAACGAAACTTTCCACCCGAGGTGAGCCAGTTCGATTTCGGCGATTATGTCCGTGTTCGCGCCGCACCGGCAACAGAGGCCGCAGGAGCGGCCTGGCAGGATCGGCTATGTGGCCGGCTTCACAAAACCATCGCACACAGGCATCGAAGTTATTGGCGAAGTGAAGAATGACTTGGCTTTCGGTGTGACGTT
>DATJFG010000173.1:0-20575 GCA_035495775.1 Verrucomicrobiia bacterium | reverse complement strand
TTGACGCCGCCGAAGGGAAGATGCACCTCGGCGCCGATCGTCGGTCCATTGATGTAGGTGATGCCGGCTTCGATGTCGCGGAGCGCGCGAAAAGCGCGCGCGACGTCGCCGGTATAGATCGAGCTGGAGAGTCCGTAGCGCGTGCCGTTCAGCACCTCGATCGCTTCCTCGAAGCTCCCGACCTCGATGATCGAGAGCACCGGGCCGAAAATCTCCTCCTGCGCGATGCGCATCGACGGCGCGACGCGATCGAAAATCGTCGGGCGGTAAAACCAGCCGTTGATCCACGGCCCCTCTTCGTAAATCGCGCCGCCGGTCAAAAGCCGCGCCCCTTCGTCCTTGCCGATCTGGATGTATCGGTGGACCTTCTCGCGCGCCGCCTCGTGAATGAGCGGACCCATCTCGACGCTCTCGTCGAGGCCGTCTCCGATTTTGATTTTCTCGGCGCGCGCGACGAGCGAGTCGGTGAGCTTTTGTTTCACTTCGCGATGGACAATCAGCCGGCTCGTCGCGGTGCAGCGCTGCCCAGTCGTGCCGAAGGCGCCCCACAGCGCTCCCTCGGCGGCGAGATCGAGGTCGGCGTCTTCCAGAACGATCTGCGCGTTTTTGCCTCCCATCTCCAGCGCGACGCGTTTTAAATCGCGCCCGCACGAGGCGGCGATTTCGCGTCCGACCTCCGATGAGCCGGTAAACGAGATCAGCTGAACATCGGGATGCGCGACCAACGCGGCGCCGGCGGTCTCGCCGCTGCCATGAACCAGATTGACCACGCCCGGAGGGACTCCGGCCTCTTCCAATACCTCGAAGAACAAACAGGCCGTGTGCGGCGTGTCCTCCGCCGGCTTCAGCACGACGGTATTGCCGCACAATAGCGCCGGAAAAAGTTTCCAGGTCGGAATGGCGAGGGGAAAATTCCACGGCGTGATCAGGCCGCAGACGCCGATCGGCGCGCGCACCGACATGGCGAATTTATCCGGCAGCTCGGCGGGCGTCGTTTCGCCAAAGAGCCGGCGCCCTTCGCCGCCCGCGTAATAGGCGGTATCGATGCCTTCCTGCACGTCGCCGCGCGTCTCTTTCAGTATTTTTCCCATTTCGCGCGTCATCGCGCGCGCGATTTCCTCTTTGCGCCGCTTAAGGATCTCACCGACTTTAAAGATCAGCTCACCGCGTTTCGGCGCCGGCACCAGCCGCCAAGCCGGCCAAGCGGCGCGCGCGGCTTTCACGGCCCGATCGACATCTTCGACGCCCGAATCCGGGAGAAGCCCTATGATATCACGCCGATCGGCGGGGTTGCGGTTTTCAAGAGTCTTCTCCGACGCAGCCGGCGTCCAGCGGCCCGCGATATAATTCTGACATATCCCGCTCATAGGATTTACCGTTGAAAAAAGCTTGCAATCACAACGATCATTTTAGTAAGCTACCGCTTTAAAAACAATCGCCCGCCGGAATATGAATTCGCAAGCGCTCTTCCCGCGGCGCGCCGCTATCCGTACATACCCCCCAAGCCGCGGGACGGCGTCGCATTCCAGTTGGAGTGAGTTCACCGTGTGTTCATGATCGACAGCTTGCTCTATGAATCTTAAAGAAATCTGTCTGACACTTTGCCGAGAGATTCACAAGCTCGTGCCCTATGATCGTGCGTCGATCAATTTCCCGCAGGGAAAAGATCGTTTCGTGGTCTATGCGGAAGAGTCCCGCCTGTCGGGACAGGCCGTCCCCGAAGGCTTTTCCGTCGTCGAAGGTACCGCCACCGGCTGGGTCATGCATCATTTGGAGCCGGTCACTTGCAGAGACATTCTTACCGACGACCGTTTCGCTCTCACGCATCAACGCTATCGGACCGTCGGCATTCGCTCCTACATCATCCTGCCGCTGACCGTCGAGCGCGAGCTGCTGGGCGTTTTGAATTTGGGTAGCCTCTCGCCCGATCGCTTCGGACAAAAAGAGCTCGACATTCTCTCGCCCGTCGCCGAGATCCTTTCGCTGGCAATTAAAAATTCGCGGCTCTATGAGGAATCCCGCGCGCGCGAGGAGATGCAAAAGCTCTTGAAAGAGCTGAGCCAGGACATTGTCGTCCTCGATGTCGACGCGCTGCTTCAGAAGCTCACTCTTAAGATCCGCGAAGTTTTGAAAGTCGATGTATCGGATGTCCGACTCATGGCCGATGGCGAATGGCGCTCTATCGGCGTGTCCGGCGTCGAGCCGGGTTCGCTTCAGCCGGCTTCGTCTCGGGTAGGCCACGGCTTGTCCAGGGCCGTCATTCAAAGCGGTCGACCGATCACCGTTTCCGACGTGACCGCCGGAAGTTCGCCAAGTGATCCTCCGGTCATGGCACGCAATGGTTTCCGCGGTTATGTCGGCGTTCCTTTGTTTTCGCGCAACGGCGAGGTTATCGGCGTTCTTCGAGTTTTGACTTATCGAGAGCGCAACTTTACCCAAGAGGAAGTCGATTTACTTCAGCAACTGGCCGGCGGTGCGGCGATTGCGTTCGAGAATTCAAGGCTATTTAAGGAAGTCACGCAGAAGTCGCTCCATCTCGAGGCGCTGATCAACGTGAACCGCGACATCGCCTCGCTGCTCAATCGCGCCTTCCTGCTGCCGCATATCGCCGATTGCGCGAGACAATTTCTCGGCGTCGACGGCGCGAGCTTTCGTCTCGTCGACGGAGACTGCCTGGTCCGCGCCGGCCATGCCGGCGACGAGGAACTTCTGGCTCTCAGCCCGAGGCTGCGGCTGGGCGAAAGCATCTCGGGCAAGGTGGTCGAAGAGAACCGCGCGATCGCCGCGCGCAATGTCTTCGACGACCCGTTGATCATCGCGGAGCATCGCCGAATCCTAAACGATGCCGGCTACTGCTCGTTTCTCGGCGTGCCGCTGCGTCTGGGCGAGAGGGTGATCGGCACGATCAATCTCTATTCCAAACGCGAGCGCGAATTTCGGCCCGACGAGATCCAGCTCATCACCGCCTTCGCCGACCAGGCGGCGATCGCCGTCGAGAACTCGCGACTCTTCGAAGAGCTTAGAAAAAAATCGGCCGAGCTGGAGGATGCGTTCAAACTGAAGACCGACTTCTTGAATACCATGGCGCACGAATTGCGAACGCCGCTCAACGTCGTCATCGGCACCCAGCAGCTTCTGGTCGAGGGCTCTTACGGCCAGCTCGACAACCAGCAGGTCAAGGCGCTCTCGCGCATCGGGCATTATTCGAAAGACCTCCTCGATCTGATCAACGAGATCCTCGACCTCATGCGGCTGGAGGCGAAAAAGGTGACGCTTCATTGCGAGGAGTTTTCCGTCCGCGATATCACCGACGACTTGGAGCTTTCCTTCGATCTGCTGGCACGGGAAAAGGGTCTGAAGCTCAAATTCGATATCGCCGACGGCATGCCGCACCTCTGGGGCGATCCCGGCCGCTTACGGGAGGTCTTACAGAACCTCCTTGCAAACGCCGTTAAATACACCGAACGCGGCAAAGTCGAGCTGCATGTTTCCATGGAAAAGATGGGAAATGTCGCCTGGACCGTCAGCGACACCGGCATCGGCATTCGTCACACGGATCTGCCGCATATCTTCGAGCCGTTTTTTATGGCCGAAGATGTGGACCGGAGAAAATACCCCGGCAGCGGCTTGGGTCTCAGCATCGTCAAACGACTCGTGGACCTGCTCGAAGGCGATATCGCCGTAGAGAGCGAGCACGGCAGGGGCTCCAGGTTCACGGTAACGCTTCCGCTTCACATGAAAGAGCAACGCGATTACATGTGAGGCGAAAGCTTTGCCGCGCCGGCATCCCGCCTGTTCCGATTCTTCTTGATTTGCCGCATCATTTGCAATAAGAGACGGCTTCCAACGGCTTCTCCCGGGAGGCTTTGCGGGGCGATTTTATTCCAAGCCGATGCGTAGAAAATCGTCTCACGAATATTCAAAGTTTCACTGCGGGCTGGCCGCGATGGGCAGGATCTTCCGCTTAAAGTTTAAGTCATAAGTCGAAAGCGGGTGACTCGTGGTTGATTTGGCGACCGCGTTTGTCTCGGGTTTTACGCAACTCTTTGCGGGGCAGACTTTCCTCCTGATGATCGTCGGCATCGCCGTCGGCTTCGTGGTCGGGATTCTCCCGGGACTGGGCGGTCCGACGACGCTCGCGCTGATGCTTCCGTTCATCTTCAAGATGAACGCGGTTCAGGCTTTCGCCTTTCTTCTCGGCATGTCGGCGGTGACGAACACGACGGGCGACATCACCTCGATTCTCTTCGGCGTTCCCGGCGAGCCGACCACGGCGGCGACGATCGTCGACGGGCATCCGATGGCGAAAAAAGGCGAAGCGGGCCGCGCTTTGGGCGCTGCGTTGATGAGCTCGCTCATCGGCGCCGCCTTCGGCGCGCTCGCGCTGGCCCTCGCGGTTCCCGTCGTCCGCCCGCTGGTGCTGACGTTCGGTTCGCCGGAATTTTTCATGCTCGCGCTCGTCGGCGTCGCCTTCGTCGCCTCGCTCAGCGGCAACAACTTGCTCAAAGGGCTCATCTCCGGCGGGCTCGGCTACTTGCTCGCGACGATCGGCCTCGATCCGATCTCAGGCATTCAACGCTACACCTTCGGCAAGCTTTTCCTCTGGGACGGCATCGGCCTCGTGCCGGTGACCATCGGCCTGTTTGCGATTCCGGAAGTCATCGACCTGGCGGTTCAGGGGACAAGCATCTCGAAAATGACCGTGAGCAAGCTCGGCGGCGTCATGGAGGGAGTGCGCGACACCTTCCGCCATTTCTGGTTGGTCATCCGCTGCAGCGCCATTGGCACCTATATCGGTCTCATTCCCGGCATGGGAGGCGCTGTCAGCCAATGGGTGGCTTACGCGCATGCGGTGCAAAGCTCGCCCAACAAGGACCGTTTCGGCAAAGGCGCCGTCGAGGGCGTGCTCGGGCCCGGCGCCGCGAACAACTCTACTCTGGGCGGCGCGCTGATTCCGACGGTCGCCTTCGGCGTTCCCGGCAGCGTCAGCACGGCGATCCTGCTCGGGGCCTTCATTATTCAAGGCCTCGTGCCCGGGCCCGATATGCTGATGCCCGAACCGAAGGGTCATCTGTCTTTAACTTTCTCCCTCGTCTGGATCAACATCGTTTCCAACCTCATCACCGTCGCCATCTGTTTTCTTTTTTTGAATCAGATCGCGAAGATCACGAACATCCGCGCCCATCTTCTGATGCCTTTCATCCTCGTGCTCATCTACGTCGGAACCTTCGCCGAAAAAAACGCCTTCGAGGATCTGGGCGTTTTTCTGGTCTTCGGCGCGCTAGGCTGGATCATGGTGCAGGTCGACTGGCAGAGGCCGCCGCTCATCCTGGGACTGGTACTCGGGCCCGTCATGGAGAATCGGCTTTTTTTATCGACCGATAATTACGGATTGGCCTGGATCTGGCGTCCGGGTGTCTTAATTCTTTTCGTCATCACTCTCGCTGGCATTTTTTATCCGATGCTGAAAAAAAGCCGCGAGAAAAGGCTGTTCGAGGATCAGCTTGCGACCGCCGGCGAGCCCATGCAGCGTACGAGGCAATTCCGCTCGCCGACGGCGATTCTCTTCAGTCTCTTTCTCGTGCTGCTGCTTATCGGCGCGCTGTGGCAGAGCCGGGATTTCGGCTATCGCGCCGGGCTTTTCCCATGGGCGATCGGTTTTCCCGTATTGGCGCTGGCGCTCGTTCAGCTCGGCATGGACTTTACCGGCAAGACGAAGTTCACCGACACTTCCGATCTGGAAGCCGATGCGGCTTTGCCGCAAGATGTCCGGCGCCGGCGAATCGCCAGCATCATCGGTTGGATTTTCGCATTTTATATCGCGATTTGGCTGCTGGGCTTTTCTCTGGCCGTTCCGGTGATGATCGTCTGCTACCTGAAGATCGCCGGAAAAGAGAAATGGCCGATCACGATTTTACTCGCGCTGCTCGCCTGGGGTTGTTTCTACGGCCTTTTCGAGCAGACGCTCCACGTTCCGTTCCCCGATCCGCTCATTCATATTCCCTATCTGAACTGAAGCGGCAAGTTTCCGCAGTCGGGCATCACGCGCGTTCTTTTTCCTGGAGCGCATGCCACACCCTCTCGGGCGTGAGCGGCAGGTCGAAAAGCCTCACGCCGACCGCGTTATAGACCGCGTTCGCGACCGCCGAGGCGACCGGCAAGAGCCCGCCCTCGCCCATGCCTTTGGAGGCGAACGGGCCGGGGCCGTTTTGGTTTTCGAGCAACACCGTGTGGAAGTCGTCGGGAAGGTCGAGAAAATTGGGGATGTGATAATCGATGAGATTGGGGTTTAAGAGCTGGCCGTCTTGGTAAACCATCTCTTCGCGCAGTGTGTGGCCGACGGCGAACATGACCGCGCCTTCGTCCTGGCCCTCGCACTGGATCGGATGGATCGCGCGGCCGACGTCGGCGACTGAGATGTATTTCAAGAGCTTGATCGCGCCCGTCTCGCGATCCACGGCGACCTCTGCCCCGCCCCAGCCGATCTCCCAGAACGTCGTCGGCGAGCCCAGCGCCGCCTCGGAGCTTTTAATATCCTGGTACGAGCCTTTGCCGATGATCTCACCGGCGTTGGCGCCGAAATATTTCGCGATCACCGCAGGGTATGAAATCTTTTTACCGGCGCGGCTCTCGACGTGGCCGTCGCGGAGGAACAGATTGGCCGATTCGTCGCCGAGCGTTTTGGCGGCCGATTCCAGCAGTTGGCGCTTGAGGTCCTGCGCCGCGCGCTGCACGCACAAGCCCATGACGACCATCGAGCTGCTGGCGTTGGTACCGGGATCGTAGGGCGTCGTATCGGTATCGAGCTGCGCGACGACGACGTGCTCGAGCGGCAGCCCCAATTCTTCGGCCACGACCTGGCTGAGAGCGGTGCGCGCCCCCTGCCCGAGCTCGACGGTGCCGGTGAGCAGCACGACGCTGCCGTCGGAGATCATCTTGGCGGCGGCGGACGCGAATTTGTACGTCCCGCCGCCGTCCTTCATGCAGCAGCTGAGCCCCTTCCCCGTTCCCGCCGGCCCCTTCTCGCCCCAGCCGATCTCCTTCGCCGCGCGGAGCACCCCTTCGCGAAGATCGGCGTCGACCGGCGTATCGCCCGGCGTGTAGAGATCGCCTTTGTCGAGGAGGTTTCTCAGGCGAAATTCGAGCGCGTCGAGGCCGAGCTTCTCCGCGATGATATCCATCTGCGATTCGTACGCCCACGTGACCTGCAGCGTCCCGAAGCCGCGAAACGCGCCCGCCGGCGCGGTGTTGGTATATACCGTGTAGGCGTCGGATTTTACGTTAGGAATCTTGTAAGGTCCGAAGGCGCGGTAACCGGCCTTTTGCGTCACTCTCGGTCCGGCGTCGGCATAAGCGCCGGTATCCATGTAAATCTCGCACTCCCGCGCGAGCAAGCGACCGTCGCGCGTGACGCCGGTCTTGATGCGAAATCGCGCCGGATGGCGCGTGACCGTCTTAAAGCTCTCCTCGATCGAGAGCACGACCTTGACGGGCCGTCCGGCCTTCCAGGAGAGTGCCGCGGCGAGCGGCTCGGGCTTCACCGACAGCTTCCCGCCATAGCCGCCGCCGACGTAGGGCACGATGACCCGCACGCGGCTGAGCGGCAGATGAAAAATCTCCGCCACATGCTCGCGCAGCGTAAAGGGATCCTGCGAGGAGGCCCAAAGGGTTATCCGATCGCTTTCGACATTGGCGATGATCGCGTGCGGCTCCATCGAATAGTGCTGCACCCGCGGGAACGTGAAGGTGTGCTCGAAGACGTGATCGGATTGTTTGAAGCCTTCGGCGACGTCGCCACGTTCATAGCTGAACTGATAGCAGATGTTGGTGCCCTTGAACTTTTCCGGCGTTTGGTAGTGATAGCCGTGCAGCTCGCCGCCCTCAGCGACACTTGCGTGGACGATGGGCGCGCCGGGCTTAAGCGCGCCTTGGAGATCGTCCACCGCCGGCAACTCCTCGTATTCAACTTCGATGAGGCCGAGCGCCTCCTCGGCAATCGATGCGTCCGCCGCGGCGACGCCGGCGACCGGATCGCCGACAAACCTGACGGTGTCGACCGCCACGATCGGTTGGTCCTTGTAGGCCGCACCGTAATAATAGTTGAGACCCGGCAGATCGTCGCGCGTGATAACGGCAAAAACGCCTGGAAGCTTCGCCGCTTTTTCCGCGTTGATCTTGACGAGCTTTGCGTGCGGAAACGGGCTGCGAAGGATTTTTCCCACAGCCATATTGGGCAGTTCAAGGTCGACCGTATAGACGGCGTTACCGGTCGCCTTGTCCCTGCCATCGACCCTCGGCGGTTCCCTGCCGACAACTTTGAAACCATTCGCGTGTTCCATCACCGTTGTCCTTTGTACTGACTCTCCACCCAATCGAGCGCCTGCGCGCGGCTTTGGAGTTCCCCTTCGAGCTGCGCCTCTTTGACCCGATCCAAGATCTCGTGAAACAACGGGCCGGGGGCAAAGCCGAGCGCGATGAGATCTTTGCCGCTGATGAGGGCCGGCGGATGAATCTCTTCGCGCTTCAAATCCGCGAGCTTCTGGCGGCAGAAGTTATAATATTGCAGGTCGCCGTTCGATGCCAGCGCATCGAGCCGCGTAAGCTCAAGCAAATCTTCGATGCCCTCTTCTCCGAGAAAACGCTTGAGCGTCGAGATCCGCATGTTCGGCGCCTGCGTATGGCGCAGGTGATTTTTCACCAAATAGGCGACGCGCTCCCAGACCGTGCGGCTGCGCTTGAGCCGCTTGAGAATCGCGATCGCCATTTCCGCCCCTTTTTCGGTGTGGCCGTAAAAAGTGATCCGCTTGTCGGTGCGCGCGGCCGTCACCGGCTTGCCGACATCGTGCAGCAGCGCGCCGTAAGCGAGCGCCTCCGGATGTCCGGCGAGCTGCCCGAGGACGAGCATCGTGTGAGTAAACACGTCGCCTTCCGGATGGTAGTCCGGCGTCTGCTCGATGCTGTGCATCTGCGCGATCTCGGGAAGGATGTGCGGCAGCAGGCCCGCTGTGTCCAGGATCTCGAAGCCCTTGCGGGCGCCGCCTTCGATCAGAATACGCGTGACCTCTTCGCCGATCCTTTCCCACGACACTTGCGTGATATGCGCGGCCTCGGCGCCGATCGCCGCGAAAGTTTCCCCGTCGATTTCGAAGTCGAGGCTCGCGGCAAAGCGCGCCGCGCGGATCATGCGCAGCCGGTCCTCCTGAAAACGGGCGCGCGGGCTGCCGATCGAGCGAATCATCCTGCGGGCGAGGTCTTCCCGGCCGCCGACCAGATCGACCAACCGGTCGGCGACCGGATCGTACAGCATCCCGTTGACCGTGAAATCGCGACGGCGGATATCTTCCTCGAGGCCGCCGTAGCGGACCTCGCTCGGACGGCGCCCGTCCAGATAAGGACCGTCGTAGCGAAAGGTGGCGACCTCGAAGGATTCGCCTTCGTAGAGGACGAGGATGACGCCGAACTGCGCGCCGACCTCGAGGGTGCGCGGAAAGATTTTTTGAATTTCCTCGGGACGGGCGGCGGTCGCGATGTCGTAGTCGTCGGGATCTTTCCCGAGCAGCATGTCGCGCACCGAGCCGCCGGCGAAGTAAGCCTCGTGCCCTGCCTCCTGCAATCGCCCAACGACGGCAACGGCTTTTTCCCGATGCGTCACGGCACGACCTCAGGAACGGACTTACCGGAGAGGAAGCTGAGATAGATGACTGCTGGATCTACTAAACGGTCGCGGGAGAGCCGGCGAGATATTCCTGGACTTTGCCCTGCAGTTCCTGAAACGTGAACGGCTTGACGATATAGTCGTTGCATCCCGCTTCGAGGCAGGTTTTGAGATCGGCGTCGCGGAAAAGGGCGGTCGCCGCAACGATCGGGATATTCTGCGTGTCGGGATGGGAGCGCAACAACCGGGTCGCCTCCCGGCCATCCATTCCCGGCATCATGATGTCCATCAAGATGAGCTGGGGCTTTTCCTGGACGGCCTTTTCTACGCCCTCTTTCCCGTGCTTGGCGGCGATGGCGGAAAATCCCATCAATTCCATCTGCCAGATAAGGAGTTCTCGCATATCTGGGTGATCTTCCACCACCAGGACCTTTTTCACCGCGAGCCTCCTTTAAAGGGACCTCTAGAGCGAGGTCATGAAACCGAGGCCCTTGTACTATAGCCCCCCTCCTGTGTCAAGCGCTTTAACGTCCGCCTTGGCCTGATCCGCGACTATGACGGCGATGAGTGTCTCGGGGTGAAGATACTGTCGAGCGACCCGCAGAACGTCCTCCCTGCTGATTTTCCTTATGATGTCCGGATACTTATCGGGATAATCGAGCCCCAGGCCATAGAATTCGACCTGCGATAAAAAGGCCGCCACCTTTCGATTGGTATCGAATCGAAGGGGAAAACTGCCGATCAAATAGTCCTTGGCCTCATTGAGTTCCGCCTCGGTTACGCCGTTTTCGCGCATTTTGCGGATCTCCGCCACGGCGATTTTGATCGCCTCCGCCGCACTCTCGTTTTTTGTCTGCATGACCACCTGAAAGCTGCCAGTATATTTCTGGGGTTCGAATTGGCTATAAACCGAGTAGGCAAACCCCCGCTCGTTGCGGATCGAATCCATCAGGCGGGAGGAAAAGCCGCCGCCGCCGAGGATATAGTTCATGACCTGGATCGCGTAATAATCGGGGTGCGTCCGCGGGACTCCGGGGTGGCCGAGGATGATATTCGCTTGAGTGAGCTGTTTGTTGATTTTGATCACCGTCGGCGCGCCCGCGGCAGGCGCGGCGGCGGCCGGTTTTGCCCCGGCTCGTTTTTGCCACGGCTGGAACGCGCGCGCGAGCTTCTCGACGATCTCCTTTTGTGAGACATCCCCGACGACGGCGAGAATTGCGCGGTCGGGCCGGATGTTTTTCTCATAAAAATCGACCAGTGTCGGGCGGTCGAGCCGCTTGACCGATTCGGCCGTGCCCTCGACCTGTCTGCCGTAAGCGCTTTTCGGAAAAAGCGTCTCCATGAACTTCACTTCGGCGACATGGCCGGGCTGCTCCTCCTGGGCGCGAATGGCGGCGATGACGGCCTGCTTTTGCCGCTCGATCTCGTCCTCGGGAAACGACGCTTCGGTCAATATCTCCGCGAGAAGCTCAAGCCCGGCATCGAGGTCTTTTTTCAGCACGGTGAGATTCGCCGTCACCGCCTCCTCGCTGCATCCGGTCGTGATCGTCGCGCCGAGAAAATCGAGCATGTCGCTCAGTTCGACGGCGCTGTGCTTTTTGGTGCCGTAGGTCAAAAGCTGCGCGGTCAAATTGGCCGCGCCTTCGCGGCCGGCGGGATCCAGGCGTGAGCCGCCCTCAATCAGCAGGCTCAACGTCACCATCGGCAGCGCCTTCTGCTCCGAAGTGACCACGACGAGGCCATTGCGGAGCACCGTCTGCGACGGCGACAGCCGGCCGTCGGCGCGCGGCGGCAAGCCCAACAAAGCTGCGAGAACTCCGATCGATAGCAAAGGCTTCATTGGCCGTTCTCTTTGGTCGGAACGAGAAGTCCCACCGTTCGCTTGTCCGCATCGAGATATTTTTTTGCCACCCGCTGCACGTCGGCGGCGGTGACCGCTCGAATACCCGGGAGATAATCGTCGATCATCTGCCACTTCGAGAGCGACTCGAATTGTCCGATGCGCATGGCCTGTCCGAAGATTGAATCCTGGCCGAAAACGAACGACGCCTCGACTTGATTCTTCGCCTTCTGCAGCTCTCGCTCGTTCACCGGCTCGCTCTTGATCTTGGCGACTGCGGCGTCGATCGCCTGCTCGACCTGCTTGGGATCTTTGTCGGGCATCACCTGGGCGGTGATAGAAAACGCCGATGGGCCGATCGCGAGGCCGTCGTAATCGGCATCGATGCCCGTGGCAATCTGCTTTTCATAGACGAGATCGTGGTGCAGGCGCGAGCTCCGCCCCCCGGCGAGAATCGTCGAAAGCAGGTCGAGCGCGAACGCATCTTTGGCGAGCAGGTTGGGTGTATGATAATAGCCGGCGAGCAGCGGCAGCTCGGCCTCTTTTTTCAGCGTCACCCGCCGCTCGCCGTCCTGCGGCGGCTCGTCGAAGGTGACCTTGGGCGGATCGGACCGCCGCGCCACCTTGCCGAACTCCTGCTTAATCTTGGCGAGCATGTCGTCGGTCGAAAAATCGCCGACCGCGACGATGAACGCGTTGTTCGGCGCGTAGTAAGTTTTATAGTGCTGAATGAGATCGTCGCGCGTGAGGTGAAGTATATCCGACATCCAGCCGATCACCGGCCGGCGGTACGGATACACCATGTACATCACAGCCGAGGCGACCTCGCCCAGCGCCGCAGCCGGGTTATCGTCGGTCCTGAGCCTGCGCTCTTCCATGACGACGCTCTTCTCGTTCTCGAATGTCGGGCCGTCGAGGATCGCGTTCGCCATGCGGTCGGCCTCGAGCGCGACCTCAATGCCGATCTTGTCCCGGCTCATCGTGGCGAAGTAGACGGTGTAGTCCTGGGACGTGAAGGCGTTCGAGTTGCCGCCGTTCTTGGCGATGATGCGCGAGTACTCCTCGGGCTTTACCGTCGGCGTGCCCTTGAACATCATGTGCTCGAGAAAATGCGACAGACCGCTCTTGCCGTCGACTTCGTTGCGCGCGCCGACGCGGTACCAGACCTGGAAGGTCACCGCCGCGCTCTTGTGATCTTCGAGCAGGAGAACCTTCAGGCCGTTGTCGAGTGTCGTTTCCTTCACGGCAAAGCTCTGCGCCCGCGCGGGAGACATGAAGAGAAAGACAGAGAAAAGCGAAAAAAGCAGCGCGCGCATTTTCGTCCAAGAAAACAGGAAAGCAGCGAAAGTGCAAGAGAGCAGAGGCCGTTGACACTCTCCGGCGGGGGAAATAGGATGACCTTTTTGGAGGAATCATGCGCGACGCGACCGACATGAGAAGCTACATTCGCTGCCTCGAGGAGATGGACGAGATCAAGACTTTGACCGGCGCCGATCTCAAGATCGAGGTCGGCGCGCTGACCGAGCGCGCGGCGGAGAAGGAAGGGCCGGCGCTTCTCTTCGGCGGCTTCCCGGGCTATCCGCCGGGCTTTCGTATTCTTTCGAACGCCTTTCGCACCTGCCGCCGCACGGCGCCCGCGATGGGACTGCCGGAGGATCTGAACGGCGTCGATTTCCTCTACGCGTGGCGCAAAAAGCTCGCCGCCTTCAAGCCGGTGCCGGCGCAGCAGGTCGAAGGCGGTCCGGTGTGTGAAAACCAGATGGACGAGAAGGAAGTCGATCTCTATAAATTTCCCACGCCGAGCTGGCACGAGCTCGACGGCGGCCCCTACATCGGCACGGGCTGCGGCGTGATCACGAAAGATCCCGAGACCGGCAAAGTCAACATCGGCACCTATCGCGTGATGGTGCAGAACAAAAATACCGTCTCGGTGAAGATGAACATGGGAAAGCACGGCCGGCTCGCCTTCGAGCGCAGCCGCGCCGCCGGCAAGCCGCTGCCGGTCGCGATCACGCTGGGGCAGGCGCCGAGTATCTTTTTGGCGGCGCAGATGCCGCTACCGCCGGACGTCAACGAATACGAGTTCGCGGGTTTTCTCCAGGGATCGCCGGTGCCGGTGCTAAGAGGCGCGGTGACGGGCCTGCCCATCCCCGCCAACGCTGAAGTGGTCCTCGAGGGCGAGATGCCGCCGATGCCAGACAAAGAGATGCCGCGCGAAGGGCCGTTCGGCGAATGGCCCGGCTATTTCACCGAGGCGAACGTCGGCGAGACGCCGATCATGAACGTCAAGCGCGTCTATTACCGCAACGATCCGATCGTGATCGGCGCGCCGCCGCTCAAGCCCCCGGCCAGCTATCTGCCGATCGCGCTCGGCGCCGCCACGCTCTGGGAGCAGCTCGAAAAAGCCGGCGTGCCGGAGATCAAAGGGGTCTGGGGCTTCGTCTACGGCGGTCAGCCCGGGCCGTTTACGGTGATTTCGATCAAGCAGCGCTACGCGGGCCATGCGAAGCAGGCTCTGCTGGTCGCCGCCGGCGCGCGCGCCGGCGCCTACGGCGGCAAGTTCGTTGTCGTCGTCGACGACGACATCGATATCACGAACCCTTACGACGTCATCTGGGCGATCGCGACGCGCTGTTACGTGCGCGACGGCATCGACGTGGTGAAAAGCGTCTGGGCCTCGGTGTGCGAGCCAGCGATGCCCCCCGAGGAGCGCTCGCCGAAGGGATACGTCTCGGACCGCGTGCTCATCGACGCGTGCCGCCCGTACCGCTGGATGGAAGATTTTCCCGCCGTCAACGCCTTCGAGAAAGAGATCAAAGACCGCGTCGAGCAGAAGTGGAAGATCTGAGACGCATAAGCTAACGCGATGGAAGCGCTGCAAACGCTGAGCCTCGCGCTCGGGAGCGCCTGGACCTCGGGCATCAATCTCTATGCCACGGTCGCGGCGCTCGGCATCGCCGGACGCTCGGAGATGATCCAGCTGCCGCCGGGGCTCGAGGTCCTCATGGACCCGCTTGTCATCGGCATGGCGTGCATCATGTATGTGGTCGAGTTCTTCGCCGACAAGGTGCCGTACGTCGACAGCGGCTGGGACATTTTGCACACGTTCATCCGCATTCCCGCGGGCGCGATTCTCGCTTCGCGCGCACTCGGGCCGATGAATCCGGCGCTCGAGCTCGCCGCGATCCTGGCCGGCGGCACCGTCGCGCTCGCGGCGCACACGACCAAGGCGACGATGCGGCTCGCAATCAACGTCAGTCCCGAGCCGTTCAGCAACTGGGCCGCGAGCGTCGGCGAGGACATCTCGGTCCTGGGCGCGCTGTGGCTCGTCTTTCACCACCCGCTCGTCATGCTGCTCCTGATCGCGGCGTTTCTCGCGCTGGCGATCTGGCTGATCCCTAAAATGTTCGGCCTCGCCAGGCGCGGCTTCCAGGCGCTGCGCCAGCGGCTGCGCAAAAAAGAGGTCCCGGGGCCGAACACGACATGAAAGACGAGCTCCACAGCAAATACCCGCCGGTTCCCCTGACGCTCGAAGGCTCTTACATCCTCCACCAGATGTTCGGGTTCCGCAGAGCCGCCTGGAAGAAAATCGATGAAGGCGCTCGCCGCGCCGCAGTCGAACAGGCGCAAACAACCCTCGCGGCGATGGAGCAGAGCAAACAGGAGCCGAGCGCGCTCTTCTCCTTGCTCGGGCATAAAGGCGATCTCCTGTTCATCCATTTTCGCCGCACGCTCGAGGCGCTGAATGCCGCGGAGCTCGCCGTGGCGAATCTCGACCTCGCCGAATTCATCGAGCCCACGACTTCCTACCTCTCCGTCGTCGAGCTCGGCATGTACGAGGCGACGGTGCGCCTCTATCAAGGCTTAAAAGACAAAGGGCTTCAGCCCGACTCCACCGAATGGAATCAGGCGGTCGCGGCGGAACTGGAAAATCAGAAAAAGATGGTCGCGCCGCGCCTGTTCACACCGATCCCCGCGCGCCGCTACGTCTGCTTTTATCCGATGAACAAGCTCCGCGGCGAGACCAAGAACTGGTATTCGGCGCCGATCGAAGAACGCCAGAAAATGATGGCGGACCATGGCATCATCGGGAGGAAATACGCGGGACAGGTGACGCAGGTCATCTCGGGCTCGATCGGCTTCGACGACTGGGAATGGGGCGTCGACCTTTTCGCCGACGATCCGCTCGTGTTCAAGAAACTCGTTTACGAGATGCGCTTCGATGAGGCGAGCGCCGTCTACGGCCAGTTCGGCGCGTTTTATGTCGGCATCCGGCTGCCGGCGGAAAAATTGCCGAATTTCCTCGACCCCGCGGCCTAGGTTCTCTCCAGCCAGTCTTCGTGGAGATCGACGCGGACCTGATCCGCGCTCTCGGTCCCGAAGACCTCCTTCACGTCGAAGGCGACCGTATAAAGCGGCGGATAGAGGCCGCGGTGATCGCGCAGATTGCTGATCACGCCGTGCGCCTCGACGACCACGCCTTTCTTTCCGCGGATATATTTCGGTGTGCGCGGATTGCCGCTTGGATTTTCCTGTTTCACGGCGACGCGGTCGCCGACCTTGAAGCTGCCCAAGTTTTCCATCAGTAATCCCGCGGGCGCGGCTTCGCATGGCCCCATGGGGTTTCTTTTTGCGCGCCCAAATCGGCCGGCGCGGTCGCCTCGCCGGCGCCGATGAGGCTGTCGATCGTGACGAGCTTCGCGAGCTCGGCCTCATTCATCCCTTCGCTCCCTTTCGGCCGTCGCGGAATGACCATATAGCGGACGTCGGACGTGCTGTCGTGCACGCGCACTTCCATGCCCGAAGGGAGCTTGAGCTCGAACATTTCCTCGAGAATCGCGCGGGGATTGGCGACGATTCTTTTTTTATAGATATCCTGCTTGTACCACCACGGGGTATCGCCGAGGAGATCGTATGGGTAGCAGGAACAGAGCGTGCAGACGATCACGTTATGCACCTTGTCGGTGTTCTCCAAAACGCCGAGCTTCCCCAGTCTTCCCGGCGGAATGCCCAGGTCGCGCAGCGCCGGCCGCCCCTCGTTGACGAGCCGCTTCTTGAAACCCGGATCGACCCACGCGCGCGCGACGATCCTGCCGCCGTTCCAGGGGCCGGCGCTCTTCAGCGCCGCCCGGCTCCGGTTGAGCTCGTCTTCATTGATCACACCCTTGCTCATAAGAGAGCGCGCGAGCACTTCGACGACTCTCAGGTTGCGCTTTACGTCGGCGGTCAGCAGCTCGACGCGCTCCTCGAGCGGGCCGGTATATTCGCGGTGCGCGAAGCGGAAGAACTCGTCATAATCGCCGCGCTCCACGCGTCCGTCCTCGGTCACGACGTCGGCGGCGTCGCCGATCGCCGAGGTGATAAGACCGATCTCGCGCACGTAGTCGTCGAGCCGGTCTTCGAGGGCGCGGATGCGCTGCTCCACATCCTGCGGCTGACCGTCGCCCGCGTGCCGTGATTCTCTCTCGACACCCGCGGCATCGAACAGGTCGCCGAAGGCGATGATGCCGCGGCGGAGCAGCGTGAAGACGCGCGGCTCGATGCGCTTGGCGCGGTAGTATTCGAGGTCTTCCTCCACCGCTCTCACGTGCGCCTCGAAATCGTGCATGTGGCTGCCGCCGTGCGGCGCGTGCTCGGACATGGAAGGCTCCTTCCCAGAGAATTTGGATGGGTCGAGTTAGCTCTATGCCAATCAACCGGCGATTTCAAATCTCAGATGGTCCTGAGCGCGCCGACGATGTCGAGGCGCGCGGCGCGAAACGCAGGCAGAAATCCGCCGACAAGCCCCATCGCGAGGGCGAAGCTTAGCGCGGCGGCGGCGATGGGAAAAGAGAGCGAGAAGGAGAACGCCAGCTCCGAAAAAGAGGCGAAGTTGAGCGTCGAGATCGTCACGAGCTGAAGCATGGAGGCGAGCGCCAGGCCCGAGACGCCGCCGGCGAGCGCGAGCAGCAGCGCTTCGCCCAAAAACGCCGTCAGGATGCTGCGGCGCTTGAAGCCCAGGGCGCGCAACGTGCCGATCTCGATCGTGCGGCCGGCGACCGCCCCGTACATCGTGATCATCGCCCCGATCGTCGCCCCGGTGCTGAAGATGACGGTGATGAAAAGGCCGAGGATGCGGATGAACGTCGCCAGCATCTCCGACTGCTCCTCAAAAAATCTTCTTTCGATCTTAGCGTCGTAGTGAAGCAGCCGATTGTCCCCCTCCCACGCGGCGACGAACCGATCGAACGCCCCGGGATCGCGGAGCCGCAGCGTGAGCGTCGAATACGACGAGCGCTTGAACGCGTCCATGATCTGACGCGAGTCGCCCCAAATCTCGGAGTCAAAGCCGCTGCCGCCCGAATCGAAGACGCCGACGACCGTCCACGCGTCGCCGGCGAATTTAATGCGCTCGCCAACCGAGGCCGCGGGGAAGCGCCGCGCGATCGCGGCGCCGACGATGATCTCGCGCGCCCCCCAGCGGAAGAATCGTCCCTCGACAAGCCGCAGCTGCGGCCGCAGCTCGAAGGCCGGCGGCTCGACGCCGCGCACCGTCACGTTGCTCATGCCGCCGCCTAATTTTTCCATGTTGATGATGACGACCGCCTCACGCGAGGCGAGCGGCGCGCCGGTCGCGGAGCGCGCCACCTGCGGCATGCCGACGACCAGCGACGCGACCTCCCGGTCGAGGACGCTGAGAGTCTCGCTGTTCGCGGCCTTCCTGAGCACCAGGACATTTTCCTCCGACCCGGTGGCGCGGAGCGTCTGACGAATTCCGTTCGCCATCATGAGGACGGCTGCAAAGACGAAGACGACGAGCGCGACGCCGAGCGCTGTCATCGCCGTCGTCAGCCGCCGCGCGCCGAAGCTGCGGACGATATAGCGGAACGGAACCGTCATGCCTTTAGCCGATGAAGCGCAGCCCCTCGACGATCTGCTGCCGCGCGGCGCGCCGCGCCGGAATCAGCGCGGCGGCAAGCCCGATCGCAACCCCAGCGACGGCGCCGAAAACGACCGTCTCCGGCTCGATGTAAAAAATCGGGAACCATCCTTTGGGCAATGCGTTTTTAAACCCGGCGACCGCGGGCACCGTCGCCGCCATGCCGAGCGCCGTACCGAGAATCGCGAGACACAGCGACTCGCCGGCGACGAGCGCCAGGATGTGGCGGCCGGTGAATCCGAGGGTCTTCAGCACCGCGTATTCGTGCGTCCGCTCGCGCGCCGACATGATCATCGTGTTCGCCAGCACCAGCAGGATGATGCCGATGATGACGAACGACATCACGTCCATCGCCGTCATCACGGATCCCATCGAGGAGAGAAAGTTCTGGTGGAAGGCGCGCTCGGTCTCCGTTTTGGTTTCCGCGCGCGAGTTGGCGAAAAGCGCATCGATCGCGTCGGAGATCCCGGCCGCGTTCTCGGGGCGGTCGATTTGAGTGACGTACCAGCCGACCTGCCCTTCGCGGTCGGATTTTTCCTGCCGCGCTTTTTCCTCGAGGTACTGCCACTGAAAAAACATGCTCGTGGGGTCGGTCGCCTTATCGCGCGGCTGATAGATGCCGCGCACGACGAACTCCCAGCGGCCGGGAAAGATATCCCCTTCGATCGGCATCACGTCGCCGATCTTTAGATTATATCGCTGCGCGATCTCGGCGCCGATAATGCAGGCGTTGCGCTCGCGTTTGAATGTGGCGAGTTCGTCGGCGGGAATGAGGAATTCGGGATAGACGTCGAAAAAAGTATTGGCATCGACCGCCAGGCGCGCGAAAAACTGGTTTTTATCGATATAGACGCCGGAGAACCAGACGGAGTAGGTCACCTTTTCAACCCCAGGCACGCGCGCGATGCGATCGCGATAGGCATACGGGAGCGGAAAGACGAACGAAACGGCGTGGCGCGTGATGAGACGGTTGGCGGCCGAGCGCTCGACACCCGCGTGCCAGGCCGTCACCACCGTGCGGAGCAACATAAACGCCAGCACCGCCACGGCGATGCCGACGGCGGTGAGCAGGCTCCGGAGCTTGTGCCGGAGCGCGTTCCGCAGCATGAGCTTGAGCAGTTCCAAAATTCCTCCTACACCAGCTCGCCCTTGTCGAGCCGGCGGATCGAGCGCGCGCGCTCGGCGGCCCGCGGATCGTGCGTCACCATGATAATAGTCTTTTTAAGCTCGCGGTTCAGCCGGTCCATGAGCCCAAGGACCTCCTCGGCCGACGCCTTGTCGAGATCGCCGGTCGGCTCGTCGGCGACGAGGATCGTCGGATCGGTCACGATGGCGCGGGCGATCGCGACGCGCTGCTCCTGGCCGCCGGAGAGCTGGCGCGGGTAATGATCCATGCGGTCGGCGAGGCCGACGATCGTCAGCGCGGTCGCAGCGTGCTCCCGCCGCTCCGGCTTGGCAAGCCCCGTTAAGAGCAGCGGCAGCTCGACGTTCTCAAGCGCGGTCAAAACGGGAATGAGATTGTAAAACTGGAAAATAAAACCCACATGGCGTGAGCGCCATTCCGCGAGCTCCCCTTCACTGAGTTCCGTCAAGTCGATGCCGGCGACGACCACCCGTCCCTCGCTCGGACGGTCGATGCCGGCGATCAGGTTTAACAGCGTCGTCTTCCCCGAGCCCGACGGCCCCATCAAGGCGATGAACTCTCCCGCCTCGATCGCGAGCGAGAGGTTCCTGAGCACCGGAATCTCGAGGCTCTCGCGATGATAGGCTTTGGAGACGTTTTGAATCTCGATCAGCGGCGGCATCGGATCAGCGGCTGGATCACATCGGGATGACGCGAGCTGCGTCACTCGATCGTAAACAGCTCCTGCGGGCGCCCGACGCCGCGGAGCGCATAGCGGCCGACGGAGATGAGGCGGCTGCGACTCTCGCCGATGGCCTCGGCGAAGGCGGACGAGACGAGCAGCGGCTGTTCGAGCGAGCGGCACATCGATGCGATCCGGCTCACCTCGTTGACGGCGGGGCCGATCACGGTGAAATCGAGCCGCTCCTTGCTGCCGATGTTGCCGTAGAAGACATCGCCGATGTGAAGGCCCAGGTACATGTCGGTCTTGGGAAGCTCGGCCGCCGCGCGCTCCTGGTTCACTTCGGCGACGCCGCG
>DATJFG010000172.1:0-10621 GCA_035495775.1 Verrucomicrobiia bacterium | reverse complement strand
TCACCGGGAAAAGTCCCATTGCGTGTTGCCTTGTAGGGGCACGGCGTGCCGTGCCCGATTTTTTCATCCCTCGTAGAGGCGGTTCGCGAACCGCCCCTAAACCATTTATTTTTCCGGCTTCTCCGTCTTGTCGCCGATCATTTTCACCTTCGACAGCAATTCCGAAATCTGCATGCCCGAGAGCGTCTCGAAGAGCGCCGGGATCTGCGCCGCCATGGCGGTCAGGTCGCCGGTGATCTTGTTGAGGCCGGCGCTGCCGCCGTTGCCGGTCGAGACGACGGTGATCTTGTCGACGTTGGCGAGCGGCGCGGCGAGCGCGCGCACGATCTCCGGCATGCCGGTGAGAAGCTTGTCGATGACCGCCGCCTGGTTGTACTCCTGGAAGGCCTCGGCCTTGACGTTCATCGCCTTCGCCTCGGCCTCGCCCTTCTTGAAGATGATGTCCGCCTCGGCCTCGCCGGTCGCGCGCGTGGCGGACGCCTGGCCGTCGGCCTCGACGATGAGCTTCTGCTTCTGCGCCTCGGCGAGCATCTCGATGCGCTTGCGCTCGATCTCGGCCTGCTTGAGGACGGTCGCGATCAGCTCGCGCTCGCGCCGCTGGATCTCCGCCTCCTGGACCGCGATCTGGCCGGTCTTCTGCACCTGCTCGACCTTCACCTGCTCGGCGATCACCTGCTGCTGCATGACGTTGGCCTGGATCTCGTAGGCCTTGTCGGCGGAGGCCTTCTGCTTCTGCACCGCTTCCAGATAGTTCGCCTGCTTGATCTGCAGATCGCGCTGCGCCTCGGCCTGGGCCGCGAGTGAGAGGGTCTCGGCGAGCACGCGCTCCTTGTCCGCCTGCGCCTTGGCGACGGCCGCGGCGCGCATCGCCTCGGCGCGCTTGATCGCGGTGTCGCGCTCGGCCTCGGCGGCGGCGACGTCGGCGTCGCGTCTGATGCGCGCAACATCCGGGCGCCCCATGTTGGTGATGTATTCGTTCTTGTCGCGCACTTCCTTGATCGTGAACGAGATGACTTCGAGCCCCATCTTGCTCATGTCGTCGGCGCAGGTGGAGCGCATGCGCTCGCCCACCATCTCGGGCTGCTTGACGATCTCCTCGACCGTGAGCTGGCCGATGATGCCGCGGAGATGGCCCTCCATCACGAGGCGGATGAGGCCTTCGCGCTCCTGCGGCGTCTTGGTCAAGAACTGCTCGGCGGCGGTCTGGATCGACTCGGGATCGGACTTCACCTTGATCTGCGCCACCGCCTCGACGGTGACGGCGACGCCCTGGCGCGTGTAGAGGTCCTGCTGCGGCGCGACGTCGAACGACATCAATTCGAGCGAGAGCAGCCGGCTGTTCTCGACCATCGGGAAGATCACCGAGCCGCGGCCTTTGATGATGCGCGTGCCGCGAAAGCCGTAGACGACCAGCGCCTCGTGCGGCCCGGCCTTGCGGTAGAGCCGCGCGAACATCGCGAAGAGAAACAGGATCGTGAGCGCCATCAAGAGCGCGATACCGAAAATCGTTTCCATACTCATGGGAGTCCTCCTTGTTTTTTGCGATCAGTCGTTTTGATTCGTTCTTAAGTCTTCGTAGGGCACGGCACGCCGTGCCCTACCAATTCTTAATTCCATCACTCCTCACTTACTCACTTTCTTTAGTCAGCTCCTCCCACGGGCGGACGTAGGCGATGCCGCGCTCGTAGCGCGTGACGACGACCTCGGTGCCCTTGGGAATTTCCGCGCCGTCTTCGCTCCGCGCGGGCGAGGCGCGGCGAAAGCCGTGCTGCGAGAAGATGATCTCGCCGATGCCCGAGGGGCGGATCGCGCTCGCGGTCGTGCCGAGGACGCCGATCATGTTGTAATCCGCGGGGTCCAAGTTCTCGTCGCTGCGGACGAGCACCTTGGCGAGGAAGTAAAAGACGAGCGCGGCGCCGGCAAGGCCGGCGGCGACCGCCGCGCCGAAGGCGATCAAGCCCCAGAAGCCGGAGAAGCGCGTGAGCAGATAGCCGGTGCCGCCGAACCAGGCGAGAAAGGCGGCGACGGTGCCGATGTTGATGTGCGCGACCTCCTGCGCCTGGCCGGCCGCGTGCGCGCCCGCGTGGCCGATGTGGCCGTGGTGCGCGCCGCCCAGATGGAAATGAAAATGCGCGAAATCGAGGTGGAGCGTGCCGAAGAGCGCGAGCACGCTCAGGATAAATCCCAGGATAAAGCAGAGGAGATAGAAATCAGCCCAGGTCATGGCGGCTCCTTTCTCCGGGCTTGAGCACCTGGAGCAGGCGCTCGGCGAGCCCGTCGTTCTCCAGGATCGCGCCCAAGAGCACGAGGCAGCGGCGCGAGTCGGCGTGGCGCGCGGTGCGCACGAGCGCGTCGTGCACCTCGGGGTCGCGGCGGAAGCGCTCGGCGCCGTTGATGAGCCAGAGGTCCATCTTGTCTTCGAGGACGCTCGCGTCGGAAAGCAATTCCGTCGAGTAGCCCTCCGGGTCGTCGACGAGGTAGCCGGGGTGGACGTTGAAAAAGCGGGCGAGCAGCATGCGCGTGGAATTGGTGAGATGCGGGCGCGCGCCGCTCTCGATCTGCGAGAGATAGGACTGGCTGATGGACTTTTTCTGCTCCTTTTTGAGCGCGCGCACCACCTCCTGCTGGGTCATCGCGCGCTTGAAGCCGCGGAGCGTCCCCTCGACCTCGCGGAGATATTTGAGCTTGTCGCCGAGCCTCATATTGCAATCCGTGATATGGCTATCACAAATCGCAATCGGCTGTCAAGGGGTCGGGAAGTGGTAAAGAAACGGGCTTACAGGTAGCCGCGCTCGCGGTAGAAGCGCGCGGCGCCGGGATGGAGCGGGATGCCGCGCGGCGCCTCGGCGTCGTCGGCTGAGAGCTGCGCGAGGTCGAGCGGCTTGAAGTTGTCGGTCGGCAGCACCCGCCGCTTCGCGGCGATCGCCTCGCAGATCGCGTACGCGACGTCGCTCGGCATGTCCTTCCGCACGACCATCGGCCAGCCGCTGAAGTCGACGGTCTGCACGTCGGCCTTCATGCCGCGGAATTTCGCCTTGGGCACGACCGACGGGCGGTAGCCCATCGCCGCGAGACGCTTGAGCACCGCGCCTTCGATCGGGAGATAATGAAAGCCGTGGTCGAGAGCGGTCTGGCCCCAGCTCTTGATGCCTTCGTCGAACACCGCGTCGACGTCGCCGCGCGCGATCGCCGCGCGCCGTCTGGGATCGCTCGGCCGCTCAACGGAAAGAATTTTTCCTCCCCAGCGCTTGAGATCGGCGAGCGTAAAGCCGGCGGCCTTCATCACCGCGTCGACCGTGAACATAGTCGGACTTTCTGCGATCGCGCGCACGCCGGTCTCGCGCGTCGCGAGCCGCAGCGGAATTTTCTTCTGTTTGATCTCAATTAGCGAGGAGATGCCGAGCGATTCGTGCACCGCGAAGCCGACGACGTCGTAGGACGGAAAGACCGCGATCGCGCGCAGCGGCAGCGGCCGCTTGAACGGCCCCGTGCCTTTGTACGCGAGCGTCGCGGCGACCGAGGGATTCACCCACGCGAGCGAGATTTTTCCCTCGGCGACCCAGCTGAGCTCGCGAAAGCTGTCGGCGGCGAATGAGAGCGAGACGCCGTTTGTGCCCTGCGCCGGCGCAGCGACGAGCGCGAGATTCAGCGCGGTGCCGACCCGCGACTCGGTCTGGAGCGCCTGCTCCGCCGCGCGCCGGGTCTCGAACGAGAGCGAGGTGTCGTACATCGCGGCGGCGATCTCCAACAGTCCTTTCGCGCGCTGGATCTTCGCGTTGTACCTGCGCTTCGCCCTCGCCATGCTAGCCACATCGACGGTTCGACCGCGCTTTTACTTCCGCCCCAGGTCCTTGAGCGCGCGCTCGATGAATCGCCGGTCGAAGAATTTTTCGTAAGGCAGCGCATCGGTCATGTTGCCGACCTTGACGAGAAAGTCGCTCGTAAACTTATAGTTCGCTTCCGACAGGTCACCGTTCGCGCCCCACAGCCGCGGGTCGGCTTCGTCGTAGGCCTTGCTCAGGACTTCCGGCGTCTCGTCGGGAATGATCTTCGCCGCGATCGCGACCGTGCCCGCCTTGTTGGCGGCGATCCACCGGTTCGCCTCGATCATGCCTTTGGCGAGGCGGACCATCGCCTCGGGCTCTTTCTGGATGAAATCCTCGCGCGCCATCGCGAATGTGAAGGGAATCTCGGGGACGATCTTCGCGGCGGTCGCGAGATCGACGAGCTCGGGATACTGCGCGAGCTTGGCCGCCTCGATCGTGCTGATCACCGTGGCGTCCGCCTTCCCGGAGATCACCGCGCGGAACCGATCGGCATTAGAGCCCGCGACGACGTATTTCACTTTCTCGGGGTCGAGGCCGTTGCGCTCCATGATCATGCGCGGGATGTGATAGGAGATCGCGCCGATGCCGGAGACGGCGAAGATCTTTCCCGCCAGCGCCTTAATCGATGGCGCTGCATCCTTGCGCGCGATCAGATGATAGGGCGTCACCGGCTGCGGCACCATCCAGAGACGGAGCTTCGCGCCCTTGGATGCGCTCACCATCGCCGAGGTCGCGCCGATGTTCGAGCAGACCTGGATGTCGCCCGCTAGCATCGCGGTCGTGAGCACGTTGTCGCCGCGGAACTCCGCCATCTCGACGTCGATGCCGTATTTTTTGAAGATGCCCGCTTCGACCGCGACGTAGGGCGTGATCGAGTCCAGGATCGGCGGGCTCGATCCGTTCGCGAGCTTGATCTTTAAACTTTCCGCCGGCGCCGCCGTGTGCGGCGCGAGCAGCGGGAAGCCGAGGAAAAAAAGAACTCCGAAGCGGAGGAAGAATCTGCGGCTCATCTCGACCTCCTTTAGATAGGAAGTGAAATCGCGAGCGTTGCGCTGGCACCATCCCACCGACGGGGCGCGCTGTCAATCGCTACTTGAGATAGCCGCGCTCGCGGTAAAAACGGACGGCGCCGGGATGGAGCGGCACGCCCTGCGGCGCCTCGTCGTCGTCGGCGCAGAGCTGCGCGATGTCGAGCGGCTTGTAGTTATCCGTCGGCATCAACTCCTTGCGCGCCTCGATCGCCTCGCAGAGCGCGTAGGCAACGTCCTCCGGCATGTCCTTGTGCACGACCATCGGCCAGCCGCTAAAATCGACCGTCGGCACGTCCGCTTCGAGAGCGGGAAAGCGCGAGCGCGGCACGACCGATTGGCGGTAGCCGAGCGCCGTCAAAGCTTTAAGAATCGGCCCCTCGATGGGCAGATAGCGAAAGCCGTGATCGACGGCGGTCTTGCCCCAGCTCTTGATGCCCTCGTCGAAGACCGCGTCGATCGCGCCGCTCTCGATCGCCGCGCGCCGGTCGGGATGGCTCGGCCGCGTAACCGACTGGATTTTACCGCCCCATTTTTTGATATCGGCGAGTGTGAAGCCCGCCGCTTTTAAAACCGATGTAACCGTGAACATGGTCGGATGGTGCGTGAGCGCGCGCTTCGCCGTCTGCCCGGTCGAGAGCCGCAGCGGAATTTTTTTCCGCTTGATCTCGGCGAGCGAAGTGATGCCGGTGGATGTGCGCACCGCGAAGCCGACAACGTCATAGGACGGAAAGACCGCGATCGCGCGGATCGGCGCCGGCCGCTTAAACGGCCCCTTGCCTTTGAACGCGAGCATCGCGGCGGCGGACGGATTGATCCAAGCGAGCGAGATTTTTTTATCGACGACAGCGCGGATCTCGCGGAAGCCGTCGGCGGCGAAGGAGAGCGAGACGCCGTTCTCGCTCTGCGCGCGCGTGGTCTTGAGCGCGAGCGTGAGAGAATAGCCGACGCGCGAGTCTGTCTGCAGCGCCTGCTCGGCCGCGCGCGTCGTCTTGTACGAAAGCGAAGTGTCGTAAACGGCGGCGGCGAGCTCCAACAATCCTTTGGCGCGCTGGATCTCGGCGCTGTAGCGGGTCTTCATCTCGGCCATGGTGTCTCCTCAAAGAAGCGTGAAAACCTCTATTGTCGATACAAGATTTCTCCCGCCTTGCCCGTATCGTAGCCGCCAAGAGCTTGGACGGCATGCTTGAAGCCTTCGGAGCGGATCGTCGCGAGCAGACGCTCCCCTTTTTTCGAATCGAAAAACGAGCGGAGAAACACCAGATCGTACTGCTCCTCGCCGACGGGGAGAAAATCGAGACCGAGCGCGACGGCGGCGGAGCGGACTCCGAGGCCGGCGTCGGCGAGGCCGCTCGCGACCGCGACGCCGACCGCCATGTGGGTGAACTCTTCGCGCTCGTAGCCGCGGATCGCCGCGGGATTCATCTGCAGGCGTTTCAATTGATAGTCGAGCAGGACGCGTGTGCCCGAGCCGGGCTGGCGATTGACGAACATCAGGTCGTCTCGCGCCAGCGCTTCAAGGCCGGTGATTTTTTTGGGATTGCCTTTTTTCACGATCAGCCCCTGCTCGCGGCGCGCGAGATGCACGAGCACGACCGGCGTGTCGGGGATCATCCGCTTGATGTCGGGAACGTTGTACGCGCCGGTGTCGGGATCGAGCAGGTGGCAGCCGGCGATGTGCGTCTCGCGCCGCTTAAGCGCGAAGAGGCCGCCCAGGCTGCCGACGTTGGTCGCGGCAATCTTACATTCCGGATGGTCGAGCTTCAGACGGTCCTCCAGGACTCCGATCGCGAGGTCGTGGCTGCCGATCGCGAGGATCGTGTTCTCGATCTCCGCGATGGGGCGGAGCAGCTCGACTTCCATCTCCTCGCCCGCATTGATGCCTTCGACGAGGCTCGGAATGCGCATGAGCCCGTCGGCGTGGACCATCGTCGTGATCACGCCCGCGCCGCGCCCGAGCGGAGCGGCGATGAGCTTGTCCTCGACGCGCCCGAGGTGGACGCGAACGAATTCTTCCAGCCCGAGATGCGAAGGAATTTTTTTTGGCACGACGGCTTTGACCGTCGGCGGCGCGCCGCCGCCCGCGCCGAGAAGCCTCTCGACGAGCGGGCGGAGGAACTCGCGCGCGATCACGATCGCGGAGACGGGATAGCCGGGGATGCCGATCACCGGCTTGCCGTCGACGATGCCGAGCACCGCCGGCTTTCCCGGCATGACGTCGATACCGTGCGCGAGAAGCTCGCCTTCCTTGGCGATCACCTCGGCGGTGAAATCGTGCTCGCCCGCTGACGATCCCGCGATGATCGCCGCGGCGTGATTTTTCACGAGCGCTTCCCGGAGCGCCGCGCCAAGCTTTGCCGGATCGTCGGCGACCCGCGGAGTTTTGAGCGGCTGGCCGCCCCATTCGCGCACGAAGGCGCCGAGCACGCTGGAGTTGAAATCGATCACCGCGCCGGGCACCGGCTCGTCGCCCGGCTCGATCAGCTCGTTGCCGGTGGGAAGGATCGCGACGCGCGGCTTCTCCTTGACGTTCACTTTTGTGTGGCCCGCGGCGATGAGCGCGCCGAGATCGTAAGGCCGCAGACGATGCGCGCGCGGCAGCAATAGTTCGGTTGCGACCACGTCCTCGCCCACGAGCCGCACATGGTTCCACGGCGCGACCGAGTCGAAGATCTCGACCGCGCCGTCATCCAGCTGATGGACCTTTTCGATCATGACGACCGCGTTGGCCCAGAGCGGAATGGCGTTGCCGGTATCGACGTATTGAAATGCATCGGCGAAAGGGTCGCCGGCGAGCGGCCGGAGTTTTTTCGGCGCGAACTCCGTCGCGCCGAAGGTGTCTTCGGCGCGCACGCAGATGCCGTCCATCGCCGCGGCGTGGTAATGCGGCGAGGAGATCTTCGCGAAGACCGGCCCGGCCGTGATGCGGTCGAGAGCCTCGTCGACGCGAACATCCTCTGATGCGAGCACGCGCGGATCGATGCGCGAGAGAAACAGCTCGCGCGCGTCTTTAAGAGGAGTTTTCTTGAGATAGCGTTTGCGCGCCATGACAGTGAGCAGTGATCGGAGTCTTCTCCCCACTCCTCGCTAAAAAAGTATCACCTCGACCTCTTCGCCCTGCTCGATTCCCTCTTGATTGAGATCGACGCGGATCATGCCGTCGGCCTTGACCAGCGTGAAGATCGCCCCCGATTTGCTCGGCAGCGGCCGCGCGTAGATCTTGCCGTCGATTTTCTCCAGGCAAACGCGGATATAGTCCTCGCGCCCGGCCTGCGAGGCGACGTTGGTTTTTAAAATCGCCCGCGTCGTCTTTTTAAATTCGCGCGCCGCCGAAGCGTCCTCGCCGCCCAGCGCGCGCACGAGCGGCGCGGCGAAAAGCTCGAAGATGACGAGCGCCGACACCGGATAGCCGGGAAGCCCGAGCACCGGTTTTCCGGCCGCCCGCGCGTAGATCGTGGGCTTGCCGGGGCTTACGGAGATGCCGTGAAACACCATCTCCGCGTCAGGGAAAGAAAGGATGACGTCGAGCGCGATGTCTTTGGCGCCCATCGAGCTGCCGCCTGAGAGCATCACGACGTCGGCCCAGTCGAGCGCGCGGCCGAGCGCGTCCTTCAGCGCTGCGCGCTCGTCGCGCACGACGCCGAAGTCCTTCAGCTCCGCGCCGCACTCATCGATCAGTCCGGCGAGCGAATGCTGGTTGATGTTTCTCACCTGCCCCGGCAGCGGCTCGCGCTCGGCCTCGACGATCTCGTCGCCGGTCGAGATGAGCGCGACGCGCGGCTTCTTATAAACATCGATGTTGGAGACGCCGATGCCGGTGAGCGCGCCGAGATCGTGCGCGCGGAGCCGCCGGCCGCGCGCGAAAACCGGCGCGCCTTTTTGGATGTCGTCGCCGATGAGAATGACGTTCTGCCCCGGCGACACGCTGCGGTGGACTTCGACGGTCGCGGCGGCGGCCTCTTCGGTGTATTCGACCATGACGACCGCGTCGCTTCCCGGCGGCATCATGCCGCCGGTCGAGATGCGGATCGCCTCGCCTTTTTCCAGCCGCCGCGTCGCCTCTTTTCCCATCTCGACGGTCCCGGCGAGCTTTAGATAGGCCGGCTGACTCGCGCTCGCTCCGAACGTGTCCTTGGCGACGACCGCGTAGCCGTCCATGGCGGCGCGCGCGAAATGCGGCAGATCGACCTTCGAATAGAGATTTTCTGCGAGCACGCGGCCGCGCGCGCGAACGGTCTCGATTCGCTCGGCGCCGACGGGGACGACTTGAAGGAGAATTTCCCGCGCCTCGCTTGGCGCGACGACTTTAAAAAACGCTTTCGCCATGGCGTCTCGAAAGAGAGAGTATATTCAGCGGGACGAGCCGGGGTCAAGGCAAGCTTGCGCGGTGTCCTGTTTCCGGCTTATAGCTTTGCGAGCGTTTAAGATTTCGGGAGGAAACGATGGACTACGAACCGATCGAGATACGCGGCTACTTCCGCGCCTACTCGCATCTGCCGATCTGGGAGGTCATGGACAAAGCGGGCATGTGGGAGCGGGTCGGCATCAAGATGCGCGGCATGGAATTCTGCGCGAGCCCGCCGGAGGCGGAGGGCGCACTGTTCGACGGCAAGATCGACTTCATCTCGGGCAACCACATCACGCCTTATGCGCTCGTCGGCCAGGGCAAGCCGATCGTCTGTATCGCGTCACCGAGCAATCAGGTGCGCGATCGGTTGGTCTCGCGCAACAAGATCGGCTCGCTCGCCGAGCTGCGCGGCAAGCGCGTCGTCGATCTCGCCTTCGAGGGACGCGTCGCGGGCTTCAATCACCTGCGCGGCAACCATGCGCTCTATATTGTCCGCGCGGGCCTCAAGCTCAGCGATGTGAAATGGCTCGAGATCGGCGAAGACATAACGCCGGCGTTTCGCAAGGAGCAGTTCGAGATGCTCAAGTCGGGCAAGGCGGACGCCGCGCTCATCACCGGCGGCACCGCACAATACGAAGAGGCGGGGCTCCATGTCCTGCCGCTCGACCCGCTGCCGATGATCAACGGGCCGACGATAACGACCGCCACGACCGCGCTTAAGCGCAAGGACCGCCTGGGCGAGCGCATGGTAAAGGCGCTGGTCATGGCGATCCATTATGCGCGCACGCACCGCGAGGAGACCGAAAAGATCCTGAACGGGCTCCGCCAGCGCGAACCGGAGGCCGCCGGTGTGCGCTACGAAAGCCTGACGCGCATGCCGCTGAAGCCCTATCCCGCCATGGACGCCATCGGCAACGCCTATGAGCTTTGCCTCATGAAAATCCCCGAGGCGAAAAAATATAGCCCGGTGTCGCTGTGGGATCTCCATTACCTGCGCGAGCTCGACGACAGCGGCTTCATCGACGGTCTGTATAAGTAGCAGCCTCTCCCAACATCATCACAAAAAAAGTAGGGGCGGCTCGCGGGCCGCCCCTACTTTTTTCACCTCTCGCCTCACGCCTATCTTGGCGGCGGCCCCGGAGGCGGGCCGGGCGGAGGAGGAGGCGGCGCGTCCTGATCTTTGCGCTCTTTTGCCGGCGGCTTCCGGTCGTCCGGAGGCGGCCCTTTGCGCTGCTGTTCCTGCAGTTTCTTTTGCTGGAGCTGCTCGTCCCTCAACTGCTGCTGGCGCTCGCGTTCTAAATCGCGCCCCTGCTTATCCTGCTGCTGCTTCTCGAGCCGCTGCCGCTCCAAATCCTGCCGGCGCTGATCCTGCTCCTGCTTTTTTTGATCCTGCTGGAGCGGTTGCTGCTGCCGCTGCT
>DATJFG010000171.1:0-2298 GCA_035495775.1 Verrucomicrobiia bacterium | reverse complement strand
TTCATCACGGTGAGCGCGTTTTTGCTCGGCCTCTCGCAGCTGCCGTTTATCGTGAACTTCATCATGAGCCTGGCGAAGAAGCGCGACGCGGAGAGAAACCCGTGGAAGGCCAACTCGCTCGAATGGAGCGCTGCCTCGCCGCCGCCGCACGGCAACTACGAGGCCACGCCGGTGGTCTACCGCGGCGCGTACGAGTACAGTTCGCCCGAGGTGAGCGAGGACTGGCTGCCGCAGAACCGCGCTCTTCCCGGCACCGTTGCCAGGGCGCACTGAATGTGAGACGAAATTAGGGTGGAAGCGGTTTCTCGTTCCAAGGCCGTTCACCGCCTCGCCGTGGTGAACGCCGCGGCGACGGTGCTCCTGCTCGTCGTCGGCGGCCTCGTCACCAGCAAGGGCGCCGGCCTCGCGGTGCCCGATTGGCCGACGACCTTCGGCTATAATCCCTTCCTCTATCCCTGGTCGCTCATGGTCGGGAATATCTTTTACGAGCACAGCCACCGGCTGATCGCCTCGGCGATCGGCCTGTTGACGATTTTCCTCGCGCTCGCGCTGTGGCTGAAGGAATCGCGCGCGTGGGTGCGCGGCCTCGGCGCCGCCGCGCTCGCGCTCGTCGTCGCGCAGGGCGTCGTCGGCGGCCTCCGCGTCGTGCTCTTGGAGCAGACGCTCGCGATCCTCCACGCCTGTCTCGCCCAGGCGTTTTTCGCCCTCGCCGTGAGCCTCGCGGTCTTTACCTCCGAGAGCTGGAGCGGCGAAGCAAAGCGTCGGGAAATTCCCGACGCCGGACGCCTCCAGCGCCTCGCCGTGATCACGACCGGTTTGATTTACTGCCAGATCGTCCTCGGCGCCGTGCTGCGCCACAGCGGCGAGCTGTTGATGCTGCATCTTTTCTTCGCCGCCGCGGTCGCTCTGCACGCGATTCTATTGAGCTTACGCGTCTGGAAACATCCTGCCGCCGCGCGCGACTTGTCGCGCCCCGCGGCTTATCTCGGTGCGCTGCTGTTTGCGCAGCTGGCGCTCGGCCTCGGCGCCTACGTTGCGAAATTTGTCATGATGCTCCCTCCTTCGTTGACGCTCACTTTCCGCACGGGGCATGTCGTCGTCGGCGCTTTGATGCTCGCCGCGAGCCTCGTGCTCACGCTCCGATCGTTCAGATTTTTCGCGCGGCCGGGCTCCGAGGTGGTCGTCGTACCGCGCGGCACCGAGGGAGTCTCGGCATGAGCGTCGGCGCGCAAACCGAAGCGCTGCCGCTCAGCGCGGGCACGCGGCGTCTGGCGGATTTTCTCGAGCTCACCAAGCCGCGGGTCACGCTCATGGTGCTCGTGACGACCTTCGCCGGTTACTATCTCGGCGAAGACCGCGCGCCGGGCTATGCGCGCCTGATCGCGACCCTCATCGGCACCGCGCTCGCCTCGGGCGGCACACTCGCGCTCAATCAATACATCGAGCGCGGCTCCGACGCCTTGATGGAGCGCACGCGTCGGCGCCCCTTGCCGGACGGCCGCATTATGCCGCCGGAGGCGCTGTTTTTCGGCTGCATCCTCGCCATCGCCGGCATCCTGTTGCTCGCCTTTTCCGTCAATGTCCTCAGCGCCGCCGTGACGGCGGTGATCACGACAACCTATCTATTGATCTACACGCCGCTCAAATCGCGCAGCGCCCTCTGCGGCATCATCGGCGCCGTCCCCGGCGCGCTGCCGCCGGTCATCGGCTGGGCCGCGGCGCGCGGCGAGCTCGATCTCGCCGCATGGGTGCTCTTCGCGATTCTCTTTTTCTGGCAGGTGCCGCATACGCTCGCGATCGCCTACATTTACCGCGAGGACTTCGGCCGCGCCGGCATCCGCTTTCTGCCGATCGTCGAGCCCGACGGCCTGAGCACGGGCCGGCAGATCGTCGCGCACTCGTTCGCTTTGCTCGGCGTAAGCCTGATGCCGACGCTCATCGGCATCGCCGGCTCGATCTATTTCATCGCGGCGCTGATACTCGGCACGGGCTTTCTCGTCTCGGGCGCGCGCCTTGCAATCAAGCCGACGCCGGCGTCCGCGCGGCGGCTGCTCTACATGTCGCTGATTTATCTGCCGGCGGTCCTCGTCACGATGGCGCTCGATCGCCTGCCGCTATGACATCCATGGAATTCGTGAGCCGCAAGGAAAAAAATCTTCGTGTCGGCCTTCTGCTCGCGGGCGCGGTCGCTCTCTACGTCGCCGCGCTGATCGGGTATATGATTTTAAGATAGTTTCGAGTTGCGAGTTTCGAAAACTCGCAACCCTAAACCCGAGCGCGAAACAAAATTCAAATGGC
>DATJFG010000170.1:0-3114 GCA_035495775.1 Verrucomicrobiia bacterium | reverse complement strand
GTCGCGGTGCAAAAGGTTCAAGGGCAGATGCTCACGCTCAAGTACAAGGACGGCGAACAGAGAGTCTTCGTTCCGCCCGGAACGCCGATCGTCAAAAATGTCTCCGCCGATCGCTCCCAGCTCAAGGCCGGCGCCGGCGTATATATAGCCGCGGTGCGGGGCGCCGACGGGACGGTCACCGCGACGCGCGTCGCCGTGGGCATCGGCGGCGCCATGCCGCCGATGTAGAGGCGCGAGGCAACTGGAGACCCGGCGCTTCGCCTTTTTTATCCCGCCGGGCGGCTCCCGCCCGCCGTCGACCTTCTCGTCCAATACCGCCGGGCGAAAAACCACGCATACAGCACGACCAGCAAAATAACATTGGGAATGAAAATCTCCCGCGTCGCCCAGCTGTGGCCGTTGACGTGGAAGTTGGAGACCGGCCAGAGAAACGGCGTGGGAAAAAAACGATTGCTGTGCGTCGGGATATCGAAGAGGATATGCAGTCCCCAGGCGGAGAATTCCCAGACCGGCCGGCGCAAGAGCAGCCACAAAACTCCGAAGAGCGCCGCGAAAACGATCAGGCTATGGCTGAACTGATAGGTCTGGTGCACGAACGGCGGGAAGATGCTCGGGTCCGGCGGCTCGGCGAAGCGCGGGCGCTGCTCGATGCCGAGAAAGGTCAGGACGAAAAACGGTCCGAAAGCCAGCAGGTCCGGAGCGACGCCGAATAAAAACGCGAGCAAAAAGCTCCGGCGGTTTTTGCGCCCGAACGCGAGCGAGCCCCAAAGACCGTGCGAGACGATGTCCATTAAACTTGGGACTCCTTAATGAGACTGGCGGGAGAGCGAAGGCGCTGGTTGACGGCGAGGTCGATAGACGATTCCGCGAAACCTCTTCCCTCCGATTAATCGCGGATCGTTTGCAGAAACCATTCGCTCGGCACCTTTTTTCCTAAACCGGCTTCGCATGCCCGGTCGTAGATGAGCGAACCGACCGTTACGAACTGAAGGCCCTTCACGCTGTCTTCGCCGCCGACTTTGATGCCGCTGGAGGCGGAAATTTCCTCGTCCTTCAGCCGCCCGGGAACGCGATCATCGATGAGATCGGCCAGCGCCACCAGCCGTCCGCGAAAGTTCTTGTTTCTATTCTCATGCGCGCGGCCAGGCCCCATGGCGCGCCGCAATACATCGAGGCTGCCCGCGAGATAGGTCGGAAAGCCGTGGGAGTCGTCGATGGCCGCGCCTTCGACGACTTGGCTGGCGGGGCCGCCGCCGATGCACACATCGAGTTTCGGATTCACGTCGTCGGCGAATTCCCGCGACACCTGCGTCAGATGCATTCCACTCTCGAGCAACCGCGCATAAACCGTAGGCTCCTTGGCATTGGTGCAGCTCGCCAGGATATCCGCGCCGCGCGCCGCCTCTTCGGCGCTTCGGCAGGGAATCACCTCGATGCCGAGCTTCGCGCTCATCTCCCTGGCGTAAAGCTCGCGATGGTCCTTGGTCGGGCTGAAGACCTTCGCTTGTTTGATCGACCGCACCCGGGTAAAAGCCGTGAGATGCGTGCGGGCCATGCCCCCCGAACCGAGCATGCCCACCGTCGAGGCGTTCTTTCGCGCGAGGTATTTGGCGCCGAGCGCGTAGAGTGCCGCGACGCGCATGTGCTGAAGATAGCCGTCGTTGATGATCGCGAGCGGCGCCCCGTCCTCCGTGCTGAAGAGGAACACGAACCCGCAATAGAGTCCCGGGCTGACGCAATATTTATCCTCGACCCGGACGCCATGGCGCACGGGCCAGCTCACGACGTCCGATTTCATGCGAATCGCGAACCGCTGCAGGCTTTTGCTCGATCCTTCCATCGTGCCCCAGCGATGAAATTTTTCACGGCTCGGCGTTTCCGTATAAACGTCGACGCGCGGCCGTCCGGCCAGCTCGCCCCGGGCCCATTCTTTATGTCCCTCTTCGATGACACGGAGCGTGTCCTCCATGGTGAGGACCTTTTCAACTTCATCGTTATTGATGAAAAGCATGTATGAGACCTTTTCGCGCGGCGCGCGTTAATGCGCCTTGAGCCAGTCGACTATTTCCATAATCACCACTGCGCGGTCCACGTTGGTGAGATGGTGATTGCCGCCGGCGACGGGGCGGTGGGTCGCAGTGATATCGTACCTCATCGGCCAGACGTCATCGCGCTGTCCCGGCCCCGCCGGGGTGGCGGGATCACAGCGGCGTGTGGATCTGGAGGTAGTTGCCCTCGGGATCGATGAAGTAGACGGACCTGCCCGTCGGGCGCACGTGCTCCTCGTACAGGATCTTGACGCCGGCTTTCTTGAGGTCCTCCACCGCCGTCTTAAAATCTTCCTTCGCCAATTCGAGCGAGAGGTGCGAGGTGCCGTCGTCGAACTCGCCGCGCTCGATCGGCTTGGAGCGCTCGAACAGCACGAGCTCGTCGCCGTCCTGCATGAACAGCCGCGCGGTCAGCGGATAGTGGCCCATCGCCTCCTTGAAGAGGCTCCCGGTCTCCTTGTCCTCGTCGACCTTCGTGCAGTGCATGCCCAGGACTTCGGTATAGAATTTTTTCGCGCGCTCGAGGTTGTTGACCGCGAGCCCGAGATGGTGGACGCCTTTGACCTTGAACATGTTCGCCTCCCTTTAGATTTGCTGCGTGCCTATTATATGCCCGCGCGCCGGGCGCTCACAACGGCCTCACGACAGCCCGTAAAGCCGCGACGGATTTTTCCACAGAATTTTTTCCTTCACCTCCTCGGAGATATCGCTCCGCCGGCGGAACTTCGTCACCGAATGCGGGAAGTCGCAGTCGCCGTGCGGATAGTCGGACGCGAAGACGATGCGGTCGGAGCCGAGCACCTCGGTCGTGTGCGAGAGCCCTTCCTCGTCGGGCTCGCACGAGACGAAGCAGCTCTCGCTCCGGATATAATCGCTCGGCTTCTTCGGCACGCCGGCGGGATGGTGCAGCGCGCGCGAATAGTGGTCGTCCATGCGCCACATCCAGTACGGCAGCCAGGCGGCGCCGATCTCCAGGAACACGAACTTGATCCGCGGGTACTTCTCCATCACGCCGCCGCCGATGAGCGTCATGATGCCGATCATGAGATTGAACGGCATGCCGACC
>DATJFG010000169.1:0-10411 GCA_035495775.1 Verrucomicrobiia bacterium | reverse complement strand
AACGAGGAACATAAGGCTGGAGTCAGTGCTTGGGACTTGAAACGACAGTAGCCCGCCGCTGTGCGGCGGGCTACACAAATTTGCGCTAATTTATTCTTCTAGGGTGAATCAAATCTATCTGGGCCGTACTTGGCTTTGTTTCCTGTGATAGTACTGTTGGTGTAAGTAAAAGTATAGTAACAAGTATAGGGCGGAGTAGAATCATTGAAGTTGAGTAAACCACCGCCGGCAAGCTTCGCTGAATTCAAAGTAATCGAGCTGTCGGCGAGACGGAAGTAACCACAATTTGCTACACCGCCGCCTGAGGAGCTGGCCTTATTTCCGGTAATGACACTGGAATCTAACACCTTTAGCGTCCCGTCTAAATTCACCACCCCGCCGCCCACACCAGCCGAATTTTTTGAGATGGTGCTGTAATTGATAAACAGGGTGCCATATAGATTCACGGCGCCGCCGCCGACACTAGCCTTATTTCCTGTGATAGTGGTGGGATCGATCTTCATATAGCCGTTATCGTTGGCTATGGCACCGCCTATGGAGGCCGTGTTTTTCGAGAAGATACTGCTGTTGATGAAGACGTCCGCGTAATAGCCCGCGCTAAATATACCGCCGCCTGCGGCCGCTTTATTACCCGTGATGGTGCTGCTGTTTAGGATAAGGCTTCCATAATAGCCGGGTATCGTCCCAAGGTTGTAAATCGCTCCGCCATAAGACGATGCTGTATTTTTTGAGAGTGTGCTTGAGCTGATAGTCAAATAGCGGGAATTAGAGATCGCGCCCTTTCCGGAGATATTGCCGGTGATAATGCTGTCATTGATCGTGAGATAGCCGGCATTATGTATTGCAGCGCCATAGGTTGTTAACAAGCCCTTGCTGACGCTCACGTTATTAAGCGTGAGATTTCCTGTGGCGCCTACGGCCATCAGACGGAACGCCGCCTTACTCTTGCGGCTGACCTTCGCCCCGTTGCCTTCAATCGTGATGTTGCTCGTGATCAGCGGCAGACCCGTGTTCCCCCCGTAATAGAACCCGAAGCTGGAAGTAATAGCTTGGCTGCCGATAGGGAGGACGATCGTGTCAGGCCCGAAGCCGGTCGAGCAATAATCATACGGCGCATCTGTGTTCGCGGCGATGATCGCCTCGGCGAGCGAGCATTTCCCGTCGCCTGGACTAATCCCAGGAGGCGTTTTGGCTGTGACGTTGATCGTCGCCGCCTGTGCCGCTCCACCCAACGCCAGCAGCAGCGCCGCGCCGGCGAGCGTGTAAGCGAGCTTGCGCCGCCATTCGGCGGGAACGGTCGTCAGCTCGCGCGAGCGTGCGAGGCTCCGCTGCAAGGCGCGCCGCGCGCTCCGCGGCAAGGCGCGCAGCTCGTTGTAGCGCGCGGAGAATTCCGCGAAGATTTCGCTGCCGCGCTCGATCAAGAGGCGGTCGAGCCAAGGGGCTTCCGGCGCATGCGCAACCTGCGTATCCCACGCGGACAAGACCGTCTGGTCGGCCGAAGCCGCCATGTAAGGTTGAAGATAGTTCATAGACCCTCCTCTTTGATCCAAAGATCATAAATGGGCCAATGACGCTCGCCGGCTTACCGTCACGCGAGAGGAATACAGAGACGAGACGGTCACGTTTTAAGTCGTGCACGCCTAGCCGTTGCTGCGTACGATTGAAGCTTTTTTTGGTATCCACTCCTTATGGAGTGGTGAAGGGACAGGCGACTACGAACGCTGAATAGCGGAAAGTGGCCCTCCAGATATCACGGTGCTGCACCGTGCGTCAAGAGACTAATAATCTTCCTCCAATGGGGTTAAGAAGAAAATCTCACTTGACTTTTTCATATCTGCGCGACTAGCGTCGGCTAATACGACTTATGGACTCGGCTTGGTCCAAGATTTTGATCTTCGGGCTTTTACTCGCGGCATCGTGCTCGGAACCGGTCACGCACAATGAAGATCTCGCCATGAAGCGGTCGGAAGAATTCGCCGACATCGCGTTAATCAGACAAGACTTCGAGCGCGCGTACGCTCAGATGTCGAGTAAGGCCAGAAGCTACCTTCCGCTCGAAAATTTCAAGGAAGTGATGGCCCGTTCCCATCCGGACGGCTATCCGAAAACCATTAAAGCGGTCGGCGCCAGGCCAGTGAAGGATGCGAGCACGATTTATGTGATGCTCCGCGGCGAGGATGGCTCCGGCAAGATTTTCCATTATCAATTCATGCTGAACGGAACTGAAAAAACCGATTATAAAGTCACTACCGTCAAGCGGTTATCGTGAAAACACGGTTAGTAAACATACTATTCATGGCTTGGCTGCTGGTCGGGCCCAGTTCCGCTGCGTCCGATGCGGGCCCACTCAAAGAGCACGTCATCGATCCTACCGCTACCCTCCAACCACAGTACGCCGCTGATCTCAGCGACCGGCTTGAACGCTACTCGAAAAAAACCGGGTACGGAATATACATCGTCGTTCTACGCGACAATGCGGAACTGAAAACTTTCGCCATGCGGCTATTCGCCTCGGATCAGTTGGAACTCTTGTCACCGGCGGGAACGGTCGCGCTATTGGTAGCGCGGCAAGACAAAGAAGCGCGAATCGCAACGAGTGAAAACCTCAATCGTAAATTTCTCCAACCCGAATCGATAACAGCCATCGAGGTGGAACTGCGGCGTGTCGGATCGAGGCGAAACGATGAAACGATGGAATACGCGGTGGAATACTCGCTCGAGAAGATCATCCAGGCAGTCAATCCATGGTTTTACGTGTTGGATCCGCCGTCCGGATCCACAGGGAATATTTTCCACCCCGTAACCGCCGAGGTCGTTCTTTTTCCTCTGGCGCCGTTTTCAGCTCTGATGGTGGGAATGATTCTTATGGCGCTTACACCGGCAGGGTCGCTCGGTTCGCTCGCACGCCTGATCCTATGCAGTCTGGCAGGCAGTGCGGTCGCAATCACGGCAGCTTTTTTGTTTCGTCAGCCGGGCGGCCTCGTGCCGGGCGCATTATTTTATGCTGCCGCGGCGGGATTCACCGTCAGCGGAGTGGTTGGCGTACTCAGGCCGATCTGGTTCGCAGACAAATTTGCCGGTAAAAGATCGGATGCCTGGTGGAGCGGCCCCGTCCATTTTCACTGGGGCTGAGGCTCACCCATTTTCTGCCAACTGACCCATCGCCTCGTGGACGTAGCACCACGTCCAGGCGGCCGGCGGAACGGCGCGCATGACGGCGTGGCGCGTCTCGTGGAAATGTTTGGTGGCGTGTTTTCCGGGGGACGAATCACAGCAGCCGACGTGTCCGCAGGCGCGGCACTCGCGGAGGCTCACCCACATCGATCCTTCGGCGAGGCACTCCTCGCACGCATCCGGCGTCCGCGGCGGCGGAAAGTCGCTCTGGGTAAGGTCCTTCAGATCTTCGCAGGCAGACTTCATCGTTTTATTTTAGACCGCTGGCAAAAAACAAAAGGCGGGCGCGGACGCCCGCCCCAGAACAACAGCGCGACGGCGGTTACCGCAGGAATCGTCATCGCATCGAAACCTTGTCGTCGCCCTTTTTCTCCGCTCGATGCTTCTTGTCGTGCTGCGCCGCGGCCTTCGGATGGATGTCCATGCCGGTGTGGCCGATGCGCTCGCCGTGGGTCGCTTCGATCGGGTGGAGCTTGAAGCTCGCCTCGGAATTCGGCCGCGCCTCTTTCGATTTCGGCATGGAGAGAACGAGAACGCCGTTGCCATAGGTCGCGTTCGTGAGCGGACCGTCGACGGCCTCGGGAAGCTTCACCTCGCGATAGTATGGACCGATGGTCCATTCGTCGACGATCATGTCGCGGCCGCGCTGTCCGGGACCGCGCTCGTCGCCCTGGATGCAGACCTTTTCTCCTGAAATGGTGATCCAGATATTTTCCGGCTCGAGCCCGGGAAGCGGGGCCGCGAGCATGATGTGCTCGTCGCCGCGATAGATGCGCACGGGGATGGTCTGCGCTTGCATCGCCATGGTTCCTCCAATTTCTTCGTCGTTAGTTAAAGGATAGGACTTTTCCGCCGGGCTTCTCAACCGGGTAAACGCTTGGCTTTGGGCGAGGGAAAAGCCCGGCGGGCGTTAAGGTCAGATCTCTTTCCAAACTTTGGCGAGACTGTCGCCGTAGACGCTCAAGTCCCATTCGCAAAAATAGCCGAAGGGCGTGAGCCGGACGGAATAGCCGGTCGCGCGCAGGCGCTCAGCGGTCTCGGCGATCAATGCTTCCGTGTAGGACGCGGACGCGCTCATGCCGCCGAGATGGGCGAAGGAGTGGAAGACGATATTTTTAAGGCCGCGCTTGTTCGCGAGCCATTTGACGTGCTTCAGCGCCTGCCGCAGCACCGAGCCGCGGCGGTCCGGTGCTTCGTCCGCAGCTTCCGCGTGAAAGAAGACAACGACGGCCTCGTCGACCGTCTCCTCGACCTCGCGGTCGGGAGCTTCGGCGAGTGTCTTCGCGTGCGTCTTCCAGCGAAAGCGCTTCGCCTGGAAGCAAAGAAGCTTCATCGACGACGAGGCTAACAGCGCTCGTCGATCATTGCAAAACGACTCGCTGAGCGGCTTGAACCCCTGAACGAAACGCTGATATGTTTGCCTTCGAGAGCGCAATCATGGCGGCGGAGAAAATCGAATTCGGCATCGCGGCGCCGCAGATCCATACGCGGCTTCCGCTCGATATCGAATCGATCCAGCGCTACATCAAGCGCGCAGAGGAGCTCGGATTCCACAGTCTGTGGGTGCAGGAGCAGGCGGTGCTGCGCCAGGCGGCGAGCGCGATCGAGGGCATCACGATGCTGAGCTATGCCGCGGCGCTCACGCAGCGCATCCGCCTCGGCATGGCCGTCTTCCTGATCAACCTCAGGAACCCGATCCAGCTCGCGAAAAGCCTCGCGAGCCTCGATCAATTGAGCCGGGGGCGTCTCATTGCCGGCGTCGGCATGGGCGCCGTGACACGTTTGTACCAAGCATACGGGCTCTCGCCCGATAAACGCGTCGCGCGCTTCAACGAGGCGCTGACGCTCATAAAAAAATCGTGGACCGAGGAGAACTTCAACTTCGAAGGACAATTCTGGCAGCTCAAAAACGCGACGCTGGTGCCGAAACCATTTCAAAAGCCGCATCCGCCGATATGGTTCGGCGGCAACGTCCCGGCGGCGGTCAAGCGCGCGGCCTTCCACGGCAGCGGCTTCATCGGCGCCGGCTCGTCGTCGACGGAAGCGTTCACAGAGCAGGTGAAGATTTTAAAGGAAGCGCTCGCCGAGGCGCATAAGGACCCGCAAGAGTTTACTGTGGGCAAGCGCGTCTATATCGCGGTCGACCGCGACCGCGGGCGCGCCGCCAAGCGGCTGGAGGAATGGTTCGGCGCCTATTACGGCGCGGCCGATCTCGCCGAGAAGGTCTCGGTCTGCGGCGCGCCGGAAGAATGCGCCGAGCAGCTGGGGAAAATCACCGCCGCGGGCGCGCGCGTGATCAATTTGAATCCGGTCTACGATATGATGGAGCAGATGGAGATTCTCGCGGGCGAGGTGGTGCCGCGCCTTACCCGCTAACCCAGAAAGGAGCCGCCATGAGCATTAAACTCTACCAGAGCCAGACCTCGATGTTTTGCGAGAAGGTGCGCATCGTCATGCGGATGAAAAACGTTCCGTTTGAAATCTTCGACGTGAGGCCCAACCGCCAGCCGCTGATCGATTTTTCCGGGCAGCGCAAAGTGCCGGTGATCGATTACAACGGCAAGTGCATCATCGATTCGACCTTCATCTCCTCATTCCTCGAAGAACAGTATCCGCAGAACAGCATCTATCCCGAAAAATCGTCCGACAAAGGTCTCTGCCTCATGCTGGAAGACTGGGCCGATGAGGTGCTGAACCTCGCGATTCGGACTTTCCGGCGCGCCGAGACTTCCGAAGCGAAAAAAGAAGCCGAGGCCGGCCTCGGCGTTCACTTCCACACGCTCGATCAATTCTTCACCGGCCGGGAGTTTATCTTCGGCCGCATGACGATCGCGGACATCGCGATCTTCACGCAGCTTCACTATCTCTACACCGCGGTGAAGTATGAAATTCCCGCGACGCACAAGACGCTGCTCGGCTGGATGGACTTCATGCGCCGGACGCTCAAGCTCGAATCGCTCCAGGCGAGCGCGGCATAGAGGCGAGACGATGAACATCACCATCGATCGGGCAAAGTGCAAGGGCGTCAGAAACTGCGCCTCGATCGCGCCGAGAGTCTTCGACATCGACGAGGAGTTCAAGGCCGTCGTCCTCGATCCGCACGGGGACAAGGATGAGGATATTTTAAAGGCGGCGAAGTTCTGCCCCGTCCAGGCGATTCTCCTCGCCGATGAAGCGTCGGGGAAAAAGATCTTTCCGTAGCCGGCGCGGCGGTGACGGCGGCGCGCTCCTGTTCGTTTACGGGACGCTCCGGGCCGCGAGCGGCCATCCGATGCATCGCATGCTGCGCGCCGAGGCGGAATTCGTGGTCGAGGGGACTTTTCGCGGCGCGCTTTACGATCTGGGGGCGTTCCCCGGTGCGATCGCGTCGCATCGGAACTGCGACCGCGTCCGCGGTGAGATCTACCGGCTGCGCGCGCCCGCGCGCATGCTCCGCGTGCTGGATGCGTATGAGGATAAGGCGTTTCGGCGCGTGAAGGTCGCCGTCCGGAAAGCCGACGGCGAAGCGAGCCGCTGCTGGATCTATCTCTACGGGCGGCCGCTGAACCGCTTTCCGCGCATCGCCTCGGGCGATTTCATCAAGCGTCATGGCTGAGAAGAAGGCGAAAAAAACAGCTCGGCGGCGTCGCAAGCCCGCCGGAAAATCCTGCGGCATCACCGCCGCCGAGCTGCAATCCGCCGCCGCGCCCGCGGAGGTCGCCGGGCTCGGCCGCGAGGTCGAGCGCGACGGCGGCAAGGTGCTCGGCGCATACGCCGAGCCTTACGGCGGCCGCTGGGTCATCTTCGCCGCGCTGCCGATCGACCAGGTCGAGGCGACGCCGTATCAGCGGAACCTCTCCGACGCCCACGCGCGCCGGCTCGAAAACGTCATCGGCAAGCTCGGCCGCTTTCTCGATCCGATCATCGCCGTGCGCGCGCCGAAATCGCAGGACGACGCGCGCTACTGGACGCCCAACGGACATCACCGCCTCGCTGCGATGAAGACGCTGGGCGCGAAATGCATAACGGCGATCCTAGTCCCCGAGGAAGCCGCGGCCTATCAGATTCTCGCGCTCAATACGGAGAAGGCGCACAACCTGCGCGAGAAATCGCTCGAGGTGATCCGCATGGCGCGCGAGCTCGCGTCTCTCGACGACGCCACCGAGGAGAGCTACGCGCTGGAGTTCGAGGAGCCCGGCTACATCACGCTCGGTATATGCTACGAGGAGCGGCCGCGCTTCAGCGGCGGCGCTTATAATCCCGTGCTCAAGCGCGTCGATCAATTTCTGAAGCAGCCGCTCAAGTCGGCGCTCAAGATCCGCGCCGCCCGCGCCAAGGCGCTCATGGCGCTCGACGATCTCGTCATGGAGAAGGTCGAGGCACTCAAAGCCCGCGGGATGACGAGTCCGTATCTCCGGAGCTTCGTCGTCGCGCGCTTGAACCCGCTGCGCTTTCGCCCCAAAGACGCGGCGCCGCTCGACTTCGACGAGACGCTCGAGCGCATGAATAAGGCCGCGGCCAAGTTCAACACGGAAAAGATCAAAGTCGAAGACCTCGCGCGCTCGGGAGGCGCACCGGAGGAATCCGCCGTTGAATAGTACGGCGATCGCCGGCGCCATCCGCGGCATCGGCGCCGAGCGCGTCAGGTTCCTCGGCGTGATCACCGGCGGCCATTTTTTCATCCACTGGTTCCAGCAGCTTTTCCCCGTCGTGATCCCGTCGATCAAAGCCGGACTCGGCCTCGACGACGTTCAGGTCGGCGCGCTCAACTCGGCGCGGCAGTTCGCTCAGGGCAGCTGCGATTTTCCCGTCGGCATGCTCTCCGACGCACTCGTGCGCCATCGCGGCCTCATCCTCGCTTCGGCGCTCGTGTCGATGGGGGCGGGCTACTTTTTGATGGGCTCAGCGCCGGTGCTTTTCTGGGCGCTCGTCGGCGCCGGACTTGTGGGGCTCGGAACTTCGCTCTGGCATCCCACCGCCGCGGCGTCGCTCTCGAACAAATTTCCCGAGCGGCGCGCCACCGCGCTCTCGGTCCATGGCATCGGCGCGACGGTGAGCGACACGTTGACGCCGCTCGGCGTCGGCTTTTTGCTCGTGATGCTCCCCTGGCAGACCGTGCTCCGGCTCCAGCTCGTGCCCGGTCTGATTTTGGGATACATCGTCTGGCGCGCGCTCGTGGTCTTTTTCGCCGACGCGCCGGCGCGCCGCTGGCGCGCGGCCGAGTTTCGCGACGTTTACGCACTGGGAAAAAATCCGGCGTTTCTCGGCGTCTGCGCTGCGACGGCGCTGCTTCAGATGGGGCGGCTCTCGGTGATCACGTTCCTGCCGATCTATATCCAGGAGCACCTCGGCTACTCCCCTTTCGGCGTCGGCGTTTACATCGCGCTGCTGCACGCGATGGGCAGCGTCTCGCAGCCCGTGCTGGGACACCTCTCCGACCGCTACGGAAGAAAAGCGGTGCTGATGCCGTCGTTCATCGCGATGGGTATCTTATGCTTGCTGCTGGCGGTCGCGGCCCCCGGCCTGCAGCTCGGCCTCGTCGTCTCCGCGATTGGACTTTTTTTCTACACGCTGATCAATATCACCAACGCGGCGACGCTCGATGTGGCGGGCGACCATATCCAGGGGTCGTCGTTCGGCTTGACGTCGCTCGTCAACCAGGTGGTTGTCTTTCCCACGCCGCTCATCGCCGGCTATCTGGTGGAGCGCCAGGGAATTTTATCGGCATTCTGGCTCGCCGGAATATTTTTATTGCTCGGCGCCGTGGTGCTGATTCCACTCAAGCTGTATAAAGGAACGCACAAATCGGAAAAGTAGGGGCGGTTCGGCTGTCCTGAGTCCCGTCGAAGAACGAGCCGCCTACGAAAGGAATCTTTATGGCTGTGACAGTCGGGAGCGGGCAATTCACTTACGAAGTGGCCGAGCGCTGGGGCACGCTCCCGGACGGCTGGACTTACAAGGAAGTCGCCGCCGTCGGCGTCGACCGCCGCGATCAGGTCTATCTCTTCACGCGCGGCGAGCATCCCGTCATCGTCTTCGACCGCGGCGGGAATTTTCTCCGCTCATGGGGAGAGGGGCTGTTCAAGCGCGCGCACGGCGTGACGATCGGTCCCGACGATACGATTTATTTAACCGATGACGGCGACCACACCGTAAGAAAGTGCACCCTCGAGGGAAGAGTTCTTCTCACGCTCGGCATCCCCGGAAAGCCGGCGCCTTATCAGAGCGGCGAGCCTTTCAACCGCTGCACGCACGTCGCGCTCTCGCCGAAAAACGAGCTCTACGTCTCCGACGGCTACGGCAACTCGCGCGTGCACAAATATTCGCCCGACGGCAAGCTGCTGTTCTCCTGGGGCGAGCCCGGCACCGATCCCGGCCAGTTCAACATCGTCCACAACATCGTGACCGACCGTGAGGGCTACGTTTATGTCGCCGATCGCGAGAATCACCGCATTCAGGTCTTCGACGGCAACGGAAAATTCATCGACCAGTGGCACAACATGCACCGGCCGTGCGCGCTCTATATGGATTCGGGGCGCGAGCCGCTCTGCTATCTCGGCGAGCTCGGGCCCGGCATGTCGGTCAACAAAGATTGTCCGAACTTAGGGCCGCGACTCAGCATCCTATCCAAACAGGGCAAGCTGCTCGCGCGCCTCGGCGACACCGTCCCCGGCGAGGCGCCAGGGCAGTTCATCGCGCCGCACGGCCTCGCGCTCGATTCCCGCGGCGATCTTTATGTCGGAGAAGTTTCGTGGACGATCGCCGGCCAGCATTTGAAGCCGCCGCGGGAAATGCGGAGCCTGCAGAAACTCATCAAGCGCAGCTAGAGCGTCAGCGGAAATCGGCCGCGGGACGCGTGGCGAACGCGAGGAGCCCCAACGTCACGGCGGCGAGCGCGAGCGCGCTCAACGCAAGCGACCAGTGAACGCCGATCAGGCTGCCGACGACTCCGACGGTGACCCCGCTGAACGCCCGGAGACCGAAGCTCGACATCGCGAACAGCCCGATCAGCCGTCCCCGGAGATTCGCGGGCGCGAGCAGCTGCACAAGCGTCTGCGCCATCGATAAGAAGGCCAGATTGACGACTCCGGCGGCGAACAGCAGGAAAAGCGCCAGCGGATAGCTCGTCGACGCGGCGAACCCCGCGATCAAAACGCACCAGATAATCGCGCAGATCGTCGCCGTGCGCGCGCTCGGCCGGAGCAGCGCCTTGCCTTCGAGCAGAAACCCGCCGAGGACCGCGCCGCCGGCGTTCGCC
>DATJFG010000168.1:0-32264 GCA_035495775.1 Verrucomicrobiia bacterium | reverse complement strand
TTGTCGCCGAATTTCCAGCAGCGGGCTCGCGCTTGCACGTTGCCTCCTACTTAAGAAACTGTCGCGGATCGGTGATCCGGCCGGTGACGGCCGAGGCCGCGACGGTCGCCGCGGAGGCGAGAAACATTTTCGCCTCGGCGTTGCCGTTGCGTCCGGGGAAATTTCGCGCGTGCGTCGAGATCATCGCCTCGTTCTTAGTCATCGCGCCCATGTTGTAAGCCTGGTTCGAGCCCGTGCTCGGCGGAAACCAGGTCGCGCCGGCGGCGTGCAGCGCCTCCACGAGGCCTTCGCGGATCGCCTGCGCGAACACCGCGCGGCTCGACGGCACGAGATTGAAGCGCGCGTCGCGGTGGACGCGCCGGCCTTTTAACACCAGCGCCGCCAGGCGAAAATCTTCCAACCGTGCGCCGCCGTGGCCGCCCAATTCGGCCCACTGAACCGGCTGCCCTTCGACTTCGCCGACGCTCTTGACGTTTCCGACGGTCGGCGGACAGGCGACCTGAGGCTCAAGAGCGCTGATGTCCCATTCCCAGAGCGCTTCGAATTTCCTGTCGGAATCGCCTTTCACCACATCGAAAGGTCGATCCGTCACGCCGCGCACGAAGGATATGGTTTTGTCGTCGGGCTCGATGTAGCCGCACTTCGCGCCGAGATCCACAGTTATCAGCGGAAAAAGCCACCGGTCCCAGAAGTCGAGCTGCTCGAGATAGGGGCCGGTGAATTCGAGCGCCTTGTAGACCGCGCCGCCTTCGCCGATCGTCGCGTTGAGCCACAGCGCGGCGTCGCGCGGCGTCACGCCGGCCTTCTGTTTTCCGCTGAGCCGGATTTGGATCGTCTCCGGTACTCTGAACCACGCTTTGCCGAAGGGCATGACGGTGCCGGCGTGCGAGTCGTTGCCGAGGCCGGTCGCGAAGCATCCGAGCGCGCCGTGGACCGGCGTATGGCTGTCGGAGCCCACCACCACCGTGCCGGGACGGATGAAGCCGTTCTGCACGCCGACGTGGTGCGTGTTGCCGTTGCCGCAATCGAAGAGGTTGATGCCGTGGCGGCGCGCGAAGTCGCGGTTCTCCTCGAGCACCCGCGCCCCCTCCTCGCTCGGCGGGCAGAAATGGTGATCGAAGATCATCACCACGCGCTCGGGATAGCGCATCGGCCGGCGCACTTCCTTGTCGAAGACGCGGCCGGTCAGGTAGCCGCTCAAATCGTGCAGCAAGAGGCAGTCGACGTTCGCGACCACCACCTCTCCCGGCGCGACGCTTTTCTTGCCGCTCGCGCGCGCGAGAATCTTTTCGATCATGTTCATCGCCATACGAGATTCAGACCTAACCTTTCGACATCAGCCGTTCGGCTACCCGCTAACCGACGCAACTGTCCCCGCCAGGGACTCCTCGCCACGGCGCTCGATCTGCTCCAGCACCGCCTGTTTTCCGGTCTGCACGTGTTCTCTGATCTGCTGCCGCGCCTTCTCGAGGTCGCAGTTTTTGATCGCGGTGAAGATCGTCAAGTGGCGCCGGTAAGACTCGAGCCCGCTCAGCGGCGAGATCCCCTCCAGCCGCCGCTTCATGATGATCTTTTCGAAAATGGTCGTAAGGATTCGTCGGAGCGCGAAGCCGCCGCCGACTTCGGCGATCTTCAAATGAAAGTTCTGATCGACGAGAAACATGTGGCGCGTGACGCCTTCGAAGACGGCCAGGCGATAGGAATCGAGGATGCTTTGAAGCTCGACCAAATCTTCCGGCGTCGCGCGCTGGATCGCTCGCTCGACACTGTAGAGTTCCAGGCACTCACGGAGGTCGAACAGCTCGCTCGCCTCGTTTTCGGTAATCTCAAGGACGAAATAACCCTTGTGCGGAACGCGGCCGACGAAGCCCTCCTCCGACAATCGCCCGAGCGCCTCGCGCACCGGCGTGCGGCTCATTCCCAGGCGATCGCTCAACGCTTGATGCTCGAGCTTCTCACCGGGACGAAGCTCGTAATTGAGGATCATCTGCTTGATGTGCGCGCACGCTTCGCTGGTCAAGTCTCTGTCTTTCGATTTCACTTTTAGCTCTGCCCGATGATGCAAGTAAATTTGCATGCAAATTGACGCAATTGTTATGCCACGCCTAGCCCACTGTTTTATCGAGACAATATTGCCCCGCGAGGATTGAAATTGAGAAAGGCGCGGTACTTTTTCCGAAAGTTGAGACTTAAACCAATATGAGGAAGACCGGCGGCTCATCGCGTGCTCCTACGCGTTGAAGCGCGCGTTCGAAGGAAGATTTAAGAGAGCGCGGAACAAACCGAAACGCAAAGGCGGGTGGTGTCAGAGGAGATTAGGGATGCGATCGATCAAAATATTTCGCCAGGCTTGGAACAAAACCGGAACGTTTACCTGGTGCGGCAGGGGCGCGGATTAAGAATCGCGGACGATATAAAGCGAGTGGATGTGGCCAGGGACGGAATCGAACCGCCGACACGAGGATTTTCAGTCCTCTGCTCTACCGACTGAGCTACCTGGCCGAAAGCTGAAAATATCGCTTAAAAAATCAGGCGAGTCAAGGTTCCGGGCTAATTCCGGCCGCGCGCGGCGGCCTTCTTTTCGATCGAGTCGACGATCTTTTCTTCGAGCTTGACGCCGTCGAAGCCGTCGATCTCCTGGACGCAGGTCGGGCTCGTGACGTTGACCTCCGTGAGCCATCCGCCGATGACGTCTAGCCCGACGAAGTAGAGGCCGAGCTTTTTAAATCCCGGCGCGAGCGCCCGGCAGATCTCGCGGTCGCGCTCGGTGACCTCGCCGCGCGCGGACGAGCCGCCGACATGCAGGTTGGCGCGGTTGTCGTTGTCCTTCGGGATGCGCAGGAGCGCGCCGATCGGCTCACCGTCGAGCACGAGCACGCGCTTGTCGCCCTGGCGGATCTCCGGCAGATAGCGCTGCGCCATGACCGGCGCCCGACCGTCGGCGGTGACGATCTCTAAAATCGCGCCGACGTTGCGGTCGTTCCGGCTTAGATAGAGAACGCCGCGGCCGCCCGCGCCTTCGAGCGGCTTGACGATCATCTCGCCACCCTGCTCGTCCATGAACTTTTTGAGCAGCACGATATCGCCCGTGACGAGCGAGGGCGGGATCAGCTGGGGAAAGCGGAGCGCGTAGAGCTTCTCGGTCGCCTCGCGGAGCCCGTGCGGGTCGTTCATCACGATGCATCTTTTCGGATCGATGAGGCTCAGAAGATGCGTCGTGTAGAAATATTTGTCGTCGAACGGCGGGTCCTTGCGCATGAGGATCGTATCGAAATCGGCGAGCGGCCCCCGCCCTTCGTCCGCGAATTGATAATGCGGCGTCGCGCGCGCGACGCTCACCTGGCGCCAGCGCCCTTCCGGCGCGCCGCCGCGGATCGCGAGATCGTCCTGCTCCATATAATAGAGCGAATGGCCGCGCCGCTCCGCCTCGAGCATGACGACGAAGGTGGTGTCGGTGTTGACGTTGACCTTCTCGATCGGGTCCATCACCACCGCGATCTTCAGCGCAGCCATATACCCTCGCAGAAATGAGGAGTGAGCAGTGAGGAGTGAGGAGATAAAGATCGCATATCAATAGTTAAAAACTTTCTACACAAGTCCGTCACGATCCGCCAGTGCCGTCTTTTCCCATCATACCCGCGACAGGCGTATCCAGGATTAATTTTTAATTCCCGGATTCCGGGTCGCGCGCGCCAACGCCAGCCTGCGCCCGGAATGACTCACAAGATTATTCAACGCAATTTCAAAGTCCATGCTGACTTGCCACACTTTTAGTTTTCGGTGCGGCTTTTCCACTTTTGATTTTCACTATTCACTCCTCGCTGCTCACTCCTCACTCTCTTACGACCCACGTCCCCGCCAGCGAGTCGTGCCAGCCGCGCTTCTCGCGCTGCCAGAGGATGCGCAGGTAGCCGATGAGGAGCGGCGCGGTCGCGACGCCGGCGACGCCGCGCCAGAGGGCCCGGCCGTAGCCGATCGACTGGCGGCGCGCGTTCACCACGCGAAGCCCCATGAGCCATTTTCCGACGGTCTTTCCGTCGGCATGGAGCACGACGAAATAGCTGCAGACGAGCACGAGCCACGCGAGCCCCACCCACTTAAACAGGCCGTCGAGCATCTCCCAGGAGATCGCCCGCTGATGCGCGGCCATGCCGACGCGAAAGCCGATGCGGCTCAAGTGAAAGAGCAGGAGCGAGAAAAACGCGAGGACGATGAGATCGACGATGAACGCCAAAAGCCGGCGAAAGAAGCCGCCCCAGCGCGCCGCCGAGGCTGCTTCTTCGAGCTTAAGCCGCTCGTACAGACGATCGTACTCGAGCTCGATGCGCGCATGAAGACGAAGCCATTCTTCCCGAACGTTTTCCATGAAAGCGACGGTGAGTTTAAACCGTAACCGGGCGCAAGGAAAGCGCTAGCCGAGATCGCCCCAGAGAAGCTCTGCGAGCGCGACGGCGGCCATCGCGGCGGTCTCGGTGCGGAGGATGCGCCGGCCAAGGCCGACCGATTGAAACCCGCGCTCCGCGGCTTCTGCCGCCTCCTCGGGCGTGAAACCCCCTTCGGGGCCGACGACGATCAAGAGCGATTTGAGCTCCGGCCGGCTCTCCTGCAGCCGGCGTAGACCGAGGGTTTGCTCGCTCTCCCAAAACAAAATTTTAAGATCATAAGGCGAGGGGCGAGCGACGAGATCGGAGAAATCGGCGAGCTCGTGAATGTCCGGCACGCGCGTGCGGCCGGACTGCTTCGCGGCGCCGAGCGCGATGCGGCGCCAGCGCTCGCCGCGGCGCCGGGCCGCGTCAGCGTCGAGCTTCGGCACCGTGCGCCGGCAGACGAACGGGGCGATGGCGGCGACGCCGAGCTCGGTCGCCTTCTCGACCACGAGGTCGAGCTTGTCGCCTTTCCCCAGAGCCTGCGCCAGCGTGATCGCGAGCGGCGATTCGCGCTCGGGCCGGTAGGATTTCTCGATCGCGATCTCCGCCGCGGCGCCGGCATAGGCGCGAATCTTTCCCTGGTGCTCGAAGCCGTCGTCATCGAACAATACGACGGAGTCGCCGGGGAGAAGCCGCAGCACCCGGCGCATATGCTCGAGCTCGGCGCCGCCAAGCGTCGCGCGGCCGTCGCGGATGTTTTCTTTGGGCACGAAGAAGCGGGCCACGCCTAGCTCTTTCTCTTAAGCATGAGCGTTACCCATTCTTTGTCGCGGCTCTGGCGCAGGAGGCCAAAGCGCGCGGGCGCGAAGCGGCGCGCGACCTCGGCCGCCTGGCAGTCGAGGATGCCGGAGAGGACAAGGTAGCCGCCGGGCGCGACCCGCTCTTCGAGCGGCGCGGCGAGCTCGAGGATCGTCTCGGCGGTCAGATTGGCGACGACGAGGCCGAAGCGCTCGTCGAGACGGTGGAGCTTTGAGCGCGCGAGGTGGATTTTGCGCCCGGCGTCGTTCACCCGCACGTTGCCGCGCGCGACCTTGAGCGCGACCGGATCGTTGTCGAGCGCGACCACGCCCGCGGCGCCGAGCTTGACGAGCGCGATCGCGAGAATGCCCGAGCCGGTGCCGACGTCGAGCGCCGAGAGCTCGCCGGCGTCGAAGCGCGGCACGAGCTGCTCGATGAATTCGAGGCAGCCGCGCGTGGTGGCGTGCGTGCCGGTGCCGAAGGCCATGCCGGGCTCGATGGTGATCACGTGGCGCCGGCGGCTTTTCGGCGGCTCGACCCAGGGCGGGGTAATCCAGAGCTGCCGCCCGACCTTGATCGGCGCGAAAAAACGGCGCCAGGAGTTGGCCCAGTTTTTTTCCTTCAAGACCTTCCAGCCGAGCGGCTGCTCGCCGAAGCCGGGATAGATTTTTCTCAGGTCGCGGAGAAAGCGGTGGATCTCGCGCTTGAGCGCGGGGGTGCGCGGCGAGCGCACGAAAAAGGCGCGCACCTCGCCGCGCGCGAGCACGACGCCCGGCGAGCCGCGCTCGATGAGAAAATTGGCGACCGCGTCGAGCGCCGGCGGCGGCGCCTTGAGCGAGAGCTGGAGCCAGGGGGGCGACACGAATTTTTTTATCGCACAGCGCTCCGCCGCGTTCAACGCCGCAGATGGCAAAACGGCCGGAGGCATACTATAGAAGCGCCATGGCGGGGAAAACACCGAAGCGCGTGGTCGCGGTGCTGGGCGCGCGCTTCGGCGATTTGAAGATTGAAGAGAAGCTGTTGCGCCGATATGACGTTGATTTGGTTGCCGGCGACGGCCTCGACGAGGATGAGACGGCCCGCCTCTGCCGGTCCACTAGTGTCATTCTCGCTGGCGGCGCGCCGAAGCTTCCGGCATCGCTCTTGCGGCGGCTGCCGGAGCTGCGGGCGATCGTCCGCTACGGCATCGGCGTCGACACCGTCGATCTCGACGAGGCGACGCGCCGCGGCATCTGTGTCGCCAACGTTCCCGATTACTGCATCGAAGAGGTCGCGACGCACGCGCTCGCGCTCATCCTCGCCTGGTCGCGCAAGCTCCCGCTCGCGGAGCGGCTGACCCGCGGCGGGAAGTGGGCGGTCGCGCCGCTGATGCCGATGGAGTCGTCCCGCGACCTGCTTCTCGGCGTGGTCGGCTTCGGGCGCATCGCGCGGCGCCTCGCGCGCATGGCGCGCGCCCTCGGCTTTCAGGTCGCGGCGAGTGATCCCTACGTAAAAAAAACGGCGATGCAAAAACACAGGGTGAGGCCGCTCTCCTTCGACCGCTTGGTGCGCACGGCCGATTTCATTTCACTTCATCTGCCGCTCTCGCCCAAGACGGGCCATCTCATGAACGAGCGGACCATCGGCCGAATGAAGCCGACGGCCTATCTCATCAACACGGCGCGCGGCGGCCTCATCGACGAAGCGTCTTTGTATCGAGCGCTCCGGGACCGGAAAATCGCCGGCGCTGCGCTGGACGTGCTGGAAGAAGAGCCGTGGCCGGACAATAGTCCGCTCCGCGAGCTCGACAATCTGATCGTCACGCCGCACGCGGCGTGGTACACCGCGCGCGCGCAGCGCGAGCTGCGCGTCAAGGCGTGCGCCGAGGTCATCCGCGTTCTTTCCGGCAAGCGCCCGAAGAATCTTGTAAACCGCGGGGTTCTGAGATAGATACGCAGTCGGGATTTCATGACCTTTCCGCGGGAATTCCAAGGAGAAAAAATGAAGCTGACGATACCGTTCGCCGCGGCGCTCATGCTGTTGTCGGCGCTTTTTTTCGCGCCGCAAATCGGCGCGCAGAGCAAAAAGCCCCTCGTGCGGCTCAACTACTCCGGCAGCATTTACGCGACGACCTCGGTCGTCGGCGTCGAGAAAGGCTTCTTCGATCAGGAAGGCTTGATCGTCAATGCGAGCCCGGAATCGTCCGGCCAAGTCGCGCTCCAGGCGCTGATCGGCGGCTCGACCGATTTCGCCGTCGGCGCCAATGTCCGGCCGATCCAGGCGCTGGCGCAGGATCTGCCGATCCGGGTTATTGCGCTGTCGACCTGGGGCTTCGCCGGCTATGTCATCGTGCCGTCGAAGGACACTGCGACGAGCAAGCTCGAAGATTTGAAAGGCAAGACGCTCGCGGCGCAGGTCGGCTCGGGAACGCACACCGTTTGGCTGCGCTATCTCCGCAGCAAGGGAATTCCGGAGAGCGACTTCAACATTAAAAATATCGATACCGAGCAGATTCCCGCCGCGTTCGGCTCGGGCGGCATCGACGGCGCGATCGCCTGGGACCCGTACGCGACGCTCATCTTCGAAAAGAATTTAGGCCGCCCGATCCTCAAGCCGAAGGACATCGCCGAGCCGCTGAAAGTCACCTATCCTTTCTTCGTCATGACCACGGAAGAGACGCTCAAGAAAAAACCCGAAGTCGTGCAGAAGTTCGTCAACGCATGGGTCAAGACGCTGCGCTATATCGACGGCAACAAGGCGGAGGTCGCGGATCTGATGCAGGCGTTTTTCGCGCGCGAAGGAACGAAGCTCTCTAAAGAGACGGTCAAGACACTGCTCGACGGCACGAACTACAATCGCGCGCGCGTCAGCGACGCCGACATCGACGACACGATGGAGAGCGCGAAGATGCAGTTCGAGCAGAAAAAACTCAAGAAGCTGCCGAATCTGAAACAATACGTCGATAACAGTTTCGTTGAAAAAGCCGAAAAGTCGCTGCCGGCCGCGAAGAAAGGCAAATAGGAGTAGCCATGACGCTCAAATCAACTCGTCGCTTCGTGCGCCTGGGATCTTTGATCTCGGCCGCTTTGCTATTCGCCTCCGCGGCCGCGGCGCAGCAGAAACCGCCGGTCCATATCACGTATTCCGAGAACATGTATGCCGTCATCGCCATCGTCGCGATCGAGAAAGGCTACCTCGCGGCGCAGGGACTCGAGGTGAAGCACGCGAGCGAAGGCACGGCGACGCAAATCCTCGAATCGATGATCGGCGGCTCGACCGATTTCGGCGTCGCCTCGCCCTCGCGGCTCGAGACGATCGCGGCGAAAAAACTGCCGATCAAGGCGATCGCGCTGAACGGCTACGGCTTTACCGGCAGCGTCGTCGTCCCGAAAAAAGACGACAAGACGAAAACGATGGCCGATTTGAAAGGCAAATCGCTCGGCGTACAGGTCGGTACCGGCACTTACGCCGTTTGGGCGCGCTACTTGAAGACCCAGGGCCTCACGACGAAAGAGTTCACGATCAGAAATATGGACAATCCGCTAATCCCCGCGGCGATGGAAGCGAACTCGATCGAGGGCGCGGTGACCTGGGAGCCGTCGCCCGCCCGCATGGTCGCCAAAGGCATCGGCCGCGTGATCCTCAACCCCGAGGATCTCGCCAAGCCGATCAACTCGCTCTATCCGTTTTATCTCATCACGCCAAACCGTATGATCGAGAAATCGCCGGATGTGGTGCAGAAGGTCGTGAACGCGTGGAATCAGTCGCTTAAGTATATCCGCGAGAACCCCGACGACGTCGCGCGCATCATGAGCGATTCGATGAAAAAGATGCGCGGCATCACCGTGAGCCCTGCCGATGCCAAACGGGAAATTTTCATCACGAAGTACGATCGGCTGATCATCGGCGATGCCGACATCAAGGACAATGAGGAGCTCTCCAAAGTCTCGGTCGAGGACGGCAGGATCAAAGAAGTGCCGAACATCCGCGCCGCGGTCGACAACCGCTTCGCGGAGAAAGCGAGCGCGAAGTAAGGAGATGCAAAAGGCCTCCGAAGTCTCCCTGGCCGGCAGCGCCACGCTGACGCCGGAACGCCGCGCCACGCCCGCCTACTACCTGAGCGCCCTTCTCGACAACGTCCTGCCGATCGCCTTCGTGCTACTCCTCTGGGAGATCGTCGCCCGCATGGAATGGATCCATCCGGCGCTGTTCCCCACCGTCACCGACATTTTCAAAAAAATGTGGGAGCTCACGGTCGAAGGAATTTTCCTCCGCGACGTGGCTCATTCGCTGCTGCGGCTTCTCTCGAGCGTGTTTTTCGCGATCGTCGTCGGGACGCTTTCGGGCCTGCTCATGGGTACGAGCCGCTGGGCCGAGAGAATCCTCGTGCCGCCGCTCAATTTTTTTCTCGCGATCCCCGGCATCGCGATTTTTCCCATCGTCATTCTTTGGTTCGGCCTCTCGGAGAAGGCGATTATCTTTACGCTCGCCTTCGAGGCGAGCTTGAGTATTATGCTCAACACCTGGGCGGGAGTGAAAAGCGTCGACACCTCGCTGATCAATGCCGGGCGCGCGCTCGGCTGCCGCGGCGCGCGGCTGTTTTATAAAATCCTGATCCCGGCCGCGCTGCCGGCGATCATCACCGGCTACCGTCAAGGCTTCTCGCGCGCCTGGCGCATTCTCGTCGCCGGCGAGATGCTCGCGTCGATCGGCACCGGGATCGGCTTTCGCATCTTCGAGGCGCGCGCGTTTCTCGCCTCCGACGTCATGTATGCGGGCGTGATCGTGATCGGCATCCTGGGGTTTCTGCTCGAGCGCGTCGCGCTGCGGTCGCTCGAGATCTTCACCGTTCAGCGCTGGGGCATGGTGCGGGAGCTGTAATGGCCGAGCCCAAACTCATCGTGCGCAACCTGCGCAAGACGTTCCAAGTAGACGAGGGCTTCGGCCGCTTCTCGTCGATCAACGCGATCGACAACGTCAATATCGACGTCCGCGAAGGCGAGCTGATCACGATCATCGGCCCGAGCGGCTGCGGCAAATCGACGCTGCTCATGATCCTCGCGGGCTTATACGACAAGACTTCCGGCGAGGTGCTGCTCGACGGCCGTCCGATCGAAGGCCCCGGCCTCGACCGCGGCGTCGTCTTCCAGGAGTTCGCGCTGTTTCCCTGGCTGACAGTGAGAAACAACATCTGCTTCGGCCTCAAAATGAAAGGCGTTCCCGCGGCCGAGCACGAGCGCATCATCAAGCGCTATCTCGACATGGTGAAGCTCGCCGAGTTCGAGCATATATTTCCCCACCGCCTTTCCGGCGGCATGAAGCAGCGCGTCGGCATCGCGCGCGCTCTCGCCTATTCGCCCGAGATTCTGCTCATGGACGAGCCTTTCGGCGCCCTCGATGCCCAAACGCGCACGAGCCTGCAGCAGATGCTCGTCGATATCTGGGCGGAGACGAAAAAGACGATCCTGTTCGTCACCCATAGCGTGCGCGAGGCGGTGTTTCTCTCCGACCGCATCGTGGTCTTGAGCCGGCGTCCCTCGCGGGTGAGAACCATTCTCGACGTCAAAATTCCACGCCCCCGCGTCCGGCTGTCCGAGCCGTTTCTCCGCTGCGAGGAAGAATTGGAAGAGCTGATCGCGCGCGAGCTCTCCGAAGAGTCGTCCGCGGGAGCCGCGGCATGAGATCGCTCTTAAAAATCACCCAGCCCGAAGCCGAGGCGATCTTGAAGCGCAGCGGCCTCGCGATTATTCCGATGGGAAGCGTCGAGCAGCACGGGCCGCATCTCCCCTGCGGCACCGATTATCTCGCGTCGGTGGCGATCGGCCGTGAGGTCGCCGAAAAGGTGGACGGCCTGTTGGTCCCCTTCTCCCCCGTCGGCGTGACGCCGTTTCACATGTCGTTCGCCGGGACTTTGAGTCTCAAGCCGCAGACCTTCATCGCGGTCGTCGAGGACATCTGCGAATCGCTCGTCCGCCACGGCGCCAAGAAGATCGTCTTTTTGAACTGGCACGAGGGCAATACTTCGGCGATGAATCTCGCCGGCGTCTCCGTGCAGCAGCGCACCGCGGCGCGCGTCCTCGTCGTGCAGGCCTGCTACATCGCCTACGAGCTCTTCGGCCAGGAGTGCGGCCTCACGCACGGCGGCGAGTTGGAGGTGCTGCCGGTGCTCGCCTACGAGCCTGCGTTGGTCCATCTCGACCGCGCGACCAACCCGTCCTCGCCCGAGCGCGCGAAGAAAATCGACAGCCTGAGGCGCGGCCGTGCCGGATATCCGTTCTTGAAAGACATCCGCGAGATCGCGCCGACAGGGTGGTACGGCAACCCGGCAAACGCGACCCCGGAAAAGGCGAAAGAGTTTCTGAGCAAGGTCTCCGACGCGGCGGCGGACTATATTCGCACGACGTTCAAGGAGCTGGGGGAATAACGGCCGCGCGCCGGTTATCCATATGTCAAAACGTGATCCCGTCAGGGTCGCCGCTGTGGGTCTCGGCCGCTGGGCCAAGACGCTCGCCGACTCCATTCAAAAAAGCGACCGCATCAAGATGGTCAGCTGCTTCAGCCGCTCGGACGAGAGCCGAGCGGAATTCTCGCGCAAATATAACTGCCGGGCGGCGGCGAGCTATGCCGAGTTATTAAAGGACCCCGAAGTCGAAGGCGTGATCGTCACGACGCCGAACGACGCGCACGCGGCTCCCATCGTGGAGGCCGCAGCGGCGCGAAAGCATGTCTACGTCGACAAGCCCATCGCGCACGTGCTCGGCGACGCGATCAAGATCGAGCGCGCGTGCCGCCAAGCCGGCGTGCTGCTTTCGGTCGGCCACAGCGCGCGCCGGCTTCAAGGAAACCGCAAGATCAAGGAGATTTTGTCGCAAAACGGCCTCGGTAAGTTCGTCATGGCCGAGTGCAATTTTTCCAACGACCGGAGTCTTGAGCTCACGCCGGAGAAATGGCGCTGGTACAAAGACAAAAGCCCCGGTGGTCCGCTGATCCAACTCGCGGTTCACCACGTCGACACGCTTCATTATCTGTTCGGCCCCGTGAAAAACGTGACGGCGCTCGCCAAACGTCTCTATACGCCGGCGGAGATCGAGGACGTCACAATGACGCTGCTCGAACTCGAAAGCGGGCAGCTCTGCTACATCGGCTCGAATTGGGCGTCCCAGGGAACGTTCTACACTTACGTTTACGGCATGGATGCGAATCTCTATTTCACGGTGGATTTCAACTTCTGGCAAAAATCGGATGTCGTGGACGACCACAGCCGCCTGGAAATACAGTACCGCGGCTCCTCGGAGCACAAGCCGATCGCGCTCGGCAGCGGCGACATGTTCCGCGAAGAGCTGGAGGAGTTCGCCGAATGCATTCGGGATCACAAGCCGCCGGAGATCGGGGGCAAGGAGGGCGTCGCGGCGCTCGCGGTGATCGCCGCGGCGCTCCGCTCGGCCGAAGAAAAACGCACCGTCTCCGTTAAAGAAGTGCTCGACGAAAGTGGCCGTTAGAAAAATCAATCGGCGCCAAGTGGCGCGGAAAAAAGCACCCAGCCGGAGCTTTCGCGAGCTCGTCTCGCACCGCCAGCTCCGCGCGCGCGGCATCGCGCTCAGATTGGTCGAGGTGATGCCGGTGCGAAAAGCCGGCGCGCGCCACCCGCACAGCCACGACGGCATGGAAGAGGTCATTTACGTGCAAAAAGGCAGCGGCAAGGCTTGGGTGGACGGCGAGGTCGTCGCGATCAAAGCCGGGGATGCCATCTTGATCCCCGCTGGCAAGCGCCACATGATGGTCAACACAGGTCGAACTCCGCTCGAGCTCTTCTGCGCTTTTTCCGCCGCCGATCCCGAAAACCATTACCAGGACCATCCGGAGATCAGCTATTCGGGAAAGTAATTTCGTCTTAGTTTTTCGCTGCGATACATTCCGAGGACGTTAATCCATGGCAGACATCGCGCCCTTTCGCGGGCTTCTCTATAATACGAAGAAAGTCGGCGACGCATCCAAAGTCGTCGCGCCGCCCTACGACGTGATCTCACGTGAAGAGCAGGAAAAGCTCTACAAGCGCTCGCCCTACAATGTGATCCGTTTAATTCTCAATCAGGACCCCGAGCCCTATGAGACCGTGGCGCGGCTTTTCAATGAATGGCAGCACGACGGCATCCTGCTCCGCGACGAGAAGCCGGCGCTTTATTTCCTGCGCCAGCGCTTCACTTTGAAGGAAAAGCAGGAAAGAGAGCGCTGGGGTTTTCTCGCCGTCGCTCGCCTGGAAGATTTCTCCAGCGGCGCGATCCGGCCGCACGAAGGAACGCTGGCGGCGCCGAAAGAGGACCGGCTGCGGATCATGCTCGCAACGAACGCGAATCTTAGCCCGATCTTCTCGCTCTACGACGAGCCGAAACAGACGATCAACAAATTGCTTGCCGAGCACACGCAGGGCGCCGCGGCGATATTGGAGGCAAAAGAAGACAAGAGCGGGAGCTGCCGGCTCTGGCGCATCACCGATGCGGAGCTCATCGAGATGGCGCGGCGCGAGATGGCGCAGGTGCCGCTGCTCATCGCCGACGGCCATCACCGCTATGAAGCGGCGCTGAATTATAGAAACCGCATGCGCGAGGCTAAGCCCGGCGCGACCGGCGTCGAGGCGTTCGACTATGTCATGATGTTTTTCGCCAATACGCGCGACGAAGGACTGGTGATCCTTCCCACGCACCGTCTGGTGCGTTCGCTGCCGCCCATTCCTTTCCAGCAGCTCGAAGAAGCACTGATGCGGTATTTTTATATCGAGCCGTACCCCAAGACGACCGAGGGACAGCGCGCCTTTGTCCGCGCGCTGCAGACGCAGGGAAAAAAGCACCGCGTGATCGGCGCTTCGTTCAAACGCGACCCGCGATATCTCATTCTCAGACTTAAAAACAAAAGATTCATGCAGCGGCTGGCGGGCGATCTGAGCGAGCCGCTCCGCGAGCTCGACGTCAGCCTGCTGCATCGTCTCATTCTCGATCACATCTTCGGCTTTAAACCCGACGAGCAGGTGAAAGAGGGTGCGATCAGCTATTCGCAGGATGAGGAAAAGGTCCTGCAGGCGCTCGACAAGGAAGACTACGCGGCGGCGTTCATTTTAAACCCGACCAAAGCCGAGGAGATCATGACGGTGGCGGCCGCCGGGGAGAAGATGCCGCAGAAAACCACCTATTTTTATCCCAAGGTGATCGACGGGCTGGTAATGAACAAACTGGACGAGGAAACCGTCGGATGCTGAGCTTTACATCGGAATATGCAGGGGCAAGATTTTGCCGCGGCGGCTGGCATGCGGGACACGGCGCTCAAGTCGGAACGTACCGGCTTGCAGCCAGAGTAGCGTCATGAAACGATTGCCCCAGCGGCCCGAGGCAAACGCCTTCGCCACGCGCGCCAGAACGGCGGTTTCGTCAAGCGGGCCGATGCGTGGATCGACCACGAGCGTAAGGCGCGTCTGCCCGTTATCGTCCTCTTCTTCCACGAGCTGGTAATCGCCCGGCCCGCCGCCGAACTCGGCGGGAATGGTCTTCTCCAATAACTCGAAAAGATCCCCGTAATCATAATTCATCCCCTCGGTCGTGAGCTTCTCGAAGCTGCGGATCGAATGCACGTGCAAGGTGAGGCCGGCGTTTTCCAGCGCGCAGCCGCAGTTCCGGCCGCTGAGCGTGCCATAGTCGCCGTTGCCGACGTTGAGTAGAAAGCGCGGCGCTTCCGCATCGAGTGTGGTCAAAAGCAGCGGATGAATCGGCGCACTCCCGCCGGGGAGCGGCGTCGGATGGCGGATCAGCGCCAGCAGGTTCTGACTCACATGGACCTCGTCGCGGTCGGCCGGCGTCGCGCAGCCGAAGCCGACGCTCACGTTGCCGCCGTAGCTATAGCGCGAGGTGAACCGCGCGCCCGAGCGCGTCACGGCATCCTCCTTTGCCTCGGTGAACGGCTCGCCCGCGACATTCAACTTGACCCCGTCGAGCGCGACGCCCATCTCACAGGCGCGTCGCGCGAGCCGCGCCGCGCTGCTGGCGATCGTCGTCACGTAGCAGTTTTTGCCGCGGCGCTTCTCGCTCTCGATCCAGCGCACGATCGGAGTCAGATCCGCGGTATCGACGAAGTGCGGCAGTGGCAATTTGAAACTGCGTCGTGCGGCGACCACGATAAAGCCGGTCATGAGATAACGCGCCGCCGCGTGCAGCCGAGTCGGCTCCGGCACGTGGCGGGCGAACCACCGCTCGGTCGCCTTCCCGATTTTCGCGTTGACGAGCAGATGGTTGATCGCGCTGCCGGGAAGGATCGAATCGTAGACCGCGTGGGAATACGAGAAAAGATCGTGCGCATCGAAAAAAATCGCCGTGACTTGGGCACGAAGAGCGAGCCAGTCGAGAAAAATCATCGAGCGCTGCGGCCGGTTGCGCGTGCCGCTGCTCTCCGTGGCAAAGCCCGGAGCCGAGCCGCGGCGCTCGAAGACGGCTGGATCGACGTGAAACGAGAGCCGGCCTCGAACGACCTCTTTCTTACCCTTGAATTCATCGGAGCTAAGATAAACGCCTGCCGCGGCTAGGCGTTCGAGCGCCGCCTCCAGCCCATCGCGATGGACGAGTGCCTCGAGATCGGAATAATCACAGCCGGCGCTCTTGAGAAGTTTCAGATAAGGGCTGTGCGGCTGGTCGTAAATCTGCGCCTGAGCGAGGACGAGGAATCTTTCTGCGCGCGTCCCGAGCGCCTGACGGACGGCTTCGCGCGCACTTTCGACGCTGACTCGGTCACGGAGGAACTCGCCGACACCAACGGCGAGTTTTAACTTGTTGCGCGCGTCCAAATTTTCTCGCCGTGCGCGGCGCGCTCGTCTACCCGATAGGCCGGATCCACTCGCCGAATCCCGGCTGGCCGATGACTTTGCCGTTTTCCATGACCACGGTGCCGCGGACGATCGTGTAGATCGGAACACCTTTGACCTTGCGCCCGGCGTAAGGCGTCCAGCCGACTTTAGTGTAGGTCGTCTCGTTCGATATCGTCTCTTCCTTGTTCATGTCGACGATCGTAATATCGGCGTCGGATCCGGCCTGAAGCACGCCCTTACGCGGGTAGACGCCGAAGATGCGCGCGGGATTGTACGAAGTGATACGCACGAGCCGGTCGAGCGTGAGCTTTCCCTCGTTGACGGCGGTTAAGAACAATCTGAGATAATCCTGGATCTGCGGCTCACCGCCCGGCGACTTCCACATATCTTCCCAGCCGACGTCCTTTTCCTCTTTCGTATGAGGGGCGTGGTCGGTGCCGATGACTTCCAGCGTGCCGTCGTTGATCGCGTCCCAAAGCGCCGCCGCGTGCTCGTCCGGAACCCAGAAACCGAGGCAGTAGGGGCCGAGCTTCTCGACGTTTTCCCAGGTCGCGAGAAACAGCGCCCAAGGATTGACCTCGCCGGACACCGGCCGTCCTTCTTCTTTGGCGCGGCGAATCATCTCGATGCCGCCGGGAGTGCTCATGTGAAGAATATGCAGCCTCGTCCCCGCGGCCTTTTGCATGCGCACGAGCGTCGCGATCGCGGTATCCCAGATGATCCCTTCGAAATCGCGATAGGCCTTGCCGTAGGCCTGCGGGCTGTGGTCGCCGCGCTGCCAGTAGCGCTGCTCGATGACATCCATCAGGTCCTGATCGTGCGGATGCACCATGAGCGGCAGCCCCGTCTTGGCGATCTCCTCGAACGAGCGGAATAGCTGGCCATGATTATGGAGGCCGATGCCCGGCATATGCGGATAATCGCGCCCCGTATCGCGCACCATGAAAATCTTGAACGCCAACGGCCCTTCTTTGGCGAGCAGCGGAATCTGCTCGGGCACGGTTCCGGACGGATTATGATTAAAATCGACGATCGACTTTTTCTTGTGGTCTTCGATGAGGGTGCGATAACGCTCGACGGTGGTCGTCGGCGGGTTCACGTTCGGCATGCCGACCGACAACGTCACGCCGCCCGCCGCCGCGGCGCGCGTCGCGGTCGTCAGATCCTCTTTATGCGTGAATCCCGGGTCGCGATGGTGCGTATGGGTGTCGATCAGCCCCGGGATCACTTTCTTTCCTGTAGCGTCGATGGTTTTTTGCGCCTGCGAAAAGGTTCCCGGCTGCGCCACGCCCGCAACTTTTCGGCCGGCTACGGCGACATCGGCGGTTACGAAACCGCCGGGAGTCCACACCTCGCCGCCTGTTACCAATAGGTCGATTTGATCCATGATTTGCGGTCTCCGTTCGTAGAAAGGTCGAGAAATTCTTATATGATCCGCGGGGATTCGTGTCAACCAAGGGCAGTGTCACAAAGCCATTATCCATTTCTACCCGGCTTGATCTTGACTGGGTTTGGTGATTTTGATTGTATCCACCCTGCCCGACGTCTAAGGACTAGAAGGGAGTATTTATCATGAGTAAATTCCTGAGGCTTGTTGCATTTGCGGCCGGTGCTTTTTTTGTCAGCCATCCGGCCAACGCGCAATCCCTCGATGCGGCCAAAAAGGAAGGGAAGGCGGTTGTTTACGGCTCGCTCGAGTCGGACACCATGGAGGCGATCACCAAGGCCTTCACAAAAAAAACCGGTATCGAAGTCGACTATTGGCGCGCGTCAGCAACCAAGGTGATGGACCGGGCACAGTCCGAATTCCGCTCCGGCAAGCCGCTTTTCGACGCGATCGCGACGAACGATAACCCGCTGCAGCTGATGCAGAAGGAGGGCATGTTCGCGAAGTACGATTCGCCTTCGGCGAAAGCGTTTCCGAAAGACGCGATCGACCCGAACCTCGGGCCGCGCTATCGCAATGTCATCATCGGCATTGTCTATAACAAAGGCATCATCAAGCCCGCGGATGCGCCGAAATCGCTCGAGGACCTGCTGAAGCCTCAGTACCGCGGCAAGATCGTCATGCCGGACCCGACGCAGCACACGACGACGACTCAATGGGTGGCGAGCCTGGACAAGGTGATGGGCAGCAAGGAAAAAGCCGATAAATTCATCAAAGACTTGGCGGCAATGAAACCTGTTCTGGTCGAGTCGCTCCTGCCCGCCGCCGAGCGCGTTGCCACCGGCGAGACGCCGATCGCTATCACCTACGTGAAGTACACCTATATATTCGGCCAGAAAGGCGCGCCGCTCGACTACGTGAGATTGCCGCGAATGATGGGCGACGGCCATTACATCCCGCTCGCCGCTAAGCCGCCACATCCGAATGCGGGCAAGGCGTTCATCGACTTCTTCCTCGGCGACGAAGGCATGAACATCATGGCGAAGATGGGCGAGTTCGTGAACCGCAAAGGCGTCCTGCCGCCACTGCCCGACGCCGACAAGATCCAGTTCGTCAACATGATCGACCTGGATACCAAGGGGTTCGCGGAGAAGAAGAAGGAATACACGAAGACTTTTCTGGGATCGTAAAAGTTTGGCGCATAAAGCTGTCGCACTCGAGCGAGCACTCCCGACATCGAGCGTAAACCGGGTCGGGGCGTTTTTCGCCCAGCCGGTTCATTTGGTTTTTATCGTCCTGGCGGGGGTACTCGCTTTTCTCACGCTCTACCCTAGCTTTTTTCTTCTCTACGGGAGCTTTACCGACGCCCCGCTCGGCGTTCCCGGGCATTTCACTCTCGCCAATTACATTCACGCCTATACCGACCCCGAATCGTACCGGCTGCTCCTCACCTCTTTTCTTTTCGGCATCGGCGCTTCCGGCGTTTCGATCGTCCTCGCGCTGGTGCTCGCCTGGATCACGATCCGCTCGAACGCGCCATTGCGGCGGCTGTTCGAGCTCGTGGCGATCATTCCCAATATTATGCCGCCGCTTTTAATAGCGATCTCGTGGGTGCTGCTGCTGAACCCGTCGAATGGGCTCATCAACGGCACCTGGATGCGGCTCACCGGCGCCGACACTCCGCTGTTCAACATCTACAGCGTCCCGGGGCTCGTCTTCGTCGAAGGACTGATCCTTACGCCGCTCGCGTTTTTGATCATCGCCGCCGCGCTCAAGGGAATGGACCCGTCGCTCGAGGAATCGGCCAAAACCTTGGGCTCGAATGAGCTCGGAGTCGTCGCGCGCATCACCTTTCCGCTGATGCGCCCTGCGATTCTCGCCGCCGCCACGCTGAATTTCGTCCGCGCGCTGGAAAGCTTCGATACCCCGGCGATCATCGCCCTGCCCGCGCGCATCGAGGTCTTTACGACCAAGATCTGGCGCGAGGCTCTGGGTTCTTTTCCGACCAACCATAACCTCGCGGCCGCCTACGGCGTCGAGATTCTCGTTATCGCGCTCGTGTTCGTTTATCTCTATCGCCGATTCACTTCTCAAGTGGAGAGCTTTTCAACGGTCACTGGCAAGGCGTTTCAGCCGCATCAGATCGATCTCGGTCGATGGCGTTATCTCGCCACCGCCGTGGCGTTTCTACTCCTGCTGATTCTCGTCGTGCTGCCTTTTCTGGTTCTGCTGCTCGTTTCAGTCATGCCGTACTATCACGTGCCGACCTGGCAGACCTGGCACAACCTGACGGTGAGCAACTACCGCTACATCCTGGAGAACGCGCGCACGCACCGCGCTTTTTACAACAGCATGTTCCTCGCGCTCGTCGGGGCGACGATCTGTATGCTCCTGGCGGCTCTCACCTCTTACATGACGATCCGGACGAAGATTCGCGGCCGGGGGATTCTCGAAGGCCTCGTCTTCATTCCGTGGGCTTTTCCCGGAAGCGCGCTGGCGCTCGGGTTGTTGTGGGGGTACGTCGATTTTCCCATCCCGATCTATGCGACGATCTGGATTATTTTGATCGCTTACGTGACGCGATTCCTGCCGTACGGCCTCCGCGCCGTCAGCAGCACGATAGTCCAGATCCATAGAGAGCTTGAAGAGGCCTCGACCACCTGCGGCGCGGGCTTTTTCGCCACCTTCCGGCGTATCTTGGTACCGCTGATGAGACCCGGCATTATGGCGGGCTGGATCATCCTGGCGACGATTTTCATTCGCGAGTTCAGCGCGACACTGTTTCTTTACAGTCCCGGCGCCGAGCCGCTGGGACCGCTGCTTTACTTCTTCTACCTCGACGGCCAGCGCGGCCGCGTCGGCGCGCTCGGCATCGTCATATCGATTATCTGCGTCTTTCTCATCGCCATGGCCCAGCGTCTGTCGCGCTGGGACACCAAGCACTAGCCGCCGCGCGACGGATCGCATAAAAATTTTCACTCCCGAAGGAGGCTTTCGTGGAAAAATTACATGTGACCGTCGCCTGCGGCGACTATGACCGCACGAAGGCTCTCCAGACCGGCGAGGTCGAACCGGAAGGAATCAAGCTCAATTATCTGCCTCTCCAGGCGGAGGAGATTTTCTGGAGGATGAGCAATTTTCTTGAATTCGACGCCTCGGAGATGTCGCTTTCGAATCACATTACGATGCTAAGCCGCGGCAATTCTCCGTTCGTGGCGATACCGGTTTTTCCATCCCGTTTTTTCCGCCACTCATGCGTCTTCATCAATACCGATTCCGGCATCACCAAGCCGCAGGACTTCAAGGGGAAAAAAGTCGGAGCGCCCGAATATTCGATTACGGCGGCGGTATGGATTCGGGGATTTTTGAACGATGAGTATGGCGTCAAAGCAGGCGATGTCGAGTGGCTCGTCGGCGGCCAAGAGGAAGCCGGCCGCAAAGAGCGCGTCAAGCTCAAGCTGCCGCCGGAGATCAAGGTCAACCCCATCTCCGATGATCAAACGCTCAATGGCATGTTGGAGAGCGGCGCGATCGACGCGCTCATCTCCGCGCGGAGCCCTTCCTCGTTCGTCAAGGGATCGCCCAAGGTGCGGCGGCTGTTTCCCAACTACAAAGAAGTCGAGATGGACTATTATAAGAGGACTAAGATCTTCCCGATCATGCACGTCGTCGTGATCCGAAAAGAACTCTACGAACGCCACCCATGGGTCGCGCGGAGTCTTTACAAAGCGTTTTGTCAGGCGAAGGACCGCGCGATTCAGGCCATGCACGTGTCGAACACGCTCGCATGCACGCTGCCGTGGCTCACCGCCGAGATGGAGCTGCTCAAGTCGCTTTTCGGACCCGATTGGTGGCCCTACGGCGTCGAGGCCAATCGCAAATTGCTCGAGACTTTGCTCCGCTACATGGGCGAGCAGGGTCTCGTCGACCGGCCGGTCAAGATTGAAGAGCTGTTCGCTCCGAACATCGCCGGCGAATTTAAGATTTAACAAATGGAAAGAGGCGTGCGGCGGCGAAAAAAAATTTTCTCGCGCCTTTCGCCTGCGGCATTCCGCCTTCTTCGCTCCGCGCGCGTGGCGCATCTCGCCACGGCGGATCACAAAGGGCGGCCGCATGTCGTTCCGATCTGTTTCGCGGTCGACGGACGGGAGCTTTTCACACCGCTCGATGAAAAACCGAAAAAAAGTCCGCCGCTGCGCCTGAAACGTGCCCGCAACATCATCCTCAATCCTAAGGTTGCGGTTCTCGTCGATCATTACGAGGAAAATTGGCGCCGTCTTACGTACATTTTAATTCACGGCCGGGCGATGCTCGCGATGCGCGGGAAAAAACATCGAAAGGCCGTCCGGCTGCTGCGGAAAAAGTATTCCCAATACCGGAGCATGCGGCTTGAAGAGCGGCCGGTAATTATCGTCCGATATATATCCGCCCATTCATGGGCTGCTAAAGATGCATAACTATGCTAAACAATGCTAGTTTTGAACAATATAAAAGTATTTTGACAAATTGGGTATAAATGGGTATATTGGCGCACATGAAAACCAAATTTTCCACGCTTTTAGCGTGCATGTTGGCAGTGGCCCTGTTGGCCGCTCCGCTCGCTTCACAGGCTCAGCAAGCGCCGGCGAAGGCCGAGGAGCAGCAGTCGCCGACCAAAGAGATAGGAAGCGAGGTCGGCTGGGGCGTCGGCACGGTCTTGGCGAACGTATTCTACATGCCGACCAAGGTCGTATACGCCGGCTTGGGGCTGTTGACCGGAGGGATCGGCTATATGCTGACGGCCGGCCGCGGCGATGTCGCCAACGAGATCATCTACCCGGCGGTCAAGGGCACTTACGTGCTTACGACCGATCACCTGAAGGGCGAACAGCCGGTCGTGTTCATCGGACCGGGGCCCGACGACCAGCCGCCGGAGCAGGTCTCTAAGGCGCCGAGCGATTCGAATCTCGAGCCGCGCTAAGCGCCGAAGCAGACGCCGCGCTTGGAAGTTTTTATAAACTCCAGCAGCGGCAGAACCTGCTGAGCCAGGTTCGCATTCGCCTCGATTTCGGCGACGGCGATCTTTAAATTCCTTCCCTTTCTGAAGAGGATTCGAAACGCCTCTTTCAGCGCGCGGATTTTTTGCCCGTCGAATTCCGCGCGCTGAAGCCCGACGAGATTCAGACCGCGCACCGTGTGCTGCCAATCGACGATGGCATAAGGCGGCACGTCGCGGCTCGTCCCACTTAATCCCCGCATGAGTGAAAGCTCTCCCACGCGCACGAATTGATGCACGACGCAGTTGCCGGAGATGAAGGCGCGATCACCGACTTCGACATACCCCCCGAGGAGGGCGCCGTTGGCGAGCACGATGCCATTCCCCAGACGGCAGTTATGGCCGACGTGCGCGTTGGCCATGAGGTAATTGTCATTGCCGATGACCGTCGCCGAGCCGGCCGCGGTCCCGCGATGGACCTGGACGTGTTCGCGAAAGATGTTTCGCTCGCCGATCTTTAAATAGGTTTCCGCACCTCGATAGGCCTTGTCCTGCGGCGCGCCGCCCAACACGGCGCCGGGATGGATCTCGTTATTGGCCCCAACCTCCGTCCAACCCATGATCGTCGCGTGGGCCATGACACGGGTGCCGCGGCCGATCTTGACCGCGCCGTCGACGACGACATAGGGTCCGATATCGCATTCCGGATCGACCTCGGCGCGCGGATCGATGATCGCCGTGCGATGGATCACAGCGTCGGATCCTGCTTATCGCGGCTCTTCGTCATCGTCCTCTTTTTCGGCGTCGGCGTCTTTGAGGATTTTCTTTCCCGGAATGCGATAGCGCCCCTCGGCCCATGCGCCGAGATCCAGCAACCGGCAGCGCTCGGAGCAGAAGGGCCGGTGCGGATTGCCCTCCCATTGAACCTCGCTACGGCAAATCGGGCAGCGAACGATCTGCGGCATATAAGACAAGTTTAGCTCGACAATGCCGATTCCGCGAACAGCTCTTCAACGGCGAGTTTCTTCGCCATGAGGCCCTGGTCGAGCGAATAAACCATAAATCGTTCCAGATTGGCGCGGTTCTTCGCAACGCCGTAGGGCCAGGGATCATCGCCTAACAGCCGTCTTTCCTCTTCAAAGAGGTGGCGCCCCCAGACGAGGCGCGACCAATTGGGATCATCGTAGTAGCGACGACATACGTCTTTGGCGCGTTCGAACATATCCATAACGGCCCCGGCGAGCCATGGATTGGCTTTCAAGACCTCATCCTTGAACGCGACGACATGCATGATGGGAAAGAATCCGTTCTTGCGAAAATATTTGAGCTCTTCGGCCTTGGCGTCGGGAAAAAGGCGGCCGAACTTATCCGAGGCGCCGAGGACTTCCTTCGGCGGATGCGGCATGAAGAGCGCGTCGATCTCGCCGGCCTCCAAAAGCGCGCCGATCTTTCGTCCGGCCGGTGCGAGACGGATCTCGACGCCTTTCATTGGCTCGAAGGCGACGGTTTCCTCCTTCGCGACGACCCATACGATCTTGCGCCAGTCTACGCCGTACTCCGACTGCAAATCGCCTTTTGCAAGGACCGAAAGCGTCGTCTGGAATGTGCTGAGGCCGACTTTGCGCCCCATGAGATCTTTCGGCGCAGCGATACCGGCATCCCGTCGGATCCACATCTGGGAGAGGCTGAAAAGGCGCCGCGGAAAGACCGGGATCGCCGTGAACGGCATGCCACGGCTCCGCGCCATGAGATAGGAAGAAAGCGAGAGCTCGCAGATATCGAATTCCCCTTTCTGCAGCATTCGCTCGTGGCGATCGACGCCGTGCTGCAGCCGCTCGGATTGGCCGACGAGCAGAACGGCCAGGTCGGCGTCGGCGAGCGTGACGGAGCCGTCGAAAAACGGAAAGTGGCGGTCGTAGCTCGACACCGCCATTGTGAGCTTCGGTTTTGCCATGGACTTATACCTTCTTCAGCGGCTGGTATTCGAGAAATCCGTGAACCGATAGATCGATGAAGTTGCCGTCGGGATCGGAGACGCGCATCTCGGCGAACGGGGTGCCCGCCGGCCGTTTGCGCACGGGTTTGTTCGGCTGCGCCGTATCAACGCGCTTCAAAGTGTCGTCGATGTCGTCGATCTGAATGCCGAAATGATAAAGCCCGTTCCGGCTCTGCTGCGCCGAGTTGTCGAGGAGCGCAAGCTCGAAGTAACCGTCGGTGAGATGGACCGTTTTTCCCGCCGCGTGGCCCGGATGCGAGCCGCGATGAATTTCCTGCAAGCCGAAAACGTCCTTATAAAACGCGGCAAGCTTCTCCGGATCCTCGGTGCGAATGGCGAGATGGCGTATTTTGCCCATGACGATCGTTCCGTTTCTTCGGTTTTCTTTTCTGATTATCCTATTTCCCGGGACGGTGTCCAGCGGCGAAAAATGGCGCGAGATTTGACAGCCGCGTCGGGCATCGGATACTGTTCCGTCTTGCCTCTATATTTTTCCTCGTCTATTTTTCACCCGCTTGCAGTGACCGTCATGCAATTCCGTGCTTGGCGCTAGGGACTTCATCGTGAAAGCACCGCCATCTACCGCGTTGGAAAGCGCGCGATGAAAAATCGCTATTCCCAAGCCGTGCGCCAGCGCTACTACCCCTGGCTCGTGATAGCGATTTCCTTTCTTACCGTCGGCGTGGCGTTCGGCGCGCGCAACGCCTTCGCCGTGTTCCTTATTGCCGTCGTGGAAGAATTCCACTGGAGCCGCGGACTCGCATCCGGCGCGCTTATGGTGGGCTCGATCATGTGGACTCTGTCCGCGCCGCCGATCGGCGTTCTGCTCGATCGGTTTGGACCGCGCCTCGTCCTCCCTGTCGGCGCGCTCACGATGGCCGCGGGATTCGTCCTCAGCGGGCTTGCGCGCGATGTCGAGGAATTTTATCTCGGCATGGGAGTCCTGGTCGGCATCGGCTTCGCCGCGCTGACGATGACCTCTCAGGCGACCTTCCTTTCCAACTGGTTCGTGCGCAAGCGCGGAATGGCGATCGGCGCGGCGGCCGCCGGCATTGGCTGCGGCATCCTCATCGTTGTGCCGCTCACGCAAGCATTGATCGCCGCTTACGGCTGGCGCGCGGCGTATTTCATCCTCGCGGCGATCCTTGCCATCGTTGTGGCGCCGCTCAACTACCTGTTCCAACGGCGAACGCCTGAGGAGATGCACCTCGAAGCCGACTTCGGCGAGACGCTGCCTATACCGCAAGGTCGGCGTCGGCAAACCAACGAGCCCGGCGGCCCGGGTTTTCGCGAGGCACTGAAGATGCGTCGTTTCTGGATATTCGCCGTCGGCGTTCTCGCCGGGGCGATACCGCTGCACCTTGTTCTCATTCATCAGGTGGCGGCGGTAAGCGACGCGGGATTTTCCAGGAGCTCGGCCGCGTTCGGCTTGGGCTTGATCGGGCTCTTCACAGCGCCGGCGATGATTATGATGGGTTTTCTGGCGGATCGCATCGGACGGCAATGGGCTTATCTTCTGGGCTCCGCGTCTCTTATCATCGGCATTTTTATCCTTATCGTCCTAGGCGACGCGCCCAGAAATTGGCTGCTCTACGCCTTTCCGCCGTTCATCGCCTTCGGTTTTTCATCGCGCCAGTCGCTGTATCCGACGATGGCGGCCGATCTATTTCATGGCAGGGCCTTCGGGGCGATTATCGGCGCGATCGCGCTCTTTATCGGCGCCGGCGCCGGCATCGGTCCTTGGCTTGGCGGCGTCATCCACGACGCGACCGGCGGCTATCAAGTGGCTTTTGAGTTAGCCGAAGGTCTCGCCTTTGCCTCGATCGTCTTGATCTGGCTCGCCGGCGCGGAAAATAAATAAAATCGTTACATCCCTCAGGTATTCTTTCCTCTAGATGTATCGCCCTCAGAACGTAAGATGTGAATACGACGCCCTCGACGGATCGGCGTCGAATTTTCTCACGGAGGCGCAAGTATGAATGCAATCGAACTTCTAACGGCGGATCATAAAAAGGTCAAAGGTCTGTTCGAAAAGGCCGAAGAGCTCGAAGGCGGCAAGCAAAAAGCGGTCTTCGATCAGATCAAAAAAGAGCTCGAAACCCATACGTATATCGAAGAGACGATTTTTTATCCGGCGGTGGAAAAGCTTCAAGAGCTCAAGGACATGGTTCGCGAATCATTGAAGGAGCATAATCAGGTGAAAACGCTGCTGCGGGAATTAGAGAATCTTACGCCCGACGACGAGGAGTTCGCCGAAAAATTCGAGGAGTTGATGGAGAACGTCGAGCACCATGCGGAAGAGGAGGAGGAAGGAAAGATGTTCCCTAAGCTCCGGCAGATTATGAAAGCCGCCGAGCTGGAGCAGCTGGGCCGCGAGCTCGAGGCGGCGAAGCAGAAGCGGCCGACGCGCAAGGCGGGCTGACGCTCAAAGCGTTTACAGCGAAAACAAACCCCGTCGCTCGACCGAATGCCGTTTTAAGACAAAAACCAAACGGGGTCGGACGGGCGACGGGGATTCGAAAGTTCTCAAGCAAAAATTCTCCGGCTGCGTTCGCGTTATAAAAGTCCCATCAACTTCCAGACCCATACACTCACAACCAGCGCGATGACGCTGAATAGGCCGTAGGCGAGCGCCGCCGGCCGGGCCTGGCGGTGACTGAAGACATCGCCGCCCGTCCCGTGATACAGCGCGAGGTAGGTCGTGCTCTGATAGGGCAGAAAGAAAGTGTTGCAGGCGATCAGCGCGATGATTCCCACCACAAGCGGGTTGATGCCCGCCGCCGTAACGACCGGCGCGAGGGCGATCGTCATGAGCGGCGCGGCCGCTTGCCAGCGGAGCACTAGACTCACGCCGAAGCAAAGGAGCGTCAGGGCGAAGACGAACAGCACCCGGTTCGTCGTCATGTCGCCGACCGCGCCGGCGATCGTGTGCGCCAGCCATTGATCCAGTCGCGTGCTGGCGAACACCTCGGAGATGCTGGCCAGCATTCCGAACAGCAGGGCGAAGCTCCAATTGACCTCCCGCAGCGTTGCCGTCGTCACGACGCCCGTCGCCGCAAGCATGGTGAGCGCCAACACCGCTACCCACGCCGGATTGAGGCCGTGGAGAGGCTGCGTGACGAAACCGACGACGAGAGCGGCGCCGACGACGAGCGAGATACGCTCGCGGCGCGATGGCGGGCCCAGCAGCGCGCGCTGGAGCTCTAATGAGCGCAGAGCGGTTTCGCTTTTTTTCGTCGGCGGCGGCCGGTACCACCAAAGGATCATTCCGATGACGCCGGCGAGCAGAATCAAGTGCGGCGCCGCCGCATAATAGCCCCAGGCGAGCCAATCCAGACCCCGGCGGCTTGCCGGCGGTAAGACCGCGTAAACCAATACCGCCGTGGTGGAACTGGTGAGGAATATCGCCGCCATCTGGCCGAAACCCATCAACGCCGCCATGGATAGGCCGACGGCGGCGCGCGAGCCGGGCGTATACCCCAGCGCCTCGAGCAATTCGCGCAGCGCGGGAGCGATCATCGTGACCCTGCCGGTTGCGTTGGGTACGGCCGGCCCCATGATTACGCCGGCGACGCTCAGCGCAATCACCTGGCCGGCGAAGCCGCCCTTGGTATGGGCAACGGTCCAAAGCGCAAGCCGGTAAAGCACACCGGAGGCGGCGATCGCCGATCCGACGGCGAGAACGCTCACCACGAGGACCCAGCTCACCGACGCGAAGCCCGTCAACGCGATCTCCGGACGCGCCGCACCGCTCATCACCCATGCGCCGCAGAGAAGCAGCGCTAAAACGCCGTCCGGCAGCGCCTCCATCGCCAGCACCGGAACCGCGGCGGCCAGAAGAACGAGCGCATGCCAGCCGGCGAGCGATAGTCCCGCCGGGGGCGCGGCGAGCCAGCCGGAAAGCAGAACTACGCCCGCCGCGAGTCCACTCAGCGCGGAACGGCTTGGCCGCCATAAGCGCCGACGCTCTACTTGTGCAGGAGGTGAAAGCTCCGTTTCGACCGGGCTTTCAGAAACTTCGCTGTATCCATCGGCGGCCGCGCCGTCGCTCCGCACGAGGGTCGTCTGCAAACGGCGGCTGAGCGTCGCCGCGATCGCCAGCAGGACATCGGGCTCCTGGCGCATCAAAGCGAGAAAGCGCCCGCGATCGAGGCGCAGCAGCTCGCCGTCGGTCTCAGCGCGAATCGTAGCGGAACGGGGCGCGTTCGTGAGCAGCGCCATCTCACCGACGGGATCGCCGGAGCCGAGCACGGCCACTCGAGTTTCGCCCTCGTCCGCTTCCCGAGCGACGTATACGCCTATTTCGCCGCGCGCGATGAGATAGAAAGCGTCGCCGGGCGCGCCTTGGTGGAACAGCTCGGAGCCGCCCGCCAAACTCACCGGCACAAGGTGGGCGGCGAGCTTGGCGAGCGTCACCCGGCTAAGTCCGCTGAAAAGCTCGACGCGCGCAAGCAGTTCGGCATGCGCGGCGATCGAAGAATCATTCGCCATTTCAGCCGCGAGATATAAGGGAAAGATTCATGGCTTTGCAAGAGCAATCATTCATAAGTAAAGTGAGTTGCGAAGGAGTCCCTAAAAAAGACAAATCAAGACGAATCGGCGGAGACGGAGCTATGCCACGAAACAAGAGTGTGAAAATCGGACAAATCTGGAATGTCGAGTATGCACGACCCGCCACGCTCCATAACAACGGCGACCGCCTCTGCTATGAGATTATTGCTCGGCTTGTTCGTGAGAAAAAAAACTATTGGGTTGCGGTAAGTACCGCCGCCCATCCACCGACGGCGGCGTCCTTTGCCTTATTCGATGACTCCGGTCGCGAATTCAAACCGAACAAGGGGAAGTCGAGAGCGTTGTCGGAACAATGTTTAGAGGATTGCTTTTACAAAAGACGCAGCCGAGCGCGGCCGAAACTCGCCGCATCGAAAGCCCGGCTGACGGACGGAAAAATCAGCGAAAGTCACGACGTCCGAGCTAGGCAATGCCGCTTCTGCAAACTCATCGCGGCACAAGTAGGCTCAAACGCTCTCTCTTTTGCGATACGCGACGGAAATCCCGTGACACCTCTTCATACCCTCATCATTCCACGGCGGCACGTTGAAAGCTTCTTCGACCTGAATGGCCGGGAACGAAACGCAATTTTTGCTCTACTGGACGAGATGAAATCGAACATTCAAGACAACGATGAAACGGTTGAGGGCTTCAATGTTGGGATCAACGACGGCGAGGCGGCCGGCCAGTCCGTGTTTCATGTCCACGTCCACTTGATTCCGCGCCGCCGCGGCGATGTTGAGAATCCGCGCGGCGGCGTACGCGGCGTCATAACACGGAAACCAAGGTATTGATTTAGATGTTTACGTCAGCCTGGGATGTGATCACCCGGGCAAGGAGACTTTGCGGCGATTGAAGGTGAACGCTTCGGTCAGCTCATAGGCTGCCTGCGCATAGGAGGTGGGGCAGAGCGGGAAGCATTCCTTGCATTCCCAGCAGACGCTGGCGGCGACCTCCGGAATAAAACGTATCTCGCGAGTCGCGCCGCGGTCGAAAAACCCGACCGCGTTGTTCTGCTTGATCTCAGAACAGTACCTTACGCAGAGACCACAGAGGATGCAGAAAGACGCTTCCTTTTCGAAGCGGTCTTTGTCCGCGCCGTACTCCTCGGCCAGGCCCTGTAGCACCTCGGCGTCCGGCGCATGGGCCAAAAGCTGCTCTAAAAGAATCTTCCGGGTCTTGTCGACCTTCTCTGATCTTGTTCTTACTTCCAAGCCTGGTTCAGCCGGGTAAAGGCACGAAGCGACAAGACCCGCCTTGCCACGAACTTTTGTTTCGACGACGCAGATGCGGCACGCCCCATAGGGTTTCAGCTTCTCGTGGTGACAAAGGGTCGGAATAGGGATCCCGGCGCTGCGGGCCGCCTCCAAAACGGTCATCCCCGCTTCCGCTTCGACGTCTCGTCCGTCAATCTGTAAAACGATTTTGCTCATCGTCGCTATGGTTGCGCCGAATCGATTCCTTCACGACGGCGGAGAGGCGCCGCCGTTTCGCCTGCGATCTGCATGCTTTTGTCGCGGGCGGACGCCCAGCTGACATCGCATCTGAGACATCGCTCGCATTCCTCGCGGGCCGTCGCCTCGTCGAATCCAAGCTCCACCTCGGCATTTAAATCCTTGATGCGATCTTCGGGGTCGAGCTTGGGGATCTCCGCCATCGGCTGCTCGATCACTTCTTTCGGCAGCGTCATGGTCACTTTGATCTTTTGCAGATTCTCCGCGCAGGGCGCCCGGCCGCTTTTCTCCGCCAGATATTTGTCTATCTCCATCGCGGCCTTCTTCCCGTGTGCGAGCGCGTCCACGACGCGCGCCGGGCCGCTCACGGCGTCGCCGCCGGCAAAGACTCCGGGAAGGTTCGTAAGCAGGCTAAAACGGTCTACGGCGATCGTGTCGCCTTTCCTTTCGAGCGATCCGGCAAACTCGAGATCGGAAACCTGGCCGATGGCGGAGAAGATCGTGTCGTACTCTCGAGTGATGAGGGACCCTACGATCGGCACCGGCTTGCGCCGGCCGCTGCGGTCGAAGTCCCTCAGCTCGCACAAGTCCAGCTCCAGCACCAAACCGGTCTCGGTCCGCCGGATCGACTTCGGCGCCACGAGCTCTTTCAGTTCGATGTGCTCCGCCAGCGCGTCCGCGATCTCATCTTCGGACGCGGGCATGTCTCTTCTTTCACGCCTGTAGGCGATGGTCACTTCGGCGCCCATCCTGCGGCAGCTCCGCGCGATGTCCATCGCCACGTCGCCTCCGCCGATGACCGCGACTCGTTTTCCCGGCTGCGCTGCGGTTCCGAGCGCTACTTCCCTCAGAAACTCCGCGCCTCCTTTCACGCCGGGCAGATCATCTCCGGAAATGCGGATCGGCAGGCTCTTGTGCGCGCCTATCGCCAGGAAGATGGCCTCGTAATCTTTTCGCAGCTGATCGAGAGTGACGTCGCGTCCCACCTTAGTATTCGTTTTGGCTTCGATGCCCGCGCTTAAGAGAAAGTTGATTTCGTCATCGAGAATGGCTCGCGGCAAGCGGTACGGCGGAATGCCATAACGCAGCATTCCGCCTAGCTCCGGGAGCTCTTCCAAGATCGTCGGCTGGTACCCCATCAATGCGAGATTGTACGCCGCGGCGAGTCCGCCCGGCCCGCCGCCGATAACGGCGATCTTTTCCTTCTTCGCCTCGCCTTTTTCGAGCTTTAGAGTGAATCCTTTCCTCCTCGCCATATCGGCGGCGAACCGCTTGATCTTCGGAATGTTGAGCGGCTCGTCGGTTTCCGCTCGGAGACAGACGTCGGTGCACGGATGCGTGCATACGCGGCCGCAGACTCCCGGGAGCGGGTTGGTCTGGTAAATGAGCGCGATCGCCTCCTCGTAGCGTCCTTCGGCAACCAGCGAGAGATAGCCCGGGACATCCTGGCCGATCGGGCAGGCGTTGATGCACTTCGCTCTGTAAAGCTCTTCGCAGACTCCGGCCTGGCACAGCTTATTGATGATGTGATCCTCGTATTCGTGGCGGAAGTATTTCAGCGTCGAGAGCACCGGGTTGGGTGCGGTCCCGCCCAATGCGCAGAGCGATGCGTCTCGCGTTGACTCGGCGAGCTCGGTCAGAAGCGCGATGTCGCTCTCGCGCCCTTTTCCTTCGCTGATGCGCGTCAGAATCTTGAGCATCTGCCGAATGCCCTCGCGGCACGGCGAGCATTTGCCGCACGACTCGGTGGAAAGGAACTTGAGAAAATATTTAGCGACATCGACCATGCAGGTGTCTTCATCCATGACGATCATGCCGCCCGAGCCCATGATCGCGCCGACTTTGGGAAGCTCGTCGAAGTCGACTTTGATATCCAGGTTCTCCGCCGTGATGCATCCTCCCGACGGACCGCCC
>DATJFG010000167.1:0-12666 GCA_035495775.1 Verrucomicrobiia bacterium | reverse complement strand
GGACCTGCCACGCCAGTCGCTCCGGTTGCACCCGTCGCGCCGGTATCGCCGGTGTCGCCTTTGGCACCAGTCGGTCCGGTTGCACCTGTGGCTCCAGTCGCTCCGGTATCACCCTTCGCGCCAGTGGGACCACTGGCTCCGGTTGCACCTGTCGCGCCTGTGTCGCCGGTGTTGCCCTGGGCCCCTGTCGGACCAACCGGACCTGTGGCGCCAGTCCCTCCGGTGTCACCGGTGTCGCCCTTCGCTCCGGTTGGACCAGTGGCTCCGGTTGCTCCGGTGGCTCCAGTGTCGCCGGTTGCGCCCATGGCGGCGAGCTTCGACCAGCACGCCTGCGAGCCGTCGCCGCAGTCGCTCGTGCCGCCGGGGAAATCATTTACGTTGCTTGTGTGATCGAAGAGCGCGAGCCAGGTCTCACCGTTGTAGGTGACGACGTCGCGAGCTTGATAGCTCGTCGCGTCGGCCCAAAGTCCTTCGAATGTGATTCCAACCGCGCCGGTTGGACCCGCCGTACCTGTCGCACCACTTGCGCCTGTCGCGCCGGTATTACCTTGCGCGCCCGTCGGTCCCGTAGGACCTGCCACGCCGGTGGCGCCCATCGCGCCGGTGTCACCTGTGTCGCCCTTCGCACCCGTAGGACCCGTAGATCCGGTTGCCCCCGTCGCGCCTGTGGCTCCGGTGTTGCCCTGCGCCCCTGTCGGACCAACCGGACCTGTTGCTCCGATCGCGCCTGTGTCGCCGGTATCTCCTTTGGCTCCTGTGGGACCCGTCGGACCTGACGCGCCCGTGGCGCCGGTGGCTCCGATGTCACCTTGTGCTCCCGTTGGTCCGGCCGGGCCGGTCGCGCCGGTAGATCCGGTCGCGCCGGTAGGTCCCACAGGGCCAGTATCTCCGGTTGCGCCGATAGCGGCGAGCTTAACCCAGCAAGCCTCACCGCCGCCGATATCGCAGCCGGTATTGCCGTTGACGGGCTCCACGCCCGTGTTTGAAAAAACGGCGAACCATGTCTCTCCGTTATGAACGACGACATCCGCCGGATCGTAATTTACGGCGTTGTCCCATTCTCCTTTGAAGGTAATGCCCGGGCCGACCGCGCCCGTCGCTCCGTCGGCGCCCGTCGCTCCTGTTGTTCCCGCGGGTCCAGTGTTCCCCGCGGGACCCGTCGCGCCTTGAGATCCGTCTGCCCCCGTCGGTCCCTGCGCGCCAGTGACGCCGGTGGCGCCCGTCGGACCCGTCGCGCCGGTGGGACCCATCGGTCCGGTCGGACCCGTGCCGCTCACGTATCCAGACTCAAGGGTGATATCCAGCTGCGCATAGTGGCCGGTAGTGCCGCTCTCCTTGGCGTCGAACGACAAATTCGTCGAGCCAACGGCCGATATCGCAATGCCGCGGTTGTGGATGACTCCACCGACCCAATTTTTTACGAGGTTGGTTATGTCGAGGGTAATAAATTGACTCGAGTCGGTGAGTGCGACCGGAATACTGCCGATGATTGTCGCGCCTAGCGCCGGCGCCGTGGAGTGCGTGATGTTGAGTTCGTCCCACGATGCCGCGACCGCCTTGACGCTGAACGCACCCGCCACCTTCACTGAGCCGGCGGTGACGTACAACGTGAGGTTCGCCTTGACGATGTCTTCGGGCAATGTACCGGCCGGCAGCGTCGAGAGGTCAAACTGGATGAATCCGGTTGTCGTCGGGCTGATGACGATCGTCGGCACTGAGCCGAATTTGCTCGTCGGCTTCGTGGACGCCGTATAGGCGTCGTCCATCAGCGTGCCCTGGATGGCGAGCGCTTCGGTCGAATAGAAAAATCCGACTACCGCCGACAGCGCCGCCGCCAAGAACAATCCGCCTTTAACTCTCCCGAACGTCACAATACTCCTTGCCGGGTGCACTGCACCCCTAGAGCCCTTATCGGCCCGTGGACAAGGAACTATAAAGGCACCGGTTGCGGCGCGCCTTTAATCCTCGTGGCACAGAGTTCTTGCGGAGTTTCTATCGGCAGGCTAGGCCCGTGCTTAAAAGAGAGCCGGTCGGAAGGCCGACAGGAGTCAGGTGAGGTCAAATCGAGACAAGCGGCGCCGATTTTCGTTACGCGCTTCGAGCATCGACCCGATTGTCTAAACCGCAGCGCGGGCTAGCTTGAAGGTAGAGGGAGATATCATGGCGAATCCGACAGGACATTCGAATGTGCAAGGGAAAAATCCCGCCGACCGCCATCTCGCCGATCGCACAGCCGGACTCTATGCGCGCGACGCGGGCGAGGGAAGTGCCGTCTTGCTGCTCCATGCGGTGCCATTCAACAGCCGCATGTGGGAGCCGCAGCTCCAACCGCTCGCCGCCAAAGCCCGCCTCATCGCGCCCGATCTCCCTGGCTTCGGGTTGAGCCCGATGAGGGAACTGCGCTCGCTGTCGGACTACGCCGAAGCGGTGGTCGATCTGCTCGACGAACGTGAAATCGAGGAGGTGGTCGTGGTCGGCGTCTCCTCCGGCGCCTACATCGCCTTCGACATGATCGCGCCGCTCGGGAATCGCCTCAAAGGCCTCGTCATCGCCGGCGCCGTGGCGACGCCGAGCGCCGAGCAGGCGCCGCTCGACCGCCATCGACTCGCCGCCGAAATCGAATGCGGCGGACAGGATGCCGCTGCCGCGAAATACGTGCCGAAGCTGCTCGGCTGGAAGACCGCGCGCGAAAAACCCTCGCTCTTTGCCCGCCTCCATGAGATGGCGTCGGAGAACAGTCCGGCGGGCATCGCTGCTGCGCTCAGGGCGATCGCCGACCGGCCGGACTTCTCCTCGATTCTGCCGGAGATCCGTTGCCCGACGCTGTGCATCGCCGGGGCCGAGGACCCGCTGACGCCGCCGGAAACAATGCGCAATATGGCGGAAAGAATCCCGGTCTCGCGCGTGGCGATCATCCCGAGCGCCGGCCATCTCGTCAACCTCGAAGCGCCCGAGGCGTTTAACCGCGAGCTGGAGAAATTCTTGGCCGAGGCGACTTCCGCAGCTACGCCTCCCGGCGTCGATTATAATGCCGATACGCGGCGCGAGAGCGACGCCAACGTCCGCAGGCGCGCCGAATAGTTACGTACGATCCATTGCTTAAAAAGGACGGCTTTGACAGCCGTCCTTTTTTTATGCGCCGCTGTTTACCTCATTAGGGGATGCCCTCAAAGATTTGTTAACTTCCCTCGGGTATTTACCTTGTATTTCTGCCCCCCATTTATTAACCTCACTGAAAGTCGAACAACGCCCAAGTTGCACCTGCTTTCTCCGACTCCATTTACCCCTTTTAGCTCGGTCGCGTTCTCGTTTCTTGAGGTAAGTGAATGATTCAAAAGGCTATTTATCTATTTTTCTGCTTTGGCGCCAAGGGCGACCGCAAGAATGTTCTGCGCTCGCTGTCCTATTTTCGTGACGACCGTAAAGCGATCGTTTTTTTGATCGCTTTGATGACGATCTCGGTTTTAGTCAGCATTCTGCAGGCTTGGCCGCTCGCCGTCCTGGTCGATACGCTGGTGGCATCGCCGGCGCGACATGACTTGATCCACCGCTTCTTCCTGGCCTGGCTGCCGCGCAGCCCGCTGCTCCAGATCGCCGGGCTCGCGGCGACCGCGCTCGGTCTCCGGCTCGTCCAGGAATTGATCGGCGTGGTGAAAAAACTGCTCGGGGCGCGAATTAATTATAACGGCGTTCTCAGACTGCGCTATGATTTCTTTCGCAAGCTGCAGCAGATGCATCTCGCCTTTCACCGCGCGTGGCCGATGGGCGATTCGGTTTTCCGCCTGACGACCGATACGCACGGCTGCGAGATGCTTCTCGGCGTGCTGATCAGCGTGAGCTTCGCCGTCGTCACGATAGCGATCATCCTGTCGATTCTATTTTTGCGCAGCGTGCCGCTGACGCTCGCCGCTCTTTCGGTGGTGCCGCCGCTGATGCTTGCCAATATCTACTTCGGCCGCCGCTTCAACAAGAAGACGATGGAGGCGAAGGAGGCCGACAGCGATTTTTTGAGCTCGGTTCAGCGCTCGATGGCGGCGATCGACTTGACCCAGGCGTTCTGCCGCGAGGAGGACGAGCTCTCGCGCTTCGGCTCGGCGGCCGAGCGCTGCGTCAAATCGTGGCTCGGCATGAACCGCCAGGAGGTGGGCTACGCGCTCAGTATCGGCGCGATTCTGGGATCGGGCGGCGCGCTGATCCTCGGCTACGGCGGGTATCTCGTCTACCAGCACGTGCTCACGCCGGGCGAGTTGATGGTGTTCATGAGCTACTTGGGCATGATGTACGATCCGCTCTGCCAGCTGACCGGCGCGGGCATGAATCTCCAGGGCGGTCTCGTCGCGACGCGGCGGATTTTCGAGGTGCTCGACAAGGACACGCTCGTGGCCGACGCGCCGGACGCGATGCGCCTGCCACGCAAGCCGCGCACGCTCCGGCTTGAAACCGTGCATTTCCAATACACCGCGGGGAAGCCCGTGCTGAGCGACATCAGCGTGACGATCCCGTCGGGCACGAGCGTCGGCTTCGTCGGCTCGAGCGGCGCGGGCAAGAGCACGCTGTTGAATCTCCTGCCGCGCTTCTACGATCCGTCCGCCGGGCGCGTCACGGTCGACGGCCGCGACATCAAGAAGGTGCGGCTGAAGGATCTCCGCCGCCACATCGCGCTCGCGCTCCAGGATACGATCATCCTGCCGACGACGATCTTCGAGAACATCGCCTACGGCCGACCGGAGGCGAGCGCCGCGGAGATCCGCCGCGCCGCGCGATTTGCCGGCGCCGATCTCTTCATCAACGAGCTGCCGCGCGGCTACGACACGGTTCTCAGCGAAGGCGGGCAGAACCTCTCCGGCGGCCAGCGCCAGCGCATCGCCGTGGCGCGCGCGCTGCTCACCGAGGCGCCGATCCTGGTCCTCGACGAGCCGACGAGCGCGCTGGACGCGCTGCACGAGAATCATCTGACCGAGACGCTCTTGCGTCTCAAAGGCAAGCGCACGATCGTGCTCGTGAGCCACAAGATCAATACGATCAAGGACTGCGACCGCATCTGCGTGCTCGACGGCGGCAGGATCGTCGAGACCGGAACGCACGACGAGCTCGTCGCGCTCAAAGGCAAGTACTTCGAGCTCGCCTGGCAGGGCGGCGCGCTGCTCACGGACGCGGCGTAAAAAACGTCAAGAGGTCACGAGAAAATGAAAAGTTTTGCACCCCTCATGTCGATCAGGAAGCCTGTGTTGAAGTCATTCGAAAGCGCCGAGAGGACCGTCGAAGCGATGCGATCTCTGGTGAAAAAGAACGCAGTCCTGCTCGATCGCAATAAAAAGCTGCGCGAGGAGCTCAAGAGGCTGATCAAACGGCCGCGATATCACGCCCGCAGCAATTCCAGCGTGTCATCCTATTCGCGCCCTTCGTAGATCGCATCGATCACGCGTGCGACGCTCGCGGCGCTTTCGATCCCCGGATCGAAGGCGGCGCTCTCCGACAGACGCTCGGCCCAGGCGACCACGGCGCGGCCGCCCCAGCTGTCGGGCGGCTCAACGAGCGTTTTTCGCGCGGTGCCGCTGAAGTGCTCGGCGGTAAAATCGTAGAACGAGCCGTTGACGTTCGTCACGGCGAGGCCGCCTTTCGTGCCGTAGAACGACGCGCGGATGACCGCGTCGCGGCCGGCCGGCAGATGCCACGAGCAGGCGAGGTTCGCCGTCGCGCCGCTCGCGAGATCGACACGCACGGCCGCGTAGTCTTCGAGGCGGTCGTCCTCGGGGAGGATGCGCTTTCCTTGAGCGAACAGGCGGCTCGAGACGCCGGCGATCTCCGATGCCGACATCCAGAGCGCCATGTCGATCAGGTGAATGCCGAGGTCGATGACGCAGCCGCCGCCGGCGAGCTTGGGGTCGTAGTGCCAGGGCTTGTCCGGCCCGTAGGCGTTGTGAAAAGCGAGGTCCATCGCGTAGAGCTCGCCGATCTCGCCGGCCTCGATCATGTCCTTGATCGTGCGGATCGCGCGGACGGAGCGGTAGCTCATGTCGACGGCGAGGAGACGATCGACGCGCCGCGCGGTCTCGATGACTTCTCGCGTCTCGCGCTCGGTGCGCCCGAGCGGCTTCTGGCAGAAGACCGCGAGATTCGCCTCGAGCGCGGCGGTCGCCTGCTCGGCATGGAGCGCGGTCGGCGTCGCGATGACGAGGCCGTCCAGATCCATCCGCAACAGCTCCTCCAGCGATTCGCGCACGTCGGCTCCGGGGACCTCCAGCGCGGCGGCGGCGACCACGCCGGGGTTTAAGTCGGCGAGGCCGACGATCTCGGCGCGGCGCGCGTCGGCGATCGATTTGAGCCGGTGCTGGCCGATCCAGCCGACGCCGAGAAAGCCGAGCCGAGGGCGCGGTCTTTTATCGCCGTCCTGCCGCTCGTGATTGCCGCTCGATTGAGTTTCCAACATCGCACCTCCTATCCGAGGATCGCCTCGGTCGAATTGACGCAGCGGATTTTCGGGCCGTCTTCGTAAAGCTCCACAATGCTGACGGAGGCCGGATCGATGTCGTAGCGGAGGCTGAGATCGATCGCGACGCCGAGATAGTAGGCGAGCGCCGCGCGGATCGGCTCGGCGTGGCTCACGAGCGCGACCGACTGTCCGCCGTGGCGCGCGCGCAGCCGCTCGATCGCGTCGATCACGCGCGCCTGCACGTCGACGATGCGCTCGCCGCTGGGAATGCGCGTCAGGCTCCGCGTCGAGTTATATGCGCGCCATTCGGGAAGCGCCGCCAGCTCGTCCAGCGCCCGGCCCGTCCAGTCGCCGTAGTCGACTTCGTCGAGATCGGACGTGGCGATCGGCAGGCAGCGGAACCTCCCCGCGATCGGCCGCGCGGTTTCGCGCGCGCGCGTCTCGGGGCTCGTGTAAACCGCGGCGATCTTTTCCGCCGCGAGCCGATCGGCGAGACGCTCCGCCTGGGCGCGCCCGGCGTCGCTGAGCGGGACATCGCTCCGGCCGGCGATCCGGCGGCCGACGAAGGCGGTCGCGGCGTGGCGAATCATAAGAAATCGTGTCATACGGCCATCCGGATCTCCAGCACGCGGCAGAAGTCGAACGGCGAATGTACCGCGTCGCCCGCGAGCTCAGTCAAATCGCGGTGCGCGGCGTAGTAAGGCGCCATCGCGCTCGAAAAAGACGATGCGGCGGCAAGCCCACGCCAGAGCGTGGCATGGCCGTTGCCCCACGAAGAGCTGATGGTGAGTCCGAAAATGACTATTTTCATTGTCTGCCATAACGGTCGTTTCAAGTTTCACGAACGGAGCTTTGCCGGTGATCCGATGACTTGAAACTTGAAACCTGAAACTTTTTTACGCTCTGGCCCTGCCGATCTTCGTCGCCGTCTTGCGCGCCGGCTCCTCGTCATTGATGAACGCCTCGGTGCGCACGCGCGCCTCGTGGTCGCTGAACTGCTGCGGCGGCGATTTCATGAAATAGCTCGCGGGACCGATGAGCGCGCCGCCGATACCGCGGTCGAGCGCCACTTTCGCGCAGCGCACCGCGTCGATGACGACGCCCGCGGAGTTGGGCGAATCCCAGACCTCGAGCTTGACCTCGCAGTTGAGCGGCACGTTGCCGAAGGTCGTGCCCTCCATGCGGATGTAGCACCACTTGCGGTCTTCGAGCCACGGCACGTAGTCGCTCGGCCCGACGTGCGCGTTGGCGGTCGTCATCGGGTAGTCGAGCTGGCTCAAGACGGAGTTGGTCTTGGAGATTTTCTTCGATGTCAGCCGCTCGCGCTCGAGCATGTTGAGAAAATCGGTGTTGCCGCCGAAGTTGAGCTGGTAGGTGCGGTCGAGCCGCACGCCGCGCTCGCGGAAAAGGTGCGTCAGCACGCGGTGCGTGATCGTCGCGCCCACCTGCGACTTGATGTCGTCGCCGATGATCGGCAGCCCGCGGCTCTTGAAGCGCCGGCGCCAGTAGGGCTGCGAGGCGATGAAGACCGGGATGCAGTTGATAAAGCCGCAGCCCGCGTCGAGCACCTGTTCGACGTACCATTTGGTCGCCATCTCCGAGCCGACCGGAAGATAGGAGACCACGACGTCGGTCTTGGTCGATTTTAAGATGCCGCTCACGTCGTCGGTCGTGCCCGGCGCCTTCTTGATCACCTCCGAGAGGTATTTGCCGAGGCCGTCGTGCGTCATGCCGCGCCGGACCGGCACGTTCAGGCGCGGGACGTCCGAGAATTTGTAGGTGTTGTTGGGCGCGGTGAAGATCGCCGCGGAGAGATCCTTGCCGACCTTGTTCGCGTCGATGTCGAACGCGGCGCTGAACTCGATGTCGCGAATGTGATAGCCGCCGAGCTTGACGTGCATGAGGCCGGGGACGAACGCGTCGTCCGGCGCGTTTTTGTAAAACTCGACCCCCTGCACCAGAGACGATGCGCAGTTACCCACGCCGAGGACCGCCACCCTGATCTTCTTTCCGCTCATTTCCTACCTCCTCTTGTCGTTCGCCGGCATTCCCATTGTTCTATCGCATTTGCGGCTGAATCCAAGCTTTTAAAAAGCCCGCCGGGCGCTGTTCGAGCGCGGCGAAGGCGGCGGGAAGATCTTCCACCGAAAAACGATGCGTGTACAAAAAGGACGGATCGAGCCGCCGCTCGGCGACCGCCGCCGCGGCGACGCGCATGCCTTCGATGTAGATTCGCGGGTCGCGCTCGTGCGCGTTGACGACGTCGAGTCCGTGCCAGTTCCATAGCTGCATGTCGACGTGGCGCTCGTCCTGATGATAGCCGGCGATGACGAGCCGGTCATCAACACTCGTTTCCCTATGTCGCTAAAAAATCTCTCCTCTGTTTTGTTCGGGAATTGCGGATCGCGAGACGCGATGCACCCGTTGTACGAATATCTTTTTCTCAGAGGCGGGAGCTTTCGCCTAGTCGGGCGATTGTTCCCTTTCTTGTTTGGAAATCCTCCAATGACGTAAAACGGCATCCCGTTTACACTCATCGGGGAAACTCCGCAGGCGAATTCAGTGTTATCCTGATTGTTCCGCTGTGGTTGCAGACGGTAGTCTAGTTCTCTATGGCGGCGGTCTGCGTCCAGCGGCCGGCATGGGTGAGATGAGCGTGATCTATCGTGGAAGCGGAATCGAGCACGGCGATCTACGCCGCAATCGCGGCGAATGTCGCCATCGCGGCGAGCAAATTCGTCGCGGCGGCGTTTACCGGCAGCGCGGCGATGGTCGCCGAAGGCGTCCATTCGCTGGTCGACACCGGCAACGGCGCGCTTTTGCTGCTTGGCCGCCGGCAGAGCCGCAAGCCGGCCGACGCCGACCATCCGTTCGGCTACGGCAAGGAGCTTTATTTCTGGACGCTCATCGTCGCGATCGAAATCTTTGGAATCGGCGGTGGGGTGTCGATTTACGAAGGCGTGCTGCACGTGTGGCACCCGGTCGAGTTCGTCAATCCGGTGTGGAATTACGCTGCGCTGGGGTTCGCATTCGTGGCTGAAAGCGTCTCATTTATGTTCGCGAGCAAGGCGTTTATCGTCGAAAAAGGCGAGCGCACGATCTGGCGCACGGTGCGCGCCAGCAAAGACCCGACGACCTTCGCCGTCCTGTTTGAAGACGGCGCCGCGATCCTCGGACTCGTCGTTGCTTTCATCGGCGTTTTTCTCGCGCACCGTTTGCATAATCCTTACTTCGACGCGGGTGCGTCGATCGTCATCGGCGGGATTCTCGCGGCCGTCGCCGTCCTGCTTGCCTACGAAAGCAAGGGGCTGCTCGTCGGTGAAGGCGTCGACCCCGACATGCTGCGCGACATCCGCCGGCTCTCGGAATCCGATCCGGGCGTCATCAGCGTCAAGCGCGCGATGACGATGCACTTCGGTCCCGACACGATTCTCCTCGCGATGGATATTCGCTTTCGCCCCGACATCTCGGCGGCGGAGCTGGAGCGCACCGTCGATCGGGTCGAGAAGAAGATCCGCGACCGGCATCCCGAGGTCAAACACATCTTCATCGAGGCCGATTCCGTCGCCGCCCCCGAGCGCAAGGAGGCGAGCGGTGCGGCCTGAGGAGAATGAGAAGAAGTGGATCGATATCAATCAATGGCTGGCGTTGCGCCGGAGCGGCGGCTAAACTTTATGGAGGAGGCAACATGAATACGCGTAAGAAAAAAATTATCGACGCGCTGGCGGAAGAACTGCATCAGCGTCGGCTTGCAATCGTCGGCGGCGTCGATAACAACGAGGGCGAGCTCAAGAATATCACCCAGGAGCAGGAGCCCGAGCTTGAGGAGGAGGCGCAAAAGGAGCGCATCGCCGCGGTGCTCGAACATCTGAGTAACCGCGATCGCCAAACACTCGAGGAGATCGACGAGGCGATTCTTCGCATCGTTCAAGGGACTTACGGAAAATGTCTCTCCTGCGGAAAACCCATCGCGATCGAGCGGCTCCGCGCCGTGCCGACGACGCGACTCTGCATCGACTGCGCCCGTGCGCACGAGGGCAAGGCTGCGGGCGGCGCCGACGAAGAGGTCGACGACAGTCATTTGCCGGCGGACTTAAGCCTGCTCGACGATACCGAGATCGAGACGGCGCTGAACGAGATGATCCGCGAAGCGGGCAACATCGACGTGGACGAGCTCCATATCTCGAGCCGCGACGGCGTGATCACGCTCGATGGCACCGTGGCGAGCGAGCGTCAGCATCAAATGCTCACGGAGCTGCTCCAGGACATCGCGGGCATCGGCGACGTGATCGACCATCTCGAGATCTCGCGTACGCCGTTCGAAAAGCCGAGCCGCTCGAAACGGCAGTCTGCCGCCGAGCGCCCCGCGCGCGACGACGAAGAGGAAACCGAGGACATCACGCAATCGCGCGGCGACGCGAGCTCGCCTTATCGGCCCCACACGAACCCGCCGCCGCTCCGAAAGCCGCGTGGCCGCGGCCGTCGGGCGCGCGCGAGTTGAATCTGACTTCGTTTGCGCTAGTCTAAGGGGCTATGCGCCTGACGGACCTCTCGATCGAATCGATTCGCGCGAAGCTCCTGGGCGGCGACCGTCCCGTCTCCGCTCAGGCGCTAAACCGCCTCAAGCGCGATCCGCGCCGCGGCGCGCGGCTGCTTTATCAGGTCCTCAAGCGCAAATACGAAAAAGAGCGCGCCGAGCGGCTCCGCCTCGACGGCATGCTCAACTTCGAGCGCGTCCTGTGGCGCTCGGGGGTGCGCGCGATCGCCGGCGTGGACGAAGTCGGCGTCGGCCCGCTCGCCGGTCCGGTCGTCGCCGCCGCCGTCGTGTTCGCGCCCGGCTGCGAGATCGCCGGCGTGGACGATTCGAAGCAGCTCGACGCCGAGACGCGAAATGCTCTCGAAGCGGCGATCCGGTGTGCCGCGACGGCCGTCGCCATCGGCATTGCGGACGTGGGCGAGATCGACGACGTCAACATTTATCAGGCCGCGCTGCTCGCGATGCGTCGCGCGGTCGACGCGCTGCCGTCGCCGCCGGATCACGTGCTGGTGGACGCGCGCACGATCCCCGGCCTCGCCATGCCGCAGAACGCCTTCTCGAAGGGCGACGGCATCAATTTTTCGATCGCCGCCGCATCGATCGTCGCCAAGACCTACCGCGACCGTCTGATGGAAGAGATGGAAGAGAAATATCCCGGATACGGTTTTCTCCGCCACAAGGGCTACGGCACCGCCGAGCACCAGGACGCGATCCGCCGCCTCGGTCCGTCGCCGGTGCACCGCCTCTCGTTCGGGCTCATCCGCGAGCTCTGCGGCGAGTTCTCGCCCCTTTTCTATGCCCTCAAGCGCCGGCTCGAAGAGGCCGATGCGCCCGCCGCACTGAAAGACTTCGAAACCGCGCTGAAAGACGCCAAGGCGTCCCTTGAAGAGCGCGAGCAGCGCAAGCTCAAGATCATGCTCACGCGGCGCTGGAAGACGATCAAAGTCTCATGATCCGCGCCGTCTTCTTCGACATCGACGGCACGCTGATGGACACCAACTATCTCCACGTCGAGGCGTGGGCCGATGCCTTCGCGAAACTCGGTGTCGTCGTGCCGCGCCGCGATATTCACCGCCAGATCGGCAAAAGCGGCAAGAAGATGGTGCGGGAGTTCATCCCCGACGAGGCGAAGGCGAAGAAAGCGGACAAGCTCCACGGCAAGCTGTACAAGAAAATCCAGGAGAAGGGAAAGCCGCTGCCCGGCGCCTGCGATCTCATCGCGGCGATGAAAGAGCGCGGCTTGAGCATTTGGTTCGCGACCAGCGCGAAGCCCGAGGAACTCGATCACACGATGAACGAGCTCGGCGCCCATGATCTCATCGATATGATCGTGAGCTCGGCGGACGTCGAGGAAGGGAAGCCCGAGCCGGACGTTTTTCAGCTTACGCTCGAAAGGGCCCGCGTCGCGCCTGACGAGGCGGTCGCGCTCGGCGACACGATCTGGGACATCGAGTCGGCCGAGCGCTGCGGCATCAAGACCGCCGTCGTGCTGACCGGCGGCGCGTACGGCCGCGAAGAGCTCGAAAAGTCCGGCGCCGTCGCCGTCTACCGCGACTGCGCCGAGGCGCTGAAAAAGGGATTTCCGGAAAAATCGAAATAGTTTCTCGTTCCGGTCTCGGGCTTCTAGTTGCGGGTATATTCGACTTTATATTTCGCTATGTAATGGTGTTATCTCCCACTTGCACTTCCTGGATAT
>DATJFG010000166.1:0-2247 GCA_035495775.1 Verrucomicrobiia bacterium | reverse complement strand
ATCGTGACGATGAAGCCGCCCGGGTCACTTCCCGGCGTCAGGAACTTCGCCACCACCCCCACGAACAAGCCGAATACGATCCAACCAAGAATGCCCATGGGTGCCCCCCCTTTCGCGCTACCTTTTAGAATAACCCAAAGGGGAGCAGCGGCGTCATTCGAAACACCGTAATTAGGGAGGGAAACATTCCCGAGCGAAGTAAATTCGGCCGGAGTCGAAGCGAAGCGTCCCGGCGGACGTTATCGCCGACTGAAGTCAATCAAAACGGAATGTCGTCGTCGAACGGCGCCTGGCTGGCGGCAGCGGTCTCGCCGGGCGCATCGGCCTCGGCTTCGGGCGCGACGCGGGTGCCGCCGCCCCCGCCGAGAAAGCGGACGCGTTGGGCGATGATCTCGGTCACGTAGCGCTTCTGTCCGTTTTTGTCGTCATAGGAGCGCGTGCGGATGCTGCCTTCGATGTACGCCTGGCGGCCTTTGGAGAGGTACTGCCCGCAGGTCTCGCCCTGCTTGCCCCAGACGATGATGTTGTGCCACTCGGTTCTTTCCTGGCGGTTGCCGTCGGAGTCGTTCCACACCTCGCTGGTGGCGATCGGGAAGCGCGCGACCGCCCGGCCGTTGGCCGTGTAGCGGACCTCGGGGTCTTTGCCGAGGTTGCCGATTAAGATGACTTTGTTAACGGACATGATGATCTCCTATCGTTGCCACGAAGTTATCGCCGGTGGATTTTTTAGTCAATGAAAAAATCTCACCCCTTCTGGTCCGGCCCCGCTCTCTCGACGTGGATGCGCAGCAGCACGCGGCGCTGCGTCTCCATGGTTCGACGGTATTCGCCCCAATCGCGATGCTCGCCTTTGACGCGGCGGTGCCAGTCGATAAGCGGCTCCATCGCTTCGGGGAGCGACAGGATCTCCGCCCGGCCGTCGATCTGAACCCAGCCGGAGCCGTGGAACGCATCGGTGAAGACGCAGAGCGAGGCGCGCGGGTCGCGGCGGAGGTTCTTGATCTTGTAAGCGGTCTCGCGGCTTGTAACGATCACGCGCCCGTCGGCGTCGACGGCGGGCGAGACCGGCGACATTTGTAGACCACCGGCGGCCCGGCGGGTGACCAGGACGCCGCGGTGGTGCTGCGAGAGAAAATTAATGGCCTCGGCTATATCCATTGATATTTACTTATGATATTTACTTATGGGCTTTCAGCTCCGCCTCGGTGAACGGGCCGGCGCCCAGGATCTGATGCACTTCCCACTCGATGACGTCGAACGCGCAAAACCCCGCCTTCGTGTACGGGTCGCCCGCCGCGATGCGCTCCGCCTCTTCCCGCGACGCCGCGCGAATGACGTATAGGCCGAGCTTTCGGTCGGCGCTCGGCCCGGAAAAAAGAATGCGGCCGGTCTCGTGCTGCTCCTTCATCCAGACGAAATGCTGATCGAGAGTGACGGTCCATTCCGAGCGCGGCCGTATCGGTCGGCGTTGAATCAGATACCACATGGCAGCCTCCGCGATGTTTTTTTGTCGTCTTCGATTGTATGCGAAGCCGGGCGCGGCGGCAAGAAACGCTCAAAGCTGGAAACCGCGATCGTTAAGAGCGATAATTGAGCGACAACGTCCTATCGCAACGCGGAGAATAAGGTATGAAAAAATGGCTGCTCATCGCCGGCGCGGCCGTGCTCGTCGTCGTCGTGGTCGCGCTCGTCGCTCTGGCGAACCTCAACAGTCTCATCAACCGGCATAAAGACTACCTGCTCGCCCGCGCCCAGGAATCGATGGGGCGAAACATGGCGGTCGGCGAGATCACGCTCACGCTGTGGGGCGGCGTCGGCGTGCGCCTAAAGCAGTTCATGCTGGCGGACGACGCCGCTTTTTCCAAGGACCCGTTCGTCCGCGCCGCCGATCTCCAGGTGAACATGAAGCTGCTCCCGCTGCTGCTCAGAAAAGAGCTCGAGATCCGGAACATGGTGCTGCACAAACCGGCCATCAACGTGATCCGCGATAAGAACGGCCTGTTTAACTTTTCCAGCATGGGCGGCGACAAGGAGAAGAAGGAAAAGGCGAAGGAAAAGGAGCAAAAGGAGCGCGCCGAGCAGCGCGCGGCGCCGCCGCTCGCGGTCTCGCTCGTCGACGTCGACGGGGGCGAGGTGCGCTACGTGGACGCGGCGGAGGGGATCGATTTCCGCGCCACCGATCTCGACTTCAAGATCAAAGACATCAACTTCGACCGGCCGATCGATGTCGAGCTGAAAGCCGCCGTC
>DATJFG010000165.1:0-4903 GCA_035495775.1 Verrucomicrobiia bacterium | reverse complement strand
ATCCGGCCGCTCATAAAGAATGTCGAAGCCAGTTCTCGAGTTCCTCGACGTCGTCAAGCGCTACGGGGACTATACGGCCGTGGACCGGGTGAGCTTTGCGCTTGGCGCCGGCGAGTTCTTCACGCTGCTCGGCCCTTCGGGTTGCGGCAAAACGACGACGCTGCGCCTCATAGCCGGCCTCGAAGAGCCCGACGACGGCGAGATCATATTGAATGGCCAGCCGATCGCGGCTCCGCGCCGCGGCATCCTGATCCCGCCCGACAAGCGCCGGATGGGCATGGTTTTCCAATCCTACGCCATCTGGCCACACATGACGGTGTTCGAGAACGTCGCGTTCCCTTTGCGGGTGCGCGGCGAGCCTTCTGCCGTTCTTAGAAAAAAGGTCCTCGACTCTTTGGAATTGGTCGGGCTCGGCGGTTTCGAAGGCCGGGGCGCGACGAGCCTCTCCGGGGGACAGCAGCAGCGCGTCGCGTTGGCTCGCGCGCTCGCCTATACGCCGACGGTGCTTTTGCTCGACGAGCCGCTCTCCAACCTCGACGCGAAGCTGCGTGAGCAGATGCGCTTCGAGCTGCGCGCGCTCCAGCGCCGTCTGAATCTCACCGTCCTATATGTGACGCACGATCAGACCGAGGCGATGACCCTTTCCGACCGCATCGCCGTGATGCGGCAGGGAAAGATCGAGCAGCTCGGCAATCCCGTCGACATTTATGAAAGACCCGCGAGCGGCTTCGTCGGCGATTTTCTGGGCCGGACCGTGGTTCTCGAAGGCGCGCTAAAAAAAACCGGCGAGCGGCTCTTTCTCGAATTTCCCGGGGGAGAGGTTTTGAGCGTCGGCGAGAACCACAACGGCAGATTCACCGGCGGCGAGGCGATCCGCATCGTCTGCCGTCCCGAAGACGTCCGCATTCTGCCCGGCGGGCCGGCCGAGCCGACCGAAGTAAAGGCGCGGGTCAACGAAGTCGCCTATCTGGGCGACCACCTCGAATATACCGTCGGCGTCTGCGGCCGCACCGTCGTAGTCGTCGCGGGTAAACAAGACCGCTATCCCGCCGGCGCCGAGATCCGCCTCGCGTTCGACCCTTCACGCCTAACGCTCCTCCGCATAGAGACATGACGACGCTCGCTCTGCCGGCTTCGCCGGCGTTCAAAGTCAATCGTTTCCGCATCGGGGAATACGGCGCGCTCTTTTTTTTCGCCCTCGTCATGGGTCTGCCGGTGGTTTTTCTTCTGATCAGCAGCTTCAATGTCGCGCCGCCGAGCAAGGAGGCGGTTTACGGCTTCGACAACTGGGTGCGCGCGTTCAGCGACCCGGGAACGCTCAACGCGCTGTGGATGAGCTTCCTTCTCTCGATCACCTATTTAATCCCAGGCATGGTTCTCTCGATCGCGGTCGCGTGGCTCATCGCGCGCACCGACATGCCCGGGCGCGGCGCGATCGAATTCTTTTGCTGGTTCGCCTATTTCATCCCCGATTTTCCCATGGTCCTCGCCTGGATCCTGCTGCTCGACCCGAATTTCGGATTTTTGAACACCGCGGCGGCCGCGCTGCCGTTCGTCGACGGGCCGGTCTTCAACCCCTATAGTTTTTGGGGCATCGTCTGGGTGCACCTGTCGACCGGCGGAATCTGGTTCAAGGTGATGCTGCTGACGCCGCTCTTCCGCCGCGTCGGCGCCACGCTGGAGGAGGCGGCCCGCGTAGCGGGGGCGAATTATTTCACGGTGCTCCGCCGCGTGAGCCTGCCGGTGATCTTGCCGGCCATTCTCGCCGTCGGCGCTCTCAGCTTCATCCGCGGCCTGGAATCGTTCAACACCGAGCTTCTTCTCGGCACGCCCGTCGGCATCTACGTCTACGCGACGCGGATCTACGACTACACGCGGCACGAGCCATCGGCGTATGGCGAGGCGACGGCGCTGGGCTCGGTCTTTCTCGTCGTGCTCGCGATCCTCGCCTACTTCTATCAGCGGCGCCTGAAAGGGAAACGATTCACGGTCGTCACCGGCCAGGGCTACTCGACGCTCAGGATCAAATTGGGAAAATGGAAGTACGTCGCGCTCGCGGGATGCCTTGGCTACATCGCCATCATGATGTTTCTGCCACTCGGATTTCTCGTCCTCGGCTCGGTTATGCGGCGCTACGGTTTCTTCCATCTCCGCGAGCCCTTCAGCCTGGTCCACTGGCAGAGTCTTTTCGTCGACCCGATCTTCTTTCTCGCGCTCAAAAACAGCCTCATCATCGCCGCCATCACCGCGGTCGCGGCGGTCGTGCTCTATTCGACGGTCGGTTATCTGCTGGCCAATAGGAAGGTCAAGACTGCGCCCGCGCTGGAGATGCTCACCTGGATGCCGTGGGTCGTGCCGGGGATTTTGATGAGCCTCGGCTTGTTGTGGATGTTTCTCGCCACGCCGCTCCGGTCGGTGCTCTACGGCTCGGTCTGGGGCATCGCTCTGGCGTTGATGATCAAAGAGAGTCCGGTCTGCACCCAGGCCTTCAAGGCGGCCTTCCTGCAGCTCGGGCCCGATCTCGAAGAGGCGGCGCGCGTTAGCGGGGCGTCGTGGAACTATACGTATCGCAGAGTGCTCGCTCCGCTGATCGCGCCGGTGGCGGCGACGGTCGGCCTCATCAGCTTCGGCAACGCGCTCACCAGCATTAGCACGCCGGTGCTCCTCTACAGCCCGCGCTCGCGGCCGCTCGCCATTTTGCTCATGGAGTACAGTTTCACCGGCGAAATCGAGCGCGCCGCCGCGCTCGGGCTGTTGATCACCGCGATAGTCTCTGTAATGATGCTGGTCGGCCGAAAATTCGTCCGTCCGCTCACCGGAAATCTATGATGTTCTGGCTATTCTCTTTGATCTCCCTTCTCCTGTTTTCGAGCCTCGCCGATGCCCAGGACAAGGGCTGGGAGCAGACGCTCGCCGCGGCGAAAAAAGAGGGCTCGGTCGTGGTCGTCGGCTCCCCGGATCCCGTCATGCGCGGCGATATCATTCCTAAATTCACCGCGCGCTACGGCATTTCGGTCGAGTTCCTCGCCGGCCGCTCCAGCGAGATCGCGCAGCGGCTCAGGACCGAGCGGGGCGCCGGCGTCTATTCGGTCGATGTCTTTCTCTCCGGGCCGGATACGACGGCGACGGTGTACTATCCCGAGAAGATGATCGATCCGCTGAAGCCGCTGCTCGTCCTGCCGGAAGTCACCGACGGCAGCAAGTGGAAAAAAGGCAAGCCGTGGTTCGTCGATCCCGAAGAGCGTTTCGTTCTCCGCCCCTTCAGCAACGTGTCCAGCCTGCTCTTCATCAACACCGACTTCGTCAAACCGAACGAGATTCGCTCCGCCAAGGATCTCTTGAATCCCAAGTGGCGCGGCAAGATCTCGAGCGAAGACATCACAACCACCGGCGCCGGGGCGAATCTGGCGGCGCGCTTCTACCAGCAGCTCGGGGCCGATTTCGTGAAGAAGCTCTATATCGATCAGAAGACGGTCGGGACGCGTGAGCGGCGCCAGTTCACCGACTGGCTAGCGCGCGGCACGCAGCCGATCTGCCTCAACTGCCGCGAGGATGACGTGAGACCGCTGGAAAAAGAGGGCTATAAGCTGCAGGAGATCTTCGAGCTCGCCGATCTTCCGCCCGGCATCAACGGGTCGCCCTGGATGCTGAGCGTCGCCAATCGCGCGCCGCATCCCAACGCGGCAAAGGTTTTTGCCAATTGGATCTCGTCGAAGGAAGGCCTCGAACTTTATGCGCGCGGCTACGGCAGCGCGACGCTCCGCACCGATATCGACGAGTCGTATTTGATTCCCGGCAATATCCCCAAACCGAACGTGAAGTACTTCGACGACACGGACTGGCACTGGATCGTGACCGGAAGGCACGATTACCGCGACAAGGTGTGGAAGCTGATGAAAGAATCCAAGAAATAAATCACCGCGCGGAAGGAACTTCTCAAGCATGGCAAAGAAAATTAGGATCTACTATCGCGCGGCCGGCCACGTGCCGCTGTGGAAAGTGATGGAGGAGGGCGGCTTCCTGGAGAAGCACGGCCTCGAGATCGATCTCGGCTCGATGGAAGGCAAGCGCCAGCGCGCCATGGAAGGGCTCCGCGCCGGCGATCTCGACGTGATCTCCGGAAATCACCACAACCTCTACGCGTACCGCGCGCTCAACGGCGACCCCTTCGTCCATATCGCGCAGACGAACAATCTCTGGAAAGAGAACTGGCTCGTGGCGCGCGAAGGGGTCAATGCCATCAAGGATTTGAAGGGCAAGCGCGTGGTGATGGATGATTTCGACGGCCACACCGGCCTCAACGTCTGGCTGTATCTCAAGCTCAACGGCCTCGAAGAAGGGCGGGACGTCGAGCTCCTGGACGGCGAGAAGAAAGGCCTCGAGCGCGTGCGCAAAGTGATGGCCGGCGAATACGACGCGACCTTCGTCCGCGCGGTGGATCAGCTCCGCGCCCGCGCGATCGGCGCGCGCGTGATGGAATTGCCCGAGTCGATGGCGATGATCGAGGGCGTGACTCTCACGACCACGACCACCTACGTGAACAGCCACGAGGAAGAGGTGCGGAGCCTATTGAAAGCGCTCGTCGACGCGATCCATTTTTTTCGCACGCGCAAGCGCGACACGCTCGATATCATCGACCGGACCTGCAAAGACCTGCTCAAATTCCAGTCCGAGGAAGAGCAGTCGGCGTTCTACGAAAACCAGGCGAGGTCGCTCGAGCCCAAGCCTTATCCGACCCTGGAGGCGGTCCGCAACGTCTTCGCCCTCGCGGTGAAGCGCAGCCCGGAGATCGCATCGTTCAACCCCCTCGTCATGTGGGACCTTCATCACCTGCGAGAGCTCGACGACAGCGGATATATCGACCGACTGTACACGGATTAATATTCGGATCGACGATGGCAAC
>DATJFG010000164.1:0-4348 GCA_035495775.1 Verrucomicrobiia bacterium | reverse complement strand
GGCGTGGTTGATCACGTGCCCCATCTCGTGGCGGAGAAGCCGCATGCACCACGCCTCGGTCCCCCCTTCCACCTCCATCATCATTTTCTCTTCGAGCTTCTTGAGCCGGGGATGCGCGAGGTAGAACGGGATCGCGATGTTTGTCGCCCCTTCGGCGCAGAACCATTCGTCGCCGAGGTAGCAATGAGGCTTGAGAACGACGCCCTTCTCGCCCAATTCGCGGTGGAAGCTGGCGATGCGCCCCTCGAGCTCGCTGCCGGCGATCTGCACCTTGAGATCGCAGATGCGCATCTTGAGCAGATCTTCGTCGCTCAAGCCCGAGATATCGAGCGCCGGCGACGGGGCGGCGGATCCTCGCTCGTTGACAGCCGGTTCCATTGGAAGGGTATTTTAGCAAAACGGGGGTGGGCGGGCCACCGCGCCCGGGATCGAGCACTTCGGGTTACGCGCTCCGGGTTTCGGGCTTCGGCTCGGAGCTCGAAACTCTCGGCGCGAAAATATGCGAGGTCAGGCGCTTTGCAGCATGCGGATCTCGCTCTGCGGCAGAGGGATGTCGATCTTTTTCTCGCGGAACCGCTCGACCAGAGCCTGGTACAGCTCGGCGCGGGCGTCGACGATATCGACGATCGACACCCAGGGCTGGATGATCACGGTGACGCTGGAGGCCCCGAGCTCGTTGATGCCGATGACCGGCTCGGGCTGCTTCAGCACCTTCGGGTTGGCCGCCACGATTTGCCGCGTGAGCGCCAGCACCTCGTTGAACTCGGCCCCGTAGGCGAGCCCCACCGAGAGGCTGATCTGTCGCACCCGGCCGTAGTTGTGCAGAATCTCGCCGACCACCTTGCGGTTCGGGATCACCACGTGCGACTGGTCGGGATGGATGAGGGTCGTGGAAAAGAGCTCGACCGTCGCGACCTGCCCCTGCACGCCGAGCAGCTCGATGTACTCGCCGACGCGGTAGGGCTTGGTGAAAATAATGGTGAGGCCGGCGACCAGGTTGCTGAGCACTCCCTGAAAGGCGAGCCCGACGCCCAGGCCGGCGACGCCGATCGCGGCCACCAGCGGCGCGACCTGGAAGCCGAACTTATCGAGCGCGAGCAGAAGCGCCATGAGGAGGATCAGAACGCGCAGGACGCGCACCATCAAAAGCCGCATCGGCGGCTCCTTAACACTCCCCTGCAGCCAGCGGTCGGTCCAGTTCCCGACCCAGCGGGCGGCGAGCGCGCCGAGCGCCAGGATGACGATCGCGCCGAGCACCTGGAAGCCGTAGCGGATGATGAGGTCGAGGGTGATGTCTTTTGCCGACATGAGATGCTCCTTTCGGATGGAAGCCGCTATTTAGGCTGGAGAAAGCTCAGCCGCTCCGCCATCGGCGTGGGCGGGAAGATATAACGGCAGGCGGAACAGGTGCGGAGCTTCGGATTCGAGTTGAACTCCGCGTACACCTTGCCGACCTGCCCGCCGACGTCGCCCTGAACGACGCTCCGCGATAAAACCTTGGCGTCGCACTTCTCGCAGAACCAGACGAACTCTTCGTTTTCCTCGGGCCGGCGCTTGCGCTCGATGACGAGCCCCCAGGTGTTTTCCGGCCGGCGCGGCGAGTGCGGCAGGCCGCCCGGACAGAGAAAGATCTCCCCTTCTCGGATGTGGACGACTTCGCGCTTGGCCCCTTCCGGCTTTAAATGCAATTCCATGTCGCCTTCGATCTGGTAGAAAAACTCATCGCCGGGCTCGATGTGAAAATCCAGCCGCGTATTCGGGCCGCGGAGAATCATGACGAGGAAATCCTTGTGCTGGACGAGCAGCCGGTTCGTCTTGAGCGGCGGCGCGAAGAGATCTTTGTTCTCCTCCACCCATTTTTTCAAATGGAACGTCGAGAGCGCGTCCACTTTATTTGCCGTAGAGCTTGGCGACGAAGCCGCTGTCTTCCAGCTCTTTCAAGAAGCGCGGCTCGACGAAGCGCTTGGGATCGGCGCCCTTCGCCTTGGGATTGGTCTTGGCGAGATCGTCGATGATCGCCTCGATCCCCTTCTCGGTCGGATAAGGCACGCGCGCCATGAACTTGATCGCGTACGCGTCGTACGCCTCTTCCAGCGCGTCCGCATCGTTGGTCTTCATGAGCTTCGCGATCGCCTTGAGCCCCACGGCCTTATTCGTCTTATAGTAATGGATCCCCTCGACGAACGCCTTCACGACGCGCCTGACCACGTCTTCCTTCTTCTCGATCACCGAGCGCGTGGTGGCCAAGGAAGTTCCCAGGTAGTCGAGATTCATATCGACCAGCGAGGCCAGACGGTTGAACCCTGCTTTTTGCGCCCGAGTCGTCAGCGGTGGCTGGAAGAGCGCCGCATCCACGCCGCCGGCCTGCAGCGCGACCAAACGATCGGGAGGGGCGCCGATCGGCACGAGCGCAACGTCTTTATCCGGCTCGAGCCCCCATTTTTTGAGCGCGACGACCGCGCCGTAATGATCCGACGAGCCCGGCCGGGCGACGGCGATGCGCCTGCCCCTTAAGTCCGCCGTCTTTTTAATCGACGGGGCGGAGAAGACGGAATAATCCAGTATATTGGTGAAGCTCATGAGGATCGCCGTATCCGCGCCGGCCAGGTTGGCGGCGACCGAGGACGGGCCGGCGAAGATGTTGAAATCGACGCTGCCGGAGATGAGCGCCGCGGTGTTCGTCGGGCCGCCGAGAATGTAGACGATCTGCGGATCGACGTCGTACTTGCGGAAAAAACCGGCGTCGCGCGTGAGATAGAGGATCGCTTGCGTGGCGGAGAGCGCGCTGTGGGCGATGGGAGTTTTGTCGAGCGCCGCGCACGGGGCGGAAGCGAGACAGAGAAGCAGCGCCGCGCCGATGAAAATGCTTCCGATCGATCGCATTACTTTCCTCCCCGCCGCGGGCGGCCGAACTTGTTGCGGTTGCAGGCGACCTCGACGCGGTTGCCGTCGGGGTCGAGAAAGCTGACCGAGCGGTTGCGCGCGACTTCCAGAATTTCCGGCCCGCTCACGACCGGGATGCGCTTCTTTTTGAGAATGGGATAGAGCTGGTCGACTTCGTTATCCGACGCGACGTAAACGCAGAAATGATGCAGGCCGGGTGCGCCCTCGCCGTCCCGCCGCGCCGCGTCCGGCGGCAGCTCCATGAGCGCGATGTCGTGGTGCTCCGCGCCGAAGCTCAGGAACGACATCTTCGTCCGGCGGTTCCGCCCCGACACGTCCATGCCGAGAATGTCGCGGTAAAAGCGCTCGGATTTCTTAAGATCCTTGACGTTCAGGACCACGTGTCCCAACACCGCGCGTCGAACCCCCATGGCGCATTAACTTTTAGTCGGGACGGCGGAAGGTGTCAAGAAAGGAGGGGAAGGAAAGCGGCTCGGACGAGTGGTGGCGAAGATTCACCAGCGCCGCGGCTGCGGCAATGAAAGCTCTTGGCGTCATAGCCAGAGCATGTCGGGAGCGTCGCCACTAGGAGGCGATGCGGATTTCGGTGATCTCAGTCGGCTGCGACGGCGGCTCGATTCCCTGATCTTTGAGCGTTCGCCCAATCCCCCGCTTGCGCCCGTCTCTCACATATCGTAAGACTTCCTCCATGAAGATCGGCGTGTTCGACCACCTGCAGAAAAACGACCGGCCCGAATTATCCTATCAGGACCTCTACGCGCGCCATCTCGACATGGTCGAGTATCTCGACCAGGCGGGGTTCGACTACTACTTCGTCGCCGAGCACCATTTCGACTTGGGCTTCGCGGAGTGCGCGAGCCCGGGCGCGTGGATGGCGGCGGCGTCGCAGCGGACCAAGCGGATTCGCCTGGGGCCGCTCGTCTACGTGCTGCCGCTGTGGCATCCGGTGCGCGTCGCCGAGGAGGTGGCGCTGCTCGATAACATCACGCAGGGCCGGCTCGAGTGCGGCATCGGCAGCGGCATCGGCAAATACGCCTTCGGCGCCTACGACGCGTCGTGGGACGAGAAGAACGACATCACCTGGGAGGCCTACGAAATTCTCAAAGGCATGTGGGCGAACCCCAAGTTCAGCCACCGCGGAAAATATTTCAAGGTGGAGAACGCCGAGCTCAACATTCCGTTGGTGCAAAAGCCGCATCCGCCAATGTGGATGCCGACGCGGAGCCCCGGGTCGGTGGCCGCCGCCGCCTCGGAAGGCTTCAGCACCGTGCAGTGGTGCCCGCCCAAGATGGACGTCGTGCGCGAGATCTTCGATTACTTCCGCGAGACCTATCGGAAGGCGAAGCCCGCGGGGCCGCGGCCGAAGGTCGCGCTCATGCGCGAGATCTACGTCGGCGAGAGCGACAAAAAAGCCTTCGACGAATCGAAGGACCACTGGATCGAC
>DATJFG010000163.1:0-2830 GCA_035495775.1 Verrucomicrobiia bacterium | reverse complement strand
GTTTGTCTCGGCACGCTTTTCGTCGTCGGTTTTGGCCTCACCGGCCTGGGTTTCCTGGTCGCCTGGCCGATGGAATCGACGCAGGGATTCCACGCCATCATGAATGTTTTTCTCATTCCGCTCTGGCTCATGTCGGGCGCGCTCTTTCCCGCCACCAACCCGCATTCCTGGATCTTCTGGGCGGTCCACCTCAACCCCGTTACCTATGGCGTCGCGGCCGTTCGGCGCGCGCTCTACGCCGGCGACCCCGGCGTCCTGCATCTGCCGAGCTACGCGCTCTCGATTGGTTTATCGTTAGGCTTCGGGCTCCTCATGTATGCAATCGCCTGCCTGCTCGTGCAGCGCAAACCGTCATGAAAATCAAACGGGCCCTAATCTCCGTTTCCGACAAAACCGGCATCGCCGATTTCGCGCGCGAGCTCGAAAAACAGGGAGTTGAAATCATCTCCACCGGCGGCACCGCCAGCCTCCTCCGCCAGGAAGGCGTGCAGGCGATTGACATCTCTGCTTTCACCGGCTCGCCGGAAATTCTCGATGGCCGGGTGAAGACGCTCCATCCGAAAGTGCATGGCGCGCTTCTCTACCTGCGCGGGAACAAGGAACATGAAGCCGCCGCCCGCGAGCATGGGATCGAGCCGATCGATCTCGTAGTGGTGAATCTTTATCCCTTCGAAGCCACCGTCGCGAAGCCGGGCGTTAAGCTAGCTCAGGCGATCGAGCAGATCGATATCGGTGGACCATCCATGCTGCGGAGCGCGTCGAAGAATTATCAGTCCGTCGCCGTCGTCGTCGACCCGGCCGATTATCAGGCGGTGCTCGACGAAATGCGCGATCGCGATGGCGAGACGACTTTGAAGTTGCGCGAGCGGCTCGCGATCAAAGCCTTTATCACCACCTCAGATTACGACCGCGCGATCGCGAGTTACCTGAACGAAAAACAGAAAACCGAGACGTCATTCTCGCTTTCCTTGCCGCTCGTCAGCCGGCTGCGCTACGGCGAAAACCCGCACCAGACCGCCTCCATTTACGGCAATTTCGGCGAGCACTTCGAGAAACTGCACGGGAAAGAACTTTCCTTTAACAACCTCCTCGATATCACCGCGGCGGCGGATCTGATCGAGGAATTCGCCGAGCCGACGATCGCCATCCTGAAACACACCAATCCCTGTGGAGTGGGGAGCGATCCCGATCTGCGCGAAGCGTGGCTGAAGGCTTTCGCAACTGACAAGCAGGCCCCGTTCGGCGGCATCATCATCTGTAATCGCGCCCTTGATCTGCCGGTCGCGAAAGCGATCAGCGAGATCTTCAGCGAAGTCATCATCGCCCCGGAATTCACGAGCGACGCCCGTGCCCTCCTGCAAAAGAAAAAGAACCTTCGCCTCATGCGCGCTCTGGCGCCGGCTGTGCCTAACGACAAGCCGGAAATGGATGTGCGCTCCGTTCGTGGCGGCCTCCTCGTGCAGCAGAAAGACGCGACCGAGATCGAAGGCCTCGAGACCAAAGTGGTGAGCAAGCGTCCGCCTACCAAACAGGAGATGGCCGCCATGCTTTTCGGCTGGCGGGTCGTGAAGCATGTGAAATCGAACGCCATCGTCTACGCCGCCGCCGATCGCACGTTAGGCATCGGCGCCGGGCAAATGTCGCGCGTCGACGCCTCGCGCATCGCGGTTTGGAAAGCGCAGGAAGGCGGCCTCTCTCTCCGGGGCAGCGCGGTCGCGAGCGACGCTTTTTTCCCATTCCCCGACGGGCTCATCGCGGCCGCCGAAGCGGGCGCGACTGCTGCGATTCAGCCCGGCGGCTCGGTTCGCGACGAGGAAGTGATCGCCGCGGCCGACGAGCGCCAGGTTGCGATGGTCTTTACCGGCGTGCGCCATTTCCGGCATTAGGTTGCGCGAGCTTGGAGTTTGCGCGCTTTAGGATGTAGCAAGCCGGAAGCTTGTACTACCTGCCACGCACCCCGAATCGCCGATTCCGGCTACAACGGGCGGCGGCGCTGGCGGCTGCGGAACATCATCGCCTGCACGAGGATGCCGAAGATGGCCAGGACCACGATCAGCACCGTCGTGCCACTGCTGGGCAAGTGAACCGCGTCCCCGATCAGACGCGCGCCTTCGATCGAGGAGAAGATAATCAGGGCCCAGTCGAAAAGCGCGAGCAGGAGGATTGCGCCGAGGATTCCTCCGATCACAAACGTGATGGTGGAATAATGCGCGTGGTCGACAAGGAACGCCGCCGCGAGCGCGAGCGCGAGGCGGCCGCCGACGAGAAAACCGGCAATGCCGATGGCGAGCTTTTGCAGGAGGAACGCGACCAGGGCGCCGATGAGACCGAGACTGAGCGAGAGGAGCAGGGAAAGCCAAAGCGGTGGATTGTGGCTGAGGTAAGGCGCGAGCTGGAGGCCGATCGCAAAGCCGAGCGCGGCGACGAAAAGCCAGAAAAGGCGGCGGCCAAAAAGAAGGAGCGCGATCCCGACAAGCACGCTGATGATCGGCAGGGAGAAATTCATCCCGGGAGCCTAGCGATAAAAGGAAATCACGGCTAGTCGGCAGTTGGTTAGGCCGCCGGCGCAGCGCGAGATGACAAAAAGAGCGGGCTCGTCCCCGCGAGTTCGCTATTTCTTTTGCGACATCGTCGCGGCACGCTTCGTTTTGAACTCGGAATCGGCCATCCACGTCGGAAAGTGATCGCCGTTTGCGACCTGATAGCCGACCTCGAAGAGCAGTCGAACGTCCTCGACCGCGCCGAACAGATCCCACTTCGAATTCACCTCGTCCGAGACCTGGTGGTAATGGTGGAGCGTATAATCATCGCTCTTCTTTTGCCCGTAATC
>DATJFG010000162.1:0-2934 GCA_035495775.1 Verrucomicrobiia bacterium | reverse complement strand
GCAATAATCGTCGTAAACCGGTAGATGCGACGCCAATTGTACTCGACATCGCGATAGGAATAATGGAACAAGGGATGACGCAAGCGACGGACCGCGCCGTCGACTAGAATCTTTTCGTGCGGGTCCTTGCCGCCCCAGCGGGCGCGCGCGCGGCGGAAGATTCTAACGTCGTAATCCGGATACCAGCCGCCGCGCCTCCACCAGCGGCCGAGGTAATTGACCAAACGCGGCACGGCATAGGCGTCGGTCGTTGCGCCGGCGCGGGCGATCTCGGCTTGAATCTCTTCGCGCAGTTCCGCCGGAACCTCCTCGTCGGAGTCGACGAGGAAGACCCACTCTTTCGTCGCCTGCGAGTGGGCGAAAGACTTCTGATCGCGATAGCCCGTCCAGCGCCGCTGGATGACGCGGTCGGTGTAGCGCCGGGCGATCTCGACCGTCCGGTCCGTGCTGAAGGCGTCGACGACGACGATCTCGTCGCACCACGCAAGGCTCTTCAGGCAACGCCCGATGTTGTCCTCTTCGTTGAGGCAAACGACGATGGCGGAGATTTCGGCTTTTCCGGCGGTCATGATCGCAACACTACGCAGCAAGCGAAACGGATTTTCGCTAGAGAATAGTGGCGGGGCGGCGAAAAATCAAACGAGAAACTGAGACCGCGCGCGCTTACGCGAAGTTTCTCTCGTCCCCGGCCTCGAGGAGAAATCCCTTGCTGATGAGGTACTGCACGATTTTCCGCGCGTTCTCCTCGGGCAGGCAGCCGGTCGTGCCGAGACGGAGTTCGGGACTGAGCGGCTCTTCGTACGGATCGTCGATCCCTGTAAAGCCCTTGATCTCCCCGCGCCGCGCCTTGGCGTACATTCCCTTGATGTCGCGCTGCTCGCAGACCTCGAGCGGAGTATCGACATGCACCTCGACGAACTGCTCGCCGCCGACCATGTCGCGCACCTCGTCGCGCGTCGCGCGATAGGGGCTCACCGCGGCGCAGATGACGACGCCGTTGTGGCGCGTGATCTCCGCGGCGACAAAGCCGATGCGCAGGATGTTCATGTCGCGGTCTTCCTTGCTGAAGCCCAAGCCGCGGGAGAGATGCGTGCGCACCACGTCGCCGTCGAGGACGGTCGCGACGCGGCCGTGCTCGAGCAGCAGGCTCGCGAGGATTTCGGCGATCGTGGATTTGCCCGCGCCCGAGAGACCGGTGAACCAGATGCAGAAGCCCCGCCGATGGTACGGCGGCGACACGCGCGAGAGGATCGCAGAGATCTCCGGCCGCGTGAACCATTCGGGCAGCTGTCTGCCATTGCCGAGAAAATCGACCCTGACCTGTGTCCCGGAGATCGACGCGACGCGCACCCCGGCGGGCACCTTGTCGGACTCTTCGTAGCGGTCCTCGTCCTGGAGGTAGACCATCTCCTTGAACGGAACCATCTTGACGCCGATCTCAGCCTGATGCTCGCGCAGGAGGTTCTGCGCGTCGTAGGGGCCGTAAAACGGCTTCCCCTTGGAATCGTTGCCCGGACCGGCGTGGTCGCGGCCGACGATGAAATGGTTCGCGCCGTGGTTTCTCCGGATGATCGCATGCCAGAGCGCTTCGCGCGGCCCGCCCATGCGCATCGCCAGAGGCAGCAGGCTCAGCAGCGTCGTGCCGCGTTCGTAGTATTTATCAACGAGCACGCGATACGCACGCACGCGTGTGTAATGGTCGATGTCGCCGGGCTTGGTCATGCCGACCACAGGATGGATGATGAGCGAGCCGCCGACCTCGCGCGCCGCGCGCTTGGTGAGCTCTTCGTGAGCGCGGTGGATCGGATTGCGGGTTTGAAATGCGACGACGTTTTCGTGCCCCATTGCTTCCAGCGCGCGGCGGACCTCCGCCGGAGTTCTGCGCAGATCGACGAAGTCGTAATGCTTCGGTAGCGTGATGATCTTCAGAGGCCCGGAGATATAAAACTTCCCCCACTTGCTCATTTCGGCCACGATCGGATGGCGCGAATCCGTCGTACGGTAGACGTTGGAGGCTTCGTGGGTCAAATCCCACGCGAACTTCTCCTCGATCTTCATGACGCCGATGAGATCGTTGTTGGCGCTCCTCAGCGCGATATCGGCGCCGACGCGAATCGCATCGCCGTCGGTGACCGGCAGCGTGATCGGCATCGGGAACAGCGTCCCGTTTTTCAGCCGCATCTTTTCGACGACGCCCAAATAATCTTCTTTTCCCATGAAGCGATCGAGCGGCGAGAACGCTCCGACCGCGAGAAGCTCGAGATCGCAAAGCGACCGCGGCGAGAGCTGGATCGAAGGCAGCGTGTACGCATAGCGCGTCACCTCGGCGCGCTCCGCCTCCGGGACGACCCGGTTCACCAGCCTGCCGCCATACGGCTCGATCAATTTTACCTTGTTTCCGACTGCGAGGGAGTCACTCATAATACATCGACCTTCTAACCTTCCGTTGTATTTTTATTTTGGACCCGAAATAAGTTGCTCATCATATCGAATCGCGGGCCGCTTTTGCAAACCATTGGGGCGAAAAAATAAGGCCGGATTTGGCCCTGCCCGTCTCACAGCCTGCCGGCGGAGAAGCGCCGACGCAGGAACTTCGGCAGTCTCTCGATGAGCTTCGCCTTTTTTTTGGCGGTGTCGATGCGGTCTCGCGGAATGACGAGCTGATCTACTCTCGCCATTTGATCCTCGCGCAGGTCGAGCCCAAGGAACTCCGCGACTCGATTCGCCTCGCCGCGCGGATTCGCCACGATCGATTCGAAAGAGACGAAAAGATTTGGGATCTCCGAATGCCGCTCGATAGAGTTGAGGACCTCGCCCGTATAAAAATTGACCAGCCCCAGAGATTGGATGAGATCGATCCTGCCTTTCGTATGGGTGATTGCCGATTTCGCCGTCGCCAGAGGATTGCGCAGCACGGTAATGAGATAGGGCTTC
>DATJFG010000161.1:0-2582 GCA_035495775.1 Verrucomicrobiia bacterium | reverse complement strand
GAGATTTCGACGCGACGACGATGCAGCTCATCGAGCCGCTGCGGGCGCTTCGTATGATTCACTTTTCCGCGTGGGTCGCGCGGCGCTGGGAAGACAGCGCTTTCAAAGCCGCGTTCCCCGATTTCGGCACTGAGCGCTATTGGCAGGAGCAGATCGAAGCGCTCGCGCTGCAGTTAGAAAAAGTGCGATACGACGCGACCGATCTCTACCGTTGAATAGTGATCAGCGGCTGCTCTTTTTATTTTTGCCGCCGTCGCTGGCGGCGGTCTCGTCCGACGTCGGAAGACTTCAAAACTCCATCAGGTCTTTGGCGACGAGCACGGTCCCGGAAAATTCCTTTTTCACCTCGGCGGCCCACGCGTCGTAATGGTCCGTATTCGGCGGCGGGCGAAAGGTGAGGTGCGTCAGCACGACCGTCTTCACCTTCGCGCGGCTCGCCATCTCGGCGATGTCCTTCGGCGTCAGATGGCCGCGAGCCGCCTGCTGTAGGATGCCCGCGCGCTCTTTTTCGCTCATCGCCTGCCAGCGGCCGTCGTTGATCATCGCCTGCTTGCGGTCCTCGATCGAGTTCACCTCGGCGACGAGCAGGTCCGCGCCCGAGGCGAGTTGGGTCACGGCGTCGCTCGGGCCGGTGTCTCCGGTGAATACGACGATTCGGTCGGGCGTTTCGAAGCGGTAGGCATAGGATTTGAACTTGCCCGCCGCCCCGCCTTTATGGAATGAGTAGTGCGTGTTCTCCGCCGCCGTCACTTTGATGTTCTTGTCCTGGTAGACGGCGCCGGGCGCGACGTCGTGGCCGAAAAAGAGCTGTGCGATCGGCACCGACCGGCCGCCGTCGGCGATGCGGATCTCGGAGCTCAGCGTGAAATACTGCACGGCCGCCTTGACGAGCGCCTCAGTGCCGGGCGGGCCGTAGACGTGAATGGGCTCGGTGCGGTTTTGATCCCATGCGACCGACAGCAGCGTTCCGAGGCCCGCGGTATGGTCGTCGTGATGGTGGGTGATGAACACCACGCCAATATCGCGGAGGTTGACGCCGGCTTTCGCGAGCCGCCGCACGACGCCGTCGCCCGCGTCGATGACATAAAGCGCGCCGTTGACGGTCAGCAGGTTGGAGGTCTGCGCGCGATGGGCTCTCGGCGGCGGACCGGCGAGCGTCCCGAGCGTAATGACGCGGGTTCCGCTCTTGGACGATGCGCGGGTTTGAGCGAGCGCGGCCGCGGTCGTGAGCGCCGACAAAATGGTCACGAGGAGTAGCGTCTTCATGCGACGGAGTCTACCGGCGCGACTTCGGACGTGTCAATGAGGCCCCGGGAAAAACCATCCTTCTTGAACAAGGATTTCATCCTTGCTAAAGTAAGGACATGAGCAAGATCACCAGCAAGCTTCAGGTGACGGTGCCGAAGGCGGTTGCGGACCGCTTCAAGATCAAACCCGGGGACGAGATCGAGTGGGAGGCGGCGGGGGAGTCGATCAGAATCGTGCCTGCGCGGCGCCCGAGGCGTAAAGGCGAGGCGCGCGATCGCCTGCGACTTTTCGATCACGCTACCGGCCGTCAAAGAGAGCGGGAGAAGGCGCTCGGCCGCGTCGCAACAGCCGAAGATCGCGGCTGGAATCGAGCCGATCTCTACATCCGTGGCGACGCTCGTTGACACGAACATTCTCGTCTACCGCTACGATCCCCGCTTTCCCGAAAAGCAGCGGATCGCGACCGATGTTCTGCGCCGCGGCATCGCCGACGATTCGCTCCGTATTCCTCATCAAGCGATCGTCGAGTTCGTCGCCGTCGTCACGCGCCCGCTGATCTCCGGCCGGCCGCTGCTTCGTCCCGATGAGGCGCGCCGCGAGGCCGAGGAGCTTCTGAGCCAGTTCGAGGTTCTCTATCCGAACGAGGGCGTCCTCCGGCTCGCGCTCCGGGCGGCGGCCGCCTACGGCCTCAACTGGTTCGACGCTCATCTCTGGGCCTACGCCGAGCATTACGGCCTCAGCGAGATTGTCTCCGAGGATTTCCAGCACGAGCGTCTTTACGGCACGGTGCGAACGATCAATCCGTTTGTTCGATAAACAACAAAGTTCTGTATGGGCGAGGAGAAACTATGAAAAAAAATAAAAGCTCGATCTCGAAGGCGAGTTCATACGCTGAAATGGGCAAGTTCTGGGACGAGCACGATTTGAGCGAGTCCTGGAGCCGAACCAAAAAGATGAAATTCGATGTCGTGCTCGAACGGGAAGCGACTTATTATCCGGTAGAAAAAAGATTATCCGACAGAATCGAGTCGGTAGCCCGTAAGCAGGGCGTCCGTTCCGGCGCTCTCGTCAATCGCTGGTTGGGCCAGAAGGTGAAGGAGGCGCAGAGACGGAAAATCGGATCGTAGGCAATCCGGTCCAGTTAAGCACGCGTAAAATTATTTCCCGAACAGCCCCTGCAGGCCTTTGATCACGTCGTCCTGAGTGCTTTTCTTTTTGCCGCCGTCGCTCGCGGTGGTCTAGCCTGGACCCCCGCCCGTTCGACTGCGCTCAGGACATGCTTTCGCGGGGGTGACTCAAAAAGCATATGCTCTTAATCCGTCATTCCCGTGAAA
>DATJFG010000160.1:0-22146 GCA_035495775.1 Verrucomicrobiia bacterium | reverse complement strand
GCGTTCCAGGCCGCTCGCAAGGGGGCCGCCGAAGCTGTCCTGGTTCTCTCAGGGCCCGTGCTGGTCGCTCATCGAAAGGCGCTTGCCGACCTCGCGGTAAAGACCCGCCTCCCGGCAGCGTACAACAGGCAGGAATACGTGGATGCGGGCGGATTCATGACGTACGGTCCGAGCATTACCGATTTGTTCCGCCGCTCCGCGACTTATGTGGACAAAATCTTGAAAGGCGCGAAGCCCGCCGATCTTCCCGTCGAGCAGCCGACGAAGTTCGAGCTGGTGATCAATTTAAAAGCCGCGAAGCAGATCGGCTTGACCATTCCGCCGAACGTGTTGGCAAGAGCGGACAGGGTGATCAAATGAAAGGTTGGTTATCAGCAGTCGGCCAAGGCGGCTTGTGCCTTATTGTCGCGACGATGTTCTTTGCGCTCTGTGTTCCCACCGGAGCGCAGCAGACCAAGAAACTTCCGCGAATAGGAATTTTGCTTGCCGGGTCCTTTACTACCAGCCAGTCTAGCACCGATGCGTTTCGGCGAGGCTTAACTGATTTAGGGTACGTTGAAGGGAAAGACATCGTCATTGAGTATAGGTTTGCAGAAGGGAAAGAGCAGCGGCTTCCCACACTTGCGGCCGAACTGGTTCGTCTGGGAGTTGACATCATTGTTGTGGGCGGAGGAAGTGCGAGTTCGGCCGCGAAGGATGTAACTAAGACTATTCCTATCGTCATGGCGACAGCAAGCGACCCTGTGAGGAGCGGGCTTGTCACGAGCTTGGCTCGGCCAGGCGGAAACATTACGGGTTTCACCCTCATCGGCCCAGATCTCAGTGGGAAAAGACTGGAAGTTCTGAAGGAGATGATTCCTGGACTTGTCCGCGTGGCTGTCTTGGTATACCGGAACAATCCCGCCACTGACCTCATGCTAAAAGAAACGGAGACTGCCGCGGTGTCACTGGGGCTGCAACTTCAAACTTCGGAAGTGCGGGCTTCCCGCGAAGGGCAGGATGCATTGGAGAGTGCCTTTGCGGCGGCTAAGAAAAACCACTCCGAAGCCATCAATATCTTGTCGTCCGCATTCTTCAATGACCGGAGAAAAGAAATCGGGAACTTAGCAGTAAAAACTCGACTGCCGACGATGTATCCTTACAGTTCTTTCACGGAAGCCGGGGGCCTCATTTCCTATGGTCCAAACCTTCTCGACCTGTACCGCCGCGCGGCCGTCTACGTCGATAAAATTCTCAAGGGCGCCAAGCCCGCCAACTTGCCCGTCGAGCAGCCGACGAAGTTCGAGCTCGTAATCAATTTAAAAGCCGCGAAGCAGATCGGCTTGACGATTCCGCCGAACGTGCTGGCGCGGGCGGACAGGGTGATCAAGTGAAGACAATTTCGATTGTGAGTGTTGAGTTGTGAATTCAAAACTAAAAACTCAAAATTCAAAATTTGCGGCCGTGATCGCGCTGCTTTTCGCGTTCTCTGTTCCCGTTCAAGCGCAGCAAGCGAAGAAAGTCCCGCGGATAGGCTATCTCTCGGCGACCGACCCGGCTAGTGAGTCCGCCCGTTCCGAGCCAATTCGGCTGGGTCTCGGCGAGCTTGGCTACATAGAAGGACAGAACATCGCCATCGAGTACCGGTATGCCGAGGGGAAGCGCGATCGGTTCTCCGAGCTGGCGGCCGGGCTGGTGCGCCTCAAGGTCGATATCATCGTGGTATCGGGAGGGGACCTCCTAATACAGCCAGTCCAAGATGCGACTAGGACGATTCCCATCGTTATGCTCGGTCAGGGGGTCGATCCTGTCGAGGCAGGCCTGGTCCAAAGCCTCGCCCGTCCCGGCGGCAACATCACCGGCCTTACTCTCCTTACCAGAGAGCTAAGCGGGAAGCGGCTGGAGCTGCTCAAAGAAGCCGTTCCCAAACTTGCCCGCGTGGCGCTCCTCTACGAGCCGGCCAATAGGATCGGTGCACGCGGGCGCGAGGTGAAAGAAGATATCCCAGCCGCCGCGCGCGCGCTGGGGTTGACTGTTCGGTCTTGGGAGGTGCGAGCCGCGGACGATTTCGGGAAAATATTCGCCGCGCTAAACAAGGAGCCTACGGATGGAATCTTCGCGCTTGGCGGCCCGTTAATGCTTGCTAACGTAAAACGATCCGCGGACTTTGCTCTAAAGCGCCGGTTACCGTCGCTGTTCACCTACAACGAAGCCGTGGATGCCGGAGGGCTCATGTACTATGGGGCGGACCTCGCGGCGAGTTGCCGGCGCGTCGCCCATTACGTGGACAGAATCCTGAAAGGCGCCAAGCCTGGAGATTTGCCGGTGGAGCGGCCGACGAAGTTTGAGCTTGCGATCAATTTGAAAACCGCGAAAGCAATCGGTGTGACGATTCCGCAATCTGTGCTCTACAAGGCGGACCGGGTGATCAGATGAAAGTCGTCAACTCCTAAATCCCCGGCCTCTTCTCGTACCACTTCAGCTTCTGCTGGTAGGCGTACGCCGCTCCTAAGACGGTCGCCTCATCGAACGGCTTTCCGACGAGCTGGAGGGCGACAGGCAAATTGCCGCGCGCAAAGCCGCAGGGGAGCGAGAGGGCGGGAAGGCCGACGAGGTTGAAGGGCGCCTGGTACTCCGGCTCGAGATGCTTCCACAGCGTATCGAGCGGCCCGCTCTCCGCGAAGGTCGGCGCGGGCTTCAGCTGGCAGGGAAGTGCGAGTACGTCGACGCGTGAGAAAACTTCCTGGCATTCGCGCCGCAGGCGGCTCCGCAGCCGCTGCGCCTGGACATAGTCGCCCGCGCTCGTCAGCAGGCCGACATACATGCGCGCGCGCGTGGCGGGCGCGCCGTTCTTGATGATCTCCTTGAGATTGCGCCTGACCGCGCTGAACTGCTCGTTGTAATAGATCATCGCGTCGGTAAACGTCGCGAGCTGGAGCGCGGGCAGCTTCACATCTTCCACGCGAGCGCCGAGTGTCTTTAATTCTTCTATCGCTTGGTCGACGAGCGTCAGAACTTCGCCGTCCGTGCGCGCGCTGCACTCTTCGATGTAATCTCGCGGCACGCCGATCTTGAGCCCTTTGACATCCGTTTTCAGCGCCGCCGTATAATTAGGCACCGGACCTTCGACCGACGTGGGATCCTCCGCGTCGTAGCCGGCGATCGCCTGGAGCATATGCGCGTTGTCCTCGACCGTCCAGGTCATCGGCCCGCAGTGGTCGAGCGACCAGCAGAGCGGCGCGAGGCCGCGCCGGCTGACGAGGCCATAGGTCGGCTTGAATCCGACCAGACCGCAGAGCGACGCGGGGTTGCGGATCGAGCCGGCGGTGTCTTCGCCGAGCGCGCCGAGGCAGAGACCCGCGGCCACCGCAGCGCCCGGGCCGGTGCTCGAGCCGCCGGTGATGCGCGAGGTGTCCCACGGATTTTTCGGCGCCGGTATATCACCTGGAAGGCTGGACATCGTGAGCTTGCCGAGGACGACCGCGCCCGCTTTTCTCAGCCGCTCGACGGCGGCGGCGTCGCGCGGCGCTTGCGCCTTGTTCCCGCGGATCAGCGCGGGCGCGCCTTTTAAATCCAATTGATCCTTCACCGCCACGGGAATCCCGTGCAGCGCTCCTTTGTAATCGCCTTTTTGAATCTCGCTCTCCGCGGCGCGCGCCTCGCTGAGCGCGCGGTCGCTCATGAGATTTAGATACGCGTTCAGCTTCCCGTCGACGGCCGCAATCCGGTCGAGCACGGCCTTGGTCAAATCCACCGGCGAGAGCGCGCGCTTCTGGATCAGCTTCGACGCCTCGTCGATCGTGAGGTAATGGAGCGGTTTTTCTGCGGCGGCCATGACTATTCCTTTCTCGGCTTCGGATTGAAGGTCGGGCCGACCTCCTCATCGGCGAGATCGAGCGCGCGGAGCTTCTCGAGATTGGCGACGTAAAGATCGAGCACGTCGCCGAAGCGCTCGAAATCGCCTTCCTTCGCCTCGAGGCCGAACTGGTCCAAGAGCGCCTTGATCGTCTGCTCGGTCGATTTTTTCATCTTTGGCTCCTTATAAATAGCCGTGCTCGCGATAGTAGCGCTCTGCGCCGGGATGGAGCGGGATGTCGAGCGGCGCCTCCTCGCTGCCTCGCGCCAGTGACGACATCGGCGGCGGCTCCGCCGCGTCGTAGGGAATCTCGTCGTGGATTTTTTCCAGCGCGGCGACGAACTGGTAGGCGAGTTCGTCGGGAAAATCCGCGTGCGTGACGATCGGCCAGCCGCTGTAGTCGATCACTTCGGTCGCCGGGTCGAAATGGCCTTTCAATCTTCCGCCGCCGAGCGGCGCGCGCTTGAAGCCGTAGCGCTCCAATTTCTTAAGCGCCTTTTTTTCAAAAGGTAAAAAGAGGTAGCCGTGCTTCACGGCGTTGTCGCCCCACGAGTCCAGCCCTTCGTCGATGATCATGCCCATCTCGCCCGAGACGATGCCGTCGCGCCGCCGCGGATTGCTCGGCCGCTCGACCGGATCGACCGTCCCGCCCCATTCGGTGATGCTATTCAGCGACAGGCCGTGCGCCTTCAAGAGGGCGGCGATGGCGAAATCGACGCAGTCGTTGACCGCGACCGAGGCGAGGACCGCGGGGCGTTTTTCGATCAGCTCTTCCATCGTGCGGACGCCGAGCTTTGCGGAGACCGCGATGACGAGCCGGTCCCAGGAGGGAAAGACGGCGAGCGCGCGGAGCGGCAGCGCCCGGCGGAACGGCCCCTTGCCGAGATATCCCATGGTCGCGATGATCGTCGGATTGATCCACGCGACGTCGAGCTTCTTCGCGCCGACCAGCCGCGCGCCTTCGAGGCCGCTGCACCACGCGGGGGAGACGGCGAACGTGAACGGAAACGGCGGCCCGGAGGAGCCGCGCGCGGCGCCGGGAAGCTCGACGCTCAGCCGCACGGCGCTCGTCAAAAGGGTCGGCGCGTTCTCGTACATGCCGGCGAGCACGCGCGTGGCGATGCGCGCGCGCATGAGGCTCGCGCTCATCGGTTTGATGCTTCGGTCGTCGTAGGCCAAAGAAATTTACTCCTTGGGCCTAGAGCTATGCGGAAAGGAAGGTTCTGTCAACCGAAGAAGTCAAATCACTGGCGATTATACTCCCCGGACTTGACTACAAAAGGTCGATTCTCGTACGCTTTGTCACATAAGCGGAGGCTCGATGAGCAAGCTTTTCAAGAAAATCTTCTTGCGCGAAACCGGCGAATTTGCCGATCAACTCCCCATTAACGAAGAAGCGGAGTTGACCTGTTTCGTCGTGGAAATCATAAATTTTGAAGATCTTGCGTCTCGCCTCGAATTAAATATTTTGGCCGAAATAATAAATTCTTTCTATTCCAAAACCGCCGCGATCATTATGCACAGCGGCGGAATGGTCGATCACTTCTCCGAGCGATGCATAACCTCCTTCTTCGGAATGCAAAGAAAAAATTCCGTCCCAGGAAGGCAGGTTGTCGTAGCAGCAGTTAGCCTTTTGCATACCATGAGAGCGGAGAAGTTCGATCTGAAAGTCGGCATCGGCATTTGTCGTGGCGAGACCTTTTATGGAAGCTTCGGCTCCCAAGAGCGCGCCGCGTTCACCGGAATCGGTCCAAGTGTTTGTTGCGCGCGTCATCTGGCGGCGACGACGCCTAACATAAGTCTATGTGAGCGGTTCGAGAGAAGCATTGGAGAGGTGTTCCCACCATCCGACTTTGTCCGATGTGTTAAGCATCAACCCCTCACATAGCACTGACGATGAAACCGCTTGTCAGTTGCTAAATACCAACGCGCCAAAAGCGCGGCGTATCGCCGCAACGCTTCAAAATCAATCACGCTCTTGACCGTCACGCCTCGTTCCCGTACTTTGAGGCCCGCCAGTGAACGAACGGAGCGACACAACGCGAGGAGCGGACGATCAAGTCGTTCGGCCCTGGGCCTCTCTTCTCATCCGCGATTTCTCCCTCGTCTGGACTTCGAGCCTGCTGGCGGCGATCTGCGTCCAGATCCGCAACGTCTCGAACCTCTACCAAGTCTATCATCTCTCCGGCTCGTCGCTGCAGCTCGGCCTCACCGGGTTTTTCCAGGCGCTGCCGCACATCGTCATGGGACTCTTCGCCGGCATGCTGGCGGACGCCTTCGACCGGAAGAAAGTCATCCTGGCGACGCACATCTTCCATCTCGGCCCGAGCGTCGCGCTCGGCTATCTCACCATGACGGGACAGATTCAGGTCTGGCACATCTATGTCTTCAGCGTGCTGTCGGGGTTCATCGAGGTGTTCAGCTGGCCGGCGCGCTCGGCGATCGTCGCCAATCTCGTGCCGGTGTCGTATTTGATGAACGCGATCACGCTCACCTCGATGATTCTGCAGTCGAGCTTTCTCGTCGGCCCGGCGCTCGCCGGTCTATTGATAGACCATGTCGGTCTGACGCCGACCTATTTCGTCAGCGCGGCCCTGTTCGCGCCGGCGATTCTGGCGATTCTCGGGATGAAGGCCTCCGGCGTGCCGCACGGCGAGCGCCGCCGCGTCAGCATCAAGAGCATGCTCGAGGGCGTCAAGTTCATCTGGATCGAGCGCATCATCCTGTCGCTCTTTCTGCTCGACTTCGGCGTGACGCTGGTCGGGTTTTACCGCCCGATCCTGCCGATCTTCGCAAGCGATGTTTTCAAGACCGGCGCGACCGGACTCGGCGCCTTGTACGGCGCGCCCGCCATCGGCTCGCTGCTGGGCTCGATCGCGGTCCTGATGGCGGGCGACTTCCGGCGCAAGGGGGCGCTCGCGCTCGTCGCCGCACTGTTCTTTGCCGCCGGGCTCGTCCTTTTAGGTATGTCGCAATGGTTCTGGATGGCAGTGGCGTCCGTCGTGCTGCTCGGCTTCACCGATTCGCTGAGCGTGGCGATCCGCCGCACCGTCGTCCAGTTCCTCGCTCCCGATACGCTCCGCGGGCGGGCCGCGAGCCTCATCACTGTCTTCGCGCAGAGCACGAACGCGCTCGGCGCGCTGCTCGCCGGCGTCGCGGCCGAGCTCTGGGGCGCGCCGCGCGCGCTCATGATCGGTGGCGCGGTCTGCGTCTGCATGATCGTCGGCATCGGCCGCGCGATCCCGCAGCTCTGGCGCTACGGATCGGATTAAGCCTATGCCGCTGCTGGAAGTCGACGCGCTTTCCAAAAGCTACAGCGATTCGAGCAGCCGGTCGACGCTTGCGATCGAAAATATCTCGTTTGAAGTCGAGAGCGGCGAATTTGTCGCGCTGGTCGGGCCGTCCGGCTGCGGCAAGACGACGCTGCTCATGTGCATCGCCGGCTTGATCCCGCCGAGCGCCGGACGGGTTGCGGTCAAGGCGAAGCCGGTCGATCGCCCGCCTCCCGATCTCGTTCTCGTCTTCCAGGAATACAACCGCTCGCTCTTCGCCTGGCGGACAGTCTTGAGCAACGTCCTCTTCGGCCTCGAAGCGAAGGGGAGAAGCGGCAAAGCGGCCGGCGATCGCGCGCGCGAGCTGATCCGCCTCGTCGGCCTCGAAGGCTTCGAGCGCCATTATCCCTGGCAGCTTTCTGGGGGCATGCAGCAGCGTGTCGCGATCGCGCGCGCGCTCGCCTACGAGCCCGAGGTCCTGTTGATGGACGAGCCGTTCGGCTCGGTGGACGCGATGACGCGCCTGGAGCTCGAGGACGCGCTGCTCTCTCTGTGGAAAGAGCTCGGCACCACGATCCTGCTCGTGACGCACGACATCGAGGAGGCGATTTATCTCTCCGACTGCGTGCATGTGCTGGCGCGCCGGCCCTCGCGCGTCCTCGAGACCGTCAAGGTTCCGCTCGCGCGGCCGAGAAGTCAGGTCGCGACGCGCGGCGCGCCGGCATTCATGGAGCTCAGAAACGAAATCTACCGGCGCATCGCCAATGAAGCGTAGCGTCTTCAACCCGACGGGTCTCGCGGTTTTCGCCGCGCTTTTGCTCGCCTGGCAGTTCGTGTCGCGCTCAAGCGGCGATCTCCAGAGCTATCTGCCCCCGCCGAGCCGCGTCTTCGAGGCGCTGCTTCAACCGCAGGTGGCGCGCGCCTTGTGGGAGAATCTATGGCAAACGCTCGCCCGCTTCGCCGGCGGCTATCTCATCGCCGCGGCGCTCGCGATCGCGTTCGGCGTCGCTTTGGGCTATTCGCGCTACGCCTACAGCTTCTCCGAGGTCGTCATCGAGCTGCTCCGTCCGATGCCGTCGGTGGCGATCATTCCGGTCGCGATTCTTTGCCTCGGCATCGGCGACGCGATGGTGATTGCCGTCACGGTCTACGCGGCGGCGTGGCCGATTCTCCTGAACGCGATCGACGGGGTGAGGAACATCGACCCCACGCTCATCAACACCGGCAGGACTTTCGGCCTCGGCCGGTTGAGAATTCTCCGCGATGTCGCGCTGCCGGCGGCGGCGCCCTACATCGCCACGGGTCTCCGCGTGAGCCTCCCGATCGCGCTGATTCTCGTCACCACGGCCGAGATGGTCGCGGGCGTCAACGGCCTCGGCTACTTCATCCTCGACGAGGAGCGCGCGCTGCACCCGGAGAACATGTACGCCGGCATCGCGGTCGTCGCGCTGCTCGGCTACGCGCTCAATCGAATTTTCGTCGCGGTCGAAGAGCGCGCGCTCGCCTGGCGCGAAGGGCTGAGGATCAGCGAGGCGGCATGAAAGGCGTTTCCAAGCTCAACGGCGTGCTCACGCTTATCCTCGCCCTGGCGCTGTGGGAGACGACCGCGCGCGCCGGACTGGCGAACCCGCTCTTGTTCCCCGCGATGAGCAGGATTCTGACTTCGTTTGCGGCGCTGATCGGCTCGGGGGAGATTCCCGCGCAGATCCTCACGAGCCTCAGGCGCGCGGCGGCGGGCTACTTTCTCGCCGCGGCGGTGTTCATACCGCTCGGCGTCGCCATGGGGCTTTTCGACCGGGTTTACCGCGCGCTCGCGATCGTCATCGAGGCGCTGCGTCCGATTCCGCCGCCGGTCGTCATCCCGGTCGCCATGCTTTTTTTCGGCCTCGACGACGCGATGAAAATCTTCGTGATCTTTTTCTCCTGCGCGTGGCCGATCCTGCTGAACACGATCGACGGCGTCAGGAGCGTCGACCGCGTGCTCGTCGACACGGCGCGCACCTTCGGCCTTGCGCGCGTGAAAACGATTCTGCACGTCGTTCTTCCCGCCGCGGCGCCGCAGATCGCGACGGGCTTAAGAATCTCGCTTTCGATCACGCTGATCCTGGTGGTGATCTCGGAGATGGTCGGCAGCAGCGACGGGATCGGCTACTTCATCTTGAACGCGCAACGCCGACTGAAGATCGATCAGATGTACGCCGGCATGATTGCGCTGGCGTTGCTCGGATATATTTTAAACCAGGCGTTTTTGTTTTTGTCGAAGCGCCTGCTGCATGGAAGATAATTTATACTTTACTCATGCCGCCGCCGGATGGCGGGACGGGCTGATTCTTGCCCGGCATCCACTCGACGTCCTTGCGCGCGCCCTTGCCTTTGGCGAAGAACCGCGCGCGCCCCATCTTCTCGATCTCGATCTCGAGCACGTCGCCGTCGTTCAGCGGCCCGAGCCCCTCGTGGTAGGTGCCGGTGGCGAACACGTCGCCGGGATTGAGCTGGACGAACTTCGAGAGCCACGCGATCTGCTCGGGGATTTTGTGCGCCATGAACTTCGTGTTGTAGTTCTGCCGCGGCTGGCCGTTGACCCAGGATTTGACGACGATGTTGTGCGGGTCGGGGATCTCATCCCTGGTCGTGATCCAGGGACCGCAAGGGCCGAAGGTGTCCTGGCCTTTGGGGATGAACTGCGTGCGGCGTGTAAGGCCGCGAGCGGAGACGTCGAAGAAGGGGACATAGCCGAAGACATAATCCATCGCCTTTTTTTCCGGCACGTTCTTCGCCGTCTTGCCGATCACGAAGGCCAGCTCGGCCTCCGGCTGGTAGACGACCACGGCGGGGATGTCGGGCAGCTCGATCGTCCCCTCGGGGCCGACGAGCTCCGGCGCCTTATAGAAATATTCGTTCGGCAGCGACTCGGGGCTCCGGTCGGGCCGGTCGACGTAATTGACGAACGCCGCCATGCACTTGCTCGGCCGGGGGATCGGCACGAGGAGTTTCACGCTGTCGAGCGGGACACCGGGCTGTTCCCCGACGATCTTCTCGAAGCGATTGCGGTACTTCCTGTAGTGCTCGATGATGTCTTCCACCACGCGCTGCGGACCCTTCGCCTTGAGCGAGCTGATCGCCGCGCTCACGTCGACGACGGTGTTGTCGTCCTTCAGCACGCCGATCCGGTCATCGTTGAAGCGGAGAATTCTCACGTTTTGCCCCTCCTCACCGTCTCGGAAAACGCGCTATCATTGCGTCAACGAATTTGAAAAGTCAAATATCCTTGCTTTTTTTTCCGCGCGCCATTACTAAGCAGGGCGGAGAACAAAAATGCTGCTGATCAACAATAAAGAAGTAGAAGCGCTTTTCGACATGAAAAGCTGCCTGGAAGCGTTGGAAACCGGCTACGAGGATCTGCTGAAGGGCGACGCGGTGTACCGTCCACGCCTCGACGTGTGGGTCCCTTCGGACCGGCCCGACGGTTATTACCGCTGGGGCACGATGGAGGGCGCGAGCCGCAAGATCGGCGTCTTCGCCATCCGCATGAAGTCCGACGTCGTCTATTGGCCCGACGGCGTCACGGAAGAAAAATATTGCGTAGAGCCGGGGACGTTCTGCGGCCTGGTCATGGTCTTCAGCGTTAAGAACGGCGAGCCGCTCGCGATTATCAACGACGGCGTGCTGCAGCACATGCGCGTCGGCGGCTGCGCCGGGCTTGGCGCGAAGTATCTGTCGCGGCCGGAGTCGAGCGTTATTGGCATCTTCGGCTCCGGCGGAATGGCAAAAAGTTATTTGCAGGCTTTCAATGAAGTACGGAAGATATCTAAAGTAAAGGTTTATAGCCCAACGAAGGCGCATCGCGAGGCGTTCGCGCGCGAGATGACGGGCCAGCTCGACGTCCGGGTCGACGCCGTCGGCAGCCCCGAGGAAGTCGTGCGCGGCTCGGACGTCGTCGCCGCGTGCACCGACTCGACGCGCACCGTCTTCGACGAGCCCGAATGGCTCCAGGAGGGGACGCACATCACCTGCGTGCGCGCGTGCGAGATCGGCCCGCGCGTGGTCTCGCGCTGCGATGTTTCGATCAAGCTCGGCCGCAACACGGTCGATACGATGGACGAGGGCATGGTCAGGCTCCACGGCAACGTCGGCTATATCGCCGGACAGCCCGATGAGCGGGCGAAGATTCCCAATCCGACGGTCGACAATTACCGCGGCGGCTTCTTTAAATACTTCATGGACCTCAAAGCGGGCAGGGTGCCGGGGCGGACGAGCCCCAAGCAGATCACATTTTTCATCAACGCCGGAACCCAGGGGCTTCAGTTCGCCGCCTGCGCGGGCAGGATTTATCAGCTCGCGAAAGAAAAGGGCGTCGGGAGAGAATTGCCGACCGAGTGGTTCCTGCAGGACGTGCGGGATTGAAAGTTGGATGCTTAATTTTGAAATTCTGAATTCAATTCAAACTCAGCATTGAAAAATCTACATTCTGTTCAGTATCCCAAGTCTTCGATCTCGTCCTCGTCCATTCCGAAGAAGTGCGCGATCTCGTGCACGACGGTATAATGAATCTGGCGGCGGAGCTCGTCGGGGTCGGGAAAATCGCGGTGGAGCGGCTCGGAGTAGAGCGTGATGCGGTCCGGGAGCACCGGCGGAGCAAAGACGGAGCGCTCGGAAAGCGGCGTGCCCTCGTAAAGACCGTAAAGGGCCTCGTCGGGATCGAGCCGCATTTCCCGGAGCTGTCGCTTGGTCGGTTTTTTCTCGACGACGATCTCCACGTTATGGAGCAGCTTGAGAAATTTTTTTGGCAGACGATTGAGCGCGGCGGCGGCTTCGCGCTCGAATTCTGCGTCATCCATGGCTAAAAGTCTGCATGAAACGCCGCGGATGAGCAAGGCTCGAATCGCTCAGGCATTGCTCCTCGCGGCGTCTCTCTGTCTCGCGCGGCTCTCCTACGGCGCGCCGGAGCCGCCGGAGATCAAAGACGATCTCAGCCGCGAATCGCTGCTTTCGGCGCTGAAGCAGAGCCGCACGTTCCTCGACCGGCTGCCCGACAGCCGAGCGCTTGCCTCGCGGCCGCGAAAGATCACGGCCGGCGAGATGAAGTCTTCGCTTTATCGCTTAGGCGAACTCCTTTCATCCTCAGCGCAGCCGGAAAAGCTCGCGCAAGCGATCCGCTCGCGCTTCGACTTTGTTTCACCGGCGCCGGCGCGCGACGCGGAAGAGCTGCTCGTGACCGGCTACTACCTGCCGTTTGTCGACGCGAGTCTCAGCGAAACCCCCGTCTACCGGTATCCCGTCTATCGCAGGCCCGACGATCTCGTCGGCGTGCCGCCGCGCATCACTGGCGAAAAAATCGCCGGCCCCTATCTCTCGCGGCGTGAGATCGATGTGCTCGGCGGGCTCAAGGGCAAGGGCTACGAGATCGCCTGGGTCAAGGACCCGGTCGATCTTTTTTTTCTCCATATCCAGGGATCGGGGCTGATCCGGCTCGAGGACGGCCGCACGCTGCAGCTCAATTACGCGGCGAACAACGGCAGGCCGTACACGAGCATCGGCAAAATTCTTCTCGATGAAAATAAGCTCGCGCCGGAAGAGCTTTCGGCGGCGCGCCTGCGGCGCTATCTCACCGAGCATCCCGCGGAACGCGAGGCGCTGTTCGTTCGCAACGAGCGGTATATCTTTTTTCGCTTCGTCGAGGGCGGGCCGTTCGGCAGCCTCGAGGTCGCGCTGACGCCGGGCCGCTCGGTGGCCGCCGACGCGGAATACTTTCCCCGCGGTGCGCCCGCGTTTCTCCAGACGCGCCTCCCGATCGTCGACGGCGCGGGAAACCTCGCCGGTTGGCGGCCGGTCTCCCGCTTCGTCGTGGCGCAGGACAGCGGCGCGGCGATCCGCGGCCCCGGCCGGCTCGATCTTTATTTCGGATCGGGTCAGGAGGCGGAGCAGTCCGCGGGATTCATGAAAACGAGCGGCAGGGTCTATATTTTATTGGAGCGAAAAACGCGGCCGTGACGCGGCTAGAGCGCGAAGCTCTCGCCCTGCTTTAAAATTTTCGCGTGGAGACCTTTGAGGTTTTTAACCTCTTCGATGATCTCATCGCGATACTGCGGCTTTAAATGGGTCACGAAAATCGGCACCGAAGGGCGCCCGAGCTTTTGTGCCTCGGCCGCGAGAGTGCGCGGCGTTAGGTGCTGGCTTAAGTCGGCGATCTCCTGTAGCCGGCTCGGGAAGGACGTCTCGAGGACGACGGCGCGGAGTTTCTTCATTTTTCGCGCCAGCGTCCAGATCTTTTCCGTCGGGCCGGTGTCGCCGACATGGAGCAGAACGGCGCTTTGATTCTCGACGAAAAAGGCCGTGCTCGCGACCGCGTGATTGACGCGCACGGCGGTGACGGTGAGGCCGTCGATGTCCGTCGGTTTTCCCGCTGCGAGCGGACGAAAGGTTAACACCGGCGAGGATTGGCCGTCGCCTGTGATCCTGGTAAAATCCGGCCATAAGGTATCGTTGAAAAACGACGCGCGCAGGCTCGCGAGGACGTCCGGCAGTCCCCAGACGCGGATCATGCCGTCGACGCCGAAGAGATTGTCGGCCAGCGTCGCCAGGCTCATGACATGATCGAGGTGGGCGTGCGTGATGAGCGCGTTTTTGATTTTGCTCTGTGCCTTGAGATTCAATACCGCGGTCGTCGAGCCCGCGTCGATGAGGAGGTTCTCGTTGATGAGGTAAGACGAGAGCTGCTGCCCGGGGACTTGGCCGCCGGAACAGCCGAGCACGCGAAATTTCATGGGGGGTTTATTAACACGTTTCGAGTCTAATGTCATACTGTGAATTTTTGTTGAATTTGATATGGGAAAGTGAGGGAGAGCGGACAATCCGCGCGCTTCATGCATGGAACCGAGAATTTCGTTGATTAAGCAGCCGTGGGCCTGGGCGCTGGTCGCCTTTCTGGCCGCCGGCGTCCTCACGATGGCGCTGTGGACGCGCCAGATGAGCCGCTATACGCCGATCGCCAACGCGGAGCGGCCGCGCGCCGACTTCGAGAGCTTCGGCAGCGTCCCGCCGTTTTCGCTGACCGAGCGGAGCGGCAAGAAAATTCAAGCGAGCGATCTCGCCGGCAAGGTCTGGATTGCGGATTTCATCTACACCAACTGCACGGACACGTGCCCGCTGCAGAGCGCCGAAATGAAGCGCCTTCAAGACCGCTTCGCCGAGACACCGGATCTGCGCCTCGTCTCGATCACCGTCGATCCCAAGCGCGACACCCCGGCGGTGCTGTCGCGCTACGCGGCGCGCTACGGCGCGGACTCCGAGCGCTGGCTGTTTCTGACGGGCGCCGAAAAGACCATCCGTAATCTGGCGGAGGACGGGTTCCATCTGCCCGCGGAGGAGATCGCCGCGCCCGCGGCCGGATCGAGCGGCACACATCTCCATAGCCTGCGCTTCGCGCTCGTCGACCGGGGCGGGGCGATTCGCGGCTACTACGACGCGTCGGAGAAAGAGGCCCTCGACCGCTTAACGCGCGACGCCGAGACGCTGCTCCGCCGCGCCGGATGAGCATGAAGCGCGACCAGGGCACCGACAGCCGGCGTCTTATCTGGACGCTCGGAATCACCGCGGCCTACTTTGTCGCCGAAGTCGTCGGCGGCATCGTCACCAACAGCCTCGCGCTGCTGTCCGACGCCGGCCACATGTTCTCGGACATCGCGGCGCTCGCCCTGACAATCTGCGCGTTTCAGATCGCGCGGCGTCCGGCCACGAGCAAGCGGAGTTACGGTTATCACCGGTTCGAAATCCTCGCCGCGCTCATCAACGGGCTGATCTTGTGGCTCGTGGTCGGCGTGATTTTTACCGAGGCGTATCGCCGGCTGCTGAATCCGCCGGCGGTCAGGCCGCTCGGCATGCTCGTGATCGCCGTCGGCGGCCTCGCGGTCAATCTGATGGCGGCGCGCTTTCTTTACGCCTGCGACCGCGGCAGCCTCAACATCCGCGGCGCGCTGCTTCACGTCGCGGGCGACGCGCTCGGCTCGGTCGGCGCGATTATGGCGGCGCTCATCATCGTCTTCACCGGTTGGTATTACGCGGACGCGGTCATCAGCGTCGTGATCGGACTGCTGATCCTTTACACCTCGTGGGAGCTCGTGCGCGAATCGTTGGACATTCTCATGCAATCGGTGCCGCGCGGCATCGACGCCGCGGAGGTGCAGCTCGCGATGGAGCAGGTCGCCGGCGTGATCAAGGTCCACGACCTGCACGTTTGGTCGGTGACGTCCGGCGTGTTCACGCTCACGGCGCATGCCGTCGTTTTTCCCGACGGCAGCCACCAGGACATACTCGATGAAATCGAGGCGCGGCTCAAACACCGTTTCGACATCGAGCATACGACGATTCAACTCGAGACCGAGAGCCGGGAAGAAAAGGAATTCCCCGATTTTTAAACGCCTAGAGAGCCTGGAGCTTGCGCTCGCGGGCTTTTCCTTTTAATTTAGCGCGAAATGAAATCCTCACTCAGGCGCGTGCTTCTCGGCAAGCCCAAGGATCCGCTCGATCCGCGGGTATTCCATCAGGTTTCGCTGATCGCGTTTCTCGCCTGGGTCGGTCTCGGCGCCGACGGCCTGAGCTCGTCCGCTTACGGACCGGAAGAGGCCTATCTGGCGCTCAGCCAGCACGTTTTGCTGGCTTTGCCGCTCGCGATTTTGATGGCGCTCACGGTCTTCATTATCTCCGCGAGCTACAGCCAGATCATCGAGCTGTTTCCGACCGGCGGCGGCGGGTATCTCGTCGCGACCAAACTTCTCGGCCCGAAAGTCGGCCTTACTTCGGGCTGCGCGCTGATCGTCGACTACATGCTCACGATCACGATCTCGGTCGCGAGCGCCGGCGACCAGATCTTCAGCTTCCTTCCGCCGGGGCTGCATCCGTTCAAGCTCGGGGTCGAATTCCTGCTCATCCTGTTTTTGATCTATCTCAATCTTCGCGGCACGAAGGAATCGGTGCTGTTTTTGCTGCCGATCTTCCTTCTCTTCGTCGCGCTCCACGTCGTGGCGATCAGCCTCGGCATTTTCCCCAACGCGCAGGCGGTTCCCGAGCTCGCCTCCAGAACGTACGTGGAGACCGTCGGCGACATCCGCGGCATCGGCCTGTGGACGACGATCTTCATCATTCTCCACGCCTACAGTCTCGGCGGTGGTACCTACACCGGCATCGAGGCGGTCAGCAACGGTTTGCAGGTTTTGCGCGAGCCGCGCGTGCAGACCGGCAAGCACACGATGCGCTATATGGCGATCTCGCTCGCCTTCACCGCCAGCGGCCTCCTGCTCTGCTATTTGCTGAATCAGGTCGCGCACGAGCCCGGGAGGACGCTCAACGCGACGCTGCTGGACAAAATCTACGGCAACTATCTCTCCAGCGGCACGACCATCACCGTCATGGTCGTCGTAACGCTCGTCTCGGAGGCGGCGCTCCTCCTCGTCGCCGCGCAGGCGGGATTCATCGACGGCCCCCGGGTGCTTTCCAACATGGCGATCGACTCCTGGGTGCCGCATCGATTCTCGTATTTAAGCGATCACCTCGTCACCCGCTACGGCATCTGGTTCATGGGCATCGCGGCGCTGAGCTTTTTGCTTTACACCGGCGGCGACGTCCGCCTGCTGGTCGTCATGTACAGCATAAACGTTTTCTTGACCTTCACGCTCTCACAGCTCGGCATGTGCCGTCACTGGTGGGAGGTGAGAAAACGGCAGAGGTGGGTGCGGAAATTCCTCTTGAACGGCGTCGGCCTCGCGATGACGGCCATCATTCTGGTCGTCACGCTGGTCTTCAAGTTCGCCGAGGGCGGATGGGTGACCGCCGTCGTTACGTCGGCGTTTATCGTTCTCTGCTACGTCGTGCGCGCGCATTATGAGCACATCCAGACGGCGCTCAAGCAGCTCGACGAGACGTTGATCAACATACCTTTCCGGCCGGATCTCAATCCCGTCCCGGCCAAAGATCCCCATGCGCCGACCGCCGTCGTCATCGTGCGGGCGTTCGACGGCGTCGGCATTCACACGCTGCTCAACATCCAGCGGCTTTTCCCGAATCACTTCAAGAATGTCGTATTCATCTCCGTCGGCGTGATCGATTCGAGCCAGTTCAAGGGATCGGCGGAGATTCATAATCTGCGCCAGCGCACCGAAGAAAACCTCAAAAGCTATGTCGAGTTCGCCAACTGCCTGGGATGGTACTCGGAGCATCGCTACTCGCTCGGCACCGACCTCATGGCCGAGCTTGAGAAACTCTGCAAGCAGAGCGCCGCGGAATTTCCCCGCGCGGTGTTTTTCGCCGGGAAATTGATCTTCGAGCGGGAGACCTTCTTTACCAGCGTGCTCCATAACCAGACGCCGTATACACTGCAGCGGAATCTCCAATTCGAGGGCCTGCAGACGTTCATTCTGCCGATCCGCGTCTACGACGCGGCGGCTTGAATCATCGAGCGCGTCACTGCAGCAATGGCGTTATCCCTCAAGGAAAAATTTCTCGGGAAGCCCAAAGATCCTCTCGACCCGCGGGTTTTTCACCAGATATCGCTGATCGCCTTCCTCGCCTGGGTCGGTCTCGGCGCCGACGGCCTGAGCTCGTCCGCATATGGCCCGGAAGAAGCCTATCTCGCCCTCAGCCAACACGTCTACCTCGCCCTGCCCCTCGCGCTTCTCATGGCGCTCACGGTCTTCGTCATCTCGGCGAGCTACAACCAGATCATCGAGCTCTTCCCGACGGGCGGGGGCGGCTACCTCGTCGCCACCAAGCTCCTCGGCCCGAAGGTCGGGCTTCTCTCCGGCGGCGCGCTCATCATCGACTACATGCTGACGATCACAATCTCCGTCGCGAGCGGCGCCGACGCCGTTTTCAGCTTTCTGCCGGCGGCAGTCCACGGCGCGAAGCTCGGCGTCGAGATCTGTTTGATCTTTTTCCTGATCTATTTGAATCTCCGCGGCACAAAGGAATCGGTTATTTTTCTCCTGCCGATTTTTCTGGTCTTCGTCTTCGCGCATTTTATCGCGATTCTCATCGGCATCTTGCCCCACGGCGCGGAAATCCCCACGATCGCCGCGCGGACCTATCAAGAGGTGGCGGGCGACCTTCATGGTGTCGGCCTTTTCGCGACGCTCTCGATTCTTCTCCATGCGTACAGTCTCGGCGGCGGCACCTACACCGGCATCGAGGCGGTGAGCAACGGACTTCAGGTCCTGCGCGAGCCGCGGGTGGTCACTGGCAAGCGAACGATGCGCTATATGGCGACCTCCCTCGCCTTCACGGCGAGCGGCCTTTTGCTCGCCTACCTTTTGAACGTCGTCGGGCACGAGCCCGGAAAGACGTTGAACGCGACGCTGCTCGAAAAAATCTACGGCGGTCTGCTGGCGCCCGATTCCGCGGCGGGTTATTTGATCGTCGTCGTGACGCTGGTCAGCGAATCGGCGATCCTTCTGGTAGCGGCGCAAACCGGCTTCATCGGCGGCCCGACGCTGCTTTCAAACATGGCGATCGACTCTTGGGTGCCGCACCGCTTCTCGCACTTAAGCGATTATCTGGTCACACGCTACGGGATCTGGTTCATGGGGCTCTCCTCGCTGGGTTTTCTGCTGTACACCGCCGGGCAGGTGCGGATCCTCGTCGTCATGTACAGCATCAATGTCTTTCTCACATTCACTTTCTCGCAGCTGGGTTTGTGCCGCCACTGGCTCGGGGTCCGCCGCGCCGCGCCGCGATGGCGCCGCAAGATTCTCGTCTGTGGTTTCGGCCTGGTTCTGACGGCGACCATCCTGGTCGTGACGGTGGTCATCAAGTTTGCCGAGGGCGGCTGGGTCACGGTCGTGGTGACCTCGGGTTTTATTTTTCTCTGCTATCTTGTCCGCGCGCATTACGATCGCGTGCGCGGGGCGCTGAAGGCGCTCGACAGTACGCTCACCGATATTCCGTTTCAGCCCGATTTGAATCCCGTGCCGGCGAAAGACGCGCAAGCGCCGACGGCGGTCGTCGTCGTCAGGGAATTCGACGGCATCGGCGTCCACACATTGCTAACGATCCCGCAGCTCTTCCCGCATCATTTCAAGAACGTCGTCTTCATCTCCGTCGGTTTGATCGATTCGAGCCAATTCAAAGGCGCCGCGGAGATTGAAAATCTCCGCCGGCAAAAGGAAGAGACGCTCAAGAGTTATGTCGAATTCGCCAATTGCCTCGGCTGGTATTCTGAATATCGCTATTCGCTCGGCATCGATCTCATGGATGAGCTGGTGAAGCTCTGCAACGAGACCGCGCGGGAATTTCGCCGTTCGGTCTTTTTCGCCGGGAAGCTCGTTTTCCAGGAGGAGACGCTGTTTACCCGCGCGCTCCATAACCATACGCCGTTCACGCTACAGCAAAAACTTCAGTTCGAGGGCCTGCAGATGATCATCTTGCCGATTCGGGTGTTTTCGGGTGCCGTGCCGCGGTTCGCTATGCCGGCCGGCGGACTCTAAGGGGGTTGAATATGCAGAACGAACGACCGTGCTTTCATTGCAAGCGCATGTTTCCGCTCGGCGCGTTGATGTCGGGCGATATGATCCGGCCGGGGCTCGCCGAGTTCATCAAAAGCCGCGACCCGAGCTGGACCCATGAGGCGATGCTGTGCCACGATTGCCTCAACCTCTTCCGCTCCGAATACGTCGAGAACGCGCTCGAGGACGAAAGGGGCGAGCTGTCGCGGCTGGACTTGGAAGTCGTCGAGAGCTTGAAGCAACAGGAGACATTGACGCAGAATTTGAATGTCGCCTTCGAGCAGGATCTGAGACTCGGCGACCGCATCGCCGACCGTGTGGCCGACTTCGGCGGCAGCTGGACCTTCATCATCGCGTTTTTTACCGTGCTGATCGTCTGGATGGCGGTGAATACGGCGCTCGTGACGCGGCAGCCGTTCGATCCTTATCCTTTCATCCTGCTCAACCTCGTGCTTTCCTGCCTCGCGGCGATTCAGGCGCCGATCATCATGATGAGCCAGAACCGCCAAGAGACGCGCGACCGGCTGCGCTCGGAAAACGATTATCAGGTGAACCTCAAGGCCGAGCTCGAGATCCGCCACCTGCATGAAAAGATCGACGTGCTGCTGAAGCACCAATGGCAAAAGCTGCTCGAGATCCAGCAGATCCAGATCGACCTGATGAAGGAGGGCGCGAAAAACGGCGAGACTTCGAATCGTTCAGCGTGAAACCATCATCATGGATATCTGGAAATTCATCGCGGCTGTTCTCCTCGTCAGTTTCGTCGGTCACGGCGTCGCATTTACCGTTCTCGCCGTGAAGAGGCGCCGCTTTTATTACTTCTTTTTGACCGGGACGTTCGCCTTTCTCAGCGCGCTCTACTTCATCAAGTTCGAGGGCTGGCAGCCGAGCGTCCCGGGCACGGATTTCCCGGCGACCTGGCTGCTGCGGATCGGCGCGACGATCTGCACGCTCACCTATCTTTGCGTGATCTACAACATCGAAGGCACATGGCTCTGGAAGCTGATGCGTCGGCGGTAGAATCTCCGCCGCTCGCGGGGCGGTTCGAAGCAAATCGAATTAACGCGTCATGAGCTCGGCGCATTGGCGATCTTCGCGTGGCGCGCCGCTTCCCAGCGAAAGCGCGCCACACTCGGCACTCTCGCCGCCGTCAGGACCGTCACCCCGGCGACCAGTAACCCTCCCAGCACCGTCGCTTCGCGCGCGCCGATCAGCGGAACGACCAGCCCCGTCTCGGTTTGCCCTAAAGGATGCAGCCCGCGGTTGCTTAAATAAAAAACTCCCATGACCCTGCCGCGCAGATTGTCGGGCGTGTGGACTTGCAGGATGATGTTCCGCGCCGCCGCCCAGATCGTATCGGTCGCCCCCATCAGCAAAAGCAGGAGCAGCGACACGGGAAACGACAGCGAGAGGCCGAAGAGCGCGAAGCAGGCGCCGTAGCCGATCGCGGACAGGAAGAGAATTTTTCCCTGCGAGCGCGCCTGCGCCATCGCGATCATCACGCCGGAGCCGATCACCGCGCCCGCGCCGCGTGCCGATTGGAGAAAGCCCAGGCCGCTGGCGCCCACCTGCAAGACGTCGCGCGCAAAGATCGTGAGCATCGCCGGATCGAGGCCGAAGACCGACGAGAACGCCTCCATCACCATCACCGCGAGAATGATGTTCTGGCTGCGGACGTAAACCAGTCCCTCTTTCAGTTCCTGGAGAAAGTCGCCGGTGGTACGCACGCGCACCGCGCGCGTTTTCATGAGGAGGAGCGCGATGACGACGGCGAGAAAGCTCGCCCCGTTGGCGTAAAAGGCGCCGTCGGTGCCGACCGTGCTGATGGCGATGCCGGCCAGCGACGGGCCGATCAGCGCGGTGCCTTTCCAGAGAATCGAGTTGAGCGCGATGGCGTTGGGAAGCGCCGAAGACGGCACCAGCGAAGGGTAGAGCGCCTGGCGCGCCGGCCCGTCGAGCGTGTTGACGACGGCGCTCGCCGCCGTGATCGCATAAATGTGCCACACCTCGATTCGCCCGGTTTGATCGAGAACGCCGAGAGCGAAGGCGAGCAGCATCGAGGTGATCTGCGTCGCCAGCATCAGCCGCTTGCGGTCGTAGCGGTCGGCCATCGCGCCGCCGAAAATCCCGAGCACGATCGATGGCAGCGCGCGGAACAGCCCATTCACTCCGAGCTGGAGCGGCGAATGCGTCATGTCGTAGAGCATCCAGCTGATCGCCGTCATCTGCATCCAGCTGCCGACGTTGCTGATGAAAAGACCGGTCCAGAAGAGGCGAAAATCGCGGAAATAAAGGGCGGCAAAGGGTCCCGAGGCGTGCAGCTGGGAAGCTTCGTGGTCGGACATGAGATTCGGCAAGGAAGAATAACCGGCGGGGCGGTTTTTGACAAGATGGAGCGCGCGCGGAATCAATTTCTCGCGGGAGGGCCGATTATGGTACAATGCGGCTATTTTGCGTCCCCCGGAGGAAACATGAAGCGATGGAAGATTAGCCCGGCGGTCTTTATCCGCAACATAACTCCCGGCTCGATCCGGGAACGGCTGACGTT
>DATJFG010000159.1:0-4282 GCA_035495775.1 Verrucomicrobiia bacterium | reverse complement strand
TTCACCGGGCGGTTCGCCTGTCCTGAGTCTATCGAAGGGCGAACCGCCCCTACACTACTCGGACGTGAGCCGTTTCTTATCATCTTCAGATGTCGGTTGCGAAGGACGGAAGGCATCGTCTGCGCGAGCGGATTTTTATTTCGCGTGGGATAGAACGAAATGCAGGGTGTGAGAGGCGAACGAATTGCTTGCTAGAGCCGGGAGGCGCTGAACCGCCTCCCGGTTTTTTATGTAGTCGAGTCGTCGTCGGTCGAGCGATACGGAGGCTTCGTGCCGCGCGCCGAAATTCGGTGCTATCCCCTAACTCCCCCCTTTGGCAAACTCGGCTTTCCCGTGAACCAGGGATTTCATGGCGAAGCAAATTCATCTGACGCCGGCGTGCGGGGAGTGCGAGAGCGTGCGCGCGCTGATCAACGGTAAAAGGGTGGGGGAATGACCGGGCCTTCCCTACTGCGGTATGACTTCCTTCGACAATTTCGCCATCGCCTGGCGGGCGGCGACCATCTTTTCGGTCTGGCTCTGGATGTATTTGAGGCCGGGCTTGATGGCGGCCTCGGGGTCGCCGATGGGGACGTCGCTGCGCCGGCTGTTGCGCCCGCCGCTCTGGGTCGCCCAGCTCGTCTGCCCTTCTTTCGATAAGAGGAGATTGGCGTAGAGCTTGGCGGCGCTCGGATGCGGCCGGCGGTTTAAGATGCCGAAGGCACCGAAGCCGGGATTGATCGACTGGATGAAATGCGGGTCTTCGACCTGCTTGACGTTTTTGCCGAGCCCTTTTTCGAGGAAGATCTTGAGCTGGTCGGACGGCAGCGAGACGGCGATCGGGTAGCGGCCGCGGACGATCCATTCGGTGAGCTGCCGGCGGTCGCGGGTGAAGACGATCTTCTGCTCGGAGAGGAGCTTGCGGATGAAGGCCTCGCCGTAGGTGAGCTGGAAGAGGAGCGCGGAGTTGAGCCCCGAGCCCTCCTGGCGCGGGTCTTCCCAGACGATCTTGCCGGCCCATTTGGGACTCGCGAGATCCTTGTAGGCCTTGATCTCGGCCGGTTGGACGATGTCGGTGTTGACGTAGAGGACGTCGGAGGTGGTGCCGTCGAAGGCGTAGTAGAGCTTCTCTTCGACGTCCATGAAGCCGGATTTGAAGCCGTCGTGCCACTTGGCGTTGTCGGTGGACTCGGGGAGAACGAGCTCCGGCGGCAGCGGATCGAAGGCGCCGATCGGCTTCAGCGCGCCGAGCGGGGAGGTCGGCCCGCCGATGTAAATGTCCCAGTTGAAGACGCCGGACTGGCGCTCGCGCGTCACGCGCGGCACCTGATCGCGGCCGCTCGCGCCGTTGTACTCGACCTTGATCTTGGGGAATTTTTTCTGGAACCAGTCGACGAGCGCGGCGCGGTAGGTCTCGCCGGGAGGGCCGGCGATCGCGAGCTGCCCCTCCTTTTCCGCCGCGGCGACGAGCGCGGATAACTCCTTGGGCGTCTGGCTATGCGCGGCGCTCGTCCAGCCTGCGGCGAGAAGAACGATTGCGAGAGCGGCGAATCGTGCGGCGAGCTTCATTTTGAATTCCTCTATCACGCGCGGATGCCGACGCGGATTCCCACGAGCCGCGCGATGAGCGCGACGCCGGTCGTGAGCAGCATGACGATGGTCGCGACCACCGCCGCGCTTTCATAGCGCCCGGAGACCATAAAGTCCAGCTGGAGGAGCGCGAGCGTGCGGCTGCTCGAGGTCGCGAGCAGCGCGACGTTGCTGATGTCGCGCGCGGCGTGGATGAAGCCGAGCACGCCGACGAGCAGCAGCATCGGAAACATGAGCGGCGCGACGATGCGCCGGTAGGTCGCGAGCCAGGAGGCGCCGGCGACCTCGGAGGCCTCCTCCAATTCCTGGCCGAGCTGGAGCAGGGTCGATTTGAGGAGCTGGGTGCCGAGCGTGATGCTGCTGATGACGGTCGCGATGACGAGCAGCCAGAGCGACCCGTAAAGCGGCCGGAAGATCCGGATGTCGAGGAAGAGCCAGAGGAGGCCGATGCCCATCAAGATGCCGGGCATCGCCGAGGGAAACCAGGAGATGAAGTCGAGCGCGGCGCGGCCGAAGAACTTGGTCTTGACCGAGATGTAGGCGACGATGGAAAACAGCGAGACCGAGAAGGCCGCGGCGCCGAAGGCCATCAGCAGCGTGTTTTTGAGCGAGAGGAGAAAGATCGGATCGTCGAAGACGCGCCGCCAGTTCGCGAGCGTCCAGGCGTGCTCGATGTGGAAAAAGCCGAACAGCGACATGAAGGTGCCGATGAGCACGAACGCCATCGGCGCGAGCGTGATGAGAAGCGCGACGACGGCCACGAACGCGACCGCGGGATACTTCCACTTTCCCAGCGCGATCGGCTTGGCGCGGTAGCGGCCGGTGATCGTCGTGTACTGCCGGCGCGCGATGAACCTCCGCTGCGTGATGATGAGCGGCAGGAGGATGAGGAGCAGCACCGTGCTGAGCGCGGTCGCCGGACCGAACAGCGGCGGCTCCTGCTGCACGAGCTGGTAGACCTTGGTGCTGTAGACGTAAAAGCCGATCGGCGCGCCGAGGATCATCTCCACCTCGAACGCGTGCAGGCTGTTGATGATCGCGAGGATCAGCACCACGATGAAGATCGGCGTCATGATCGGAATCAGGATGCGGACGAGCGTCCCGAGCGCGCTCGCGCCGGCGACCTCCGAGGCCTCCTCGAGCGAGGCGTCCATGTTGCGGAACGCCGGCGTCAGCAGCATGACCTTGACCGCGGTCGTGTTGTGGCCGATGTGCGCCCAGACGATGCCCCAGAAGGAATAGATGTTGAACGGCCCCTGCGCCGCGCCGGTGAGGGTCTTCCAGATCTGATTGGCGATGCCGTAGTCGGGATCGAGGATGAGAATCCAGCCGAGCGTCACCGAGAGCGAGGGAAGGAAAAACGACACCCAGAACATGAACTCCAGCAGCGATTTCCCGGGGAGATCGGTGCGCGCGAGCAGCCACGCGATCAAGACCGCGAGCGGAAACGAGAGCAGCTGGCGGGCGGCCAAGAGCGAGAAGGTATTGTACACCGCGCGCCGAAGCCCCGGCTCGGCCAGCACCGCGCGCCAGCCGTCGAGGCCGTAGAGCGGCGGCATGCCGGGCTTGGCGATCTGGAACGAGTTGACGACGATCAGGACGATCGGATAGAGGACGAAAAAGGCGACGCCGGCGAGCACGAGGCTGCACCAGAAAGTTTCCGCGCCGATGCGACCTTGCAAGCCCACTCCTCTTCCCGCGAAACGTGAAACGCGAAACTATTTTTATTTTATTGCGCCGTCGGCCAGAGCGTGATCGCGTCGGGGTCGAGCTGGAGATAGATTTCCTGGCCGGGCTTCAGCGGCTGCGTGGCCGGCGCGGTCAGCACCCGGCTCTCGGCGCCGACCGAGACGGTATATTCATAGCGGTCCCCGAGAAACTGGCTCGCCTGCAGCTTAACCGCAAGCACGTTGCTTTTACAATCGCCGGCCGATTTGGCGAAGCTGATCTGCTCGGGACGGATGGCGACCATGACCTCTTTGCCCGCCGCCCATGGGCTTTCGCCTAGCCGGTGCGCGCGCACGCACATCGTCGGCGCGGAGAGGTCCTTGAGCTCGACGTGGCACTCTTCGCCCGCGATCTCGACGATCCTGCCGGAGAGCGCGAAGACCTTGCCGAGAAAATCGCGCGCGAAGGCCGTCGCCGGCTGGTAATACACCTCCTCCGGCGCGCCCACCTGCTCGAGATGGCCGCGGTTCATGATGCCGACGCGGTCGGACATGCTGAGCGCCTCCATCTGATCGTGCGTGACGAACAGCACCGTGACCTTGACCCGGCGCTGCAGCGCCTTCAGCTCGCGGCGCATCTCCTCGCGGAGCCGCGCGTCCAAGTTGCTGAGCGGCTCATCCAACAGGAGAACGGCCGGGGAAAAGACCAGCGCGCGCGCCAGCGCGACCCGCTGCTGCTGGCCGCCGGAGAGAGCGGTCGCCGGGCGCTCCTCGAAGCCGCCGAGGCCGACGAGCTCGAGCGCGGCGCGGGTTTTGTCCCGGATCTCGGCGCGCTTGACGCGCCTGAGCTTCAGCGGATACGCGACGTTCTCGAACACCGTCATGTGGGGCCAGAGCGCGTAGGATTGAAATACCATGCCCATGTCGCGCCGCTCGGGCTTGACGAAAATTCCTCTGGCGGGCGAGACGAGGCAGCGCCCGCCCATGTGGATCTCCCCTTCTTCGGGTTTTTCCAGGCCGCCGACCATTCTAAGCGTCGTCGTCTT
>DATJFG010000158.1:0-46825 GCA_035495775.1 Verrucomicrobiia bacterium | reverse complement strand
TACATTTACGCGTTTCAGGCGTACCAGACGGAGAGCCTCTGGTATAACCCGGATCTCTTAAAGCCCGAGGAGGTCCGCTCGTTCGACGATCTGCTTCAGCCTAAGTTGCACGGAAAAATCGCCATCCTCGATCCGCGCACGCCCGGCTCCGGCGCGTCGATGTGGTCGTACCTGCGCGCCGCGAAGGGCGAGGACTATTTGAAAAAACTCGTCGCGCAAAAGCTTCAGGTCGGGCGCGATCAGCGGCTGTTGGCGGAAAATCTCGCCAAGGGAAAGAGCGCGGTCGTCATCGGCGTCACCTATTATTCGCTCGCGCCGTTTTTGAAGGCGGGACTGCCGCTGAAGCCGCTGCCCAATCCGCGCGAAGGCGTCTACGTGAGCGGCGGCAGCGGCCATCTGGTGGTCATCAAGAACCTGCCGCACCCCAACGCGACGAAAGTTTTCGTCAACTGGCTGTTGAGCAAGGAAGGCCAGGAGGTCTTCTCGCAGGCCATCGGGCAGGCGACGCGCCGTCTCGACGTCGACACGCGCGGACTGAAAGCGTTCGGCATGCTCGCGGCGAAGGACGGGCTGACGCTCGATCAATACTACAAGCTGGAGAATCAATCGGAGAAGAAAGTCTACGAGATGCGCGATCCCGGAGCCGATCTTGCGCGGAAATTATTGGATTAATTCAAGGAGAGAAAATGGGATACACCGATTTACGCGAATGGATCGATCAAGTCGACAAGCTGGGCGAGCTGTCGCGCATCGACGGCGCCGATTGGGACCTAGAGATCGGTGCGCTGACCGAGGTCGCCGCGCGCGGGCGCGAAGCGTCGGCGATCCTCTTCGACCGCATCAAGGACTATCCGACGGGACGCCGCGTGCTCGTCGGCATGATCGAGTCCTTAAAGCGCGCCGCGCTCACGACCAATCTCCCGACGGACATCACACGCGACGGCTTCATCGCCGCGTGGAAGAAGCGTCTCAATAATCCGGCGCTGATCCCGCCGCGCTTCGTCGACAGCGGGCCGGTCATGGAAAACGTCTTTACCGGCAGAGACATCGACGTGCTTACGCTGCCGGTGCCGCGGTGGCATGACCGCGACGGCGGCCGCTATATCGGCACCGCCCATGTCGTCATCACCCAGGACCCCGACGAGGGCTGGATCAACATGGGCGTGTACCGCGTCATGGTCCACGACCGCGATCATCTCGCGCTTTACATCTCGCCCGGCAAGCACGCGCGCATCCATCGACAAAAGAACTTCGACCGCGGCAAGCCGCTCAAGGTCGTCATCGCTTTTGGCGAAGATCCGCTCTTGTTTCTTCTCGCGGCGCGAGCGCTTCCCTGGGGCTCGCAGGAGCTCGACTACGCCGGCGGTGTCAAAGGCGCACCGATCGACGTTATCCGCGGCGAGTTTACGGGCTTGCCAATCCCCGCTGCCGCCGAGGTCGCGATCGAGGGCGAGGTCTCGGCCGAGGAGATGAAAGAGGAAGGTCCATTCGGCGAATGGACCGGCTACTACGCGAGCGGCGAGCGCAAAGAGCCCGTGCTCAAGATCCAATCCTTTATGCACCGCAACGACCCGATCATCACCGGCGCGCCGCCGTTCCGCCCGCAGGCCGGCGCTGACAATTGCCCGGCGCTGCTCCGCGCGGCTTTCATTTGGGATTCCATGGAAAAGGCCGGCGTCCCGGACGTCACCGGCGTCGCCTGCCATCAAAATCGTTTCTTCACCGCGATCTCGATCAAGCAGCGCTATCCGGGGCACGCCAAGCAGGCGGCGATCATCGCGAGCCAGTGCCAGACCGGCGCCTATCTCGGCCGCTATTCCATCGTCGTCGACGACGACATCGACGTCGCCGACATCAACGACGTCCTCTGGGCCGTCTGCACGCGCGTCGACCCGGAAAAATCGATCGACATTATCCGCCGCTGCTGGAGCGGCCCGCTCGACCCGATCATCCCGCGCGCGGACAAAGGCTTCAGCTCGCGCGCGATCATCGACGCCTGCCGGCCGTTCGAATGGATGAAAGATTTTCCCGCGGTCTCCGGCGCGAGCAAGGAGCTGAAGGACAAAGTCATGGAAAAATACGGCGCGGCGCTGAAAAAATGAGCCGGGCTGCACGGATGGGGCGCGCGGTCTTTTATTTTCTTGCTGTTCTGACGATCGTCTCGACGGCTGTCGCCGGGCGCGCGGGCGCGGCGGAATGGGACAAGATCGTCGAGGCGGCGAAAAAAGAGGGCACGGTCGTCGCGTCGATTCCGCCCAACGCCGAGTTGCGCAAGGCGTTGGAGGAAAGCTTCCCCAAGCGCTACGGCATCGCGCTCGAGCCCGTCGCCGGCCGGGGCGCCTCGGTCATCACCCGCATCGTCAGCGAGGCGAAGGCGGGCATCCGCTACTTCGATCTTCATTTCGGCGGCACCGAATCGACGGTCAAAGGGCTGCTGCCGGAAAATATCCTGGATGCCGTCGAGCCCGCTCTGATTCTCCCCGAAGTCAAAGATGCGAAGCGCTGGTGGGGCGGGCACATTTGGATCGACAACGCCAAGCGCTACATTTACTCCTTCGCCGCCTATCAGACGCAGTCGCTGAATTATAATTCCGAGCTGGCGCGGTCCGAAGAAATCCGCTCCTTCGACGACTATCTCAATCCCAAATGGCAGGACAAGATCGGCTTCAGCGACCCGCGCGTCCCAGGCTCGGGCGCGTCGATCTGGTCTTTCATCCTCCAGGTAAAGGGTGAGGAATATTTAAAAAAGCTCGTCACGCAAAAACTTTTTTTAAGCCGCGACCTGCGCCTCCTCGCGGAAAATCTCGCCAAAGGCCGCTTGGCGCATACGCTCGGTATCGGTTATACGGAGTTCGCCCCTTTCCTTAAGGCGGGCCTGCCGGTGAAGACGCCGCCGATTCCCAAGGAAGGGCTCTACGCGACGGCGGGCTACGGCAGCGTTGTTATTCTGAAAAACGGCCCGCATCCGAACGCGACGAAGGTGTTCGTCAATTGGCTCTTAAGCAAGGAAGGCCAGGAGATTTTCACGCGCGCGATGGGCGAAGCCACCCGCCGGCTCGACGTCGACACGAAATGGATGAAGGAATTCGGCGTGCTCGCCGCGAAGGACGGCCTCACGCTGGCACAATATTATAGGATGGAAAATCAATCCGAGGACCGCATCTACAAGGTCCGCGATCCCGGTGCGGCGCTCGCGAACAAATTACTGGACGGGATGTAGTTTTCCGACAAACGTATGTACTCGCTTAAGCAAAGGACCGAAGCCAGATGAAGTCACGCGACTTGCGCGCTTGGATCGCAAGCCTCGAGGAAAGAAACGACCTCAAGCGCATCGCCGCCGAGGTCGACTGGGATGAGGAGATCGGCGCGATCACTCGCGAGGTCTCGAGTCAGGACGGTCCGGCCCTGTTATTCGAAAACATCAAAGGCCATCGCGATACGCTCTGCCGGCGCCTTTTTAGCAACGGCACGGGCACGCGCGAGCGCGTCTGCCGGATTCTCGGCCTACCGGAAGCGACCTCCTATGCCGAGATGGTGCCGATTCTGAAGGAGCGCTTTTCGCGCCCCGTAAAGCCTGTCGAAGTGAGCCGCGGTCCGGTCAAGGAAAACATCCTGCGCGGCGCCGAGGTCGATCTCTTTCAGTTCCCCGTGCCGAAGTGGAACCCGCTCGACGGCGGCCGGTACATCATGACGTCCGCGAGCGTCGTCACGATGGATCCGGAAACACGCGAGCTCAACGTCGGCACCTACCGCGGCATGATCGCGAACCGCAACACGATCGGCGTGCTGCTCGCGATGACGCAGGGCTGGGGCAAGCACTTCAGCAAATACAAAAAGCTGAATCGTGAGATGCCGGTCGCCGTCGTCATCGGCTGGGACCAGTCGCTGTTTATCGCGGCATCGACGCCGGTGAGCCGGCCGGAATACGAAGTGGCGGGCGCTCTCAGAGGCGCGCCGGTCGAGCTCGTCAAATGCGAGACCAGCGATCTGCTCGTGCCGGCCTCGGCCGAGATCGTCCTGGAAGGATTCATCTCCCCCGACCCGAAGACGTATGTGGCCGAAGGACCCTTCAGCGAATATCCCGGCTATTACGCCGGACGCACGACGCCGAAGCACGCGATCCGCGTCGAATGCATCACATTTCGCGACGATCCGATTTTTCACGGCTGCTTGACCGGCGCGAGCCCGGGTCGAACGAATGAAGGAACGACCTGGACGCCGGCGGCGTTCTCGGCGATGGCCTGGCAGTATCTCGAGCAGGCGGGAGTGCCGAACGTGACGGGCGTCTGGCGCGGCAAATGGCCCGAGCTTCTGCGCGTGCAGATTCGCAAAAGCCACCGCGGTCACGCGCAGCAGGTCGCCGCGGCGCTGTGGGGCTGCCATCTGGGCAATTATGCCGGCAAGCATCTCATCGTCGTCGACGATGATATCGACATTCACGATTGGGAGGCCATCGAATGGGCGCTCTGCTATCGCGTCAACGCCGGGCTCGGCGACATCACGACGTTCCCTGGAACCTCCGGCTCGATGCTCGATCCGAGCGTTCCGGCCGCGGAACGGGACTCAGTAAAATACGGCCACGGCAAGTGGTCGCGCGTGCTCATCGACGCGACGATCAACTGGGAGCTCGAGCCGCAGGAGCAATACGGCGGCCATCGTTATCCGCCCGTCGGCACGGCGATCTCGCCCAAGATGGAAGAGACGCTCAAGCGCCGCTGGAAGGAATACGGCCTATGAAAAGTTTTTTAACGAAGCTTTCGCTCTGTGGGCTTTTCGCCGCGGGCTTATTGCTTACCTGCGAACTAGGAACTGCGACCGCCGACATCCCCCCTGAGGGGCACGTCAAGATCGGCTACGCCTCGATCAGCGGCAGCCGCATCGCGTTCTGGGCCGCGCAGGACGGCGGATTTTTCGCGCGCCACGGGCTGGCGCCGGAACTCATCTTCGTCGCCACCTCGGCACAAGGTTTGCCGGCGCTCCTCGCCGGCGATCTCGCGATGTTCTCCGGCTCGCCGGAGACCGCGGCGCAAGCCGCCGCCGGCGGCGTCGATCTCGTCATTGTCGCGAGCAGCGACCCGACGCAATACAAGCTCGTCGCGCAGCCCGGTATCAGATCGGCGGCGGAGCTCAAAGGGAAAAAAATCGGCATCGACCGCATCGGCGGCTCGAGCTATTACGCCACGCGCCGGCTCCTGGAGAAGCTCGGCGTCAAGCCGGAAGAAGTCGAATTCATTCAGGTGGCCGGGGGCGGTCCTCAACGCGCGGCGGCGTTTGGCTCTGGGATGCTGAGCGCCGTCGTGACCACGGTCGAGCGCCTCGAGCGCGCGAAAGTCCCCTACCATGTCTTGGCCGACGCGATTAAGATGGGCATTCGCATCATCGGCAGCTCTTTCATCACGACGCGAAGCTTTCGCGATCGCAATCACCCTATCATCCTGGGATTCGTAAAGGCCCTGAACGAGGCCACGGTCTGGACCAAGGATCCGAAGAACCGCGAGGGGGTGCGGCGCGTCTTCAGCCACTATCTCAGGACCGATGATCCCGCGGTCTTGGATTTGAATTATCGTCTCTACGTCAATCCACTGCCGATCTTTCCCTATACGAACGTCGAGGATCTCCGCACGACGCTCTGGGACTTGGGGGAGACGAGCCCGAAGCTCCGCGAGATCAACGTCGCGGCGCTGGTCGACAACAGCTTTGTTAAGCGCGTCGAGACCGAGAGCCGATCGGCGCATCGGTAGATTTCACGCAGGAGTTTGATAATGGCGCAGCCACCGAAAACATTCGAGGAATGGTACGTCAAAAGCTCGTACCAGAATTTCGTCCGCCGAGAGGGCGTACCCCTCTACGAGGGCAGCGCGCTTGAAGATCTCGCCAGTCTGGAACTGGCCGATTGGGAGCGGCGCGGCGGCAAAGCGGCGTATACGCGTCTCGGCGATCAGGAGTTCTACAACCTACAAATCGTCGAGATTCCTCCGGGCGGCGAGCTCAGGCCCGAGCGCCATATGTACGACTCGGTCATGTACGTGATGAAAGGCCGCGGCGCGACGATGATCTGGCAGGAGGGCGAGCCGCGCACCACGGTGGAATGGGAGGAAGGCGCGCTGCTCGCGATTCCGCTGAACGCGTGGCACCAGGAGTTCAACAGCTCGGGAAGCGAGCCGTGCCGCATGCTCTTCGGCACGAACATGGCGCACGTGATCAACCTCTACGGCAACCTCGACTTCGTTTTCAATAATCCGTTCGTCTTCAGCGACCGCTACAGCCACTCGATGCAGTCTTTCTTTTCCGACAAGGGGCGGCAGTGGAATCTCCGGCTCTACGAGACGAATTTCATTCCCGACATCCGGAATTTCACGCTCGATCCTTACCCAGAGCGCGGCAACCGAACATCGATCATGCGCCTGTCGATGTCGAATACCTCCATCGGCATGCACGTGATGGGCGTCTCGCCGGGAACCTACGTCACCGCGCACCGTCACGAGGCGCGCGCGCACGTGATCGTCATCGCCGGCGAGGGCTACGAACTCCTATTCATGCCGGACGAGGAGAAGCGCCGCCGCGTGCCGACTACGCCGTACGCGGTCGTCGCGCCTCGGCACAACGAGTATCATCAGCACTTCAACACAGGGAAAGCAGAGTACCGGATGCTGGCGTTTCGCGGCAGCGGCCTGCGCCATGGCGGCGGCCGGCGCTACGACCCGGCGCGGACGGCGCAGGATAAAGATCCCAACGCGGTTTCGTTCAAGATCGCCTACGAAAAGGAAGACCCCGCCATCCGCGAGGAGTATTACAAAGAATTGGAAAGGAACGGCATCGATCTGCGGCTTAAGCCCCTCGACCAGAGAGGATGAACGAACAGGATTTGAACATGAGCACACAGGCGAAAGATCTGAGAACGTTTCTCGAACAGGTAAAAGAGCGCTTTCCCGACGAGCTGGTGCGCGTCCGGCGCGAAGTCGATCTCAAATTCGAGATCTCGGCGGTGCTCGTGAAGCTCGACCGCGCGCACAAATTTCCCATCGTCATCTTCGACAAGCTTGCGAGCGCCGCCGGCGGACGCTCGGCGTTTCCGCTGCTGTCTAACCTTTTCGCGAGCCGCAACCTCTGCGCGCTGTCGTTGGATTCGTCCGTGGAGAAAGTCGGTCTCGACTACGATCGGAGAACGCAGAGCGCGAAGACGCCGGTCGTCGTCGGCCGCGAGAAGGCGCCGGTCAAGCAGGTGGTGAAGAAAGGCGAAGAGATCAATCTATTCGATTTCCCGGTCCCGCTGCCCTACCACATGGAGGGCGGCCGCACGATTTTGGGCTCGGTCGTGACCACGGTGGACAACCAGGAAGGCACTGTCTACAACTGCGCCTACCAGACCTTGCGCGTGCTCGAGCCGAGAAAGGCGACGGTCGGATTAGGCGAGCAGACCGGAAACTGGGAGCGCTACCGCGAGCGTGTCGCCGAGACCGGCGAGGGTCTACCCGTCGTCGCCTGGATCGGCCATCATCCCGCGGCCTGCATGGGCGCGCTTACGCGCGTCTCCCTCGATGTCGACGAGTACGGCGTGATCGGCGGCGCATTGGGCGAGCCGCTCCGGGTGACAGCTTCGGAAACCTGGGGCGATAAATTTCTCGTGCCGGCGGATGCCGAGATCGTGATCGAAGGGATCATTCCGCCGAAGGAGCGCGGGCGCCACGGCTTGCGCGCGGACTTCGCGCGCTACTATTCGCCGGAGACGCTGCGACCAGTCATCGATGTAAAGGCGATCACCTACCGCCGCGACGCGATCTATCACGATATTCATCTCGGCGGGCGCGACCAGGACCATCTTGGCGGCATCCCGCTCGAGGGCTCGATCTACCGCGCCGTGAGGCAGGCGGTGCCGACGGTGAAGAACGTCCATCTCCCCTCTTCCGGCTGCAGCCGTTTTCACGCCTACGTGCAGATCAAGAAGACCGGCGCGGGGCAGGGACGCGAGGCGATCGTCGCCGCGCTGTCGGTCGACCGGCGCTTGAAGCACATCGTGGTCGTCGACGAGGACATTGACATCTTCGACGACGCGGATGTGCTCTGGGCCGTCGCTACGCGGAGCCGCTGGGACCGCGATATCGTCGTGCTGCCGAACATGGCCTCGACCACTCGCGATCCAACCGCCTATGCATCCGGCTCATCCGAGCTGGCCTATCATTCGTACACCGTCGCAAAGGGCGGCATCGACGCGACGATGCCGGCGCCGCCGGAGCCGTTCGAGATCAGGATCAAAGTCCCCGACGAGGTCATGCGCAAGGCGGCGCTCAAGGATTATATCGGCGACGCGCTCGAGAAGATTCCGCTCGACGCTTAAGAGGAGAATACCATGGCCAGTTCCATGCGGATCGTCTGCCCCGGCTGCAACGAGGAATTCCTCGTTTCGCCTCAATTCGAGCGGCTCAAGATCGCCGCGAAATGCCCGTTTTGCGACAAGGAATTTCGCGTCGAAGACGCGAAAAAAATCGTCCGGCCCAGTCCGATGCTTTTGGTCAAATGAACCACTATTTGTCCATTCGATATCCGTAGGCAAATTCCAACAACTGTAGGATAATCCGGGCCGTCGCGCCCCAGATATCCCAGCTTTCGTAATAGAAATGATAGATCGGGTCGCGCCGCTCCGGCTGATGTAACCGCGGCTCGATTTTAAAACAGCCTTCGGCCAGCAACGCGCTGAGCGGCACGGAGAACAGCGCAGCCGTTTCAGCCGGATTTAAACGGAATTCATACGGATTGGGCACAATGCCGACGACAGGGGTTACGATGTAGCCTGAAGAGGCCATGATTTGATCTAGCTGTCCCAGAACGCGCACATGGCCGGCCGCGATGCCGATCTCTTCATGCGTTTCGCGCAGTGCCGCCGCTTCCGCGCTCGCGTCATGCGGCTCGATCTTCCCGCCGGGAAAAGCCACCTGCCCCCTATGCGAGTTGACCGTCTCGGTCCTTTGGGTCAGCACAAGGTGCTCACCGTCTTCTTTCTCCTGGATCGGCACCAAAACGGCAGCTTCCTTAAAGCCGGTGACATTGAGTGTCTGCGGGACGCGCTGCGCAAGCGTCAATGCGATCTTATCCACAAGGGCGACGCGCGCTGGGTTCATGGAAGCTCACTCAGGGGCAAAACAACATTGTCGATGACACGCAGCGACACAATACACATAATTTGTCATCCTGCGGCAGAAAATTTTTTTTGGCGCGGCAAAAATAAACAATTCACCAAAAAAATCAGCGCCTTACCCGGTCACGAAATGTTCGTTCATGGCACATTCATTGCTTGAAAATCATTCCAAGTAAGCACACGCATGCGATTCTCAATATACCGCAAAATGGTGCTGGGTTTCGCGATCGTCATCTCGATTGTGATCGCAGCTCAGGCTTATACGCTCTTCGAGCTCCATGCGTTGTCGGACGAGGCGCAGACGACCCTGACACTGGAGGTCCAGTCGCTCGATCTCTCCAAACGTTTGCGAAGCCTCCTCGACGATGAGGATAGCTACGCCCGCAAATATCTCATTACCGGCGACCGGAGTTATTACAAGCTCTTCCAGGAAAGCGTGAGCGAGTTTCAAAAGGTGCTCGCGTCGCTGGTTATGACCGAAGCGAAGCGGAGCGATCTGCTTCATCAAGTGGCCGAACGCCATCACTCTTTCTCGTCGTCGGTCCCGGCCTTCGATGAAGCGGACCGAAAAACCCTGGCGCCGCTCCAAGCATCGGATCAAGAGGAGCGGCAGGAGCAGATCGATTTCATCGACCGGTCGCTCAAAGGGCTTATACGGATCAACCAACTCTCGATCGACAGCGCCATGTCGACGTTTGTCGACGCCACGCAGCGCGCCACGCTCGTCACCTCGGCGCTTACGCTGCTGACCATTTTCGTCGCCTCGCTCGCCGCGTGGATCATCGCGCGCACGGTCACGAGACCGCTCAGGAGAGTCGTCGCGGCTACGCAAGAGATCGCCCGTGGGCGTTTCGAGCCCATCGAGGTGCGGTCGCGCGACGAGACCGCGCTCCTCGCGCAGGCGATCAACGATATGGGCCTGCAGCTCAAAAAGGCGAACGAAGCAAAGGCCGATCTCATGCACGAGATCATCCACGAGCTCCGTAACCCCTTGCAGATCATTTTCTTCGCGCGCAACATCCTGGCCGATCAGGAGCTCGGCAATATCAACGGCAAGCAGCTTGAGATGCTCGAGCTGATCGGCTCGAACGCCGACAAGCTCATGAACTTTACGACTCAGTTCCTGGATCTCGCCAAGGCGGACGCGGGCATGATGGAATACCACCGGAGCCCGGTGGACGTCGGATCTATCGTCGCGCGCGCCGTCGATGAGGCGCGCACGCTCGCGCGCTCCAAGAACATCGCCGTCAAGCTCCTCGCCGAGCCGCTGCCGCAAACCTACGCGGACGGAGATAAGCTGGCCCAGGTGTTCGCGAACCTGCTGAGCAACGCGGTCAAATACACCGAGTCCGGCGGCTCGGTCGCCGTCGCCGCCTTTTGCATCGACCAGAAGGTCTACGTCGCGGTCAAAGATTCCGGTATCGGCATCGACGCCGACGATCTGCCGAAACTCTTCACGAAGTTCTACCGCGCGAGCAATTCTGAGACGACGCACGCCGCCGGCACGGGCATCGGCCTCGCGCTCGTCAAAACGATCATCGAGGCGCACGGCGGGAGCATTTCCGTCTCCAGCAAGCTCGGCGAAGGCTCGACCTTCCTGGTCGAGCTGCCGCTCGCCCTAAGCGCCGAAAGCGCCGCTATCGGCAGCCCTGCGGCCGCCTGATCCGGCTTCTCCGCCCGAGAGAAATTTGTTATGTTCCTCCGGCACCGCCGGGTGCGGCTTGTCTTTTGTCGATGACCGACGACCAAATCCACAAAGCGATTCGAATTCTGCGGCGCGAGGTGCCGAAGTGGCAGACGCCGATCGTCACGCTCGTCGCCGAGAATTCCGAGAGCCCGTTCCAGGTCCTGATTTCCTGCATCTTGAGCCTGCGCACGCAGGACACGACGACGGCGCAGGCGAGCCGGCGGCTATTCGCCTTGGCCGAGACGCCGGAATCAATGGCGCAGCTGTCGGTCGCGAAGATCGAAAAAGCGATCTTCCCCGTAGGATTTTATCACACCAAGGCGAAGGTCATCCGCGATCTCTGCCGCACGCTGCTGCGAGATTACGGCGGCAAGGTGCCCGATGAGATCGACGAGCTTTTGAAACTCAAGGGCGTCGGCCGCAAGACGGCGAACCTCGTCGTCACACTAGGTTACCGCAAGCCCGGCATCTGCGTCGACACACATGTTCATCGCATCTCGAACCGCTGGGGCTACATCCGCACCAAGGACCCGAAACAAAGCGAGTTCGCGCTGCGCGCAAAGCTGCCCAAGCAGTATTGGATCGAATATAACGATCTGCTCGTCACCTTCGGCCAGCATCTCTGCCGTCCGATCTCGCCGCTCTGCAGCCGGTGCCCCGTGCGCAAATATTGCGCCCGCGTCGAAGTTACGCTAAGCCGATAGTGCTGATGACGCCGATCGATTCACCACACTTGGCCCGCAACATCGATTGGATCGGCTACCACGACTTAAACGGCAAGCCCGCGTTCAAGCTCGCCATGCAGGAGGTGAACGGCCACTGGTATCTTTACCTAGCCCATCTCTGGCACGGCGGCTGGAGCGTCGTCGATGTGACCGACCCCTCGGCGCCGGAGTACGCCGCTTTCGTTCCGGGACCGGAGAACACCTGGACGATTCAGGTCCAGGTGGCCGACGGCAAGATGATCACCGCGCTCGAGAGAATCGCGCCCGGCTGGGGCGGCAACGAAGGGAAGCCGATCGAGGAAGGTTTTCTTATCTGGGACGTCGAGCAGCCGGTGAAGCCGAAGCGCCTCGGCCATTACCGCACCCACAGCACGGGCACGCACCGCAATTTTTACGACGGCGGCGCCTACGTCCACGCTGCCGGCGGCGCGCCGGGCTACGACGGCAAGGTCTACCACATCGTCGATATCTCCGATCCGTCGAACCCGAAGCAGGTCTCGCTCTTCGCGCTCGAAGGTCAGCGGCCAGGCGCGCCGAAATCAGGCGCCAAGTTCTCGCTTCACGGCCCCGCGCACATCGAAGGCGCGCGCGCCTATCTTCCCTACGGCGACGGCGGCGGCCTCATTCTGGACGTTTCCGATTTCACACAGCCCCGAATGGTGAGCCAGCTCGCCTTCCAGGGACTGTGCAGCCGCCAGGGGATTCATACGTATCTGCCGCTCGCGCGGCGGAGACTCGCGCTCATCAACGATGAGGCGATCGCCGAGAACGGCGAGGAGAACCTCAATCTGGCCGGCATCGTCGATATCGCCAACGAGAAGGAGCCGCGGCTGTTGTCGCTCTTTCCCCAGCCGATGCCGCCGGAGGAGACCGGGTTAAAAAACTTTTTCGAGAAGGGCGGGCGCTTCGGGCCGCACAACCAACATCATCCGAACCACCAGGCGTGCCTGGAGGACCGCGACGATGTCGCCTACCTCACCTACTTTAACGCGGGACTCCGCGTTTACGATATCCGCGATGCGCGCGCGCCGAAGGAGATCGCCTGGTTCGTTCCGCCCGATCCCAAAGCAAGGATTGGCACGAAGCCGAGCCGACTGGTCGCGCAGGTCGAGGACGTCTTGGTCGACCGCCGCGGCTTTATCTACATCAGCGAAAAAAATCAGGGAATATTTATTCTGCGGCTGAAGAAAATCTGGCCGTACGGCGCGGCGTGAGCGCTACTTCTTCTCCGGCCTGAGCGTTTCCGGAAAATATCGCGACGGCGACCAGACGGTCGCGGTAAAGTTGCGGCAGCCGAGAATTCTGAGCTCGCGCATGATGCGGATATAGTCCTGCGATTCGAGGTAGTCGCGCCAGGAGTCGAGCGACTCGAATTCGATCGAGATCGAGACCTGCGGCGTCACCTCGAAGGGATTGCGATAGTTGCGGATCTCCTGAACGCCCGGATGCGACAGCGTGGCGGGAAGCCAGTCGTTCTTCGCCTTGTTGGCGTAAATTGTTAGGTTCGCCTTCTGATCCGGCAGGTCCCACTGGATGAAGTAAAGCACCATCGGCGTCTCTATTGGAGCGCGCGGATGAGTCCGCCGTCGACCTGGATGGTCGCGCCGGTGATGTAGCTCGCGCGCGCCGAGCCCAAAAACACGATGAGATCGCCGGTCTCCTCGGCCGTGCCGTAGCGGCCGAGCGGCACCTCGCCGGTCATCTGCTTGTTGACCTCGTCGATCGACATCTTCATGCGCTCGGCGCGCGCCGCGTTCAATTTTTTTGCGCGGTCGGTGTCGATCCGGCCGGGACAGACGTTGTTGACGAGAATGTTGTCTTTGGCGAGCTCGCGCGACAGCGTCTTCGCGAGCCCGATCGCACCCGTGCGGACGCCGTTGGACAGCACGAGGCCGGCGATCGGCTCCTTTACCGCGTAAGACGAGATATTGATGACGCGGCCGCCGCCGGCCTTCCGCATATGCGGCACCGCCTCGCGCGTAAGCCGGACCGCGCTCAAGAAATTCAAGCGAAAGGCGTTCTCCCAGTCCTCGTCGGTGAATTTCATGAACTCGCCCGGAGGCGGTCCGCCAGCGTTGGTGACGACGATATCGAGGCGACCGAACTTCTCGACCGCCGCTAAGACCAATTTTTTGATATCCTCGGCCTTCGACATGTCGGCGGCGAGCGCCAGCACCTCGGCGCCGGTCTCGCGCCGAATCGCATCGGCGGTTTGATTGAGTTGCGCCTCACCGCGCGCGCAGATCGCGACCTTGGCACCTTCGCGCGCGAAGCCCATCGCCGCGGCGCGCCCGATTCCCTGGCTCGCGCCGGCGACAATAGCGACCTTACCTTTCAAGCCCAAATCCATTCAGCGTCTCCCCTGTTGCCGGTTTATTTCTGTGTCCAGTAAATATTCTGCTGAAATTCGCGGTTGAGACGTAGGACGTAGAGCGCGAGCATCCCGTGCGCGCCCAACTGCCTTAAGCGCCGCGGGTCGCCCTGCTTGATCGCCTCCTTCTCCTCGGCGGTGAGCTCGTAGCGGCCGAGCGCACGCTCGAGATCGCTCGCGGCGCGCTGCAAGCTTTCGTCGTCCATCTTGAGATCGAAGAGAAATCGGTTCAGTTGATAGCTGCTCATGCGCGCCTCCGCGCGGTTAGATTTTCCAGCTGACGAACCCCCAGCCCGTGGCGACGTGGTCGGGCATGTAAAACGTCTCCTTCGACTTGACGTCGCCGACGCTGCCGATCGCGACCATCCAGTTGAGAAATTCCGAGTCGCCCGATTTGCAGATCTCCTCGACGGAATAGTCGGCCAGCGATCTTCCCTTGCCCTCGCGGAGAATCTCCAACAGCTTGTGGTCGAAGCCGGTGTCGATCTCGCCGATGCGCGGCGAGCCGGGAAAATGAGACAGCCCTCCGGTCGCGAGGATCGCCACGCGCTCCTTCCAACCCTCGGCGACCTGGCGGATCAATTCGCCGACACGGTAGCAGCGCCGCGGCGTCGGGATCGGCTCGACCCAGGTATTGACGTAGATCGGTAGGATGGGAATTTTCGGCTCGGGCAGAAGAAAATAGAGCGGCACGGTCTGCGTATGCTGCAGCTCGATGTATTCGCCGAACGAAAAATCGATGCCGGCGTCGATGCCGGCGTTCAAGATCGCGCGCCCAAGCTCTTTATGGTTCCGATAATGAAACCGGTGGCGCGTGAACTGCCCCTTCACCTCATCGGCGAGGGTGACGAAAAATGTCGGGATGTTGTTGTGCGCGAAGTTGACGAACTGGTCGTTGGCGACGACGATCAACACCTCTGGGCGCGCCGCTTCAAGGTCGGCGCGGAGCGCCGCGTAGGCCTTCTCCGCGTCGCGCCGGAGCTTTTGCTGTGCCTCGAGCGACGGTTTGGTGGAGCTCGCCTGCGGCGCCATGCGGTAGTGGAGCATCATGAACTCGTCCCACTCCGCGCCCGGCTCGAGCAAAATATTCGGCGCGTGGCTAGCGGCGACCGCCGCGACAAACGGCATCGGTTTCCCTTTCGAATCGGTGAGCTACGAACCCACCGAGAGCCAATCAAACTTGCGCCTTGAGGTCAAGCGCCCTTGGGGAAGCTATACGATGAAGGTATGGATGGGGACTCTTTGCCGTAGACGAGCGCGATCTCCATATGGTCTTCGAGCTCCACCTGATCGAGGCGCTTGTTCACCCGCTTGCCGTCGACGAAGATCTTCGGCGCCTCCTTCCGCTCCGGCGCGCCGAAGCCGGTTGCTTTCCAGAGCTCGAGGAACTGCGCGACCGTAAAGGCGCGCTTCCTCGGGGCTTCGATATGGATGATGCCGCTGTCGTCATGGGTGTGCATCCAGTAAAGACACCTTTGCGACTCGAGGATGCCGATCAGCGCCGGAACGGCGTATGGGCGGCCGTCGACGAAAATGTCGAGGTGGGCATGGATGTGGAAGTCGCCATATTCCTGCCGCTCGCACTGGATACCCGCGATCGGCTGGCCGGCGGCGGCGGCAATCGCGGCGCGATTCATTCCCGTCGGGGTTGCGAGCGGCAGCGCGATCGCGAAGGCGATGAGCGGAAATCGGCTGGCGAATTTTACGCCCATAGGTTACTCAGGTAGACATGATGCAAATGCTCGACAATATACTGGCTTCCACGCGCGCCAGGCAAGCGGCGGCGGAAAATGCCGCCGAGAAACCACCGGGGTTCATTTCGGCCGGGGATCTTTGACGCCGCGCGCGGCTTGAGGCAATTTCCCGGCGCGCGACAGCCTGACGGATTCGATCAGAACTTTCGCCGCGTTCCGCACCTCGGCGTGCAGCGCCGTGTCGCGGTCGAGCGCGTCGTGGCTCGTGGCGTAAGGCTCGTAGTATCCAATGTAGCGGTCGAGCGTCGCCGCCGGGCTCGCCTGAACCAGATCCATATCCAGAAGCCAGTCCGTGAGCGAGCGGCGCACGATCTCCGCGCCCTCGGTGTCCCCATGGGCGACGATCGCGAACAGCCGCCCCGCCAGGTGCCGCGGATAGTCCCAGCCCTGCAACTCGAGCGCTTTGGCCTCCTCGGGTTTTTTGCCGTGCGTGCTGGTCGGGTCGGGATTGCCGCCGTCGGCGCACACCAGGCGGTCCATCATCAGCTTCAGAACGCTCGGCGCCTGGTACCAGTAGACGGGGCAGACGATCATCACGCCGTGTGCGGCCACCCAGCGCGGATAAATTTCGTTCATCCAGTCGTTGACCTGTCCCATGGCGTGATTCGGGTAACAGGAGCACGGCCAGTGGCACAGCGGCATCGCCGTCGAGACGCACGCCTTGCACGGCAGGATTTGCCGCCCGTACTGTGCCGTCAGCATGCTCAGATCGAGCAGATCGCATTCGAAGCCCCGCGCCTTTTCGATCTCCTCGCGCGCCATTCCGACGAGCCGGAAGCTTTTCGACATCTCTCCCGGGCAGGTTTCATCGTGGCGGGCGGCGCCGCAAACCAAGAGAATGCGCGAAGGACTGCGTGCTTCGCGGCATCTCTTCTCCGCCCGCCGGATCTGCTCGCGCGTTTCGAGCCACTCGATGGGCAGCTCGAAATCCGGGTCGTAAAATCCCCTTCCCGCTTTCCGCTTGCGCGGGCTCTTGTGATACTCGTCATAAACTTTCCAGGCGATTTCGATCACGCGGCCGATCTCGGTTTTAACCGCATCGAACGCCGGATCGTGGAACCGTTCCGACAAACGGCGCGCGAACTCTTCTCGCGAGAGCTTGACGTCCCCCTGCCCGGTGCGCGGCTTCAGCTTCGATTTAGAATTATTCGGCATGGGATGAATTCTACACAACGTGAGCGACTGCGGGAAGATAGGGATAATGGACGCCCCTGATCCCCAACCGGCATTCATCCACTTCTATCGTTGGCTTGACGAAATGCCCACCGTATGGGATGAGTTGCCGAAAAATGGCCACCATCGGCTCGACCTGGATCGTGATCCTTCAGTGCTATAAGTGCGATGCGCTTTTCACCTTAAAAGGCGTTCCCGCTATCGCCATTAAAGCCACGACGGATTCGAGCCAATGTCCAAAGTGCGGGTCCAAAAGAGTGCCAAAGTTCCCGACGCAGAAAAAACACTCGATCGTGGACCTTTTAAGACACCGGCTGACGGTTTCGAAATAAAAAGCTAGAAAGTTCGACTGCTTAGCTCTGTTTGGTCTCGATCCTTATCGTCTAAAAAACTGGCCGAACGTGAGGTCGGAGACATCGCATTTTCATCATTTCGTAACCTGCTTGTAACAATACGTGTCTACGATAATTGCATACGCATCAATTTGCGGCGGGGTGCTTGAGCGATGGCCCCGCCGAGACCGTCGACATTCCCGCCGTCAAATGCTACTTCGAAAGAGAGGAATGGAATGCCTGCCAGCATGAAAATGTACGGCAAGCACCGCTTTCCCGGCCGTCTATTTATCGTCGAAGGCATCGACGGCTCGGGCAAAAGCACGCAGGTGTCGTTGCTGCACAAGTGGCTCGAGTCCGAGGGCTATGTCGCCTCGTTCAGCGAGTGGAACTCCTCGCCGCTGGTGCGCGAGGTGACCAAGCGCGGCAAGAAAAAAAAGATGCTGACGCCGATGACCTTCAGCCTGATCCACGCAACCGACTTCGCCGACCGCACCGAGCACGACATCATTCCGCCGCTCAAGGCCGGCGCCGTGGTGCTGGCCGATCGCTACATTTATACGGCGTTCGCCCGCGACGTCGTTCGGGGCGTTCATCGCGACTGGGTCCGGGGTCTCTACGGCTTCGCCGTCAAGCCGACGGTGGCGTTTTATTTCCGCGTTCCGCTCGACGTCGCGATGAAGCGGATTCTCGGCGGCCGCGACGCGATCAAATATTACGAGGCGGGCATGGACCTCGAGCTCAGCGCCGATCTCGAGGAGAGCTTCCGCATGTTTCAAAGCCGCATCATCGAGGAGTACGAGAAAATGGTCGAGGAGTTCGGTCTCGTCGTGATCGACGCGACGCTCTCGATCGAGGAGCAGCAGGCGGAGATGCGCCGGATCGTCACCGAGGCGCTGACCGGCACGAAGAAAACAAGGGTCCGGCGATGGGTCGATTTAGCTTCTTTGGGGAAGGCCTCCCCAACATAGATCTCGAGGAGCTGAAGGGTAAACTCATCGTGCTCGAGGGCACCGACGGCGTCGGGCGCTCGACGCACGTGAACTTGCTCAAGCAGTGGCTCGAGAACACCGGGCATGCGGTGCTCGACACCGGCATGACCCGCTCGGCTCTTGCCGGCAAACGGCTGCGCGCCGCCAAGGAGGGGCACACGCTCGGCGGCATCACGATGAGCCTTTTTTACGCGACGGATTTCGCCGACCGGCTGGAAAACGAGATGATCCCGGCGCTGCGCGCGGGCTTCGTCGTGCTCACCGACCGCTACATTTATTCCCTGATGGCCCGCTCGATTGTCCGCGGCGCCGACCCGGAATGGATCCGCGACGTCTGCAGTTTCGCCCTCAAGCCCGACGCGGTTTTTTATCTTCGGCTGAAGATCAATGACCTGATCACGCGCGTGATTCAAACCAAGGGGTTCGATTATTGGGAGTCCGGGATGGATTTACATCTCGGGCAGGACCGCTACGACAGCTTCGTCGAATATCAAAGCCGTCTGCTGGCGGAATTCGACAAAATGGTGGACCAGGAGGGGTTCGAGATCGTCGACGCTTCCGGCAGCATCGAAGAGGTCTTCGACGACCTAAAGGGGCGCATCGCGCGCGTGCTGGAGCCCGAGCCCCGGCCGGCGCCGCAAAAAGCAAAGCCGCGTACAGATTGATTCCTTCTAAAGCGCGGGGCGTCGTCAAGCTATCTCATCCGGCCGGCACAGACGCGGCGGCGCGGAAAATCTCTTCCATCGCAATGTTTCGCTGCCGGCCGTCTTTTTCCAATTCGGTTAAAAGTGTCCGCGCCGCGTTGAATTCGCGTAGCAGGATTTTCGGCCGACCGATCGCCTCGGCGATCATCTGATCCAGCACCACGCGATCGTTCCAGTTCCCCAGTGCCCGCTGCAAACGCTTGAGCGCCGCCAGTAGCTCGGAAGAGTCGAAACCAAGTTCTCGCCTAAGCTCGAGTCGATATCGAAGTTTTTTCGTGGCGATGCGAAAGGCATGGAGGTCCCGGCTATCGCGGCTCTTTTCCGCCGCAGCCAGGGCTGACCTCCATTGGTCACGCACGGCCTCGACATCCGCGTTGATTGGCGGGTTGGCGAGCTGCTGCCGCTCAATCAGTTTATTCAGCGGCGAGGAAATTTCGCTGAGATCGACGGCGGCGACCTTGCGGCGCGCGCGGCTGATCTCGCTCCCCCGCTGGTCCTGCACGTATCGCTCGGCGAGCTTCCAGGCGGATTGCTTCGCCCCGCTGCGAGCCCGCCGGCGTCTTTTCTCCATCAGCGTAAGAACAACGTCGCAATTGCGCCAGTCGCCGAGATAGCGTCGCACTCGCTTCAGGGCACGGCGAAGTTTGCGGATTTTCTTGGGGTAGGGTTTGGGGAACAGCGCCGCAATATTCTCTTCCATCCGGCGCGTCGCTACGCGCGCACGATGCACGGCCTTCGGATCGTCGCTGTTGAGGACATCCGGGACGGCCCGCAAAAAATTACGCAGTCGTTTGCGCGCGACGCGCGTCCACGTCTCGGGGCTAATTTCCGGCGCTGCAGGCCTCGGCGCCTCAACCTCGGGCGTCTCGGTCTCGCTCTGAAGGGCCGATTCTATCTCCTCTAACTGTAACGTAATTTTCTAAGTTGGCGCGGCGTGAGCATCCAGCGAAAAACGCCAGGTTTTTTCATGTCAAGTTCGTTTAGCTCGATACAGCACACGCCGCCTTTCTTAAGATCGATGTCCGCCGCTTCGTTCCGGCAGAGCAGGAGCGAGGCCGCCTTGCCGAGAAACGGCTGATGGCCGATCAGCAAAAGATCGCGACAGTCGCGGTACTCGACGAGGCGCGCGGCGAGATTTTCCACGGATGCTTCGGGCGCCAGCTCCGGAGCCTCAACGAGCTGCTCCTCGATATCGAGAATCTCGGCCACGATTTCTGCCGTCTCGCGTGCGCGTGCGAGCGGGCTTGTGACAATACGGTCGAAAGGTATCTTTAGCGCCCTCAGTCCTTTGGCCACCTTGCGGGTTTTTTTCGCGCCCTTCTTGGTCAGCTCGCGCTCTTCGTCCGAATGCACCTTCGGATCATCCTTCGCTTGAGCAACGCCGTGACGCATCAGGTAGACATTCATGTTTTCCTCCCCCTCTCAGCTTTCAATGAGTCAGATTACGCCAGTGGTCGAGAAACAGAGCCGCGACCCACCGGTCGATTTCGTCGCGGACAAAACGGAGCATGGAGCGAAGTGGGGGGTCGCTGTTTGCTACCCGGGTATCAGGAATGGACCAATGCACCAAGCGTGCGTTCGGCGGTAGCGCCGGCCAGGCTCCGTTCCGAGGCGTCGCGCCCAGCGCGACGACAAGATCGATATGATCCATGGGAACCGAATCGAGAGCTTTGGCCCGTTCGGTAGGCATCTCCACCTCGACCTCCTTCATCACCTCTATGGCCGCGGGCGGGACATCCCGTGGCACAAGAGCAGCGCTGAAGATCCTTGTATCCGGCGGTGCGAGCTTTTTGGCGATCGCCTCAGCCATCTGACCGCTGCACGACTGGTCCATGCCTAAGAAAAGGATGTTTTTTTCCAGGGTACGTCTTCGAGTCATAACGTCCTCCTCTATTATGGTTATCAACTGTTAGATTGCTGGATCCTCGTCTCCACATTGAAGACTTCGTTCAATAGCCGTGACTTATCGAGCGCCCCTTCGATCTCGACTTTCAGGTCTGCGGGCCCGGATACTTTAATCTCGACGGATTTCTTCCGAGTTCCAGCGCAAACAATCTCCTTGACCCGCGACTCATGCCGACGGTCGAGACCATCGGCGATCCTGAGCAGCGCGCTTAATTTCCTCACGACGTCCTGATGGGTCGGCGAGAGCTGTCCGAACGGCAGATGCTTTGGGCTGGGATGCGCTTTCCGGTGGTATCGGGCGATGTTGGCGGCGAGGTCCCAGTCGGACTTGCTGAGGGTCACCGGCCCACAACTCTTAATGATGTAATACGAGTGCTTATGGTGCTTAGGATAGCCGATGAACAGGCCGACGTCATGCAGCATCGCCGCTGCATGCAGGACCGCGGCAAATTTTTCCGGCAGCTTATGCAGTCCCTCGAGCTGATAAAACAGGCTGAGCGCGAGTTGGCTGACTTGGTAGGCGTGCGGCACATCGTAGTGATACTTTTCACCGATTTGCTCGAGCGTCTCGGGCTTCCCGTCATCCTCCCGCCAGGCAGTTTCGACTCCTGGGAACTCGTTTTGCAGAAGATCGATCATGAGGCCGTCGCGGAGGCCGCGATTCGAGACGAAAATGTAATCGAGGCCGACCTGCTTCATCAAAGCCAGCAGAACGGCCGCGCCGGCGACGATAATGTCGGCCCGCTTCGGGTCGCCGACGATGGTCTGGACACGTTCAGAGAGCGAGCAGCGTTCCAGTAGCGCCAACAGCCTTTCGAGCCGCGTTCGCCTCAGGACCGTCAGCGAACCCGCACGGGACTCGCCGCTCAACTGCGCGTCGGTATCCGCGAGTGTCGTGATGCTGCCGCCCGTGCCAAAAGCCATGGTGAACTTTTCCAAGCCGACCCGCTCCGCCATGGGTGCAATCTGCCGTTTGGCGAAGCGACGCAACTCCTTGATTTCCTTGTTCGCAGGCGGATCACCTCTTAAAAATCTTTCAGTCAAGCGCACCGCGCCGAGCGGTAAGCTGAAAAGACAAAATGTATTGGAACGGTTCGCAATCGCGGCTTCCACGCTGCCGCCGCCAATGTCAAAAAAAAGGCCGAGAGGAAGGTCGAAACGCAGCCCACTCATCACGCCCAAGCTGATAAGCCGCGCTTCTTCTTCGGCGGAGATCACCTCCAACGCGACGCCGAGCGTTTTCGCGCCGGCCACGATCGAAGATGCGTCGGTCGCCTCACGCAGTGCGGCGGTTGCCACCGCGCGAAAGGATTTCACGTCGTAGCGATCGGCAACTGCTTTAAAGTCGCTGAGAGTCTCGAGCGCCGCCTCCACCGCGGAGCGACTCAACTTTCCGGTGCGGAAAACCTCTCGGCCGAGCCGGATCGGCCGTCGGTCCTGCTCGATGATCCGATAAGAGCCCGGCTGCTCGATTGCGGCCAACTGAAAACGCAGCGCATTGCTGCCGACGTCGGCGACGGCGAAGTATTCGGCCATGATGATTTCGCGAAATCCTTTCTCAGGCGGCGACTCACTTCCTAACGGCTCGCGGCCCACCATAGGTTACGATTGTGTTAAATTTTCGTGAAATTTATGGGCTCTTCTAGACACCGACCCCTAGGCCGTCAAATCATTCCAGAGACGGAGCCCGAAATCAACGGCAGGGAGGATTACTTCCCAACGACCGGCGGGATCTTCCCGCACTGCCGCTCCGGCTCAGGCGAATATAAGGCTTAGCTCGGTTCCGAGCCGGTGCTGCATGTCGTTAAGGGACGGCTTACACCGCCCCGCTGAAAATCTCCGAGCCGTAGATCCGGCAAAATATAAGCGGCTTTGACTGCCTCGGTTTTTTCTTCGCTTCTCGCCGTTTCCGGCGCAGCGAGCCCGCCGACAAGCAGGGCGATAATGAGCGGCCAAAAAGATATTCCTCTCGACATCAAGCTCTCCTCTCTTAGGATGCTTCCAGTCCTTGCGGCCATCCAGTGATCACCGGCGCTTCTTTGCCGCGTGGACTTTGCCGCCGTCGCTCCGGTGAGACCGAGAGCACGGGACAGGGAGCGAGACGGGTGATCTTATCGGTAACGCTGCCGAAAAAGAACCACCTAAAAGCGCTCCGGCGACACGGCGATATGACAACCAGATCGCTCTGTTCTTCATGCGCGACATCGACTATTTTAGCGGCGGGATCGCCGAGCACAACCCGTCGCCTGACGTTCGACATGAGTCTCACGGCACCGATCGATAGCTCCAAAAAGCAGTTCAGGTCGAGCAGCGACTCCCGAATGACGCGATTGACCTCCCAGCGATAAATCCTGTCGCTTGCAAAGCCGGTCTCATCGAGCATCTGCCACGCCTGGAATTCGTTGGCGACGTAGAGCACGAGCAAATCGGCGGCGTTCTCCCTAGCGAGTGCAAACGCGAGCTTAAGCCCGGATTGCGAGTCCTCCGTAAGATCGACAGGCGCTAAAATTCTTTTCAACTTTTTCATATCGTCCTCCTTGTACTCGTGATGAGACGAGCTTAACTCTCGCTTATGAGCGGCTCGTGAAGGACGAGTGATGTTTTCGTGAAGCGGTCTTAGGCCTTTCTGCGCCCGTTCGAGGTGACCGGCACCATCGGCGTATCGGTTACCGGTGTGAGGACGTCGCATTTCCACATCGGCCTCGCCGCGTTGAGGCAGAAAACGACCTTCGGCTCCGTCCCTCCCCAGGGGCTGAAGATGGCGAGCTGCGACTCGGAGCCTTCGACGCCGACCCCACTCTTCCGAGCGATAGCCGAACTCGCGGAAAAGCTCCTCTATCATCTTGTCGTTCATGCCGGAGCCCCGCCCCTCGATCCTCAGTTGAAGCCAGCAAAGCGGAAGGATGCGGACAAACGTTTCAAGATCGGAGAGGCGGGCCCTTTCATTGACGGAAATCCGAACCGGCGCCTCGGGATTGTTCGCCGTGAGCGCGTGGTAGAGAAAGGATTTGATGAATTTCGACAGCCCGTCGTCGCCCCAGGAGATGAGCGGCAGATCGGGCGGGATCTTCGCCATGACGGCGGGACGCGGGCCCGTGCGGTTCTGCGCGAATTTGGCGATCGCCTCTTCGATCAACCCCTGCAACTTGATTTCCCTCATCGCTTTCCTCCTTCCCAGTCCCTTGTGCCGCGCGCGGGTTAAGAAAAGATGATGGCTTGATGAAGGCCTGGTTAAGTCCCGCCGGTTGCCCCGCCATAAAAGAGGCGAGGTTCGCCTTAGGTCCGCTGCGGCCATCAAGCCGGGGGGGTCTTTGCCCCTCCGGCTGGCATGTTAAACTTTTACTGGCCGGCGTCCGGCTGAAGTATGGCGGAGGGGAAAAAACGTAACCGTTCTCGCGCGGCCCGAGCGCGCGCGGCTCGCCGCAGCGGGATCCGCACGCTGGCGGTCGACATCGGCGCCAGCGGCATCAAAACAGTCGTTCTCGATACGGAGGGGCGTCCGGTGACGGTCCGGAGCCGGACGAAGACTCCCACCACGGCGACCCCGAGGGCGGTTTTGCGGGCGATCGAGCGGCTGGCGCGGGGACAGGGGCGTTTCGACCGGGTATCGGTAGGATTTCCCGGCGTCGTGCGCGCCGGCGTGGTCAAGACCGAGGGGAATTTCAACCCCAAATGGGCGGGATTCAATCTCGCGCGAAAGCTGGAAAAAATTCTGCGCCGTCCCGTGCGGGCGGTAAACGACGCCGACATGCAGGGCTTCGGCGCGATCGCCGGCCGCGGAGTCGAACTCGTGATCACGCTCGGCACCGGCCTCGGCTCGGCGCTCTTCATCGACGGCAAGCTGGTGCCGAATCTTGAGATCGCTTATGATCCGCTGGGCGGAAAGAGCTACCAGCATCTGCTTGGGAATGGGGCGCGGAAGAAGATCGGCAATAAAAAATGGAATCGGCGGCTCCGCCGCGCGATCGAGGCGTTCGATCAGATATTCAACTACGACGTGCTTTATATCGGGGGCGGCAACAGCGAGAAAGTGAACTTCAAGCTCCCCTCCGGCGTCCGCACGGTGTCGAACATGAACGGCCTCTTGGGCGGCATTTGCTTGTGGAGGTGAGATGCTGTCTAAGCCGTTAGTGTCTCCCTCCGCAGCAGACGCATAGAAGCGATGAGGCTGGGGAGACGCTTTTCTATTTAATTATTAGATGGACTTCGGACGCTTGAGCTGCCGCGCTTTCAGCAGATCGTCTTCGGCTCGCGTGAAGCTCTCCCGCCGGCGAAGCTCGGGTTTCGGGCCGCGCCGGGAGGCGACATGGAGCGCGCGCGCCACCTCTAGTTGATCATGGCCGGTGTAAGGCTCCGCTGCCGGTTTGGATATCTCATCCAACATCGAATCGTGTTGAGGCTTCACGGGCTTTTCGCTTTCGGCCAGGTTGTCTTCGTTGATCAGAACCGCGGCCGCGAAGACGCTCGTCCAGAGCCCGTCTTTATTGCCGATGGCCGACTGGGTGATATTGCTCGTTCGAACGATCTTGCCGGACAGCTTGAAAAGCTGTTCGCGCTCGTCCCAATCCGATTCGGGATTGAATTCGATTCCGAGCGTGGTCGCGAGCATGCTCGCGGCGAGGTCTTCGGCGTACTCTCCCGCTCGCTCATCCGTTTCTCCAAACGAATGGTGCTCGGAAAGATAGCCGTGCATCGACACATCGGCGGGGACGGCGAGACCGACCGATGCCGCGATCAGTCGATTCGGCTCATTGTTGCTTTCCCGGTCGTAAACCGCGAAGACGATATCGCCCGGATGCAAGAACTTTAAGCCTTCTTCCTTAGAGATAATCTTGCAGCCGGGAGGATAGATGCTGGAGACGAGAACCAGATTGCAGTGAGCGACGCCTGCGGCTCGGAGCGCGAGCTGATAAGAAGCCGCCCTTTCCCGATGAACGCCGACTCCTTTCGTGAGAAAGAGTTTTACCGGCACCATTTTACCAGCCCTAGCAAAAAGAAAAACGAAGTAAAAGTTATTTTGGGTTAAATTTTAGTTAAAAGTGTCTTTTTTGAAGGTAGGTATGCGTCGCGCAACCTAACGGAAGAACTCCACGGCGATGGAGAAGGCGATGAGGAAGATAATGACCCACTCGAGTATCTCCATGCGGCGGTTCGAGGCCTGTCCGGAGATCTTCTCGTAGATGCTTTCGAGCGTCTGCAGTTTCCGGAGAATGCTCGCATCCCACTCGTCCAGATGAAAGCGCCGATTGATCATGTGATAGACCCGCGCCAGATACTGATCGCCGACCAGCTTGAGTGTATTATTGACCCCCTCAAACAAGCTGGCGTTATCGACTTGCAGTTCGGCCACGGTCTGCAAGACGGCCGAGTAAGATCCGAAAATCCATCGTAAAGTCCAAGAACGGCGAGAAAGCGTTTCGTAGACCTTGTCCAAGGCGCGGTCGAGTTTTTGATCGACATAGCGCATCTCCAACAACTCTACATTGGCAAATTCCAGCAGGGCGCGGACATCTTCGCCCTCGCTGTCGACTAAAAGCGCCGCGTTCCAGTCCGCCAGCAGGATGTCGTCTGCTCGATAGGAGATACGCACCGCCAGCGCGTCTTCGACCTCTTGGTCGGACAGCGGCTGACGCTCGGCGCGGAGGATCTGCGCGATCGGCCTGGCGTACTCCTCACAAAATTGGTTGAGATCAAATGCTTCGGCGAAACGCTCCACATGAAAAACAACATAGTCCTCGACGACGGGCGACGGATGGGATTGGCTCGCCGTGTCGCCGATGACCGTCAATAATTCGCTTACCCGCAGACGGGAGTCGCCGAGTAAGGCCTCATTGTCGTACAGCTCTTCGCTGAGGGGAAGAAGCTCTTCGAAAGGTCCGTCGATCGGAAGAGTATAGATGACGGAAACCGCACCGAAATCGTAGATCATGAGATCGACGGTCGGACGCGTCGTAAACTTTCCGACCGCAAACGACCGGCTGTCGCGGGTCGTTCTGAGCGGCGGCGGTTGATATTCGAAATAGCTGGGCGTGCGCCTCTTGTGGGCGATCGTCGGTCGCTCGGTCGCCTGGTGGATGCGCCGTTCGGCCCCCTCGAGATCGATCGATCGCGCGGCGTCGTACGAAAAGCTGACGAGGCACAATCCGTTTTGAATGACGGGAGATTGGATCGGCATGGTTTGAGACGAACTTAACATTCAATCGAGTAAAACGGTATACGGCCGAGATGAACGATATTCCCGACTTCAGTGACATTGTCGAATCAGCCTGGCCGATACACCGTACCGGTGTTTGTGTCCGGCGATATGTACGCGCGAAGGATAGCGCGTGTTCATGAATTAAGAGTCGGTGGGATTGATCAATGAAGCGACGGCACCAATGTCGGACGTCCGAATTCGTGCGCACATACGGCGTCATTTTAAGCTTTTCAAATAACTTACGACGGCCTTCGCGTCTTCGCGATTAAGCCGGAACTGCGGCATGGGCGGATCGAGCAGCCTTCCATCCCGGCTAATTCCGTCCGTGAGAAGTCGAACGCCTTCTTCTTCCGAATATCCCGGCAGCCCCGCAATGTTAGGCGCCTTCAGAGCCCACTTCGTTTTTCCGTAAGCCGGAGGCTTGACCGGTACAGGCGCACCCTTGAGGTACTCATTTTTCAGCAACCTCCCTTCTTCATCGCGCGGAGTGTGGCACTCTACGCACATGCTCACGTGGTCGACAAGGTACTCGCCTCGTTGAAGCTGTGGATTACCGGCGCTGCCGCGTTCCGCGCCATCTGCTTGCGTCACGACCATCGTCAGGAAAAAAAAAGAAAAAAAGCTGGCTGCTGATAAGCTCATCTCATTTTTTCTTTCAGGGCCGGCGTTTAATGGCAATCGGGCATTTTCCTTCTGCCGCCATTTTGGGAAGAGCGCAGAAAGATCATTCATGCCACCGATTTCATATTGGACTCCGACAAAAAAGTCGTCGACGCGTGCTACAGCATCGGACCCATAGGACGCATCGTCGCGGCCGACGCCTTGAGCCACATTCAATTTTTTAAAAGAAAGAAGGCCGAGGCGAAGTAAACGACGGATGTGGAGCTGCTTGCCGCGGTCAAGAAACTTAGAGTGAGATAAGCGCCGTTTTGAGAACCTTTCCCGTGGGTCCCTTGGGAAGCTCTTTTAAGATTTCGATGCGCCGCGGATATTTGTAGAGCGCCAGACGCGCCCTGCAATGCTCGAGGAGATTCTCGACGTCGGCGTTCGCCGAGGGTTTGAGAGCGACGAAAGCCGCGATCTCCTCACCCACATCGGGGCTGGCAATTCCCACTACGGCGACCTCGGCGACCGCCGGATGGGACAGGAGCACCGCCTCGATCTCCTGCGGGAAGACGGAGTAACCGCCGCGAAGGATCCGTTCGCGTTTGCGGCCGACGATCCGGACGTAGCCTTCGGGCGAGACTTGCGCGAGATCGCCGGTTTTGAACCAGCCGTCTTCGAGAACCGACCGCGTCTCGTCGGTATCGTTGAAATAACCCGCCATCACGGCCGGAGATTTGATCAACAATTCGCCGGCGTCGCCGTTTTCCGCCAGACGTATCTGCACTCCCGGCACCGATTTGCCAACGGCCTCGGGTAAATCGAGCGGTTCATCGGCGAAATAAGAGATCGGACGAAACAGCTCCGTCATGCCGTAGCCGCGAACGATCCGCGTCGCCGTCTTTTCGCGCCACTCCAGCGCCATTTCCCACGGGCACGGCGCGGCGCCGGACACCGCCGTTCTCAAGCTCGAGAAATCAGCGGCGGCGAAATCGGGGGCGTTGAGAAGGCGGCGGAAAGCCGTGGCGACGCCGGGAAAAACCGTGACGCCATGGCGGCGGATCGCATCGAAAACCGCCTCGGGAATGAAGCGCTTGACGAGTACGACCGCGGCTCCCGACAAGAGCGGCGCGAGAAGCCCCCCGTTGAGTCCGAGCGAATGCGCCAGCGGCAGCGCCGCGAGCACCCGGTCCTCCGGCGAAAGCGCCATGACGGGCTCACCCCACGAGCGATTTGCGAAAGTGAGCGCGCTGTGGCTGAACACGGCGCCCTTCGGCGCTCCAGTGCTTCCGGAGGTGTAAAGAATCAACGCGGGAGCCGCGGGTTCGGGCTCCGTCCGCCATACGGCGGTATCGTTTTCGACGCGCTTCACGACACACCGCGGCTTGAGGTCATCGATGAGCTTTTGGAGCTCGTCCGCTTTGAGGAGAGAGTTGAGAGGCGCGGCCGTCGCGCCTAGCTTGAGAACGCCCAGGAAAGCGACGACGAAGTCGGGCCGCGTCGGAAGCGTGATCGCGACGCGGTCCCCAGCGCGCACGCCTTGCGTCGCGAGAGACCGGGCAAATCCCGATGCGCGGGCGTCGAGTTCCGCCCAGCTGAGCACGCCACCTTCCCAGATGAGCGCCGGCTTCCGCGCCAGCCGGCACGCGTTGGCTTCGATGTGACAAACGAAATTTTCTTGCGGCGCGCTCACGGCAGGAAATCTTTGAGTTTGATGCGCTGCCATACGTCGCGCGGGATGCGGTGGCGCGGCGTATAAGCATCGAGCGACGGTTTCGCGGTGGCGTCGACCCCCCACTTCGCGGTGTAGCCCTCCTCCTTCGCCGACGGATCCAGGTCGGAGCCGCGAGCGTTGCCGATGACGACGAGATCACGATCCGGCTGGCAGCGGGTGGCGATCGCCCAGTTGACCTGCCGCTCGTTGAAAATATCGACGTCGTGGTCCACGACAACGATGCGCTTCATATATAGATCGGCGTCGAGCACGGCGGTGATGGCGTTTTTTCCCTGGCCGGGGACGCGCTGCTCGATCGACACATAGCAGGTAAAAGGCGCCGGGACGCGCACCGCCTTGACCGACGGCACGACCGCGCGCACCGCGCGGTAGAGATTCGCCTCGATCGGAGTCGTCGAAAGCATCAGGTGGTCCAGATGTCCGACGCAGATATCCTGGAACAGAGCGTCTTTACGGTGCGTGACGGCGCGTACCTTGACGACCTGCCGCTGCCGTTCGCCGAGACTATAGCCGGTAAACTCGCCGAACGGCCCCTCTGCGGTCCGCTCGTGGGGCAGGATTTCCGCTTCGATAACAACCTCCGCTTGGGCGGGAACCAGGACGTCCGATGTCTCGCAGCGAACCAATTCCAACGGCTCGCCCAAGAGCGAGCCCATGATCGCGCGCTCGTCCTCGTCGATCGAGCCGATGGCGAGCGCGCCGAGAGCGATCGCGGGGTGAACGCCGATCGCAAAAGCGACCGGCAAAGGCTCGCCGCGCGCCTCCGCGACGCGATAAAACTCCCAAAGGTGTTTGCCCAGCGTGAGGTGGATCGAGGTGGTGTCGCGCCCCTTGATCATGAGCCGATTGTAGGCGCAATTCCACACGCCGCCGCCCGGCTCCTGAGCGAAAGAGATCGCCGCAGTGATGTACGGGCCGGCGTCGTCTTCGTGATGCACGATCTGCGGCAGAGAGTAGAGATCGATCTTCCCGCCGGTGAGTATCACGTCTTTGACCGGCGCTCGCGATAGGACCTTCGGCGCGGTCGGTTTTTCCAGCGCGGCGAGATAAGCCTGCTGCATCGTTTCGGGCTTGGCGCCAATCGCAAGCGCGAGCCGCGCGCGGCTTGCGTGGAGGTTCGTGAGGACGGGAAAGCTGCTGCCCTTGACCTTCTCGAAGAGCAAAACCGGCCTGCGCTTTCCTTCCTGCTCGAGCTTGACGGTCGCGGCGGTGAGCTCGTAAGCAGGATCGACCTCGCGCGCGACGGTGACAAAGTCCTCGGGGTGATCGCACTTGACGCGGTCGAGATAGGTTCGGAGATCCTGCGCCACCAGCTACTCCACAATCTTGGGGCTTTCCTCGTCGAGGAAACGCCGGTTGCAATAAGGACAGAGCAGCTCGATTTTTTTGTGTCTGAGCTCCTGCCAGTGACAATAGAATTCTCCCTTACAGTAGGGACAGGTCACCCAGAAAATCTTTGTCATCGCTTTTCCTTCTAGGATCGCTTCAGCCGATCGAGCGTCGCGCGCGCGATGAAATCCTCGAGACGTGTTTTTTGCATCGCGGCTTTTGGAACTTCGACGCGTGCCGCGAACGGCCGCTGCAGCGGCCGGGTCGCATCGATGATCATCTTGGCGGTCATGATGTTGTCGGTCTGCGAGGGATCGAGCGTGTTGCCCTTGACGTTTTTGATGATGTCGACGTCCTGGTCGGCCTGCACGCGCGTCGCGACCGCCCACATCACCTCTTCCTCGCTGTAAATATCGATGTCCGCGTCGACCACCACGACGTGCTTCACGAAGTCGCAGCCGCCGAGCGCGGCGAGCGCCGCCTGCTTGGTCTCGCCGTCGACTTTCTTATCGATGGAAATGTAGCAGTTGAAGCGGCAACAGCCGGAGAGCGGGAAATGCACCGCCTTCGTCGTCGGCACGATGCCGCGGATCAGATTGAAGAGGCTGCCTTCTTTGGGAATGCCGCCCAGAACCCAGGTATCCCGGTGGCCCGTGAATATGTGCTGAAAAACGGCGTCACGGCGATGCGTGATCGCTGTGACTTCGACGACGTTGCGCAGTCGCTGCGGACCGTAATAGCCGGTGAATTCGCCGAACGGGCCTTCGACCTCCTTAACGCCGGGAAGCACATGTCCTTCGATGATCATCTCGGCGTCCGCCGGAACCATGAACTCCGCGCCCCAGGTTTCCGACGCGGTGAGCCGCAGCGGCGCGCCCATGATGGCGCCGATACGCGCGTAATCGTCGACGCCGAAGGGAGAGACATTGAGCGCGCCGAGGTAAAAAGCGGGATGATGGCTGACCACGATGGCGACGGGCGTCGGCCGTTTTTTCTCCTCGTGCTTGCGATGGATCTGCCAGTTGTGCCGCGGGGACATGTGGAGCCCGAGCTTTCTCTCGCCTTTGACCATGGTGCGCATGAAGGCGGCGTTGTAAAAGCCGCCGTCGGGGTCCTTCATGACGGGCGTCATATCGATGTAAGGCGCCGGGTCCATCGCGTGGTGGCGCACGACGGGAAGCTCGTAAAGGTCCGCGGCGCTTCCCGACTTAGTGACCTCCTTCACCGGCGCGTCGCGACCGGGAATCGTCACGGGCGAAAGCAGCAGTTCTTCGCGGCGGGCGTATTCGAGGCTGAGCGGCAGCCGCTCTTGGTCGGGCTCCATTTCGAGCGCCAGCGCGCAGCGCGCACGCGTGGCAAAGAGGTTACTGAGAAGCGGAAAAGCGGCCGGCTTGCCTTTCAGGTTGATCGGCTTTGCAAAAAACAGGGCGGGAAATTTTTTTTCGTTTTCGAGATGCTGGAGAAGAGCCGTGACCTCGAACTCTGCCGGCGAGACCGCGCTATCGATGTAAATCAGATCATCCGGCAGCCGCCGCTTCAGACGTTCGAGGAAATCTTTGAGGCTCCTGGTCTCGGCGCCGGATTGCGTCGCAACGCGGCCGATCGATACGATCCCGGCGGCGGGTTTTCTTTTCGACGCCGATTTCATCAGCTGTTCGCGTAACGCTTCAACAACTCCGCTTTCAGCACCTTTCCCATCGGACTCTTCGGCAGATCATTGAGGATCATGACTTTGCGCGGATATTTATACCGCGCGAGCCGCTCCTTGCAATAGGCGATGATCTCGTCGGCGGTCGCCCGTGCCGATGCTTGCAACGTGACGAAGGCGGCGATCTCTTCCCCCAGGTCGGTGTCGAGGACGCCGGCGACGGCCGCCTCGGCGATCGCCGGATGAGACAAGAGAACCGCTTCGACCTCCTGAGGAAAGACAGAGAAGCCCCCGCGGAGAATTCTTTCCCGCTTCCGTCCAATGATGCGAATGAAGCCGCCCGGCAGCACCGCGCCGAGATCCCCGGAGCGGTACCAGCCGTCGCTCAACACTTCACGCGTCTCGTCGGGACGGCCGAGATAGCCGTCCATGGCGGCCGGCGACTTGATCCATAATTCGCCCACCTCGCCGTCGGACAGCGGCCTGCCCTCCTCATCGATCGCTCTGATCTCGACGCCCGGCATCACTTTTCCGGCTGTGCCGGGCGGCTCGTCGAGATCGTCGGCGGTAAAAGAGATCGACCGCGGCACCTCGGTGGCGCCGTAGCCGCATAAGATGCTGACGCCGGTATTCTCGCGCCATTCGCCGCAAAGCGCCGGCGCGCACGGCGCCGCTCCGGACGTAGCGATGCGCAGGCTCGACAGGTCGGAGTCGGAAAAATGAGGAGAAGCGAGGAGGCGATGAAACATCGTCGCCACGCCGGGGAATATCGTCACACGGTTTTTTTTGATCGCGGCAAAAACGGCTTCGGGCGTGAAGCGTTCGATCAAAACCGTCGTGGCGCCGAAGAGCAGCGGCGCCAGCAGCCCGGCGTACATCCCGTAATTGTGTGAAAAAGGAAGCGCGCCGAGGACGACATCGTCCTCTTCGAGGCGCATGACCGCTTCGCCCCATAACCGGGTGCCGAAGAGCACCGCTTGGTGACTGAAGACGGCGCCTTTGGGACGTCCGGTGCTGCCGGAGGTGTAGACGATGACCGCCGGCGCGGCCGATTGTGCAGCGGTGGCCCAGGGGCCTTCGTCGACCTCGACGTCTTCGATGAGGCATTTCGGCCGAAGATCGGCCAGCACGTCGGCAAGCTCGTCGGGCTTAAGATCCGGTATGAGCGGCGCCACCGTGGCGCCGACTTTGAGCCCGCCGAGTAAAGCGACGGCGAAAGTCCAACGATTTGGAATCAGAATCGCGATTCGGTCGCCGGGTCCGACCGAGCGCGTGGCGAGGTGGCGAGCGAAGCCGCAAGCGCGCCGTTCGAGCTCGCGCCAGGTGAGCCCGCCATCGTCCCAAACGAGCGCGGGCTCGTCGCCCAAGCGGTGCGCGTTGGCCTCAACGCAATGGACGATGTTTTCGTCCATGATCCCACCTCCACGCCGGCAGCGGTGTGCGTGCTATGGATGCTTCAATTCCAGTCCGGCCAGTTGCGCGAGCGCCCGCATGACGTACACCTTGGTCATGCGCTTGCGGTACCAGTAATCCATGTCGGCGTTATCGACGGGATGCGAAACCCGCGCCGCCGCATCGCCTACGGCCTCGATGCGCTCGCGCGTAATGACGGCTCCTTCGAGCAGCGAAGCGTCCACGGCAACCGGCGCGGAGTCGACGGCCGTGAGCACGATCTTCGCCGCAGTGCATGCGTCTTTTTTAAATTGCAGCGCGGCGGCGACTCCGAGCACGGGAAAATCGAAAGAGCCGCGGCGCCGGAGCTTCAGGTAAATGTTGCGGCTTTCGGCGGCCCGGCCCGGAACGATGATCGCCTGGAGCAGCTCGTGGTTTTTCTTCGCTAGAAAGTCGATGCCGTCGTTCCTGTACAAGCGCTCTAACGCGATTCTTCGGCTTCCTTTCGGTCCCGCGAGGACCGCCACCGCGTTCAAGCTGCATAGAACCGGCGCCGTATCCGAGGAGAAAACGGCGAGACAGCGCCGGCTCTTCGGCGCGACCAGGCAGATGTCGCCGTCTTTCTTGAGACAGAAGCCGGCCGCCTCGCGCCAGAAAAAACTCTGATCGTAATAGTTGCAGCGCGTATCGACGAACACGTTGCCGCCGATCGTCCCGACGTTCCGCAGCTGCGGCGTCGACACGAGGCCGGCGGCCTGCGCCAGCGCCGGGAAGCGCTCCGCGACGATGCTGTTGCGCGCGATGTGGGTCAACGTCTCGCCGGCGCCGATCCGGAGGCCTTCTTTTTCGGCGCGAATCCCTTTGAGCTCGGGTAGAGATCTGAGCGAGATCACATGGCGCGGCGTGAACTGCCCGCGCTTCATCTTGGGATAGACATCGGTCCCGCCGGCGACGGCCATCGCGTCGGGGCCGAAGTCCGCGAGCGCCGCCGCCGCGTCCTTCAGCGATTTCGGTCTTACATAGTCGAAGTCGGGTAATCGCAACATTTCGCTTAAGCCTTCTGCTGAACCTCGATGCCTTCTCCGGGCTGCCATTTGATCGGCGCCGGGAAGTCGAACGTCGGGACGGTGATGCGCTTGTAGCGGCCTTCGAGGGCGCGCAAGATTTTGTCCGGCGTGATCGGCACCTCGTCGATCCTTACGCCGATGGCGTCGTAGACGGCGTTCGCTACCGCCGGCACGACCGGCAGCAGCGGCCCCTGACCCGCCTCTTTCGCCCCGTAAGGACCTTCGGGATCGTTCGTCTCGACGAGAATGGTCTCGATCTCGGGCGTCTCGAGGGTCGTCGGGCTCTTATAGTCGAGCATGGACGGAAATTTGTGCAGGCCGTTTTTCCTAAAGACCTGCTCTTCCATCAACGCTTCGCCGAGCGCCATGTAAACGCTGCCTTCGGTCTGTCCTTCGACCAGGAGCGGGTTGAATGCCGTGCCGCAGTCGTGCGCGATCCAGATCTTTTCGATCTTGATCTCGCCGGTGTCGCGGTCGCATTGAAGCTCGACGATCGAGGTCGAAAAGCTATACGCGGGAGTCGGCCCAACGCCCGCGCCTTTGTAGTTGCCGGGATGGCGCGGCGGGCGATAACTGCCGGTCGCGCCGAGCGTCCCGTTCTTCGCCTCGGCGGCCTCGACGCACTCGGCGAAGCTCAGCGCCTTTTTCGGATAGCTCCTGCTGCGCACCTTCCCCTCGGCGAACTCAAGATCGTCGCCGGGGATTTCGAGCGCTTCGCCCGCCGCCTGGAGCAGGATCGTTTTTAATTTGCCGCAGGCTTGGATCGCGGCGTTGCCGGTCATGACCGTGACGCGGCTGGAATAGCTGCCGAGATCGACGGGCGTAAGATCGGTATCCGCGGTGAAGACGCGGATATCGTTCGGCGACAAGCCGAACTCCTCGGCGACGGCGTAGGCTAAAATAGAATCGGAGCCCTGGCCGATATCGGTCGAGCCGCAGAAAACGGTGACGCCGCCGCCGCGATCGAGGCGGATCTGTACTCCGGAGTGGGGCATCTTGTTCCAATAAATCGGCAGGCCGGCGCCGCTGATATACGCGCTGGCGGCAAAGCCGACGCCGCGGCCGTCCGGAAGCTTACGGAATTTCTTTTTCCAGTCGGCGGCAGCGGCGACCTTCTCGATACATTCTCTCAATCCCGTCGTGCTGACTCTGAGACCGTTCACTGTCACGGTGTTCGGCTCGACCAGTTGCTTGAGCCGCAAATCGAGCGGATCGATGCCGAGCTTCTCCGCGATCTTATCGAGCTGGATCTCTATCGCGAAGCGCGGCTGGGGCGTCCCATGGCCGCGCTTCGGCCCGCAGGGAGGCTTGTTGGTGAAGACGCGCGCCCCTTCGAACTTGTAGGCGGGCAGATGGTACGTGACCGTCTGCAGGGCGCCGGTATAATAGACCGACGCCAGGCCGTAGCTGCTGTAGCCGCCGCCGTCGAGGAAAGACCGGAAGTGCATCGCTTTGAGCGTTCCGTCTTTTTTAACGGCGGTTTTGATCCACATCTTGACCGGGTGCCGGCCGCGATGAACGTAGAAAACCTCCTCGCGGGAGAGCGTGAACTTAACCGGCCGGCCGGTTACCATCGCGAGCTTCGCCGCGCACAATTCGTGCGAGAACGGGTCGCTCTTGCCGCCGAAGCCGCCGCCGACCGGCGGGGCGATCACGCGGATGCGGCCCATCGGCATGCCCAGGACCTTGGCCAAGGCGCGGTGAACGTAATGCGGCGTCTGCGTCGAAGACCAGACCGTCAGTTTATCGCCGGGCCCGTAGACGGCGATCGCGCAGTGCTGCTCCAGCGGCAGGTGCGTGTTCCCCTGATAGAAAAAGGTGTCCTCGAATACCTCGTCGGCCTCGGCGAAACCCCCGGCGACGTCGCCGAACTCGAAGGAAACGGCCTTCTGAACGTTGGCGCGCCGGTTCCATGAGTGAATGCGTTCGCTCTCGTCGGTCGCCGCCAGCGCCTCTTCGATCGAGAGAATCGGTTTGAGGATTTCGTAATCGACCTCGATGAGCTTGAGCGCCTGCTCGGCGACGGCCTCGCTCACGGCGGCGACGGCCGCTACGGGATCGCCGGCGAATCGGGCCTTCTCGACCGCCAGCGCCTCTTCGTCTTCGGTCGCCGGCAGGATGCCGAACTTTTGCGGCAGATCGGCGCCCGTGATCACGGCGTAAACGCCTTCGAGCGCGAGCGCGCGCTCGACGTGAATCTCGCGGATGCGCGCGTGCGGATGCGGGCACCGGAAGAGCTTGCCGTAGCACATGCGCGGGAACTCGAGGTCGTTTGCGTACGGCGTCTCGCCGGTGCACTTCCCCATCGCGTCGATCTTTGGCAGCGGCTTGCCGATGACCGAAAAATTTCTTCGGCTCATCGCTTCGCCTCGCCGTCGGCGGCCAGCTCGACCGCCTCGATGATTTTCGTGTAGCCGGTGCAGCGGCAGATGTTGCCGGCGAGCGCCTGCTTGATTTCCTCCCGGTCGGGATGCGGCTTCTTGTCGAGCAGCGCCTTCGCCGTGACGAGAATTCCCGGAGTGCAGTAGCCGCACTGCGCCGCGCCCAGATCGGAGAACGCCTTTTGCAGCGGATGGGGCGCGCCGCCGCGCTTGAGGCCTTCGACCGTGACGATCTCCGCGCCCTCGTATTCGACGCCGAGCACGAGGCACGAAAGCGCCGGCTCGCCGTCGATCAGCACGGTGCAGGTGCCGCACTCTCCGACTTCGCAGCCGTGTTTCGTGCCGGTGAGCTTCAAATCCTCGCGGAGGATTTCGAGCAGCGTCTTGTTGTCTTCGGCGGCGACTTCCTTGGTCTCGCCGTTGACGTGAAGCCGCAAGAGCCGCTTGCGATTCGCCGCGCTCCCGTTGTTGTTTTTAATCTTTCTTTTGACGGCCACGAAAACCCTTCCTATGATTTGAAAAATCTTCTCGCCTTAAGCTCGAAGCGCGGCAGCGTTCCGGGGGTGACAACCTCGACAAAAGGCCTGAGGCCGATCGACTCGCGAAATCTCCGCGTCACGCGCTCCGCCAGGCCGTCGGCGGAATCGCAATCCGGTCTCGGTTCCAGTGTCACGCGCAACTGTAGCAGGGCGTCGTCGCGAACGGCGTCGATGCGAAACTCCTCGATCTCCACGAACTCGCGCATCACATTCTCGATCGCGCTCGGAAAGACATTCACCCCGCGGACGACGATCATATCGTCGACCCGCCCCAAAACCCCGCCGCGGAGCAGGATCGAAGAGCGCCCGCATGAGCATTGTTCGTAGGTCGGCTCGACCAGATCTCCGGTCCGATAGCGGATAATCGGGCTGCAAGTCCTGCCCAGGTTCGTGACGACGAGCTCGCCTCTTTCACCCTGTTTCACCGGCTCGCCGCTGTCGCGATCGATCACCTCGGCGATGAACTCCCCTTCGTTGACGTGAACCCCGCCGGCCTGGGGCGCGCATTCGAAGCCGTACGCGCCTACCTCGGTCGCGCCTGGATGATCATAGCATTTCGCGCCCCAATTTTCTTCGAGCAGCTTTTTCGTGCTGGGAATGCTCGCTCCCGGCTCGCCCGCGTGAATCGTGATACGAACGGCCGAGCGCGCGAGGTCGATGCCCGCCCTGCGCGCCTCCGCCGCCATGTGGAGTGCGTAGGTGGGTGTCGAGACTAAGACGGTCGCGCCGTAGTCCAGGATCGCCTTGAGCCGTTGAGCCGTCGACTGGCCGCCGCCGGGAATCGCCAGAGCGCCGAGCTTTCGCGCCCCCTCCCAACCGCTCCAAAAACCGATGAAGGGACCGAAGGAAAATGCGAAATAGATGCGGTCCTCCGCAACGACTCCCATGGCGCGGAAAATCGTCTCCCAGCATCCCGCCCACCACTGCCACGCTTCGTCGGTGTCGAGCCAGTACATCGGCTTGCCGGTGGTTCCCGACGTCTGATGGATGCGGACATAGCGTTCCAGCGGATAGGTCAAGTCGCTGCCGAACGGCGGATGGGCCAGCTGGTCGTCCACGAGCTCCTTTTTGGTGGTGAAGGGCAGGCGCCTGAACGACTCCATCGAATCCACGTGAGCGCCGCCGTTTCGCAGCAGCTTGCGGCGGTAAAACGGGTTGCTCTCGAGAACGCGGTCGAGCATGCGCTGGAATTTTCCCAGCTGGCGCGTCTCTAGAGTTTTCCGTTCGTTGTCCGGCTGCATCATTTTTTAGCCTTCGACGACGACCAAATCATCCACGGCTCGCGAAAGCGCTTTGAGCTTGTCTCCGACCACGAACGGTTGGGCGATCAGCCCGTGGCCGAAACCGTTCCGCGCCGCGCAGATTCTTAACGTAAGCACCATGCCCTTTTGAATTTCAAGTGCGTCCTTTCCGGCTAAAATGGGTGTCTCGCTCATGTCGAGGCCGATGCCGTTGCCCAATCCGTAGGCGAACAAGGAGACCCGATTCGCGTGCGGCACCTCGGATAAGAACTGCCCGACGGCCGCCGCGGAGACGCCGACTCTCACACCGTCTCTGAGCGAGCGAAAAAGCTGCTTTGTCGCCTCATAGTCCTGCAGCTGCTCACGAGAAGGGCCGCCGACGGAGAAAGTCCGGCCGAGCTCCGCCCAATAGCGCTGGCAGCACGCCGCGACCGCGACGGATATCACGTCCGCCTTCTGGATCGCCGCCGAACCCGGCGGATGGAGACCGATCCGCGGCTCGGTGGACCGAGCGATCGACAAATAAAAACCCTCGACGCCGCGGCGCCTCGCTTCGCGCTCGGCCGCCGCCGCGACTTCATACTCTCTTTTTCCCGAGCGGAGCTGCCGCTCGAAAACAGCGAGCGACTCATCCAAAATCGAAGCCGTCTTCTCGAGCGCCCGCAGCTCCGCGGCCGATTTGACGCATCGCAGCGAGCGCAAAACGTCTCCCAGGTCACGGAACTCGACGCCGTCGAGCAGCTTAACGAGCCCGTTCCATTCGCGGATATTGAGCTGCTGCTCGACATTGACGAGGCCGACGCGCTTCGGCTTAAGTCCGCGCGCCTCGAGCATCTGGCCGACGCCTTGCGCGAACTGTCCGACCGAGCGCACGTCCTCGATCCACGTGAGAGTACTGGAAAACGGATTGTTCCGGCTCGGCTCTTGAATGACGAGCGCCGGCTCCTGATCGAGCGGGATCACCGTCAGCGCGCCGCGATTCTTGGGAATAAAATGGGAGACAAAAGCGAGATCGCCGAAGCGCCACGAATCCCCGTACACGAGCAGCAGATCAACCGCCTGTTGCTTCATGTCGAGTTTTATGCGCGCGATACGGTTGTGAAACTCACTTGACGGCAAGGCGTCTTTATCCCAGACGCTGCAGCCGCGATTCAACGCCGTGTGAAGCATCTCCATGACTCAACCCTCGACACTGAATAATTGGCTCGGCGTGCGCGTCAGGCAGCGCGCCCCTTGAGCCTCGATCCATACCGTATCGCCGAGCATCAGATAACCGGTTTCCGGCAGGTATTGATTGGGATGTACGACGAAACACATTCCTTCCTCGATGACCGCTTCGTTTTCGTCGATGATCTCCGCGAAAGGCATCGACAGATATCCGAGGCCGTGGCCGCGCACGCGCATGTAGGGCGGCTTGCAATATTTCTCGTAGCCGTGCGCCGTAAAGACACGGTTCATCGCCGTCGCGACGGCGCCGACCTTCTCGCCCACGCGCACGCATTCAAGGCTCGCGTCCATCGATTTTTCGAGAATGGCGAACTTCTCGCGCAAGAGGGGCGAGATCGAACCCATGACCGCCGTGCGGCAGAGCTGGACGAAGTGACCTTCGATCGCAGGGGTGATCTCGGCGATCACGATGTCCCCCGGCTGGATCTTCCGGTCCGTCGGCGGATGCGTGCAGTGGCTGTGATCGGAGGCGGCGACCATGCCGAAGTTGTCCTCGGCTCCGAGAGAGCGCATCGCGTACTCGACCTCGGCGGCAAGCTCGTGCTCGGCCATGCCGATTTTCGCGGTTTTGAGGATCGCGGCAAAACCTTCGTCGGCGATGGCCGCGGCGCGCTCCAGCGCCGGCAGCGCATCCTTGCCGGGAAAGCGGGCGAGACGACCGAGGATCGCGTCAGCGACCTTCAGCTTGCCGGGAAAAGCTTTTTCCAGCTCGTGATAGACGGCGGCGGGCATGAACGCGTAGCCGACGAGACCGATAGTCCCCTGAACGCCTTTTTTCTGAGCCAGCTGTTTGACCGAAGCGACGAAACTGTCGGCGACCTGGATCTCTTCGATCCAGCTTTGGCTGCGCACCCGGCCGACATCCCACGACCGGCTCACGAGCATCGCGGCTGCGCTGTCGGTGATCAGGACTCCGGTATTCGCACCGATGGGGAGCGCCCCGGAGATCCAAAGCACCGGATTGACTTCGAGCATGCTCAGCTGGCCGGTGGAATAAAAGAGCAGCGCGGCGAGCCCTTCCTTGTTCATCGCCTCACGGACGCTGTTCAGCTTCGCTTCGAAAGAACGCCTTCGCTCGGAGCCGTTAGACGGCATGGCTCGCCTCCATTTTGAGAAAAATCCGACTCACATTTTTTGAGATATCGAAGATGCGATCGTCGTCGTACTCGCGCGGGTAACCGATGTCGATATCGATGCGCTCATAGACGCACGCGGGCCTCTCGCTGACGACGAGCAGCTTCTGGGACAGATAGACCGCTTCGTAGATGTCATGGGTTACGAAAACGATCGTCTTGCCGGTCTCGCGCCAGATGCGGATCAGTTCCGCCCTCATCTTGCGCGCCGTAAGCTCGTCCAGGCTGCTGAACGGCTCGTCCATGAGCAGCACGTCGGGCTCGATGGCGAGCGCGCGCGCCATCGCCGCGCGCTGCTGCATGCCGCCCGAAAGCTGGAGCGGAAAATAATTTTCGAAGCCCTTGAGCCGCACCAGCTCCAGATAATGCTGCGCCACGCGCCGCTGCTCCTCGCCCGAGAGCGCCCCATGCTCGAGTGGAAGCCTGATGTTGTCCTGGATCGTCCGCCAGTTGAGCAGCCGCGGCTGTTGAAACACGAAGCCGAGCCGCGTCCCATTGGTGCCCAGCGTTTTTCCGCTTACCTGGATTTCACCGGAGGACGGCGCTTCAAGGCCCGCCAGAATGCTGAGGAGCGTAGACTTGCCGCAGCCGGAGGGTCCGAGAATGGATATGAACTCTCCCTCTTCCACTTCGAAGCTCAAGCCGCCGATCACCTCGATGCGGCTTTGGTCCTTCAAGAGGAAGTGCTTGGAAAGATTCTTGACGACGATCTTTTTCATGCCTCGACGTTAAACCTGCACGACCGCGCGCCAGGCGGTCGTCCGCTTTTCAAATGGATTGATCAACAGATACTCGATCGCGAGAAGCACGAGCGTGAAGCTCAGGGTCCAGGCGAGCACCTGAGTCATCGAGAAGAGGCCGAACCAGTAGTTCAGCATGTAACCGACCCCGCTGCTCATGCCGATGAGTTCCACCGTCGTCGCGATCTTCCACGCGATGCCGAGCGCGTAGCGGGTCGCCGCGAGCAGGTAAGGCACCGTCTGCGGCATGACGATCTTGCGAATGAGATCGCGCCGGGGAATGCGGAACGCCTTGCCCATCGCGGTCAATTGCGTGTCGATGTCTTTGACCCCTTGCCAGATGTTGATCGCGACGGCAGGAAAGGCCGTGATGCCGATGGCGATGATGGCGGCAAAGTCGTTGAGGCCGAACCACAGAAGGCAAATGATCGCATAGACAACCGCCGGAATCGTGAGACCGACCATCACCCAGCTTTCGAAAAACTCCTCGCCCTTGCGCGAGAGCCCCATGACCAGCCCCGTCGCGCCGCCCAGCAGCATCGCCAAGGCGAGGCCGAGCAGAACGCGCGACACGGTCTTGTAGAGGTGAAACAGGCCGTCGCCCGAGCGCAGATTCTCGATCATCGTTTGGATCACGGGTATCGGCCCCGGAAGAATCTGCGCGGAAAAGAAAAACGAGAGGCCGATCCATGCCGCGAGCAGAACGGCGATCGAGTAAATCTTAAGGGTTGTATGCATCGGTCATGAGTCCCTTCGGGACTTCCCGCAGCACTTTCGGCCCCAAGGTGTCCCGGGCGACCTCCAAAAAATCCTGCTGGACCTTCATCTGATCTTTGTCCCACTTATCGACAATTCTCGGCCCCATGTTGTCCCTGAGAGCGGCCACGCCGCCCGCCTCGGTCAGCTGAATGCGCTTGGCGTACTCCTCCCATACCTCTCCGTGCTGCCGGATATATTTGGTCGCTTCCAGATAGGCCCTGAGATACCGTTTGAGGATGTCCGGATGCGCTTTCGCGAACTCTTCGTTCGTCGTGATCGTCACGTGCGCGGGAGCGCGTCCGGCGCGCTTCTCCCACTCGCCGCTGAGATCCATGATCACGCGGTATTTTCCAGTGAGCGGAAAACGCAACGATTCGACGGTTCCCACGAGCGCCGCGGCGAGGTCGCCGCGGTCCAAGAGGCCGGCCAGCGCCGGCCCCGGCGCGGTGATGAGCTCGAGGTCGCGCAGGAGGTCGAGGCCGTGCCAGCGCTTGGCGATCGCCATGAACATGCTGGTCGTCGCCGCGCCCGGCCCGCCGAAATTGCCGACGCGCTTTCCGCGCAGATCGCCCAGCGATTTAACCGGAGAATTCTTCGGAACGATCAACGCGTTGACCGGAGAAAAAATGCCGAAGATCACGAGCGCGCCCTTGCCCTCGGCGCGCGCACGCGCCATCGCGGTCAGCCCGCCGTAGCCGATGTCGACGCTTTTTTCCGCGATCATGATGTGAAGCGCCGGCGGGTTAAGGCTCTGGATTCTTTCATACGGGAGGTCGTATTTCTGCAGCAGCTTCTGCCGCTCCATGACCTCGTGGACGAAGTCCTGCGCGCCGCTCGAAAGAATCCCGAGCTTGATCTTCTTTATTTCCGCCGCAGATAGGGGTGCAGCGCAAAAAGCGATGATCAAAAAAACAAAGGCAGTTTTAATCAGCCTCGCCATGCTCGTCTCCTCAGCGCGAACGATACTCCGGCGCCTCTTCCAGTTGTTCGAAGCCGCAGGCGCGGTCAATCCCGGTCGTCGCGACTAGATTCGCTTCGGCGGTGATCAGCAGGGCCGTCTCCGCCCCGTCGTTGAAATGCTGGAAGACGACGCCTTCGGGCTTGATCGGCAGCTGAAGCACGTCGCCCTTCTTCCAATCGAAGCGTTGCCCATCGATGATCGTGTACCCCGCGCCTTCGACCGCAACGACCACTGATCCTCCCTGACACCGCTGCTTGCCGCTGCGGCTGCCGGCGCGAATCTCCTGCGTCTGAAAGATGAGGAATTTGTGCGCGGTCGAATCGATCTCGGGATGCATGTACCACTTCATGACGCCTTGGGGATTGATCTCCCACGGAAGCTCGCCGCCTTTGACGCACACGCCGGCCGCGGCGATACGCCGCCGCTCCTGATCGCGGCGTGCCAGTAGCTGATGGTAGCGCGTCGATTCATTCATCGCTGTGACCTCGCGGTTGCACCTGGCCGGGGGCGACTTCGATCTGCTTCAAGTGAAGCGCGACATGGTTCGCCAGCGGCACGTAGACGAACGCCATCCAGCGGCTTGGGCCGTCGGGATTGGTGTTAAAATGCTGGTGCTCGACGCCGCCGGGCTTCACCGGCAGCGTGAGCAGGTCGCCTTTTTCCCAGTCGTAACGCTTCCCGTCGGCAACTGTGTAACCCTTGCCTTCGAGAATATAGATCGCGACGCCGCCCTGGTGGCGGTGCTTGCCGGATTGGGTGCGGATCTCCTGCGAGAATACGCGCCACTCCTGCAAGGCGGTGTCGCCGTACATCGCGGCATTGAGGAAATAGCGAATCCTTCCCTGCCGCGTCGCCTCCCACGGCCGGTCCTCATCGCGAATCAACACCTTTCCCGTCCGGCCCCGCTCGAGGAGGCGGTCCTGATAGGCCATCGCCGCCTCATAAGCGTTCTCCGGTCTTTTTATCGCTTCATCCGCCATTCGAGGTTCTCCATAAGATCGCAACGTTTCATGCCTTCTTCGCTCACTGCCCGAAGATTTCCTGATAATCCTTTTGATATTCGCTGTAGCGTTCGGCGATTTTCGGATTGACGAATGCCGCGCGCATTCCTTTGATGTCGAGTTTTTTCGCGAGCGGCGGAAGATCCGATCTGACCGGCACACGGTAGAGATCGCGCATGATCTTCTGCCCTTCGTAGGAAAGGGCATAGTCGATGAAAAGCCGCGCGGCGTTGGGGTGCGGCGCGTGCGCCGAGAGCGAGATGACGCTCGGAGAGGTCACCACGGGATCGACTTTATCGAGCCAATCGAGCGGCGCGCCCTGCCCCTTCATCTGTTCGATACGGCTCGCGTGCGCGATCGAAAGCGGGAACTCGCCGGCGAGCGTGAGCTTGGCGATGAGCGTATGACCCTGGTGCAATCCCGGCTCCTGCGCCGCCAGCGCGCGCAGAAATTTCCGCGCTTTATCTCTGCCCCAATATTCGGCCAGCGCGCCGTACCATTCGGTCTCTTCGCTGTCCATGCCGATTTTGCCCTTCCACGCCGGCGCGAGGATGTCCGGCCAGTCCTTCGGAAGGTCTTTGGCCTGAACCATTCGCGTGTTGTAGGCGAGCACGAACTGACGGACGTAGATCGCCGTCCAGTATCCTTCCTCGTCTTTCAATCCCGCCGGCACGGCGTCCCGGCCCGATGCTTTATAGGGAGAGAACATCCGCTGTCCTTGGAGGACGCCGTTTTCCACCACGTCCATCGAGGTCACGTCGAAGAAGTGGCGGCCGGCCCGTGCCTCCGTCAAGATTTTGGTGCGCATCTTTTCGGCGCCGAGCCGGAACAACTCCGGCTCGATGAAGGGATATTTTTGTTGAAAGCCTTTAAGCAGCGCCTGGCTGTCGGGCAAAGTCAGAACGGTGTAGAAAACGAATTTTCCTTCTTTCTTCGCGTCCTCGATGATTTTCGGCGCCGGCTGCGCATCGACACGCGCCGAGATGATGCTTACGAGGAGAGCGAGAAGCTGACAGCAGAAATATTTTTTCACAGCATGCCCTTCCTATCGCCGCTCCGCTTTGAGCTCTTGAATCAGCGAGAGGTCGAAATACTTAAACGGCGGAATCGAGGCGAACGCCGGATCCTCGTACACCATCGTCTTCAGCACGTTGACGATCGCCTCCTCCGTCGGGAAGAGATCCGGGACCGATTCGGCCTTCATGAGGCGGTAGGAATATTCCAGGCTTTCAGCGTCGTCGATGCGCAGAGCCTTAGCCATGACGGCGATGGTCGTCTCCTTCTCGGCGATGAGCGTACGCACCGATTCGGCGAGCGCCGCGAGATAGGCTTTGACGATCGGCCGGTTTTTTTCGAGATAAGATTTCCGCGTCAAATTGATGCCCCAGATATAGGGCAGCGGGACGGGGATCACCGTGAGCCCCAACTTCTCGGCGTATCGGCCTTGCAGCGGCGAGATCAATGTCGCGTCGATATTTTTCGAGAGCACCGCGGCGAGGCGGATGCCCGATCCGCCGGAGAGTCCGATGATCTGCGCGTCTTTCTTCGCATCCAGCCCCGCCTTGGCGAGCATGAACCGGACGAACGCGTCGGCGCGCCCGCCGGCGCCGCTCGACGCGATTTTTTTCCCCTTCAGCTCTTTCAGATCCTTGATCGGAAAGCTGCTGGCGAGGGCATAGGGCGAGGCGTTGTTCCAGGAGCAGAGGCCGACGACGTCGATGCCCTGCTTGCCGAGATAAAAAAGTCCGGTCGAGCTGGAAGTCAAAAATTGCACGCTGTCGGAGACGAGCGCCTGCATGTTCATCTGCTCGTTGCGGGTGGCGATGACCTCGATGTTGAGCCCGCGCCGCGCGAAAATGCCTTTCTTGATGCCGACAAAAATCGGCATGGCTCCCGTCACGGCGCCAGGCGTGCCGACGCGAACGAGCGTCTCTCCGGCCGCGAAAACGTGGCCTATCGGTAGCGCCAGTATAACGGCGGCGACGATTCCGAATGTCTTGCTCATAAGGTTACCCGTCCGTTAATTCAGCGAGCGAAAATTAATCACCGACTGAACTCCTAATGCCCCCAGAGCCGCCGGGTGGCGATCCGCGCGCC
>DATJFG010000157.1:0-27967 GCA_035495775.1 Verrucomicrobiia bacterium | reverse complement strand
AGTACGTGAAAGATCCCGCCAAGGCGCCGCCGCGCGACAGCTGGTACGCCGAGCCCGCCAAGGTCTTCGACAATTTTTATTTCGTCGGCGGCAAGATCCACTCGTCCTGGGCGCTCACGACGAAAGACGGCATCATCTTGATCGACACGATCTATCCGTACAACTCCGAGGAGCTCGTCCTCGGCGGGATGAAAAAGCTCGGACTCGATCCGAAGAACATCAAGTATCTCCTCATCTCGCACGCGCATAACGACCACATCGGCGGCGCCGAGATGATCCAGAAGCGCTACGGCCCGCGCGTGGTCATGGGCGGGGCGGATTGGGACATGGTCGAGAAGTTTCCCAACCGCTACAAGACGATGGCGCCAAAGCGCGACATCGTCGCGACCGACGGCATGAAGATCACGCTCGGCGAGTCGACGGTGACGATCTGGCTCACGCCCGGCCACACGCCGGGGACGATCTCCTATACGTTCGCCGTCCTCGACCGCGGCAAGCCGGTGAGCGTCGCCTACTCCGGCGGCACCGCGTTCAACTTCGTCAACAACACACCCGACCCGGGCATCCGGAATTTCCAGATCTACATCGATTCCCAGCGACACCTCGCCGAGAAAGCCAAAGCGACCGGCGCGACCGTGCTGCTCTCGAACCATTCGGAGTTCGACAACGCCTACAACAAAAACCGCATGCTGGCCGGCCGCGGCAGCAGCCCGCACCCGTACGACATCGGCGCCGAATGGGTGCAGCGCTATTTTAAAGTGACCGAGGGCTGCGCCCGCGCCGCACAGCTCAAGCTCGAGCAGAAAGTCGCGGAAACGGCCATGCCGTAGATACCCGCGACCATGGAACATCAAGGGGTAGGCGGAGTCCTACCCCTTTCGCGGCCTTGACAAAATCCTCCCGGGTCGCAATATTCGCCGAGCTAACAGCCGCAACCGGCAACAGAACGGATGGGAGGTCGCTATGCGCTGCGTCCCGTTTTGCTCGCGAGCATTCTGTCTCCTGGCTCTCCTTCTCATCGCCGCATCGAGTCCGGCCGCCGATTATCCCTCGCCCAAGGAAGGCGATTGGATCGTTCGCGACTTCCGCTTTCACACCGGCGAGATGCTGCCGGAGATCAAGCTTCATTACACGACTGTCGGCGCGCCTTCCGGCGAGCCGGTGCTCGTACTCCACGGGACCGCCGGCAGCGCGGCGAGCATGCTCACGAGCGATTTCGCCGGCGAGCTGTTCGGCCCCGGACAGCCGCTGGACGCGCAGCGCTATTTCATCATTCTGCCCGACGCGCTCGGCGGCGGAAAATCCTCGAAGCCGTCCGATGGCCTGCGCATGCGCTTTCCCAAATACAATTACGACGACATGGTGCTCGCGCATTACCGGCTGCTTACCGAGCATCTGGGCGTCAAGCATCTCCGTCTGATCATCGGCCAATCGATGGGCGGCATGCAGGCGTGGCTCTGGGGCGTCGCTTACCCGAATTTCATGGACGCACTCGTGCCGATGGCATGCCTGCCGGTCGAGATCAACGGCCGCAACTGGATGGCGCGCCGCATGCTCATCGACTGGATCAAGAGCGACCCGCAATGGAACGCGGGCAACTACACGAAGCAGCCGGCGAGCGTGCAGGCGGCGCAGGCGTACTTCAGCATGCTCTCGAGCGGCGGCACGCTGGCGCTCTACAAGGCGGCACCGACGTGGCAAAAGGCGGACGACTATGTGAACGACCGCCTCAAGCGGCCGGCCACGGTCGACGCCAATGACTTGATCTATCTCTACGATTCGTCCCGCGACTACAATCCCGCGCCAAAGCTCGAATCGATCAAGGCGAAGGTCCTCGCGATCAATCCGGCCGACGACGAGCGCAACCCCCCGGAGCTGGGCATTCTGGAGCGCGAGATCAAGCGCGTGCCGAAAGGGCGGTATCTTATGATCCCGGCGAGCGCGGAAACGCGCGGCCACGGCACAACCGGCAGCGCGAAATGGTGGAAGCAGCACCTCGCCGAGTTGTTGCAGCCGGCGGTGCGAGCAGCGAAATGAAGGATGGCCAGATTCAGCATCGTCGGCATGATCCTCAGCACGATCGCAACAGTCGAGATTTTAGTGTGGGAAAGTGATCCCTGTAAACAAGCACATCGTCGTGGCGGCGCCTCGATAAGCTGCTAAGATTGGCTCTCCGGGTCACCCGTCTCTTCTCTCAAATCGACCGAGCGATGCATCTCGCTGCGGATGCCGGCATGTTGGCTCGGCGGTCTGGCGGAGCAGTGCGGACAAGGGGACCAGGCGACGAAGCCGATCTTGTCGGCCGTGAGCCCTGTGAGAGTGAAAAGACGGTTGCAAGAATAGCACTGAAGCACCGCCGTCCAGGTCTTCGGTTTAGGAGGCATGGGGGTGAGTCGTCGGTCTACGGAATCAGCGCTAGCTCGCGGAGCCCTTCGTCTTCCGGCCAGCCGCACATGACGTTCATATTCTGAACCGCCTGGCCGGCGGCTCCCTTGACGAGATTGTCGAGCACGGTCACGACGACGAGCCGATTAGTACGCGCATCGTAGCGATAGCCGATCGCGCAATCATTCGATCCGCGGACATCCTTCGCCTGCGGGAATTGCCCCGGAGCCAGCAGCCGGATAAACGGCTCGCCGCGATAGAATTGTTCGTACAGCTTTTTAAACTCGCCCTCTTCCGGCGGCTTTTTTAGTTCCACATAAATCGTCGAGAGAATGCCGCGATTCATCGGCACAAGATGCGGCGCGAAGAGAACGGGCACGCGCTCGCGCGCCAACTCGCCCAGCTCTTGCTCGATTTCGGGAGTGTGGCGGTGCACGCCGACATTGTAGGCTTTGAAATTTTCGTTCACCTCGCTGAACGACAGGTCGACGGTGGCGCTGCGCCCAGCGCCGGTCGTGCCGGACTTCGCGTCGACAAGCACGGTGCCGCGCGCGAGCTTCTGAGAGTAAAGCGGCGCCAAGCCCAAGATTGCGCCCGTGGGATAGCAGCCTGGATTGGCGACGAGCCGGGCTTTGGCGACGGCGTTGCGATGCAGCTCGGTCAGTCCGTAGACCGCCTGCGTCAAAAGGTGCGGCGCCTTATGGCCTTTGTACCAGCGGTCGTAATCTTTGGGATCGTGAAGGCGGAAGTCGGCGGAGAGATCGACGACGCGTTTTTTTTTATCGAGCAGCGCGGCGACCGCGTCGGCCGAGGTCTCGTGCGGCAGCGCGGCGAAGATAAGCTCCGCGCGACCGGCGATCTTTTCTGGCGCAAGCTCCTCGAGCGTGAGATCGCACTTGCCGGCGAGCGACGGATAGATTTCCGAGACCCGCTTTCCCGCGTACTGCTGCGAAGTAATCGCGGTGAGGTCGACGCGTGGATGGCGCGCGAGGATGCGCAGTAGCTCGACGCCGGCGTAGCCCGTGGCGCCGAGCACCGCGACGGGCACGGACTGCCGGTTGGCCTTTTTCTCGGAATCCGATTTCAACGCTTGGAGTACTGCGGCCGCTTGCGCGCTTTGTGGCGGCCGTATTTTTTCCGTTCGACCTCGCGCGGGTCGCGCGTGACGAAACCGGCTTTTTTGAGCGGCGCGCGATAGTCGGCGTTCGCCAGCATGAGCGCCCGGGTGATGCCGTGGCGGATCGCGCCCGCCTGGCCCGAGATGCCGCCGCCGGTCACATTGATTTCGGTATCGAAGCTGCCGCTGGTCTGCGTCAGCTGGAAAGGCTGGAGCACGACCATGCGCGCGGTCTCACGGCCGAAGTATTCTTCCAGCGTGCGGTCGTTGATCTTGAGGCCGCCCTTGCCTTCTTTCAAATTCACGCGTGCGACCGAGGTCTTGCGTCGTCCGGTGGCGGAGTAAACTTTTTGCGCCATGTCCTGCTCCTATGCTCGAATCGTGAGCGGCTGCGGTTTTTGCGCCGTGTGCGGGTGTTCGCCACCGGCGTAGACTTTGAGTTTCGTGCGGAGTTTGCGGCCGAGCCGGCTCTTCGGCAGCATCCCCTTGACGGCGAGACGCACGAGCATTTCCGGCTTGTCGGCAAGCATCTTCTCGGCGGCGGTTAAACGGATACCGCCGGGGTATTCCGAATGGCGCACGTACACCTTTTTCTCGGGCTTGGTCCCGGTAAGTTTCACCTCACGCGCGTTGATTACGATCACAAAGTCGCCCACGTCCTCGTGCCGCGTGAAGCTCGGCTTGTGCTTTCCGCGCAGTACTTTCGCGACTTCCGAGGCAAGCCGTCCAAGGACCTTACCGGCCGCGTCGACGACGAACCACTGCCGCTGCGCCAGCGCCTCACGCTTTTTCATCTGAAACGTTGCCATGGACTTCCAATGGAAAGCGGGCGGGCAAGGAGACCCTTATCCCCGGTCCGCCGCTCTCTTCCTTTCCTAAATAATATGGCGGGGCCGACGAGACTCGAACTCGCGACCTCCGGCGTGACAGGCCGGCGTTCTAACCAGCTGAACTACGACCCCGATTAAAACAAGTTAAAAGCCAAAAGTAAAAAGGCAAAAATTCAGAAGCCGCTGCTTTTTTCCTTTCACGTGAAACAAAACCAAGCAGCGATTATAACAGATTAACTGCAAAACGCAAAAAGCCTCATTCAGGCTTTTTACGTTTTGACTTTTCCCTTTTGACTTACGTGGTGGGCGGTACAGGATTTGAACCTGTGACCCCCGGCTTGTAAGGCCGATGCTCTCCCGCTGAGCTAACCGCCCCTCGGACGGAAACACCAGCCGCCGAGTTACTCCCGCTTCGATATTAGGCGGGTCGCGTGAGGGACTCTTTTAAAATTTTACCGGCCTTGAACTTGGCCGCGCGCGAAGAGGCGATCTGGATCGCCTCACCGGTCTTCGGATTTCTTCCGGTGCGCGCCTTGCGCTCGGAGACCGAGAACGTCCCGAAGCCGGAGATGTTCACCTTGTCGCCGTTCTTGAGCGCGCCGACGATATCGTCGAAAAGGCCATTGACGATTTCCTCGGCTTTCTGTTTAGGCAGCTCCGCTTTGTTCGCCACCGAATCGATGAGTTCTGCTTTAGTCATAGTACTCCCGTCGCAGACCGCCGCCCCTTCCAGGGCGGACGCGGTCTCTCAAGATTTTTTGCCGGTCATTTACTGCGGCAGGATCTCGGGTCCCGGACGATCCTCCTCTTTGTCCTCGAAGCCTGTCGGCGGTACCTCGTCCTTGCTTTCGGGCTGCGCTTTTTTGAACAGGCTCTCGGGGTCGCTCACGATAAGCGCCTTTTTCAACACCTCATCCATATGCGCAACAAGAACCATGCTCACCGACTTGAGGATCGTCGAAGGAATTTCGTCGATGTCCTTTTCGTTTTCCTCGGGGATCAGCACCGTCTTGATGCCGCCGCGATGGGCCGCCAGGACTTTCTCCTTCAGGCCGCCGATCGGCAGCACTCGGCCGCGAAGCGTGATCTCGCCGGTCATGGCGAGATCATGACGGACGGGAATGCGCGTCAGGGCCGAGACGAGAGAGGTCGCCATCGTAATTCCCGCGGACGGGCCGTCCTTCGGAATCGCACCTTCCGGAACATGGATATGGACGTCGATCTTCTGGTAGAAGTCTTTGTCCAAACCCAGTTCGACGGCGCGCGAGCGCACATAGCTCATCGCGGCCTGCGCGGATTCCTGCATGACGTCGCCGAGTTTGCCGGTGATCGTGAGCTGGCCTTTACCGGGCATGATGGTCACTTCCGTCGACAGGAGCTCGCCGCCCAATTCGGTCCACGCCAGGCCGGTGGTGACGCCGATGCGCTGCTCACCCTCGATTTTGCCGTAGCGATATTTCGCAGGCCCCAAATGTTTTGCGAGGCTCTTGGCGTTGATCTGAATCTTCGCGCTGCGATCGCGTTTCACTACCTCGACAGCCACCTTGCGGCAAATCGAAGCGATCTCGCGGTCGAGATTGCGGACTCCGGCTTCCTTCGTGTAATGGCGAATCACACCGAGAAGCGCGCTGTCTGTGAATGACACATTCTCCGTATGCAGGCCGTTCGCCTCGCGCTGCTTGTCGATGAGATAACGCTTGGCGATGTTGAGCTTTTCGAGCTCGGTATAGCCGGCGATGCGGATGATCTCCATGCGATCTTGAAGCGGCCGCGGGATGCGGTCGAGCATGTTCGCGGTGGTGATGAACATGACGCGCGAAAGATCGTAATCGAGATCGAGATAATGGTCGTTGAAAGTGGAGTTCTGCTCCGGATCCAAGACTTCGAGGAGCGCCGACGACGGATCGCCGCGGAAGTCGGTTGACATCTTGTCGATCTCATCCATGAGGAAGACCGGATTCGACGATCCGGCTTTTTTCATCGATTGGACGATCTTTCCGGGCAGCGCGCCGATGTAGGTGCGCCGGTGGCCGCGGATCTCCGCTTCATCGCGCACGCCGCCGAGCGACACACGGACGAATTTGCGGCCGGTCGCACGCGCGATCGAGCGCCCGAGCGAGGTCTTGCCGACGCCGGGAGGGCCGACCAGGCAGAGGATCGGCCCCTTCATCTTGCCGACGAGACTCTGCACAGCGAGGTATTCGAGTATCCGCTGCTTGACCTTCTCAAGGCCGTAGTGATCCTCCTCGAGCACCTTTTCGGCCTCTTTGATGTCGAGCTTGTCGTCGGTGAACTCATTCCAGGGAAGGCTCAGGATCCAATCGACGTAATTCCGCACGACGGTCGCTTCCGCCGACATCGGCGACATCATCTTGAGCTTCTTGAGCTCCTTCTCGACTTTGTCGCGCGCCTCGGCGGAGAGCTTCTTCTGCTTGATCTTGTCCTCGATCTCCTGGATTTCGTTCTTGAACTCGTCCTTCTCGCCGAGCTCCTTCTGGATCGCGCGCATCTGCTCGTTGAGGTAATACTCCTTCTGCGAGCGCTCCATCTGCTTTTTGACCCGCGAGCGGATGCGCCGCTCGACTTCCAAGATCTCGATCTCGGCGCGCATATGGCCGAGGACCTTTTCAAGCCTCTCGGTGGCGTTCAGCGTCTCGAGCAGATTCTGCCGGTCCTCGATCTTGATGCCGAGGTGCGTGACGATGGTATCTGCGAGCCGTCCCGGATCGTCGATCGAAGAAACCGACATGACCATTTCGGGCGGGATCTTTTTCTTCAGTTTGACGTAATTCTCGAAGGTCGCGTGAACCTCGCGGATGAGCGCCTCGACTTCGGTGTTTTTCTCCACGATCTCGGAGACCTCGTCGACCTCGACGAGGAAAAAGTCCGGATGGCTCACGAATTTCGAGACCTGCGCGCGGCGCTTGCCCTCGATCAATACCTTTACGGTGCCGTCGGGGAGCTTCAGCATCTGGACGACATTGCCGAGCACGCCGATGCGATAGATGTCGTTTTCGGTCGGCTCGTTGGTCTTTGCGTCTTTCTGCGAAGAAAGAAAAATCGGCCCTTGCTTTTGCGTCGCTTCCTCGAGCGCCTTGATCGAGCGCTGCCGGCCGACGAACAGAGGCACCACCATGTGGGGGAAGACGACGATGTCTCTCAGAGGCAGCAGCGGAACGGTGAGCGACCCTTCTTTGTCTTTATCGTCTTTCTTGTCGCTGCGAAATAACATATTGCGTGTTCTCCCTATGCGCTCTCCGCCGCCTTGCTGTAGACGATGATCGGCGGCTCATTTCTCGTCACTACCTCCTCTGAAACCACGACCTCCTTGATGTTCGGCTGCGACGGCATGTCGTACATGACGTCGAGCATGATGTTCTCCATGATCGCCCTGAGGCCGCGCGCGCCGGATTTCCGCTTCATCGCCTCCTTCGCGATGCCTCTCAGAGCCTCTTCCGTAAATTTGAGATGCACGCTCTCCATCTCGAAGAGCTTGGAATACTGCTTAGTGAGCGCGTTCTTCGGCTCCTTCAAGATGCGGACGAGCGCAACGTCGTCCAGCTCATCGAGTGTCGCGAGGACGGGCAGCCGCCCGATGAATTCCGGGATGAGACCGAACTTCAGCAGGTCTTCCGGCTGCACGTCGTGGAGCAGCTCGCTGCCGCGGCGGCCGGACTTCTGATCGAGCTCGCCGCCGAAGCCCATCTGCTTGCGCCCGGTGCGCTTGCGGATGATGTCTTCGAGCCCGACGAACGCGCCGCCGCAGATAAAAAGGATGTTCGTCGTATCGACCTGGAGGAACTCCTGCTGCGGGTGCTTTCTGCCCCCTTTCGGCGGGACGCTCGCCATCGTGCCTTCGATGATTTTTAACAGCGCCTGCTGCACGCCCTCGCCCGAGACGTCGCGCGTGATCGAGGGATTCTCGGATTTGCGCGAGATCTTATCGATCTCGTCGATGTAGACGATGCCACGCTGAGCTTTTTCCACGTCGTAATCGGCCGCCTGAAGCAGATTCAAGATGATGTTCTCGACGTCTTCGCCGACGTAACCCGCCTCGGTTAGGCTCGTCGCGTCGGCGATCGTAAAGGGCACCTGGAGGAAGCGCGCGAGCGTCTGCGCGAGCAGCGTCTTGCCCGAGCCGGTCGGGCCGAGGAGCAAGATGTTGCTCTTCTGCAGCTCGACGTCACCGGTGACCATCTGGCTGTCGATGCGCTTATAATGGTTGTGCACCGCGACGGCGAGGATTTTTTTCGCGCGCTCCTGCCCGATCACGTACTGATCGAGCACGCGCTTGATCTCGGCCGGCTTCGGAACCGTCGACGACGAGGCGAGCGCCTCCTCGTGGTCGCATTCCTCGGCGATGATATCGTTGCAAAGATCGATGCACTCGTCGCAGATGTAGACCGTCGGCCCCGCGATGAGCTTTCGGACTTCGTCCTGGCTCTTCCCGCAAAACGAGCAGACTAAATTTCCCGAGCGCTCATCACCATGCTTTGGCATAACATTCCTCGCTTAATTCCGTTTACTTCTTCTCCGGCCGGTTCGAGATGACGTCGTCGACCAATCCGTATTCCTGAGCCTGCTTGCCGCTCATGAAAAAGTCCCGATCGGTATCCTTCTCGATCTTCTTGACGCTCTGGCCGGTATGCTTGACGAGAATATTGTTGAGCTCTTCGCGCATCCGAAGGATCTCACGAGCCTGGATGTCGACATCAGTCGCCTGGCCCTGAAAGCCGCCGAGCGGCTGGTGGATCATGATGCGAGCGTGCGGCAGCGAGTAGCGCTTCCCTTTCGCTCCCGCCGCTAAGAGCAGCGCGCCCATGCTCGCCGCCTGCCCCACGCAGACCGTGGAGATCTGCGGCTTGACGTACTCCATCGTATCGTAGATCGCGAGACCGGCGGTCACAGAGCCGCCCGGGGAGTTAATATAGAAATAGATGTCCCGCTCGGGGTCTTCGGATTCGAGAAACAGCAGTTGCGCGGTGACTAGATTGGCGACGTCGTCGGTAATGACGGTGCCCAAGAAAACGATCCGATCCTTGAGGAGCCGAGAATAAATGTCGTACGCACGCTCGCCTCGCCCCGTTTGCTCGACCACAATAGGAATAAAGCTCATGTTTTACGAGGGCTCCCCATCATCCGAGGCCATTTTAGCTTTTTTTCTCGGTGGCATCAACGGTTGGCTCGACTTCTTTCGCCACGGCGCGGTCGAGGAGGAGCTCGATGGTGCGATCCATGATCATTTGAGACTTTAGGCTGTCGCGGGCCTCCGGGCGGGCATAGTACTGGCGCACGGCCGAAGCGCGCTCACCGGCGACGCGCGCCGTCTCCTCGACCCGTTTCTGCACGTCCGCCTCCGCGACTTCGACCTTTTCGTTCTCCGCTATTTTTTCGAGCAGGAGAGTGGCCTTCACCTGCCGCTCTGCGTGCGGTTTTAACTCTTTTCTCAGATCCTCGACCGAAGCCCCTTCGGCCGTGGCCGCGCTGCGCTGCTGGCGCTCGAGCAGATAGCGGACCTGCCGATCGATCAGGCTCTCGGGAAGGTCGAATGAATGCGCCTCGACGAGGCGCTCCATGAGCTGCTCCTTGAGCGCTTCTTTTTGAAATTCGCCGAGCTCGACTTCTAGCTGTTCGCGGATTTTGTTTTTTAGATCTTCGAGGCTGGTGGAGCCGCCGTGGTCCTTGGCGAACTCATCGTCGACAGCCGGCAGGATCTTTTTTTTGATTTCCCTAACCGTGACGGAAAACAAAGCCGACTTACCTGCCAATTCCCGCTTAAAATAGTCCGCCGGATAGGGCACAGTAATAGTCTCTTCGGCATCCTTTTTCAACCCAATAAGGGCGTTTTCGAACTCAGGCAGTGTCCCGCCGCCGCCGACTTCAACGGAGTAATTCTCGTTTTTTCCTCCGGGAATCGGCTGTCCGTCGATCGTGCCGGAAAAATCGAGCGTGACGAAGTCTCCGCGTTCGACGATGCCGCGGTCTTCTATGGGAACGAGCTGCGCATGCGCGTCGCGCAGCCGGCCAAGCGCGGCTTCTACCTGCTCATCGGTCACGGAAAGCTTCACTTTCTTAAGCTCAAGGCCGAAATAATTCCTGGCGTCGACTTCGGGCTTGACCTCGACCAGCGCGGAGAACGCGAACGCCCGGCCTTCTTCCAGTGTTTCGGCTTCGACTTCCGGCTCGGCGATGACTTTCAAACCGCGTTCTTTGATGACTTCGCCGAGCGAGTGCTCGACCAGATGCGAGAGAACCTGGCCCTTTACCTCCTCGCCATAAATGCCCTGAAGCACCGAGCGGGGAACCTTACCGGGACGAAAGCCTTTGACCTTAGCGTGCCGCCCGAGGTTTTCGTAAACGCGGACGAATTCTTTATCGACGGCCTCGCCGGGAAGCTCGACACGGATCTTCCGCTGCGTGGAGCTCAGATTATCGATATCAATCTTCATCGAATGAGCAGCGTCCGGACAGATTGGTGCGAGAGGGGGGACTCGAACCCCCACGGGGGTTGCCCGCTAGATCCTAAGTCTAGTGCGTCTGCCATTCCGCCACTCTCGCGCGATCACATGAACGCGCAAAAAAATTCTTCGCCAAAGTCAAAGAGTAGGGAACTGGCGGGGGCAAGTCAAGACTAAAATTGCGGCGAGACAAACAGTTTTCCAGCACAAGATCAGATGATTCGGAATCAGCGTATTAAACGAATTATTTGAGTCATTTCGGCCGCCCGACGGCTCATCTCGCGGCGACAGAATCCTCCGCGCCCGCATTCTCGGCTTCATATCGAGCCACGACCGCGCGGAATTCGCCGCTCGTCCGCAGTAACTCATTGAAGGTGCCGTCGCCTTCGATGCGGCCGTTGTGGAGAAAGACAAGCCGGCGGCATCGGCGCACCGTGCTCATGCGGTGGGCGATGACGACGAGAGTTCGTCCGCCCTGTAGCGCATCGAGAGCGTGCGCGAGATCGTTCTCAGTCCGGTTGTCGAGCGCCGAGGTCGCCTCGTCGAACACGAGCACCTCGGGCTCGGGATAGAGGGCGCGGGCGATCGCGACGCGCTGGCGCTCGCCACCCGAAAGGCGAACGCCGCGCTCGCCCACGACCGTGTCGAGCCCGAGCGGCAGTGTGGCCACGAAGGACTCGAGCTGCGCCATTCGTATCGCGGCGGTGAGCTTTTTCGCATCGATATCGTCGTCCTTGAGTCCCAAAGCGATGTTGTGCCGCAGAGTGTCGTCGAAGAGATAAATGTCCTGCGGCACGTAGCCGATGATTCGACGCCAGGCGCCGACGCCGGCGAAGAGGTCGCGTCCGTCCACGCTGACGCGGCCCTGCGTCGGTTTCAACAGACCGAGGATCACATGAATCAACGTGCTCTTGCCGGCGCCCGTCGCGCCTACGATACCGATCGATTCGCCGCGGCGGATCGTCAAGGAGACATCGTCGAGCGCCGCCGATGCTGCGCCGTCATAGACGTATCGCACACGCTCCAACGCGATGCAGTCGTCGAACACGAGGCCATCGCCCGCGCTAGTGTCGTCGACGCAGCCTTCGAAAAGCCGCAAGTCGTCGTAGAGATGGTCGACCGCGGCGGCGCCGAAACGGATGCTGGTCCACGCCATCAACATCCGATTGAGTGAGGGGACGATGCGAAAGCCGCCGTAAGCGCACAGACCGAGCACGGGCATCGCCTCGGCCGCGCCGGCCTGAGCCGTCACGAGCACGAGCACGAGGAGCATGCCGAAGACGAAGACCGTCTCGACGATCAGACGCGGCGCGGCGGCGAGCGTTTCATAGAGACAGATCACGCGCGCGAGCCGCTCTTGGAGCCGGGAAAAGCGTTCGAAAAAGAATTTCTCATGGCCCATGACCCGAATTTCTTTGAGCCCGCCGAGAGCCTGCTGCAGGCTTTCGAGCGCCTCTTTTTTGAGCGTGCGCTCCTCGCGGCCCCAGCGCCCAACACGTCGGCGCGTGAGCTTCAGCAAAAGGGTTAAAAGACCGAAGAGGCTTCCGACGGCAAATACCGTCGGCCACGGAGCGGTCCACATCAAAACCGCGACGATACCTGCCACGACCAGCGTCTCCGTGGCGATGCCGAGCGTGGGCCACATAACGCGTTCGAAAACGCGGTCGACGGAATCCGAGACGTTACGGACGATCTCGGCGGAGTTTCGCCGCAAATGGATCGCGTAAGGCAGCGCTAGATATCCTTCGAGCATGCGGCGCGCGAGCGACACCTCCGATTCGCTGATGACTTTTCGCTGCATGTAAGCGAAAGCGGCCAGCACACTGTTTTTAAAGAGATAAAATACCGCCACGGCCAGCGATAGCCAGGGAATGGCCGCGCGGCCGTCATCGGCAATGCGTGTAGAAAAAAACGCCGGCAAAGGCAAGGCGCCGATGCGGGCGGGATCGCTCACGCCTTTGATCAAGACAAAGACCGCGGCCGCTCCTACGGTCTCGAGCGCCGCGGCGGCGAGGGCCAGCGGGAGCAGCGCCGCCCAGTGCCAGCGAAGCTCTGGCGGCAACAGCGCCAGGCATTTTTTTGCGCGGTCGATCATCGGTACCCTGCGGACTTTGCCGCGCCCGCCGCTTGACTGATCGCCGGCCACGCGCGCGCCCTCCACTCATCGTCCCAGCGAGGCGCAGCCGCCGCGGCGATATTTGTTCTCAGGCGGTCAAGCGCCGGGGCGCGCACCGGAAAATCTTTGAACAGTTCGAGTATCATTTCCGCCAGCTCGGCGGCGGTAGAGAAGAGAAGACCGTTTTCGCCGTGACGCAGCTGCTCCTTGAGGCATGGACCATAGTTCAGCGTCAAGACGGGCAGGCCGGAGCCCAGCATATCGGCAATCTTCATCGGCAGATCGACACCCGAGGAGGACCGGTGGACACAGAGACCTAGGTCGGCGCTGCGCAACAGCAGCGGGTAGTCCTCGGGCGCAAGCCATACTGTCCTGATGCGAATACGCCGCAGCTCCATGCGTGCGATCCTCGCCTCGTAGAATTTCCTGAGCGGCCCTTCGCCGCTGATGACAACGGACAAAGCCGGGAAACTCCCTTCCCGCTCTAAAATATTTCGCTCCAAGATCGCGAGCCCGTCGAGCAACAGAGCGAAGTCTTCATCCTGCGTCCAGCTCGTCGCGCTGACCAGCAGCGCCGGCCGCTCGGCGCCGAGAATGCCGTCGCCGTTTTCGCCTAGAAGATCGATCAGGTGACGGTGCAGCAGCGACCGTTCTTCGGCGCTCGCCGGCGTAAAGATGTCCGCCGGGCGGTCGTAAACCACCGTCACGTCGCGCAGCTTCCAATGATCTTCAAGCTCTCTGCGCATCGCCTCCGAGACACAAAGGTGCCCGTCGGCACGGCGACCGAGCGTCTGCTCGTACCAGCGCATCGCGCGAACCAGGCGGCTCGACGGTCCCAGCTTCAACGCCAGCAGGGTGTAGCCGAAATTATGCCAGTCGATGACCAGCCGCGCGCCGCGCAACCGGGCCGCCACCAGCGCGATCGTGAGCGCCGGAACCGCCGGCGGATTTTGTATCAGAACGACTTGCGGTTTGCGCACGACAAACAGCAGAAGGCCGAGCAGCCTGAGCCCCTGAATGGCGATGCGCGTCAGCGAGACGGCGGGAAAGAGACGCTCTTTGAAGCGATCGAGGAACGCAACGGGGGCGGGCGTTATCAGATGACAGCGAATCCCCGGGTGTTCGCGGAGAACGTTGGAGACGGGGCTGCCGGCGTAGCCAATTAGGTCCACCCGCACGCCGCTGTCGGCCAGCGAAAGCGCGTGGTACTGCATGCGCGGACTCCGGCCGAGATCGCCGAGCACGATGACGGTCGCGTGGGTTGCCTGTTTTGATGGCATAGCAGCGTAGCGGCTATCATAACGGAGCGGCAGCTTTTCTTAAACCAGTTTCTTTTTTGCGCTTTGGGCAATTTGCGCCAGGTGGAAAAACGCCCGGCATCGGTAATATATTTTGTCCTGGGCGGATCGCGCGGCCAGCGATTTGACAAAAAATAGGCACGTCCTAAGAATCAATCCGCCTTGAATTGCGAGCGAGCGGTAAAATTTTCTCTCCGCCAAGCCGTTGATCCCGAGAAATTTGCCCCTCTGGAAATACCACCGGCGATAGAACTCCGGAGTCAACTTCTCCGCTTGAACCCTGTGGTGGACTTTCACCTTCGGGGCGTACAAACCCTTCATGCCGGCTTGCACCAAACGCTGGCACATTTCCGTATCCTGGGTGACGACCCGGTCCGTAGCAAAACCGCCGATCTTATCGAGCGCGCTCTTTTTTATCGCCATGTTCGGCCCGTAAAAAAGAAACGACGAATACCGCTTCCCGGAGCTGTCGAGCCGGGCCGGCTCATTCCCATAGTCCAGAATCGCCAGCGGTCCTCGGAAAAACACCCTTCGCCAGTAACGCTCCTGACCGATCTCATATGCCGTATTATCGAAAAGCACCTCCGCCAGCCAGGACGGGCATTCTACTTCGCCCCAGTGCGGCAAAATCCTGCCGCCCATGAAATCGACGTCACCGTATTCCTGGAAGACTTCGTTGACACGACTGATGTAATCGCTGGGAAGCAGGCAATCGTCATCGGTAAAAGTCAGGATTTCTCCTCGAGATTCCCTTATGCCGAGATTGAGGGCAAAGGACTTCCCTTGTTGGGGCTCAAATAAATAGCGCAGTCCGCCGTGGAATTTGGGGGTATAGGACTCGATCGTTTCTTTGGTGTCGTCTTTGGAATTGTTATCGACGACGAGGATCTCAAAAGAGCCGTCTTGCGCCTCTTGCGCCAAAAGGCATTCCAAAAGAGCCGCAACGTTCCTGGCGCGGTTGTAGGTACAGATAATAACGCTGATTTTGATCGCTGGCATGCTACATAAAGACGAGAGCGCACGTTCATTTTTGAAATTCGAAAACGACGTACTTGGCCGGGACCTTCCCGGGATTGGCCATTCCGTGGAGTTGACCTGCGGGATGGAAAACAACGCCGTGAGGCCGAAGGCTTTTTCCGAGCGTCTCGACTTCCCCTTCGAGAACGACGATGACAACGTCGTAAACGTCCGCGTGCCGGGCATAGCCGGCGCCGGGCGAGAGCAACGACGCGTGGCACTGGAGCCTGGACAAATATCCAGACGGGCCTTCGAACAGCGTGCGGGTGGAAAATTCCTCTCCGCTCTCAGCGCCAGCGAGCGCCTCGTATATATTGTACTTCCCGAAGCCAAGCCCGAGGGAATTCGTCATCAGACTCGACGTATCCCAGCGAAGCATCAGATAATTCGCCGGCGCCTCGCTGGTCGTCCGCAGCGAGTGCGGATATCCCGGTGGATAATATACCAACTCGCCGGGCTTAAGGGGCATACGCCCGTTGCCGCCGACGCCCGGGTTACGCGGCAGAAGCAAATCCGCTTCGCCGGAGAGCATGATTAAAATTTCCTCTTCTTTGTGGGCGTGCGGCGGATGCGGGGAGCAGCCGCTGATCAAAACAGAAACATGACACGAGAAATCCCGGATGTGCTTCGTCGGTCCTCGAAATAGAAAATGCTGATTCCAGCGCTTCTCTTCATCCTCTAAAGGCAGCGGTAGTGAGACCGGGTAGGTTTGATTCGGTAAAATCGAAGCGCCTGCTGCAAGGTGAATATCGGATCGTTCGCGCCCGACCGAGTCGCGAATCTGCGGCCACGACTCCTTCAGCCGTTTGATCAAGGCGACCAGCCGAGCAGCTCCCTTCTCTCCGAAAATTTTATTTTCAAACAGGATATACCTGCGCCCAGGCCGGTATGCTTTTTCCACGTCCCTTTCAGTGACCCAGGTCTGATCTTTTTTGATCCGGTCGTATACTTTGCAACTCGTGCAAGGAATACCCTCTTTGGGCTCGCGTTTGCCCATCAGCATGTCGCGCGCATATTCCATCTTCTCGCCATTCAGGCAGGCGTCCAGCCCTTCGTCGAACACATTGCCATAGTCGCCCCAATAATTAATCGGGCAACCGAGCATCCGTCCATCGTAATTGATCTGCGGCGAGTTCCACAAATCCCAGCAGCAGGTGTGCTCGACATAATCCCGGCCGTACTTGGCCAAATATTCTTTCCGGCTCGACACGCCCAGACCGGTTTCTTTTCCAACCAGCTCCTTGTTTCGCACCGGAGAAAAATCCGGCAGATCATAAAGATCGCCCCATGACAATTTAAGAAAGAAGCTCATGCCGAGCGCCCCGGCCATTTCCCGCGCCCTGGCGATCTCGTGCTCATTATGCCCAAAGGCGACGAATTGCCATTTGAGCTCGGGATACGGCGAGCGGTATTTTGTCTTCCATCGGTTAATCGCCTTGATGTTTTCCACGACCCGGTTAAAATCGCCCTGGACGCGGTAGCGGGCATACGTTTCCTGGCTGGCGCCGTCGATCGAGCAGGTGATCCGGCGCAATTTATATTTGACCAAGGCCTCCGGAACGTCCTCGCGTAGATGGTTCAGGTTGGCTCCGTTGGCGACGTAAAGGTATACGTTGCGCCGGTACGCATAAGCGAGAATTTTGACGAGTTCCCGGTTGAGAAAAACCTCGCCCCAGTTGGAGAGCTCCACGTGGGAGATCTGCGGGTTGCGGCGAATGAATTTCTTGAAATCTTCGAATTTAAGTGAGCCCACGCCCAGCTTCTGTCCGGTCGCTCCGGTTGTCGTGGGACACGACGGGCATTTCAGCTGGCAAACCGTGGAGGTCTCCAGCCGCACGAACCTCGGGTCGAGCGCCTTTTTTCGGGCCGCGATCATTATCCGTCTCGATTTTTCCGACGAAGCGCGAAAGTATACCGTGAAAGATGGAAATTGTTAAATTCCCCTGAAGCGGACAGTCAATGATGGCGACAGAGCGAAGAATCGCCATCGCCTGCGGCGGGACCGCCGGACATATCTATCCGGCGCTCGCCTTCGCCGACGCCTATCGCGAAAGCCATCCGGACGCGGAGCTTCTTTTCATCGGAACACCGGAAGGCTTCGAATCGGTTCTCGTGCGCGCGCGCGGCTATCGATTGGAATTGATTTCCGGACGGCCGCTCGCCCGAGAGCCTGTTACCGGAAAACTTCGGGCGATCGGCAGCTTGCTCGGCGGCGTCGCGGCCGCGCGTCGGCTGCTCAAACAAAACCGCATCCAGTTCGTCATCGGCTTCGGCGGTTACGCCACCGCGGGAACAATTATCGCGGCACGGAGCTTGGGACTCAAAATCGCCGTTCATGAGGCCAACGTCGACTGCGGCATGACCAATCGCTGGCTTGCGCGCCTTGCCGACCGCGTCTATGTCGCTTTTGAGCGAACCCAGGCGGTATTTCCCCAGTCGCGCGTGGTGGTCACCGGAAACCCTGTCCGGCGGGAGATTGTCGACTTGGCTGAGAAACGCCGGCGAACTCCCTCACGGCGCGAATCACGCGTGCGCTTTTTCATCACCGGCGGTTCCGGCGGGTCGAATTTCTTAAACCGCGAAGTTCCTGGCTTGCTCGCGCAAATCGCCGCGCAAGGCATCGTGTCCGAAGCCTTGCACCAGGCCGGCGCGTTTCCTCTGGCCCCGATTCGAGACGCGTACGCGCGCTGCGGCGTTGCCGCCACGGTGAGCGACTATATAAAGGATATGGACGGCGCCTACGAATGGGCAGACTTCGTCATCGCCTGCGCTGGCGCGCAAACGCTGGCGGAGCTATCGGTTTGCGCCCTCCCCTGCCTGATCGTGCCTTTATCCGCAGCCGCGGCCGGACATCAAGTCGCCAACGCGATCGCCTTCACCGAGGCCGGCGCGGCCATGTGGACGCGCGAGGAAACGTGGGATGCCGCGTCGCTCGCGGTAAGAATTGCCCGCATGCTGCGCGATCATCGGACAGCCGGAGGGCCGGCCGTGGCGCCGCGCGAGACCGACGCTGCACGAAAGATGATCGCCGACCTGGACGCCCTGATGCACGGCGCGTGACGAAGATCACTCTCCCCAATCGATCTTAAAGGTCGCGACCTCATCGTCGAGAAGCGTGCGCTTGCGCTCGAAGGGCTGGAAAATTCGGCTGTAACGCCCGTTCAGATAAAAAAGCCGCACCAGCGTCGAGCGAATCAATAAAGGGCTGCCGACGAGGATGCGCCGCCCGGCGACGTCCAGCAAGACGCCAATGGTAGGGAACGGGGAACGGGAATCGAGAGATTCATCGAGCGCTTGGCCTCCCGCGACCAAAAGCGCCGCCGGCGCCGCTTCCCTCCCCGGCTCTCTCAGCCTGCCGTTTTTCGGCGCCGCGGGGTCGTAGACGAATTCAAAACGGCTCACGCCTTCGATGTTTGTGATGGAGATCTGACAGCTCATCCCGTTCTCGACTTCACGACACGGAATCCAGTCCGTCGGAATCAGCCGTTGCGCCGGCGCAATAAATTCTTCTATATCGGCCTCGGTCTTAAGCCGCCCCACAATGTCATACAGCGCTTTCGACTCGGCGGCGCGATAGCCCAATCGTACCAAATCTTCGACGGCCTGCGCCTCGGGTAACTGCCGCGTTCGCTTAGCCAGATAGGCGCGCCGAACGTCCCATGAACCGAGGCCCATCCACCATTCGCCTTTGGCGATCATCTCTTTGCTGACGACAAAAAACGCCGGCGGCGGCCGGCAATGGGTCGCGGCGAGCAGGCTCGCTTGTCGCTCGGCGCTAAAACCCCGCTCCGTCAAGTAGTGCATAGCCGTGGTCCGATCGAGCTTGAAGAGATCGGTTAAAAACCCGTACGCGCGGTAATCACCGAATCCCACCGCGTTAAGCTTCCCCATCGCACCATAGCGGCCTTCCGGCAACGGAGTCGCGTCGGAACCGCAGTCGAGCATGCGTAAAATACCGCGGCTCTCCGTATCGCTCGGCGCCACGAACGCCTTGGCGAGCCAATGCGGCACGTGAGTCGTGAGCGAGCCGCCGTCGCTCGTCACTCTTCGCTCGGCGGCGTACTTTGCCCAGTAACCGTAATCCCACCAGCTGTTGACGATCGCATCGGGCGTGGACTCGTTTTTAATTTTCACGAGGCTATCCCACCAGGCGTCGTTCATCGCCGGATAATAATCTCTCATCGTCGTGTAACCGCGTTGCAGTGGGTAAAGAACCAGCGAAAGCGCGACCGCCCAGCTCACCGCGGCCGCGAGCGCCGCATGCCGTCGAAGCGGTCTCTCGAGGAATTTTTCGATCATTCCTTGAATTCGGCCCGTGAAAGCGCCGAAGGCGAGGGCGAAGGGAGGCGCGAAGAGAATCAGAAAGCGGATGCCTCCATAGACTTGCTCGAGCGAGGTAAAGAACCACAGCACGACGAGGACGACGGCGGCTTCATCGGCCGGCGGCGGCTCTTTTTTCTCGGCGCGGATCAGCAGCTCGGCTGCGAATGGCGCGGCGAAGAGAAAAAAGAATAGACTTCTCGGCAGTTCGGCTGCAGCGAATAGGTAATATCGGACGGCGAATAAAGCGAGAATCCAAGCCGAGAGCGCAATATGGCGAGTTTTAAGACGGGTCTCGGGAAGGATCAGCGACAGCAGACCGAGCCAACCCAAAAAGAAAAAAAAGAGACCGCCCATGAACTGAGCCACATCCATGGCGAGCGGCTTGCCGAGCTCTGAGACCCCCGTAAATGCAACCGGCCATAATCCACGGCTGGCAGCGCCGCCTTCCTGAAGCGAAGTATTAAACATTCGAAAAGGGGCATAGAATAGGGAGGTGTCCGTCGTCCATGTAAAAACGCCGGAGACAAGACAATAAACCGCGAACGCAGTGAAAGCCGACCGCACCTCGGGGGCAGTCCAGACGCGCCGGAAGTCGCCACGGCGCGCGCGCCGCACCACGGCAAGTATCGAGCAGCCGAGCGCGGCGCATACGACCACGACATAAGTGAACAACCAGCCGCGCCAGATCGCAGCGTAAAGACCCGTCAACAGCGCCGCCACGAACGCCAGGAGCGCCGCGCGGCGAACGCTTCGTTCATTAAGCGAAGCGACGATCGCCCACGCTATATAAAGCGGCATGACGACGTTCCAGACATCGTTGTCGCTGCCGGCGCTGCGGAGCAAGTAGACCTTATCGAGAGAGATCGTTAACGCGGCCACGACCGCGCCGACATTTCCGCCGAGTCTCCGTCCGATAAAAAACGCCGGCAGGACGCCCAATGCTCCGACGATAATCGGAACCAAAAACGCGGTCGCGGCCAAAGGAAAATCCGCTTTAAAAAGGCCGATGAAGCGATCGAGCGCGACGATCGCGGCGATATGGAGCGAGCGGTTATAGATCATGCGCGATCCGACGGGCGCATTGCCATAATTATCGCGGCATTCGCCGCCGACGATCGCGTCGCAAGTCGTTCCGTGTCTCAGGTAGTTCCGCGCGTTGCGTAGCCAAACATAGCTGTCGTAGTCGCTAAGATAAGGATAGGTCCGCCCGTCCTCGCCGGTAAAACTCAGTTCCGATTTGATTTGGGCCGAGAGCTTCGCGCGCGCGGCGGCGACTTCATTCGGGTTGCGCTCGATCCACTCGCGCGTCGCCTCATCGACGGCGCGGCGCGCCTGCTCGGCCGGGACCTGCCGTACGATCTGCGGAGCGACCCGCACGCGCACCTCGCGGTCGATGATTTTATCGGCGAGCCCCACTGCGGCCGGCAATGATGCCGGGATCATACGTATCGCTACGACAATCGCCATGCAGGCGAGCGCGAGCATCAAAGAACAAGCAGCGTCCCAGGATGTATGACGCGGAGAAGAAGGCATCGGGAAAGATTAAAAATACATGGCGGCGGAGAGCATTAATCAGCGACTATAACCGGAAGCGAAATCGGCTTCAAATGCGTATGGATTATTTTTTTCTTGCGCTGTCTCGCTAACTCTTCTACGCTGTTTTCACCCTCGACCAGCCAGCAACCGGAGTCGTCGCTCGTTGTTGTATTATTATTCGTTTCTTTTTGTATCCGCAGCCGCGTTGACCTTTATGACGACCCCGGCGGTGCGCGCTTTGGCGCGCCGCCGTAACGTCACGGAACTCAGCGCGCAGCGCCCACAGGCCGGTCCCATTCCCACGCTCGGCGGCCTGGCCGTGCTCGCCGGTCTCGCGGGCTCGATCGCCTTGAGTCTCCTTGTGTACCCAGAGTTGGCGGCGTTCCTCGGCGCGGCGCTCATCAGCTGGCGCTGGTCCGTCGTAGGGACACTTTTGATCGCCGGTCTGGGGTTGATCGATGACGTCTTCAAGGTGCGTCCGATCACGAAAATCGTTTTTCAGGCAGCCGCCGCACTCCTCGTCGTGGCCGACGGCCACGGCATCGGCCGCGTCATCAATCCGTTCACCGGCGGGACCCTATACGTCGGCTGGCTCGCCGCGCCGCTCACGCTGTTCTGGATTATCGGAATCACGAACGCCTTCAATTTGATCGACGGATTGGACGGGCTGGCCGCGGGTGTCGCACTCATCGCGGCGGTGACGTTATCGGCGGTCGCTATGCCCGCCGGACGTCCGGAGATCGCCCTGATCGCGCTCGCCCTCGCCGGCGCCCTGGCAGGCTTTCTGTACTATAATTTTTCGCCCGCCTCGATCTTTATGGGTGATTCGGGCAGTCTGTTCGTTGGCTATTTGCTTGCAGCGCTCTATGTGCGCGGCGCGCAGCACGTCGAAGGGGTTCCGCTTCTAACGCCGTTGCTCGCGCTTTCCCTGCCGATCGCCGACGCCCTCTTGGCGATCATTCGGCGCGGCCTTGTGCAGGCGCCGAACGGCGCACCGGGACGGCGCGACGTCTCCGATCGCTTGGTCGCGATTTTCCGGCGCGACCGCGAGCATATCCATCACCGGCTCATCTCTATGGGGTTCGACGAGGCACACGCCGTCTTGATCCTATACGCCGTCTCGCTCGTCACCGGCATTGTCGCCGTGCTGACTTTCCAAGCGCAAAACACTCGGCTGGCCGCGGCGATCGTCTTCGGTGCAATCGTCCTCTTTTTCGGCGCGCGACGGCTGCGGAACAACTCGAAAGCATAACCACGGCCGCTTGGTTAGAACGTCTGTTGTTGGGAACAGGGACAGAACGGCGTCCGGAAGATTCAAATAAAAAATTTGTCGCGGGTGATCGGCAGGTCGCGCACCCGCCTGCCGGTCGCATGAAACCGGAACGTTTATTTTTATTCGACAATCACGTGCTCTTTAAAAAGCGGGAGGATCGAAGAAAAAGTACAAAATATACTATGTCGTCCCAGTCATAAAAAAGTAAAATCTAATTTTTTTGCCTGCTAAGGTTAAGAAGAATTACCATCTGGGGATGATTCATGCGCTGCGCAATCATCAAAGCGGTGTCTCCATCGTGATCAACAAGCTGAGTATCTGCATTAGCATTCAATAAGACTTTCGCAACGTCCACGTGATTGTATTGGGCGCCGTACATCAGCGCTGTATCACCATGAGCATTTCTTCCGTTAACATCGGCTCCTCTAGATAATAAAAGTTTGATGACCTCAACATTTCCATGCTCTGCTGCAATCGTAAGCGGCCTGGCGCCATCATATTTATTGTCACTCGTGGCATTAGGGTCCGCTCCACTATCCAGCAGAAGTCGAACGATATCAACATGGCCTTCTCTGGCTGCAAACATCAGGACTGTCCAACCGCCGTGGCGATATCGGACATTCGCTCCTCGCATAAGAAATTCTTTAACTCGTTCAGGTTCACCTTTAATGGCTGCACGGCGCAATTCTTCGTCGCTTCGACTATTACACGCTAATATAACAAGCATTATAATAATTAGCCCTAAACTCTGGCCTGAACACTTCCAAATCGCTTTATTTTCTATCATACGTCAACACGGAGCGCTTTTACTCAATCGTGACGGCAAAGTTTTCCCTTGAGTGACAATGCAGATGACCACCTGTATATTACACATTGCACAATCGGGCCTCACCGACTGGGCACCAGGCAGCAATTCCAACCAGGTTGTCATTTCACAAAACGAGGTGGCATTCAGATAACAGCTGTCATGTTGGTTGCAGCACGCGAATCCGCAGGGTGAGTCTACACCTGGAATTCCCCAGCCTCCGACGTAATCGCAACCTTAAGATTGCGGATCGCCAATGAGACCTAGCGGATCGTTCATATTGACGGCGTTATTGTTAGCGTATGCATATAAATGGATCAACTGCGGATTAACCGTAGAAGGATTCGCCGGATAAAACCGCGATGCCATTAAAACACCAGGCTTCGATCTATTTCAGAATATCTGGCTGCATTCGGCGGTAGAGAACTTAAAGAACTCCTGTCACCCGAGACGAAAACTCGGACAGCCAGGAGTTCTTTACAGTGGAAGGTTTGGTGGGCCGCCGGAGACTCGAACTCCGGACCCGCTGATTAAGAGTTTTTCTCCGCGAAAACTGCAGCGGTCGCGTTGTGACAAAGCCCAAGCATTGCAGTGCGGTCGCTCTCGGTTGTCTGGACGATGTAGACGGCTGTATGACCAGGCACACGGACAGAAGGCGGACAAAACCGCTACCGCCCGTGTGATCGACAGTTCTCGTGCGTGGGCGAGACTAACTATATGACACTATCGGTCGCTATGTGTATCTATTCGAGCGTTTAACAGCGGTTTCAGCCGGTCGATTTTATCGATTCGAACACATAGTGTCATATAGTTCTGGCAAAGTTGTGACAAAGTAAGACGACGCCAGACTAAAATTGCCCCTTCGTTAAGCAATGGAGATCATCGATGCGCCGTTGAGCGGAAGGTCGACGCCTTACTCAATAGCTAGGTCAGCGATGCTGTTCAATCTGCTTTCAGGGCCGTGAAGTTCACCACGGAATTAACGGGAAGCAGGTGAGTGGATCAGTTTAAATTCCGTATCGATACCGGGCTGCGGTTCGCGCCGGTCAACGACGATTTTTCAAGGCTTTGTGAAGAATTTTGGTAACGAGTCAACTCATCGCCGACGTAGTTGCCAGGGCCGGTCGCCTACATCATTAGCCATGATTCCGTGCTGGCGTGCCCGCGGATCGCACCCGTGCGGTGTCTTTATGCCGCTGAACAGTTCACTGGTATCCCGGCGGTGGGCTGAACCCACCAAGCTCCTGCCCCAGATGGCGAGCAAATTCTATGCAGGTGCGATCCTGCAAGTTGGCACCGATAATCTGCAGCCCACAAGGAAGGGCCGAGCGTGTGAGACCGACTGGCGCGACAGACGCCGGAAGGTAGACCAGGCCACCGATTCCCGCCCAGAAAAGTTGGTCTGTCGTTAACTCTCGCCTGCCGTTAATGGCTATAGTACGCTCCGGCCTCTCGCCAGCGTGGTCATGGGGGAAAGCAGTCGAGGCGGCCGTCGGACATAGAAACAAATCGTACTCCTGAAAGAAATCTGCCCAGGCAAGACGCATTTTCTCTCGCTCGTTATGCAATTGCCACCAATCCCGGTGGTACAGCGTCACTGCCCGGTCGACAATGGCCCGATAGCTCAAGTCATCAGCAGCCCGCGTGGCCGCATTGGCAAGATGCTGGCCGAACTTTTGATCAGAGAGCCCTGTTCCGGTCGTGGCACGCAATAGCATCAAATAGATATTATGCGAGCGTTGCAGATCGACGGCGGGACGGGCCGTGTCGTTGACCTGCAATCCAGCTCGTGCAAGCAGATCCACCGCGTACTGTAACTGGTCGGTGAGCTCATCGTCCTGCGCACAGCAGGGGCTAGTAAGCATTACTGCGACCTTGTACTCATGCAGCGAACGCTTCCGCGGTATCGGCAGATTAAGCCGCCAACCGTTTCCGTCCTCACCCTCAGCACCGGCAATGATAGCGAGTGTTACATCGAGATCTTCCGCACTTCGTGCGAGTGGGCCGTTGACGGCAATATCGCCAGAAGCATAGACGCCCGGAAGCAGGGTTCCTTTTTTTGGTACGATGCCATACGTCGGCTTGTGTCCGAAGACTCCACAGTAATGGGCGGGATTGCGAATGGAGGCACCGATATCGCTGCCTAGCTCTAACCCTGTTAGTCCAGCCGCCAAGGCCGCGGCCGCACCACCCGAGGAGCCACCTGGCACCCGACTCAGATCCCATGGGTTGTTGGTAGTCCCATAGATATCGTTAAAGCTTTGCCAGTCGGCTAACATCAGGGGTACGTTGGTTTTGCCAAAGATAACTGCGCCCGCGGACTCCAGCCGTTCAACTGCTAAGGCGTCGCGTTTGGGGTAATTGTCTTTATAGACCGGATTTCCCCATGTGGAGGGCGAACCCACCCAGTCAAATCGTTCCTTAATGGTCATAGGTAGGCCATGCAGTGGTCCCCAAACCTCGCCACGGGCTAGAGCGGTATCAGCAGCCTTTGCTCGCTGCTGTGCCTTCTCGCGCTGGATGAGTATGACAGCATTCAGATCTGGATTATATTTTTCTACGCGCTGCAAATAAAAGTCTAGCAACTCAACCGCGCTGATCTCCTTATGCCGGATCTTGCTCGCCAGCGATAGCGCAGACGCAAATGCCAAATTATCCATCACGATTCGCTCCGGTTTCTTCATGTTTATGCGTATTATCTCAGGTCCAATTCTATTCCCGTGATAATGGTTAGCTGCGGCTACTGCGCCTATTATACTTCACCATCTTTCCTCACTATTATGCTGGCACTCGATCACCGTCATCTCGGACTGTGTCGGAACAACCTTCGTTACTCGAAAGCCAGCCGACTCCGCGAGCGCGCGATGCTCGGCCTCAGTGCGCTCACATCCCCCGGTATTCACCATCATTTGTAAATCCATTACCGTTACAGCTTGTGCCGTACTAGACTTTTCAACCCGGTCTGGAAGAACCCGTTGCACGAGGAGCAGCTTACTATTCCCGCCCATCGCTTTATGGCAAGCTTTCAAAACGGCCACAGCTCGCTCATTCTCAAAAGCATTAATCAGACGTGAGAGGACGTACGCATCCCCTCCTTGCGGCACAGAGGTAAAGACGTCACCGGCAACAACTTCGCACCGTGACACTAGATCGGCTTCGGCGATCCGTCGCTTAGCCTTTTCGGCAACATGGGGCAGATCGAAAAGTACCCCGTTCATTGCTGGGTTTGTCTTGAGAAGTGCAATAAGAAAACTCCCGTCACCGCCGCCTACATCGACAATGTTTTTGAATACCGAGAACGGATATTCAGCCAGAACCGCGACGTTATAATGTTCTATATTGTTTGCCATCGCCTCATCGAAGGTTTTGGCGACCTCGGGATGTTCCGCTCGATAGTCCCAAACTCCCATGCCGAAGACATAATCGAAAGCGGGTCGTCCTGTCAGTACTGTATGCATTATCTCACCCCACGTTTGATATGATACCTCTCCCAAAGTCGAGAGAGCGCCCGCACGTAACGAGCCAGGAGCATCGGACAGGAGTGTGGCAGCGAGAGGAGTCAGGGCAAAGAGGCCTTCTTCGACTTCAGCAAAGATGCCAATGCTGGCGAGCATTCGCATAACTCGATAAAGTGAACTAGCATGCGTTCCAGTCGCCTGCGCCAGCTCCTCCCTGCTCTTCGGCCTATCTTTGAGCAGGTCAGCGAGGCCAAGCTTAGCAGCTACGTAGATGGCCCGAGAACTTCGAAAGGCTGAGATCATCTGGAGCATAGCCATGGACGGTACAGTATCGTTCGTGACGGTTTTGTTCTGTTCGTTCATGTGGTTCCCTTCGATTACTTACAGTGGCTAATTAAAAATAAGATATCTAGGTATCGCCCCCTTATGAGCACCCACTTCCAACGATTAGTAAATGTAGGCGAACTCGATCTCTGTCCTAGGCGCGTAGTCGGAGTTTAGAATGATGTGAGCATACCTGTGGGAAAAGTTTTCGTACTTCATGGCCAGAAACATATAGCTCAGACTCGTTGGCTCGTGCAAGCAAATCAGTTTGACACGAGATTGTTGATTCTAGGTGGAGCGCGAACAACGCGCCGACTGACTCAGCTCCTATGCGCCGCTGCGAGTCGCTCGGAACTCGGCAAGGCTCCGGTGCTGGACTTGGCTCGCCGCCTAGCGCAACGAGCGCGCGATCATCAACCGCAGGTCAAACAGCAGAAGCGCCAGTGTGCGTGGGGAACGGCAGACTGCGCATCGAATCAAGGAAATCAGGGCTGAACGTGAGGCCCTCTTGAAACGACGTGTGGAACTACAGAAAAGTTGCCCGGCAGAGATCATCCCGATTCCCAAGAAAAACTGCTTTTCATTGGATGCATGTTGCCTTTCTGGGCTTAATGGCAGAAGCCACAATTCTTCAGGCATTTCTCAATGACCACGGTCGGCTGCCATGTGCCAACAAGACGCTTTAGAAAATTCATTCAGCAGATGCAGGTACGGCTTCGTGAACGAAAAATCGGCCAGAATCACGCGTTTTTGAGAGAAATTCTAAAAGAAGTCAGGGTCAAAGGCGACACAATTACGTTGACGTACAAGCTGCCTTTAACGCAAAGAACTCCTGTCCCCCAGAACAAAACGTCGGGAAACCAGGAGTTCTTTGCACTGTATGGTTTGGTGGGCCGCCGGAGACTCGAACTCCGGACCCGCTGATTAAGAGTCAGCTGCTCTACCAACTGAGCTAGCGGCCCGCATTTGTCTGTGCTCGGACATTCGATCGTAAAATGTTTGGGGTGAGTGAAGGGATTTGAACCCT
>DATJFG010000156.1:0-7886 GCA_035495775.1 Verrucomicrobiia bacterium | reverse complement strand
TTGTGGCGCGCCAGAAGGGAATCGAACCCCTGACCTACGGCTTAGAAGGCCGTTGCTCTATCCAACTGAGCTACTGGCGCCGAATTGGTCGGGGCGAGACGATTTGAACGTCCGACCCCCTGCGCCCAAGGCAGGTGCGCTACCAGGCTGCGCTACGCCCCGATACGTAAAACAATTCATTCTACACAGGCGAGGGGTGAAATCAACCCCGAGATCGAATCCGCGGCTGTTTAATGATGGCTTTTAGATCCGGCCAGGCCGCCGCAAGCCGTTTGAGCGCCCGCCCCCGATGGCTCACGCCGCTTTTCGTCTCGCGGTCGAGCTCGCCGAAGGTCCGTCCGAGCGGCGGGTAGAAAAATAGCGGATCGTAGCCGAAGCCTTTGTCGCCGCGCGGCTCGAAGCCGATGCGCCCGGCGCATTCAGCGCGGAAAAGCTGTTCGGCCCCGCCTCTGAATGGCGGCATGGAGAGCGCGAGGACGCACACAAAACGAGCGGCGCGACGCTCCTCCGGAATGCCGGCGAGAGCGCGAAGCAATTTTTCATTGTTGCCGGCGTCATTTGCGTCCTCGCCGCTGTAGCGCGCCGAATGGATGCCCGGCGCGCCGGCGAGCGCCTCGACTTCGAGGCCGGAGTCGTCGGCGAGTGTCGGCAAGCCCGAGAAGACCGCGAGCGTCCGCGCCTTCTTGAGAGCGTTGGCCTCGAAGGTATCCCCGTCTTCGGTTACCACAGGTGGATTTTTAAGATCGGAGAGCGAGAGAATCTCGATTCCAAGAGGGCTTAAAAAAGCGGCGATCTCGGCCAGCTTTCCAGGATTGGTCGTCGCGACTAAAATTTTCATGGCCCGGCTTGGTCATTACCATGCCGGTGCCGGCCGCGGAAGCGTTAAGCGTTTTGTGCTTTCGCCGTCGATGACTCCGCCGGCGCATCGCCGGCGGCCGCCGCGCTTTTGTCGAAGAGCACCTGAAGCGCGGCCAGGAGTTCCTTATGAGTAAACGGCTTCGCGAGATAATCGTCGCAGCCTGCGGCGATGCAGCGCTCGCGGTCGCCCGGCCCATTCAATGCCGTGGCCGCGAGGATCGGAATCCCCGCAGTCTTGGGATTTTCCCGAATGCGTTTAGTCGCCTCGAAGCCGTTCATCTTCGGCAGCCGCATGTCCATGATGATAAGGTCGGGAAGCAGATGAGCCGCGAACGCCACGGCCTGACGGCCGTCCTCGGCGATCAGAACGTCGTAGCCGCCGAAGCTGAGTTCTTTCCGGATCAGTTCGCTCGTGTCGGGATGGTCTTCAACCAGAAGTACGCGCTTTCTTACCAACATTGCCGGCCTCCAAAAGGGTTTGCTGGTTTTATCGGCGCGAAGGGCGAAAAACTTTAACGATTATTCAGGGCGGCTTAAAATACCTTTTTGCGCCATCAGGAGTTCTTTTATGCCAGCCGCGGCGATTTCAGTCAGGCGTTCGAGCTTTTTTGGCGTGAACGGGGCGTGCTCCGCGGTCCCCTGGACTTCGATGAATTTGCCCGCGCCGGTCATGACGATATTCATGTCGACCTCGGCCCGGCTGTCTTCCTCGTAATTGAGATCGAGGATGACCTTGCCGTCGACGATGCCGACGCTCACGGCCGCGACGGCATCGCGCAGCAGCGGTTTCTGAATCACGCCGGTCTTCAACCAGCGGCGCGCCGCCAAAGCGGCCGCCACATAAGCGCCGGTGATCGAGGCCGTGCGCGTGCCGCCGTCCGCCTGGATGACGTCGCAATCGATCCACACCGTCCGTTCCCCGAGGACGGCCATATCGGCGACGGCCCGGAGGCTTCTGCCGATGAGCCGCTGAATCTCATGCGTCCGGCCGCCGACCTTGCCGCGCGACGACTCGCGCGCGATGCGAGTGGCGGAAGACGACGGCAGCATGCCGTATTCCGCCGTGATCCATCCTTTGCCTGTGCCCCGGAGGAAAGGGGGCGTGCGATCTTCGAGTTTGGCGGTGCAGATGACGCGCGTGTCGCCGACTTCGATGAGGACCGAGCCGTCGGCGTGCTTGATATACCCGGGCGTTATGAGGAGCGGCCTGAGCTGTTTGTCTTTGCGCCCGTCGGCTCTCATAAAGCTAGCTGTTGAGATGGAAGACGACCATCTTCAATTCGGTCATCTCTTCGACGGCGTAGCGCGGCCCTTCTTTACCGAAGCCCGAGTCCTTCAAGCCGCCGTAGGGCATGAGATCGACGCGCCACTGCGAGCCCCAGTTGACGTGCAGGTTTCCGGCCTCGGCCTCGCGCGCGAATTTCATGGCCCATTCGACGTTTTCCGTGAAGATGCCGGCGGCGAGACCATAGACGCTGTCGTTCGCGAGAGCGATCGCTTCTTCGATCGTCTCGAACGGCGTCACGGCAACGGCCGGACCGAAGAGCTCGTCGCGCGAGATGCGCATGTCCGGCTTCACGTCCGCGACCACGGCAGGCATGTAGAACGCGCCGCGCCGGCCGCCGCCGGCCGCCAGCCGCGCTCCGCCCGCGACCGCCTCGTTGATCCAACTGTCGACGCGCACCGCCTCGCTCTCCTTCACCATCGGTCCGACCTTCGTCTTCTCATCGAGCTGGTTGCCGGTCGCGAGCGCCTCGACGCGCGGCTTCAGCGCGACCAAGAAATCGCCGTAGACTTTTTTCGCCGTGAGCACGCGCTGGGTCGAGATGCAGGTTTGGCCGGCGTTGCCGTATCCGGTCATCGCGAGGACGCTCGCGACTTTATCCAGATCGGCGTCCGGCATGACGATGACAGGGCTATTCGAGCCTAGTTCCATCGTGACTTTTTTAATACCCGCCATGCGGCAGATGCGGTCGCCGATCTCGCGGCTGCCGGTGAAAGTCACCTTGCGCACGCGCCGGTCGGCGACGATCGTGTCGCCGACCTCGCCGCCGGGGCCCGTGACGCATTGAATGCCTTCGGGCGGAAGGCCCGCCTCGAGAAGAATTTCCGTAAGCTTCAGCGCCGAGAGCGGCGTGTCCGACGCGGGCTTCACTAATACCGTATTGCCGGCGGCAAGCGCCGGGCCGACCTTATGGCAGACGAGGTTCAGCGGAAAGTTGAACGGACTGATGGCAGCGACGACGCCGCACGGCACGCGCAGCGTAAAACCGAGCTTTTTACCGCCCGTCGGGTCGGCGTCGAGCGGCACGGTCTCGCCGTGAAGCCGCTTCGCCTCCTCCGCCGAGCCCATCATCGTCTCGACGGCGCGGCTCGCCTCGCCGCGCCCTTCGACGATGACTTTGCCCTCTTCGCTCGAGATCGTCCGCCCGAGGTCCTCGTTGCGCGCCGCCATCATGTCGGCGGCCTTGCGCAGGATCTTCCAGCGGTCGTAGCTCGAAAGCTTCGCCATCACCTTGGCGCCTCGCTCGGCGAACGCGAGCGCGCGCTCGACGTCGGCGCCGTCGGCCTTGGGCACGGCGTCGATGACGGAATTATCGAAGGGGTTTCTCACCTCAATTTTCTTCGGCTTGTCGGTCCACTGACCCGCTAAAAACATCTTCATGGAAATACTCCTGCGGAAAAATAATTAATCGCCGTTTTCTTTGGGCCCGTCGCCGCGAAAAAAGCTCCGGCCGTAGGCGCGGTGAAAAGAGGTCCAGCGCGACTGCTCCTTGGCCATCAAGGTCTGCACGCTCTGGATCTTGCCGTCGAGGTCGTCGAGGTAATGAAGAATCAAAGCCTCGACGGTTTGGGGCAGCTTGGGGGAGCCGAACTCGTACTGGCCGTGGTGGCTCACGAGCATATGCTTGACGAGGACGGCGAGGTTTTCGGGAAAATCGGGGATGGCGCGAATCTTCTCGCTGACCTTCTCAACTTCCATGACCAGATGACCCAGCAATTGTCCCTTATCGGTATATTCGACCGAGCGGTCGAAGGAAAACTCGTAGATCTTTCCCATATCATGCAGGAAAGCGCCGATCAGCAACAGATCGACGTCAACGTCGCGGTAGTTCTCGACGACTTTCAGGACCAATTTCGTGAGCGACAGCGTATGCTCGAGAAGGCCGCTCAAATAGCAGTGATGGATGCTTTTCCCCGCCGGCGCCCGCTTGAAGAGATCCATGAACTCCTCGTCGGCAAAAAACGCTTCGCCGAGCGCGAGGAGATAAGGATTCTTGACGCCGCGCAGGAGCGCCATGAGCTCGGCCGCCATGATCTCCGGGTCATAGGGGCTTTTGGGCAGGAAATCTCCGGCGGTGACTTCGGCCTCCTCGATTTTCAGCACATCGTGCACGCGGATCTGTAGCCTGCCTTGATAGACGGTGGCTTGGCCGCGCACGCGTACATAGTCGCTTTTTTCGAACTTTCGAGCGAGCTCTTCGGCGCGGTCCCAGACGCGCCCTTCGATCTCACCGCTGCGGTCGAGCAGCTTTAAAATCAGATAACCCGCCCCGTTCTTTGTGACGCCCTGATTCTTCGCGGCGCACATGAAGATCGTGTCGACCGGCTGATGCTCCTGAATCTCGCTCACGAATAATTGTTTCATAGCTCAACTCGAATAGCGGAGGCTCTGCGCCAGATCGATGAGCGACTGGACGAGGAAGTATTGCAGAAAAAGGATCACGACGAAAACGATAATCGGGGAAAAATCGATGCCGCCGGCGTACAGGGGGATCGCGCGGCGGATCCGGTAAAGCACCGGCTCGGTCGCGTTATAGAGGAAGCGCACGATCGGATTGTACGGATCAGGGTTGACCCAGGAGATCACCGCGCGGGCGATGACGATCCATTTATATATCTCAAGCACATAGTAGAGGACCTGGGCGACGGCGACGATAAAATTCGCAAGCACGAACACCGCTAGCTCTCCCGCGGGCCGAACAGCGCCGTGCCGATGCGCACGAGCGTCGCCCCCTCTTCGATCGCCACCGCATAATCGTGGCTCATACCCATCGAAAGCTCCTTCAGCTCGATATTCGAGCGTTTTTGACTCTTGAACTTCTCGCGCAATTCCGCGAGCGCACGGAAATAAGGGCGCGCCTTTTCCGGATCGTCCGCAAGCGGCGGCACCGCCATCAACCCCTCGATTCTCAGGTGCGGCAGAGCCTCAATCGCCTCAAGCAGCGGCGCGAGCGCCTCCTGGGGAAGGCCGCTCTTGTTCTCTTCACCGGCGAGATTGACTTCCACGAGAGCGCGAACGATCCGCCCGCGCGCGGCGGCCTCTTTTTCCAGTGCCTGCGCGAGGCCGAGATTATCGAGCGACTCGATGACGTCAAAAAGATCCAAAGCCGCCTTCACCTTATTGCGCTGCAGGTGGCCGATCATGTGCCACTCGACCGGCGCGCGCGCGGCGGCCTTTTTCGCCGCCGCCTCCTGGACGTAATTTTCACCGAAAAGCCGGATGCCCGCCGCGATCGCCGTCTGGACCTTCTCCATGCTCTGGGACTTCGACGCCGCCAGCATTCTGACCGCACCGGCTTCTCTCCCGGAACGGGCCGCCGCCGCGCCGATCCCCTGCAAAATCATGCGGTAATTAGCGGCGATATCGATCATCTGTGTGGTCTTTCAGATATCATATCCCGGGGCATAAATCACCCGGCGAATCAAAATCAACTTGACTTCGAATAGCCTGCAGGCGTACCCTTTGCAGGCAAAACTATGCCTGATTCACCGCTGACGGATTCCCAAAGAGCCGATCTTCTGCGACTGAGAGACGTACTGGAAAGCAAGACCGGCCTGTATATCCCCGACGACAAACTCGCGCGTCTGAAAGAGCCTTCCGAACACCTCGAAAGCCTCGGCCGCACCCATGTGGGGGAAATTCTCGACGCGATCGAATCCGGCGCCACCGTGGGTGCGCACTATCTCGCGCAACTTGTGGCGGCGGTGGCGACGAACGAGACCTATTTTTTTCGCACCGCCGCGCATTTCACGGCATTGAAAGATTATCTCGTTCCTGAACTGATCGAAAAAAAGAGAGGCGAAGGGGCGAGGACCCTGCGCATCTGGAGCGCCGGCTGCTCAACCGGCGAGGAGGCGTACTCGATCGCTATCTTGCTCGTCGAGCATTTTCCCGAGCTGCTTTCCTGGGACTTGAAAATCCTTGCGACGGACATCGATGTCGACGCGCTCGCATCCGCCAGCGAAGCCGTTTACCGTCCTTGGTCCTTTCGCGGCGTTGGACCGGAGCTCATGCGGAAGTATTGGCGGGAACTCGACGGCGAGCGCTATCGCGTCGCCGAGCCCGTCCGCTCTCTGGTGACATTCGAAGCGCACAATCTATTTACCGATGGGTACCCTTTTCCGGCCAACGGCACACGTGAAGTCGATGTCATTTTTTGTCGCAATGTGACTATCTATTTTCGGCCGCAAACGATTCGCCGGGTGGTCGAGAAATTTCACGATTTTCTCGGCGACGGCGGATTCCTGGTGACGGGTGCCGCTGAATATTCCCGCGACGCCTATCGCGATTTGGAGGCGCGCGTGTTTCCCGATAGCGTCGTTTATCAAAAACCGGCGCCGCGGCCCGCGGCCCCGAAGTCTTTCCCGCTGCCGCTTATCTGGCCCGAACCTCCGCGGCGCCCGGCGCGCCGCCGCGAGACGCCTCACGGAAATAATCTCTTGCCGCCGAAACCCGCCGAGACCGACGCCGTCGATCAAGCGATGGAATTGATCGGCGGCGGCGAGATCGACGCCGCGCTCGTGCTGCTCGCCGAAGCGGCCGAAAAAAGCCCGCGCGACGCCCGCATTCCCTCCCTTATCGGCCGGCTCGCCGCCGATCGACAGCACCTCTCGGAGGCGGGCTACTGGCTGAGCCGCGCGCTCGCCCTCGATCCGCTGAATCTCTGGGCGCATTATTTCATGGCGCTCCTCTGGATCGAAGAAAACAAACTGGACGAGGCGCTCGGCGCGCTCAAGAAAACCATCTATATCGACCCCAACTTCGCGCTCGGCCATTTCTACCTCGGACGCATCCATAAAGCCCAAGGGAGGTCCGCGCAGGCGCGGAAAAGCTTCGCCGTTGCGAAGCATGTGCTCGCCGCGTCCCCCGCCTCCGAGCACCTGAGCGGCGCCGACGGCATCAGCGGCGGCCAATTGCTCGTGCTCGTGGAGCGGGAACTCGTTCATGACGGCTGAATTCATCCTGCTGACCTTCGCGCTGGAACCCGGCGTCTACGGCGTGCCCTGCCATGATGTGCAGGAGGTCGTGCCGCTGCCGGAGTTGACGCCGCTCGCGGACGCCCCGCCGTTTGTCGCCGGCATTTTCAACCTTCGCGGCCGGGTCGTGACGGCCGTCGATCTTCGTCGGCGCATGGCGCTGGCGCGCCGGCCGTGGGATCGAAAGACCGCCGTCCTGGTCGTAGCCTTTCGCGAAAAGCTCTTCGGGCTCGTCGTCGATCATGCCGTCTCTCTGCTCCATCTATCGCGCGCCGATCTCGAGCCGGCGCCGGACTTCTCTTCCTTCGTCGGCAGCTCGCAGGCGCAGTTCCTCCAAGGCGTCGCGAAATCCGACGGGCGGCTCATTCCGATCCTTAACGCCGAGCGAATTTTCTCCGTCGTGGAAGCGCAAGAGCTCGGGGAGTGGCGCAAAGATTGATGGAAAATAAAGACTCGATCGTTGTTGCCGATGAGGCGGAGATGTCCGCGGATGATTTGACGGAGCTGTTTCGCGAGCGGGCCCGCGTCTTGAGCGAGGTCCCGACGCAAGAGGAGGGCGGCGAGCGGATCGCCGCGCTGTCCTTCCAGCTGGGCGACGAGGTTTTCGGCATCGAGCTCAGATATCTTCTCGAGATGCGCCAAGCAATGTCGCTGCGGCGCCTCCCGGGCGTCGTGCCGCATCTGGCCGGAGTGATCAACCTCCGCGGCGAATTGCTCCCGGTCGTCGATCTGCGGCCGGTCCTCGGGCTCGGCAAAAGCGAAGTCGC
>DATJFG010000155.1:0-3180 GCA_035495775.1 Verrucomicrobiia bacterium | reverse complement strand
TTGCCCTGGAGCGGGGCTGGAAGTTTTTCCGAAGGCTCGTCGGGAGAGATCAGCTGCAGCGTCTTGTTGGGCAGGTAAAGCGCGTTGATGGCATCCAACAACCTGAGCATCGTCGGCTCTTCTTCTCTTCCCACGACGACGATCTCTTTGGGCTTCTCCAGATAGAAATCGAGCGCGGCGAGCAGGTGGGCGAAGCCGAACGGCTGCTGCTCCAGCCCGTCGTAGTAGATGCGCAGCACCTTCTCGGCCTTCTTTAAATAATCTTCTTTGCCTTCGTAGTAATAGAGCCTGAGCAACACCTGCGCCGCGATGGCGTTGCCCGACGGCACCGAGCCGTCGAAGGCGGGCTTGGTGCGGCTGATCAGCGCCTCGTGCGATTTTCCGGTGTAGAAAAAGCCGCCGTCCTCGTCGTCCCAGAACTCCCGCACCATCGTCTCGGCGAGCGCGCTCGCGTCTTCGAGATAGACGCGCTCGAACGTCGCCTCGTAGAGATCGATCAGTCCCGCGGCCATGAAGGCGTAGTCGTCGAGATAGCCGTAGAGCTTGGCCTGGCCGTCCTTGTAGACGTGGAGCAAGAGGCCGTCGCGACGCATCTTGGACAGGACGAAGCCGACGGTCATGCGCGCCGCGTCGAGGAACGCGGGCTCGTCGGAGACCTTCCCGGCCGCCGCCAAACCCGACAGCGCGAGGCCGTTCCAGGACGCGATGATTTTCTCGTCGCGGAAAGGCTTCACGCGCTTCTCGCGCTCTCTGAGCAATTTCTTGCGCGCGTCCTCGATCAGGCGCTCGACCTCGGCCGGCTCTTTCTTGAACAGTGCCGCGGTCTGCTGGATCGTCAGCACCGGATGGAGAATATTTTTTTCCTCGAAGTTGCCGAACTCGGTCACGTCGTAGGCGCGCGAGAAAATCGTCCCGGCCTCTTCGCCGACGATCCGATTGATCTCTTCTTCGGTCCAGACGAAGAACTTCCCTTCCTCCCCCTCGCTGTCGGCGTCCTGCGTCGAATAAAAACCGCCGTCGGGATTGAGCATCTCGCGCACGAGGTAGCAGCCGGTCTCCTCCACCACTTTTTTAAACAGCGGCTCGCGCTTGACCGTGTAGGCCTCGGCGTAGACGCGGAGCAGCTGGGCGTTGTCATAGAGCATCTTCTCGAAATGCGGCACGAGCCATTTCTCGTCGACCGAATAGCGGTGAAAGCCGCCGCCCAGGTGATCGTAGATGCCGCCCTCCGCCATCGCGCGGAGCGTGTGGTCGATCATCTCGAAGAGCCGCTCGTGCTTCGAGCGGCGGTAGGCGCGGAGGTAAAGCTCGTAGACGCCGGCGTTGGGAAACTTGGGGGCCTGGCCGAAGCCGCCGTGCTCGGGGTCGTAGGCCTCGGCGAGCTTCTCCGCGCTCGCGACGACGATGTCAGGGTCGAAGGGCTTCTGGCTCTCGCCCACGCGCGAGAGACGATTGAGCGCCGCGTGGATCTGCTCGACGCTCTGTTTCACATCCTCTTTGCGGTTGTGGTACGCCTCGGCGACGGCGTTTAAGATTTTCGGGAAGCCGGGCATGTTGTGGCGGTCCTCCGGCGGAAAATAGGTGCCGCCGAAAAACGGCTTTCCCTCGGGCGTCAAAAAAACGGTCATCGGCCAGCCGCCGCGCCCGGTGAGCATCTGCACCGCGTTCATGTAGATCTCGTCCAAGTCGGGGCGCTCCTCGCGGTCGACCTTGATGTTGACGAATTTGTCGTTCATGAGCGCGGCGATCGCCTCGTTCTCGAACGACTCTTTTTCCATGACATGGCACCAGTGGCACGCGGAGTAGCCGATGCTGAGCAGCACCGGCTTGTTCTCGGCCTTCGCCTTGGCGAGCGCCTCGTCGCCCCAGGGATGCCACTCGACCGGGTTGTGCGCGTGCTGCTGGAGATAGGGGCTGGACTCGTGGATGAGGCGGTTGGTGTGCATGGCGCCGCGGGTTTAAACCCGCCTCAGTGTAGAATAGCGGTTCGCGATTTATTTGCCCGCGAGGACCTGCTTGACGAACCCGCTCGCCTCGACCTCCTGGAGCGCGCGGTGATCGACCATGTCCTCGGGCTTCGCCGCCTTCGCCTTCGGGTTCGTCTCCGCGAGCGTGTCGAGGACGAACTTCATTCCCTTGATGTTCACGTACGGGACGTCGGGAGTCTTCGGCGCGTAGTAATCGTAGGCGACCTGCGCCACCGTGGGATCGGAGGTGCGCAGATGGCGCTCCAGGACCTTGAGACCGAAGGCGCGGTCGGTCTTGAACTTGTGGATGCCCTCGACCATCGCCTTCATGAAGCGGACCATCGCGTCGCGGTTCTTGTCCATGTAGCTCTTGGTCGAGCCGATGCCGTTGTGCTGGTAGTCGAGACCGGCGGTGGAAAAATCCATCAGCGAGTGGAGACCCGCCTTCTTCGCCTCCTGCGCGAACGCCTGCTCCAGGAGCGTCGCCTGGATCGCCCCCTGCATGATCGCCGCGACGCGCTCCGGGTTGCCGCCGGTCTGCATGATCGTCACGTCTTTCCCCGGCTTGAGGCCGTTTTTCTCCAGCCCCCAGCGCGCGAGAAAATCGGCCGAGCCGCCGAAGCGGGCGATGCCGAGCTTCTTCCCCTTCAGATCTTCGAATCTCTTGATGTCCTTGGCGACGACGAGCTCGTAAGGGGCGAAGTTCACCATCCCCGCGACCATGACGGCGTCGCTGCCGCCGAGATGGGCGTTGATGAGTCCCGAGCCCGCCATGCTGACGAGATTGACGTTGCCGGACAGGAGCGCCGCCACCGCGGTGGACGAGCCGGACATGATGAGCGGTTTGACGTCGAGATTATATTTCTTGAAGTATCCGCCGTCGTGCGCTGCCAGTACCGGCGCGTTGGACGGCGTGATCGAGACCAGCCCGACGTAGATCGTAGGCGCGGTCTGCGCGAGAGCCGGAAGAGAGAATAAAAAGCTTAGGGCAAAAATGGCGAGCGCGAATCGGATACGCATCGTTCCCCTCCCAACGCCTGACTCAAGTCTAGCGCAGCTTTAGGTCGAAGGCTACGGGGCCTTTATCGCCTTTGCGCGACTGAAACTGCACCGAATCGCCCTCGTTCACGTCCTCGAACTGGACGCGCGGCGCGAGGCTCCCGCGATGGAAAAACACCTCGTCGCTGCCGTCGTCCGGCGTGATGAAGCCGAA
>DATJFG010000154.1:0-7288 GCA_035495775.1 Verrucomicrobiia bacterium | reverse complement strand
GGTGAGGCGCTCGATGTCGCGCTGGCGCGTGCGCTCGACCTTGACGCTGTTGCCGCGGGCGTCGCTCAGGCCGACGATCGCACCTTCGACGTGACGCTTGGCATTGTAAGCTTCGGGAAACAGCATCAGCGACCCGTTCTTTAGGCGCAGATCCCAGCCGTTCCCGTTCCAGCTGAAGAGCGACTCGAAGAACGGGGTCGCCGTCTCGCGGTGCTCGTAGACGGCGTCGGCGTAGCCGGTGCCTTTTGATACGCGATCGAAATGGACACGCTTGCCGTCACAGAAAACGATGTAGACATACGTATACGGCTGGCGGCTTCCGAAAGGTGCCAAGTCCCACGCGTGGTTCGTGCGCGTTCCGAACGGGAGCGTACGGTCGTCCAAGAGGCGGTAACAGCGCGTCACGGCGACTGGAATTACGTCCGGCACGAATAGATCCGTCCGCCGTGTGATGAGCGCGCCGCTATCGAGATCCGCTTCCAGCTCGTCCACGGCACCGTCGAGGAACGCGCGCGGCGGGCAATCGGTCAGCTTTGCGCTGTAAGCTCCGACGCCGCGACCGTTTTTATCGATCTTTCTCTGAAATAGCAGGCAGGGGTTACCGCCGTCGAGCTTCGCCGGCTTCGCTGCATTCGCCGCGAATTCCGGCGCGACGGGCTTTTGTCGGTGCGCTTCCTGGAATTGGTTCACGACCGCGCGCGAGCCGAGCCCCTCGAAATTTTCCGACGCGACATCGAGGTCCTCAAGGCTCCAAATCCCCCGTTTCAAAACGCTCGTCGGATCGTCGTTCAGTGGGAAGCGATAAACGAGCACGCCGAGATCTCGCGTGACGAACTTGCGCACGCGGACCTGCAGCAGCCGCTCTCGTCCGAACCAACGATAAAAAACAGGCTTGAGACGCGCGGCGGAAATGACCGCTGTCCGAGGCTGCATATAGTAGTTATACGCGAAATTCCAATCGCGACCGCGAACATACATGTCCTCTTGAGTGATGCCGATGAGAAACGCCGAAGGATCCGCCGCAAGCTGCGGAAGACCCTCTTTCATCGCGCGGATCAGCTCCTCGGCGACCATCTGACGCCGAGCGGGATCATACGCGCTTCTTTCGAGCGGCAGCGGCGCGAGCAGCTCGACGTTGAGGCCGAGGGTCGCGCGGTAGTGGTCCGGTAATGCGTGGACGGCGAGGCCCCTCAGATCGCCGAACGGCACGAGATAAATCCGCGCGCGCGCCGCTCCTTCAGGCAGCGCCGGGGCGGAGGCTCGCGACAGAAGATCCATTTCCGCCCCATCGCTCGCCGAAAGCCGCAGCTCGGAGAAAACCCAGACACCGCCGCTCGTGCGCCCGGCGCTCGCATAAAGAAGCCCTTTCGCCTTCGAGCCGGATACCGGAATCCACAACCTCGCCTCACTCCAGCCGGTCTCGTCGTCGCGGATGAAGCCTTTAACGAACCAGCCGGCCGCGATTCCATCTCCGAGCTTGGCGATTGTCGCGGGATGATCCTGGGCGCGAGTGACCGCCTCGCCGACGAGCGGTGAGGTTCGGAGCGGAAGCTGAAACCGAAGCCAGTGCAGCACATGCGGCGCCCAGATGAGTGCCGCAGTGAGCGCAGCGGCGAGAATGTGAACCTTAAACCTCGAGCGGATTGTGCGCCACGACCGCCATGGCAGACGGAATTTTTCCTTCGCCACCGCGGCGCCGCAGCCCGGACAGTGATCCACGGCCGGCGGAAGATCCGTCGAACAGCGCGGGCAGCGAAGATTTTCCGCCTCCGGGCTCATCGACGGGGATAATACGTTATACGTTATGAGGCGCGCAAATTGTTGCCTTACGGCGGTGCGCGCTATCGCAGTACCTGGGACTGCGGCGGAGCGCTATCGCAATAAGCTTTTCATGGACTAAGGCGGTAAAATATTTTCCGGCAGGATTGGTAAAACGCGTAGGGGCGGGTTTCAAAACCCGCCCCTACACAGGATCATCGCAACAATGAAGACGGATTAATCGTCTTATGTCTCGCGCTCCGTGGTCGGGCCGACCTCGCCCGTGCACCACGGAATGAATGCCTTCATGCGGCAGGTTGCGCCGTTTTTCTTGAGCTCGTTCTCGAAGATCTGGTGGATCTCCTTGTCCTCATCACCGTATTCGATCTGCCAGCCGCCTTCCTTGAGGCTGCGGTCGGCGAATTCGCCGCCGCCGGCACGCGGCGAGTAGGCGCCCAAGTCGCCGGGGCGAAAGGCCAAGTAGCGCGCGCGGGTCGTCCCCGAGTTGAAGTGCTGGTGATAGCAGTTGTCGTTCGGTACGACGACCATCGAGCCCACCTGCCAGTCGCACTTGATCATGTCCGAGCGGTCATCCTTGGTCCAGACGAGCGAGAAGCCGGCGGTGCCGGAGAGCAGCAGTAGATGCGCGCCGGGTCCGTGGCGGTGCGCCTTTTTATAGGTGCCGATGGGAAACTCCGAGATGTGGTTTTTGGTGTTGTTGCTCGCCATCTCGAGCATGGCGTTGATGCCGCCGGCGCCGCGCTCCTTCCAGCCGTAGAGCTTCATGTCCGGCGCGTTGAAGATGAAGTTCGACTCCCAGATGCGCCGCGTGTAGAGCTTGCCGTTGCCGCTGAAGTAGTCCTCGTCGCCCTGGTAGCGGCTCGTGAAGGCATAATCGCAGTTGAAGATAAAGTCGTTGTCCTGGTAGAGCCGCATCATCGGCGGCGCGTTGGTCACCGCCATGTAGCGCACCGGCTCGGTGCCGCTGCCGTTGAAGTTCTGGTACGAGGCGTTGAGCGGGATCGAAAACAGGCTTCCCGTCTGCCACTCGAAGGTATTTTTAGCTTTGCCGTTGCCGTTGCCTTTGGACTCGTGCTGCCAGATCGTCGTCGCGCCGCGGCCGGACAGGATGTACACCGTGAGCTCGTACATATGGTGCTCGGGCTCGGACTTGCCGGCCGGCGCGATCTCGACCACATGGCAGTCGTTCGGCATGTGGCGGTTCTTGATGTGGATCACCGCGCCCTTGCCGCCCTTGCGCTCCCATGGGCCGAGCTCGACCTTGAGCATGTTGGGAAAGTAGTGCTCCTCGTAGACTTTGACCCCCTCGCTCTGGAGCCAGTCCTCGTAGGCGTCGCGCTTTTTGTAGTCCTTGAGCTCGCTCGGCGTCTCGGCGACTTTCATATCGGTACCCAGCATGACCATGGCAAATCCTCCTCTCGGTAAACACGGCGGCGGAAACCGCCCGATCGTCTCTTTGAAATATCCGGTTCGGGGCGGGTTTGTCAACGAGCCGGAATAAAAATCAAGCGCATGGCGCGGTCCGTTTGCATCGAACGGTCGAGTAATGTATCCTTACTGTAAGGAAACAAGGGATGCTTGCAAAAAAGACCGTCAAGAATCAATTGACGCTGCCGAAAGCCATCGTGGAGCAGCTGCCGGCCACGGATTATTTCGAGGTGAGCCTCCATGGCGAGACGATCGTGCTGAAACCGATCGTCATCGAGACGCGCGGCAGCAGGCTCGACCGCGTGCGCCAGAAGATGAAGGCCTTGAAACTGACCGAAAAAGACGTTGCCTCCGCGATCCGCTGGGCGCGGAAACATTAGTGCGCGTGGTCCTCGATACCAACGTTCTGATCTCGGCCCTGCTTTTCACCGGCGCTCCGTCCGGTCTGGTCCCCCTATGGCAAAGAGGAACGATCACCGTGCTGCTTTCGCGCGCGATCCTGGATGAGTACCTGCGCGTTTTGAGCTATCCGAAGTTCCAGCTGACGGAGGTCGAGATCAGGGCTCTGGTTGAAGAGGAGCTTCTGCCCTACTTCGAAGTGGTGCGGCCGAAAAAACGCGTGCGCGCCGTCCGGCGCGATCCTTCGGACGACAAGTTTCTCGAATGCGCGCTCGCCGGCAGGGCCGACGTGATTGTTTCGGGCGCCGGCGATCTCTTGGAACTAAGGAATTACCGCCGAATTCGCATCCAGACTCCGAGCGAATTTCTCGCCGCGATCGAACGGCGGTGAAAAAAAGATGAACAACCTGTAAAATAGGAGAAACATGGCTAAACCGATGTTGAAATCGAATGAGGAGAGCGCCGCGGCGGAAACCGCGCCCAAGCCGAGGGCTGTCACCGCCGTGGAGATGGGCGCGCGGCAGCGCGAGATTTCCGTCTCGGAATTTTTCACCAAGAACCGCCATCTCCTGGGCTTCGACAATCCACGCAAGGCGCTGCTCACCTGCGTGAAGGAAGCGGTCGACAACGCGCTCGACGCCTGCGAGGAGGCGGGCATTCTGCCCGAGGTCGTCGTCAAGCTCGAAGTCGCCTCGGACGAGAAGACGCCGCCGGCGCCGAGCCAGGCGACCCGCTTCCGCGTGACCGTCATCGACTACGGCCCCGGCATCGTGCGCCAGCAGATCCCGAAGATCTTCGCCAAATTATTGTACGGCTCGAAGTTCCACCGCCTGCGCATGAGCCGCGGCCAACAGGGCATCGGCATCTCCGCCGCCGGCATGTACGCGCAGCTCACGACCGGAAAGCCCGTGCAGATCATCTCGCGCACCAGCGCGAAGAGCCCGGCGCACTATTTCGAAGTCCAGATCGACACCAAAAAAAACGAGCCGCGCATCTTCGAGAACAAGCAGATCGAGTGGGAGAGCCACCGCGGCACCCAGGTGACGCTCGAGATCGACGGCCGCTACCAGAAAGGGCGCGCCTCGGTCGACGAATATTTGGAGCAGGTGGCGATCGCCAATCCGCACGTGAAGCTCGTCTATCACACGCCGGAAGGCGAAGTGAAAGAATACCCGCGCACGATCCAGGAGCTGCCGCCGCAGCCGCGCGAGATCAAGCCGCATCCCTACGGCATCGAGTTCGGCATCCTGCTGCGCATGCTGCACGACACCAAGAGCCACACGGTCGCGGGCTTCCTCGCCGCCGACTTCAGCCGCGTCTCCCCCGCCGTCGCGCAGCAAATCTGCAAGACGGCGAAAGTGTCCGCCGATGCAAAGCCGCGCAACATCCACGGCGCGCCCGCCGAAGCGCTTTATAAAGCCATCCAGGCAACCAAGATCATGGCGCCGCCGTCGAACTGCATTTCGCCGATCGGCGAGAAGGCGATCCTCCACGGCCTCTACAAGCAGATCAAGGGCGAATTCTACACGGCGGTGACGCGCCCGCCCGCGGTCTATCGCGGCAACCCGTTCGTCATCGAGGCTGGCCTCGCCTACGGCAACGCGCCGGGCCAGGCGGCGGATCCGGAGCATCCCAAGGCGCCGCTCGCCGAGGGCGAGAGCCACGACGAAGACGAAGAGCTCGCGCGCGTCATCCGCTATGCCAACCGTGTGCCGCTGCTCTATCAGCAGTCGGCCTGCGCGACGTTCAAGGCGGTGCTCGAGACGAGCTGGCGCAACTACGGCGTCACGCAATCGCGCGGGGCGCTGCCCGCCGGGCCGATGGTCGTCTTCGTCCACATGGCGTCGGTCTGGGTGCCGTTCACGAGCGAGTCGAAGGAGGCGATCGCCGACTATGACGAGATCCGAAAAGAGATCAAGCTCGCGCTCCAGGAATGCGGCCGCCGCCTCGGCGTCTTTCTCCGCCGCCGCGAGCACGCCAAGAGCGAGTTTCGCCGCCGCAATATCTTCGAGCTCTACATCGAAGAGGTGGTCGAGGCGTGCAACCGGCTGAAGGGCGGGAAACTGCCAAAGGAAAAACTGAAGCAGCAGCTCCAGAAGATCGCGCTGAAACGCACCGGCGGCGAGAAGATCGACGCGCTGCTCGGGAAAAAGAAGTCTCCGGATGGTCTCCCCGACTCGATCATCGTCACGCCCGAGGGCGTCGAGGGCGACGCGCCGGCGCTTGCCGGCGACGAGCGAACCGAGGCAGCGCCCGCTCAAGAGGCGGCGCAGTCGCCCGAGCAGGAGAAGCTGATCGACGTCGAGCTCTCCAAGGCGCCGAAGGCGGTCAAGGGCAAGGTGGACACGAAGAAAGCGCCGAAGGCCAAAGCGTCCGATAAAAAGAATCCGGCCAAAGTCGGCGCCGCGGCCTCGAAGCAGATGAGCCTCGGCTTCGAAAAAGCGGGCGGCAAGAAGAAAAAGAAATAGGACCAATCATGGCGAAGAAAAAAACGAAGACGAACGGAGTGGTCGAGAAGAAGCTCATCGGCATCGCCGATACCGTCATCACGGCCGCCGACCGCAGTAAAGATCCGACCCTCTCGATCCCGATCCGCAGCCTCGCCAACGTCACCTTCGACGAGAAGCGCGGCCTCATCGAGCTGGGCAAGCGCAAGCAGGAGCGCTCGTTCTTCAACGTCGGCATGGCGAAGAAGTTCATGCAGACGGTGCTCGTCGCCGACGCGCTCGCGGAGCTGCAGCGCGCCGACCTGACGACTTCTCTCAGGGAAATTTATTACCGCACCAAGCACACGATCCAAAACTCGCACGAGAACACCTTCGACAACCAGAACGAGTCCGACCCGCTGATCGAGGACCTCGAAGTCACGCTCGCGGCGCTCCGCGAGGAGCTCCACGTCCGCGCGGAGAACGCCGGCAGCATCGTCGGGCCGGTCGTCTTCACCGACGACGGCGACCGCGTCGACTGCGCCCGCCTCGGGAAGGGCGGCTACTCGGTGCCGTCGATCGTCGAGCCGGAGTACCTCCAGATCAGCAAGTGCACGGCGGACTTCGTGCTCCTGGTCGAGAAAGGCACGCAGTGGAACCGCCTCTCGGAGGATAAATTCTGGCGCCGGTACAACTGCGTCTTGCTCACGGGCAATGGCCAGCCGCCGCGCGGCGTGAGGCGTCTCGCGCGGCGCCTCAATGAAGAATACAACCTACCGGTTTACGTGCTCGTCGATAACGACCCGTGGGGCTACTACATCTACTCCGTCATCAAGCAGGGCTCGATCAACCTGGCCTTCGAGAGCCAGCGCATGGCGATTCCCAAGGCGAAGTTCATCGGCTTATCCAGCGCGGACCCCGAGCACTACGGCCTCCCGCGCAACGTCGGCATCAAGCTCAACGAGAAAGATATCAGCCGCGCGCGCGAGTTGATGAAGTATAAATGGTTTCAGAAAAAAGAGTGGCAGAACGAGATCAAGCGCATGCTCGCGAGCGAGCTCAAATACGAGCTCGACGCGCTCGCGAACAAGGACTTTCAGTATCTGACGAAGACTTACCTGCCGCGGAAATTGAAAGAGAAGGACTGGCTGGATTAGCCCTGGTCGGTCTTACGGTTGAGGCACGAGGATCAGGTCGCCCGGCCGCGGTCCGGGCGGCAAGTTAAGGGAATAACAAAGCGAGAGAAGCAAATCCTC